>NZ_FO704551.1:2400000-3029761 GCF_000968175.1 Xenorhabdus poinarii G6
AGAGGCTTTTCCTGGAAGCAGGGCATCAGCAACTTCGCCACCGTAGTGACTCGTCATCAGACCTCAGTGTGATAGTCAGCCGGATTTACCTGGCTCACCCACCTACATCCTTAAACCGGGACAACCGTCGCCCGGCCTGCCTAGCCTTCTCCGTCCCCCCATCGCAATTATCACCAGTACAGGAATATTAACCTGTTGCCCATCGACTACGCTTTTCAGCCTCGCCTTAGGGGTCGACTCACCCTGCCCCGATTAACGTTGGACAGGAACCCTTGGTCTTCCGGCGAGCGGGTTTTTCACCCGCTTTATCGTTACTTATGTCAGCATTCGCACTTCTGATACCTCCAGCAGACCTCACAGTCCCCCTTCAACGGCTTACAGAACGCTCCCCTACCCAACAACACCTAAATGTCGCTGCCGCAGCTTCGGTGCATGGTTTAGCCCCGTTACATCTTCCGCGCAGGCCGACTCGACCAGTGAGCTATTACGCTTTCTTTAAATGATGGCTGCTTCTAAGCCAACATCCTGGCTGTCTGAGCCTTCCCACTTCGATTCCCACTTAACCATGACTTGGGGACCTTAGCTGGCGGTCTGGGTTGTTTCCCTCTTCACGACGGACGTGAGCACCCGCCGTGTGTCTCCCGTGATAACATTCTTCGGTATTCGCAGTTTGCATCGGGTTGGTAAGTCGGGATGACCCCCTAGCCGAAACAGTGCTCTACCCCCGAAGATGAATTCACGAGGCGCTACCTAAATAGCTTTCGGGGAGAACCAGCTATCTCCCGGTTTGATTGGCCTTTCACCCCCAGCCACAAGTCATCCGCTAATTTTTCAACATTAGTCGGTTCGGTCCTCCAGTTAGTGTTACCCAACCTTCAACCTGCCCATGGCTAGATCACCGGGTTTCGGGTCTATACCCTGCAACTTAACGCCCAGTTAAGACTCGGTTTCCCTGCGGCTCCCCTATACGGTTAACCTTGCTACAGAATATAAGTCGCTGACCCATTATACAAAAGGTACGCAGTCACACCCCAAAGGGTGCTCCCACTGCTTGTACGTACACGGTTTCAGGTTCTCTTTCACTCCCCTCGCCGGGGTTCTTTTCGCCTTTCCCTCACGGTACTGGTTCACTATCGGTCAGTCAGGAGTATTTAGCCTTGGAGGATGGTCCCCCCACATTCAGACAGGATACCACGTGTCCCGTCCTACTCATCGAGCTCACACTGCCAACGCCTTCGGATACGGGGCTATCACCCTTTACTGCCGGCCTTTCCAGACCGTTCTCCTGACGCTGACACTGCTGATGGCTCTGGGCTGCTCCCCGTTCGCTCGCCGCTACTGGGGGAATCTCGGTTGATTTCTTTTCCTCGGGGTACTGAGATGTTTCAGTTCCCCCGGTTCGCCTCATTAACCTATGAATTCAGTTAATGATAGTGTGACAGGTCACACTGGGTTTCCCCATTCGGACATCGCCGGCTATGACGGTTCATATCACCTTACCGGCGCTTATCGCAGATTAGCACGTCCTTCATCGCCTCTGACTGCCTAGGCATCCACCGTGTACGCTTATTCGCTTAACCTCACAACCCGAAGGTGTCTTCGGAGATGCGGGTTGAGAGACGCCTCAATACTGTCTTAACAGCACTGAGTGTTTCAAATTTTCAGCTTGTTCCAGATTGTTAAAGAGCATGATTTGTAAATCGGCTGTCACCAGCCCACTTAAAAATACAGTTGGTTACGCCTTTCACCCGTTCCCCGCAGCGTGGCGTCCCCTAGGGGATTCGAACCCCTGTTACCGCCGTGAAAGGGCGGTGTCCTAGGCCTCTAGACGAAGGGGACATCTGTCTTCTTCGCAGACGCGCTGCTTCTTCTTCATTTTCATCAGACAATCTGTGTGAGCACTGCAACAATAACCTATCGTCGGTTTAAGGAGGTGATCCAACCGCAGGTTCCCCTACGGTTACCTTGTTACGACTTCACCCCAGTCATGAATCACAAAGTGGTAAGCGCCCCCCCGAAGGTTAAGCTACCTACTTCTTTTGCAACCCACTCCCATGGTGTGACGGGCGGTGTGTACAAGGCCCGGGAACGTATTCACCGTAGCATTCTGATCTACGATTACTAGCGATTCCGACTTCATGGAGTCGAGTTGCAGACTCCAATCCGGACTACGACAGACTTTATGAGGTCCGCTTGCTCTCGCGAGGTCGCTTCTCTTTGTATCTGCCATTGTAGCACGTGTGTAGCCCTACTCGTAAGGGCCATGATGACTTGACGTCATCCCCACCTTCCTCCGGTTTATCACCGGCAGTCTCCCTTGAGTTCCCACCATTACGTGCTGGCAACAAAGGATAAGGGTTGCGCTCGTTGCGGGACTTAACCCAACATTTCACAACACGAGCTGACGACAGCCATGCAGCACCTGTCTCACGGTTCCCGAAGGCACTTTCGCATCTCTGCAAAATTCCGTGGATGTCAAGAGTAGGTAAGGTTCTTCGCGTTGCATCGAATTAAACCACATGCTCCACCGCTTGTGCGGGCCCCCGTCAATTCATTTGAGTTTTAACCTTGCGGCCGTACTCCCCAGGCGGTCGATTTAACGCGTTAGCTCCGGAAGCCACAGCTCTAGGCCACAACCTCCAAATCGACATCGTTTACAGCGTGGACTACCAGGGTATCTAATCCTGTTTGCTCCCCACGCTTTCGCACCTGAGCGTCAGTCTTCGTCCAGGGGGCCGCCTTCGCCACCGGTATTCCTCCACATCTCTACGCATTTCACCGCTACACGTGGAATTCTACCCCCCTCTACGAGACTCTAGCCAACCAGTCTTAGATGCCGTTCCCAGGTTAAGCCCGGGGATTTCACATCTAACTTAATTGACCGCCTGCGTGCGCTTTACGCCCAGTAATTCCGATTAACGCTTGCACCCTCCGTATTACCGCGGCTGCTGGCACGGAGTTAGCCGGTGCTTCTTCTGCGGGTAACGTCAAACGCCAACCTTATTCAGGCTGCCGCCTTCCTCCCCGCTGAAAGTACTTTACAACCCGAAGGCCTTCTTCATACACGCGGCATGGCTGCATCAGGCTTGCGCCCATTGTGCAATATTCCCCACTGCTGCCTCCCGTAGGAGTCTGGGCCGTGTCTCAGTCCCAGTGTGGCTGGTCATCCTCTCAGACCAGCTAGGGATCGTCGCCTAGGTGAGCCTTTACCCCACCTACTAGCTAATCCCATCTGGGTTCATCCGATGGCGTGAGGCCCGAAGGTCCCCCACTTTGCTCCGCAGAGATTATGCGGTATTAGCCACCGTTTCCAGTGGTTATCCCCCGCCATCGGGCAGATCCCCAGACATTACTCACCCGTCCGCCGCTCGCCGGCAAGAAAGCACGCTTTCTCCCGCTGCCGCTCGACTTGCATGTGTTAGGCCTGCCGCCAGCGTTCAATCTGAGCCATGATCAAACTCTTCAATTAAAAGTCTGATGCTCAAAGAATTAAACGGTTTATTCATAATGAATTCACTGTTAGTCACTCTTTAAGACTTGATTCTTTCTTTCGCCTTTCGGCGTTGAGATAGGGTCTTGCGAGTGCCCACACAGATTGTCTGATTAATTTGTTAAAGAGCGTGTCAACCGGGCATCGCTGCCGGGTTGCGAGGCTGCGTATCTTACGCTTTCCTCTTTCAGTGTCAAGCCTTATTTTTCAAGGCCTTTCACTTTGTCATCCCGACAGGTTTGTGTGTTTGTCGTGACAACGGATGCGCATTATAGGGAGTTTTACGACTGTGGCAATCGTTTTTTCAAAAAAAAACCTCAACCGCTCATTTATCCCTCAAAACACTATAACCTGATGCTTTTATAATCGATAAAATGAAAGAAGAGGTGCAAAAAACACCTCTTTTTATCTCAATGTGACTTTACCTTCTCTGCTTTTTTATTAAAAACCTGTCAGGTAATGTCATTGCATGGCAACAATCCGATCATTTTCTAGCACCAACGTCACTAGTTTACCTGGAATCAATGTTCCAGAAAGGATCTGCTGAGCCAGTGGGTTTTCAATCTCTTGTTGAATTGCACGTTTTAATGGGCGAGCACCATATACAGGGTCAAAACCCGCTTCGCTTAATTTTTCCAGCGCGGACGGTGTTATTTCTACTTGATAACCACGCTCTTCTAAGCGCTGATATAAACGCTGCAATTGAATATTTGCAATAGATGTCAAATGCCCTTTCCCGAGTGGATGGAATACAACAACCTCATCAACACGATTGATAAACTCAGGTCTGAAATGATGACCAACCACTTCCATCACCATATTTTTCATACCGATATAATCCAAGGTACCAAAACGTTCTTGGATCATATCGGAACCTAAGTTGGAGGTCATAATCACAACCGTATTGCGAAAATCGACAGTTCTACCCTGTCCATCAGTTAAACGACCATCATCCAAAACCTGTAACAAAATGTTGAAGACATCTGGATGCGCTTTTTCTACTTCATCCAGCAAAATGACAGAATAAGGACGACGACGCACAGCTTCTGTCAAATATCCCCCTTCTTCGTATCCAACATATCCAGGAGGCGCACCGACCAACCTTGATACTGAGTGTTTTTCCATAAACTCTGACATATCAATGCGCACCATGGCATCATCACTGTCGAACAAGAAATTAGCCAGCGCCTTGCACAATTCTGTTTTACCAACGCCAGTCGGTCCCAAAAACATGAACGAACCGATCGGACGATTAGGATCAGATAACCCGGCTCTGCTACGACGAATGGCATTCGATACAGCATCAACAGCTTCACTCTGCCCAATCACACGCTTATGCAATTCTTGCTCCATGCGCAATAATTTATCTTTTTCACTTTCCAGCATCCTGGACACTGGAATTCCTGTCCAACGAGCAAGTATTTCGGCTATTTCAGCATCTGTGACTTTGTTACGCAGCAACTTCATATGACGATTTTCTGCTGTGGTTGCCGTTGTCAGACGCTTTTCCAATTCGGGAATTTTACCATACTGAATTTCAGACATTTTAGCCAAGTCACCGTTACGGCGTGCTTTTTCTAATTCAATACGGGTATTTTCTAATTCGGCTTTGATATTCTGAGTACCACTCAGTTCAGCTTTTTCTGCTTTCCACTCTTCTTCCAATTCAGAATATTCACGTTCCTTTTCTGCCAATTCCTCATTCAGCATCTCTAAACGCTTTTTACTGGCATCATCAGATTCTTTTTTTAGTGCCTGTTGTTCAAGCTTTAGTTGAATAACACGGCGCTCAAGGCGATCCAAGGCTTCCGGCTTAGAATCCATCTGCATACGCAGGCTTGCCCCTGCTTCATCAATCAGGTCGATTGCCTTATCAGGCAGCATGCGGTCAGAAATATAGCGATGAGACAATGTTGCCGCCGCAACAATTGCTGGATCAGTAATCTGGACATGATGATGCAATTCATATCGCTCTTTCAACCCACGTAAAATAGCAATCGTGTCTTCAACAGTAGGTTCTGCGACATACACTTTTTGGAAGCGGCGCTCCAAAGCTGCATCTTTTTCTATATATTGACGATATTCATCCAGAGTTGTTGCCCCAACGCAATGCAGTTCACCACGAGCCAGAGCTGGTTTTAACATATTACCAGCATCCATTGCACCTTCGGCTTTACCGGCTCCTACCATAGTATGCAATTCATCAATAAACAGAATGACTGAACCTTCCTGTTTGGCTAAATCATTCAAAACACCTTTCAAACGTTCTTCGAATTCTCCACGATATTTAGCACCGGCTAATAACGCCCCCATATCAAGTGACAAAACACGTTTGTTTTTCAGCCCTTCTGGAACTTCACTATTAACGATACGCTGTGCCAAGCCTTCGACAATTGCGGTCTTCCCAACCCCAGGTTCACCAATGAGGACCGGGTTGTTTTTAGTTCTACGTTGTAATACCTGAATAGTTCGACGGATTTCTTCATCACGTCCGATAACGGGATCTAATTTGCCTTGTTCAGCGCGTTCAGTAAGATCAATGGTATATTTCTTTAACGCTTGACGCTGATCTTCTGCACCTTGATCATTCACTTTGTCACCACCACGCATTTGTTCTATTGCCTTAGTGATCTTATCTTTGGTTGCCCCCGCAGCTTTTAGCATGTCACTTAATATTCCACGCTCTTCTATCGCTGCCAGAACAAAGAGTTCTGAAGATATAAAGTTATCGCCTTTTTTTTGTGCAAGCTTGTCACACAAGTTGAGGTAACGTCCCAGTTCATTGGATACCTGCACATCGCCACCGTTGCCCTCTACTTTCGGCAATCGATTCAGAGCCTGAGTCAGTTGGTGGTTGAAATTGCCCGTATCCACCCCTGCCGAGGCTAATAAAGGACGAATTGAACCACCTTCTTGATTGAGTAATGCACTCATCAAATGGATAGGTTCAATGAATTGGTTATCACGCCCCAATGCGAGAGATTGGGCGTCAGCGAGAGCAAGCTGGAATTTATTGGTAAGACGATCCAGACGCATAACACCTCCAATACTGGTCAGAATTTGCTACTGAAGATTAGATAAGGTCAATTCCTTACATATTCAAGGTATTCTGACAAGTTAATTGGACACGGACCGCTATACATCAAAGATCGCCCTGTGAAGTCAGTTATCGCAACCAGATTAAAGTTGCCATTCTCCCAGTATGGCCATCACGACGATAGGAGAAAAAATTTTTTTCCTCCATGAAAGTACATGCGATCCCACCAAAAATTTCTGCTATGCCTACTGACTGCAACTTTAATTTAGCCAGTAAGTAAATATTTGCCAGAAACCTATTACTATGATCATCATAAGGCGTGAAAGCTTGTGCTAGCTCAGGGTTAGTCTTTATGAAGGCTTCCCTCACCTCACTACCCACCTCAAATTTTTCAGGGCCAATAGCTGGCCCCAACCAAGCACGGATCGTATCCGGTTTTGCATTAAATCGGGATACGGTATTTTCCAACACCCCGGCACATAGTCCACGCCATCCGGCATGGGCGGCGGCCACCTCCATACCTGAACGACTACAAAAAAGCACTGGCAGACAATCTGCTGTCATCACAGCACAAACCTGCCCCGGTATATTCGTGTAAACAGCATCAGCCTGATTATTTACCACTGACAAACCATCAAGTGTGATAACACGTGTACCATGAACTTGTTCTAACCATGTCGGTTGCTGCGGTAATTGGGCATATTCAACTAACAATGCCTTATTCCGTTCCACGGCTTCCGGAACATCCCCAACGTGATTGCCTAAGTTTAAACTATCATATGGGGGCAAGCTCACGCCCCCCAAGCGGGTGGTACTGCAAGCACCAACATTATCAGGTTGTGGCCAATCAGGAAAAATCAGTGATGTCATTTACCTACCAATCCATTTCATCTTTGAAAGCTTCTGTATCCGCTTTCATCACTTCAACCAATTTCACCATGTCATCTGGCAATGGTGCATGCCATTCCATCTCAATACCCGTAATCGGATGGTAGAGACGTAACATAGTGGCGTGCAATGCCTGACGATCAAAATTGCGCATCACTTCGCGAAATTCATCAGAAGCGCCTTTTAATGGGCGAGGGCGTCCACCATACAACTGATCACCCACCAATGGATGCTTGATATGTGCCATGTGCACACGAATTTGGTGTGTCCTGCCTGTTTCCAAACGCAAACGCAGACGCGTATGTGCCCTGAAGTGTTCCATTACGCGATAATGGGTAACAGCAGGTTTTCCCATAGGGTGCACGGCCATATGTGTCCGTTTCGTTGGATGACGGGAAATAGGTTCTTCAACCATTCCCCCAGCGGTCATACATCCCAAAGCGATCGCTTCATACTCACGGGTTATTTCACGTAATTGCAAGGATTCCACCAAACGGGTTTGTGCTGGAACCGTTTTTGCCACAACCATTAATCCAGTCGTATCTTTATCAAGACGATGAACAATGCCAGCACGAGGAACATCCGCAATTTCAGGATAACGGTATAATAAGGCATTCAATACCGTGCCATCAGGATTACCCGCTCCCGGGTGAACGACCAAATTACGGGGTTTATTAATGACTAAAATATCATCATCTTCATAGACAATATTAAGATCAATATCCTGAGGCTCCCAACGTGCATCCTCTTCAATGATAGCATCAATGGTGATTTCTTCACCGCCTAGAACTTTTTCTTTGGGTTTGTTAATTAATTTGCCATTAACTTGAACTTTATCATCCAAGATCCACTCTTTTATACGTGACCTGGAATAATCAGGGAACAATTCAGCCAAGGCTTGATCTAAACGTTGACCAAGCTGAGATACAGCGACTATAGCGTTAAGCCGGATTTGTTGTGCCATATAAATTTCTATATTTTACGTTGAGTTTTGACGGCGAAGCCGTTTCATTTAAAATAGTGTGCTATTGTAACTCTATATTTGCCGGGAGCTTCACGGACAGTCTCCCAGAAAACACTCAGAGGATAATCAACACGTGATGATTCGCATGAAATATCTGGTGGCAGTGACCACATTGAGCCTGGTTCTATCTGGATGTTCCAGCAATAAGGATGCTGTTCCTGATATTCCGCCATCCCAAATTTATTCAATTGGGCAGGAAAAGCTACAAGAAGGTAACTATAAAGCGGCTATCAAGCAATTGGAATCCCTTGATAACCGATATCCTTTCGGGCCGTACTCGCAACAGGTTCAGCTTGATTTGATTTACGCCTACTACAAAACAGCAGAATATCCACTGGCTCTCGCATCCATTGACCGTTTCATGCGACTGAACCCAACCCACCCTAATATTGACTATGTGCTATATATGCGTGGCTTGGTTTCACAAGCTCTGGATGACAACCTATTACAAGGCTTTTTCAGCATGGATCGATCAAATCGTGATCCTGAACATGCCCGAGCCGCATTCCGTGATTTTAGCCAGTTAATGCGTTACTACCCAAATAGCCAGTATTCCGCTGATGCAACCAAGCGTTTAGTCTTTCTCAAAGAACGCTTAGCTAAATACGAACTTGCAGTTGTGAAATATTACACGCAACGCGGTGCTTATGTCGCTGTCGTCAATCGTGTAGAACAGATGCTGCGAGACTATCCAGATACTAACGCCACCCTGAAATCCCTTCCTTATATGGAATCAGCCTATCAGAAATTAGGGTTGACTGCTGAAGCAAATAAAGTGGCACAACTGATTGCGGCCAATCCTGCATAAGATTTAACCCCACCAGGTTTAAACAGACGATTAAAAACAGCAGCTATTTAGCTGCTGTTTCAGACCGCTGACAAACCTCGTTGAAAATAACGGGGTTTGTTGCATTCATGATCAATCATTATCTGCCGATTTTTCCTGATTTATCCCCGACACGTCTTTTTCCTGAGCGTGATTGGGTTTCTGTCCCGGTGAATTCACGAATGATCCACAGATAAAACCAATAAAGCGCCGCCTCCAGTAAGGCGATCTTCTTGATATTTTGGGCTGTTGCCGCCAACAGGCACTGTATCTGGACTTTCAGCAATCCGCGAAAATGGGCGTAACGATGCCCATGATGCTGTTTCGCATCCGCAAAACTGCGCTCTATCGTCTCTTTTCGCCGCTTATGCACCTTTTTACCCCACGGGCTCAAGCGAATGTCCCTGGCCTTTTCTTTGTCCGCTTCCCAAATATGCCGTGTTAACGTTTTTCCCTTTTTAGCCCGGGTGCAGGCCGCCCGAAGTGGGCAGGCCTGGCAAATACCGGCGGCCGTTCGGTAATAGCGGTATCCCTGACGACCCGTGGTGGTATAAATCAGCGTTTCGCCCTGCGGGCAGACATAGCAATCCTGTTGCGGATCATAAATAAACTGCTTCTTTTGAAACGTATTTGGTCCTTTGTTGGGGCGGCGATAGCTGATGACCGGCGTCAGACCCAATTCCAGGGTCAGATGGCAAACCGGCGCCGTAAAATAGCCCGCATCCAGTACCACAGCGATCGGATTCAGCGGGAAACGAGTCCGCTGGCGCTTCAGACGCCCTATCAATGGCTGGCTGTCGTGGACATTGCCCGCCGTGGCGTAGGTGTCCAGGATAATATTGGCTTTCCCGTCCACGGTACGGTGGTCGAGATAGAAAAAGCCTTTGGGTTTGTTCGTCCGGTGCATAAACCCGCTTTCCGGGTCAGTCGTACTGACTTTGGCTTTTCTTTGCCGTTCCTTATGGGCTGGCGTCAGGCTTTTTTTCCGGACTTAGCCCGGTCTTCATTCACCGCTTTTTCCAACGCGTCCAGATAGGCCCCCGGGGGTACGGGATGCCGAATATTCCCGGATTTATGGGGATTGGCACTGGCTTTCAGGTGGGTGCTGTCCGTATACAGCTCCCGGCCACCGACAAAGCCTTTACGGATAGCCTGTTCGACAATGTTGTCGAAAATCGGTTGGAACACATCGGAATGGTTGAAGCGGCGGCGTCGGTTCTGGCTGAGGGTTGACGCATCCGGGACTTTGTCTGTCAGCCCCAGCCGCAAAAACCAGCGGTAAGCCATATTGACCTGAATTTCCTGAACCAACCGGCGTTCACTGGGCACCCCAAATAAATAGCCCAACAGCATCATCTTAATCAGCATCACCGGGTCTATCGCGGGGCGGCCATTATTCTGGCAATACAACGGGGTGACTAAGTCGCGGATAAATTCGAAATCAAGGGCGGCATCCACTTTACGAACCAGATGACTTTGGGGTACGAGGTCATCAAGTGAGAGTGTTTCGGGGGGAAACGTCTGGGGAGAGGGGATTCTTAACATGGCGGCAAGCTCCGTCGGGTGAACGGAATTTGATTAAAGCAAAGTGCCGGATAAAAAACCAGCACTTTGTCAGTAATCTGAAACAGCAGCTATTTAGCTGCTGTTTTTTGTAAGCTTCAGCGAATCATCACCTTACTCTCTGCCATTTTCCATGCCAGCAGTTTTCTTTGATAAAGCATTAAAACACTCAAAAACGCTATTCCATTTGCCAAACGCTTGCGGTAAATCACATCAGGGAATGTTCGTTTTCACAAGTAAAGAATCATTTCTAGGGGCAAACGGTGTTCAAGTTTCTCATGCACTAACCCCCTGTACAAATAGCTTATTCCAATGAGGCTCTGCTAGTATAGTTTGCTACATGGTGGTGAGATCTGGATATTTTTTGGCAAAAGTCATTATACCAAATCATTATTCTGTCTGATAATCACTCGAAAAGGTCAATAACCTCTAAAAAATGCTTATAATTCGCTTGGTTACTGATCAATTTTGTCAAAAAACAAAAAACATACAGGATAACTAATGAACAAATTAGAAAGCATGAAAGTGTTTGTCACCGTATCCGAAGCCGGGAGCTTTAGTGCAGCAAGTTCGTTATTAAATATATCGCCAGTTATGGTAGGCAAGCATATTGAGTATTTAGAAAAAACCCTCCAGTTACGTCTTATACATAGAACTACGCGAAAACAAAGTCTAACAGAAGCAGGAAGAATGTACCTCTTAGACTGCAAAGATATACTTGAACGTATTAGAATATCCGAAACGATAGCAGAAAGACTAGATAATACTCCCCGAGGTAAGGTAAGAATTACCGCACCGAATACGCTAGGTTCAACATTAGTAACTCAAGCAATAGTAGAATTTATGTATCGTTACCAGGATATTAAAGTAGAGTTATTATTAAATGACAAAGTTAGTAATATCATAGAAGAGGGAATAGATTTAGCCGTGCGTATAGGAGAACTTCAATCTTCGAGCTACTTAGTTGCTAAACAGCTTAAGCCTTACAGTGTGAGTATTTGCGCCTCCCCTCAATATATTAAAAAGAATGGCTTTCCAAAATCTCCCAGTGAGCTTGAAAATCATAATTGTTTGACTCATTTGTTATGGAATGAAAATACAGGCTGGGAAAGCCTATTTTATTCGAAAAAGCATGCGATTTCGACAAAAGGCAATTTTTCCACGAATAATGGAATAGCATTACGCAATGCTGCGCTTGCTGGCTGTGGAATAGTCATGCTACCTGACGCTTTGCTAGCGCAGGAAATTAAAAATGGTAATTTAATAACCATGTTAGAAGAATATGCACCATCACCTAGAAAAGTACATTTGCTTTACCCGTACCAAAACCAGCCTCTTCCCAAGACTCGTTGCCTAATAGATTTCTTATCAAAAAAACTGGGGTAATTCTCACTGAGCATTCCACTAAACTTATAATGATATAAGTCATTTATCGCATATAAAAAAGAATTTTTTATAGCTCATAAAATAGGATTAATTAAATAATAGCCAAGTAATTACAAAGCCACTGTTTACAATGCCCTAACTAAATAAGCATTTATAAAAATCAATCTGAGGAATAGCATAGCGATAAAATATTACGATCACCATCATAGAAGGCATTCTATCTTGCCTTACTGTTAAGGTAGTATATGACTATTGCGGAAAAAGCTATGACAACCAAAAGCGAAGTATTTTGGACAGTATTTGCTACATGCTTGGCATTTGTAATCATCCAACTTGATGTGACTATAGTTAATATTGCGTTGCCATCAATAGGTATACAGTTAGGAAGCTCTCTCTCTGGATTACAGTGGATTATTGATGCTTATACACTGGTATTAGCGATTGTTTTGTTAACAGCGGGGGTATTAGGTGATAGATTAGGGAGTAAACGTATTTTCATCGCTGGATTTACAATTTTCGGTTTTGCATCATTCGCATGTGGGCTTTCAAGTTCAACCAATATGCTAATAATTTCTCGCGCATTTCAGGGATTAGGTGGAGCTTTGGTGTTACCAACTTCATTAGCTCTGATAGCACATGCTTGCAAAGGTGATAATGCGTTGAGAGCTAAAGCTGTTAGCTTTTGGGCTGCATCAGGTGCATTGGCAACAGCATTAGGGCCTATATTAGGTGGTGCATTGGTAACATTCCCGGGGTGGAGATGGATTTTCTTTGTCAATGTTCCTATTTGCCTAGTTGCTATTGCAATAACAATTAAGGTTGTTGTAGAAACACCCAAAAGTGTTAAAGGCCGTTTTGATCTTATAGGACAAGTTCTTATCGGTCTTAGCTTACTGTCATTGATTAATAGTTTTATACGTGTAGGTAAAGCTGGGTGGGATCAAAATGTTATTCTGGGTATAATCTTTGCCGCTATCTTATTAGTAGCTTTTTTGATCCGACAACACTTTTCTAATAATCCGCTAGTGCCTCTATCCGTTTTCCGCATTATGCCATTTTCATCATCAGTACTTTCCGCTTCTTTATTAAGCTTCACGTTTTATGGTTTAATTTTTGTTTTGACACTTTATTTCCACAAAGTATTAGGATATAGCCCAGCGGTATCAGGTATTGCATTCCTACCTTTAACAGGGGTAATAATTGTTGCGAATCTTAATAGTGTTCGGCTAGTTAAGATGGTGGGATATAAAGTTTCAATTTCAGGCGGACTTGGAATGGCGGCTATCGGTTACGCATGGTTGGCTCTACTCCCAACATATACTGGTATCCTTGCAATGATTCCTGGAATGATGCTGGTTACTTTGGGTATGGGCACCGCTATTCCATTAACAACCACGGTAGTAATAGGAAGCGTGGACAAAACAATTTCTGGTACCGCTTCAGCAATTCTCAACACGGGCAGACAGTTTGCAGGGGCAGTAGGAGTGGCATTATTTGGAACATTAGTTTCTGACAATGTAGAAACTATCGCTATGAATATTAATTACGTTTACCTAATCTCCACCTTATTACTATTGCTTGCAATGATTAAATCCGTGATATATATAAAAAAAGAAATTTTACCCACATCAATATAAAACGTTTTAAAACCAATATAATGGATCATATTAAATAAAATGAGGAACATAATCACTTTTCTGATAGAAAGGCAAGCTTCGTGGTGACATTTAAACAAGCCATTTTCAATTAACTATTGATGCCAGAAAGGAATAAATTTTTGGCAAAAGTCATCGACACGGCAGTAAAGTTCTTCCCAATTAGACATGCCTGAGTATCTCCACGATTTTGTTTTCTTCAACAAAAACGTTGATCATGCCTCAGGCATTTAGTTTTCTTCTGAAGCAAACTTCAAGTTAAATACGTATATTGATAAAAATACAGATAGACATAATTATTTTAGTTCCCGAACTGAATACCATAATGAAAGCATGGGTCTTTCATTCATTTTTAGATGTTAATTTTTAGGAAAAATAGACTGATCTTCTTGGCTATAGCTAAATTTAATATCTTGATTTTTATCAGACGGTAAATCTATTCGTATAATAGGTATTATTTTCCCGGTTACTTTATAAAAATCCTTTTGATCATGTTGTGCATCTTTTAATCCTCCTACACGATAGAAAAAGGCACTAATCGGTAATTTATCAGGAATATTTTGATCCCATGTAGCCAAGATTAATTCATTATTTAAGGGTAAATCGAACAATGATCTCACCTTAATTCCTTGCATAAATGCAGCTGCATTCCTCCTAACATCAAAACCACATTGGTATTTGTTATTTTTATGGATACTATAATATTGCTTCACCCATTGTTTAGCGGTAGTAATTCCCTGTGACTGACAAGGAGTACTGCTATAATTTCCCATGACATAAGCCCCACAGCCTTTATCCTTTCTATCGAAAGTATCGCCATCAATAGGAAAGTAACAAAGAACTTGTGGTCTAATTTTATCATTAATTGGGTTAACACTATTTGGGTTAGTATAATACGGAGAAAAAATAAAACCATTTTTGTAATCATTAGCAAATTCAATGACTTTAGCATCATGTCTTAAATAAGAAAATGAAACTCCCCCGCTTTTCTGAGAATGTGGACTTGGATTCCAAGAATGATAATTATCCGAAGCAACAATTCCTCTTAATAAAACACCAGAGCATAAAAATGCAGGAGAAGCATCATCACCACAATCATAGGGAGTGTGCAAATAATACTCTGTTATTTTTTCAGCAATGTTAATGCCATAGAGCTCATGATCTGATTGAGCATGAACAATAGAGACAAAAAAACCAATAAAAAAACTGAAGGAGTAAGATTATTTTTTTCATATTATGATCCCGTAATTTTCACCATTAATAAATTGTTCAAGATGGATTGATATTTTAATTTCAGTGAAATCTATGATTCATATAATTAACTGCGTCAGTAAAAATACTTTTTATTATCTAAATCCAAGTTATTTCTTCTATTTATACTCAATTGACATCACAACTATTTAACCTCCTCGTATAGTGTGATAAATATTAGTTTTTGAGATTACCTAATTTTTATATTTACTCATTAATGAAATAAGAATTTCAAAAATCAGCAATCCATATATAAATTGTCTTTTTTATCTTAATAATTCAAATCACTTTTTCTTATCGACTAATAAACAAAGGTTATCGAATTAAAATTTCTTGATAATATTTTCAATATCCCACTATCAACCATCATGAATGCATGTTAACTGAATCAAGACAATAGAGACTACACATGAAAAAAGTTAAATTAAAGTTATTTTTTAACTTATGGTTTTGAACTGTTATATTATAGATACCGAAACAATAGTATATAAGAGAATATAAATCTAGACTCCTAACACTTATGAAAATAAGACAAAATTTACATCATAATAAAAAACCTTATTTCAAGCCTAAAAAATATTAGGCCTGAATAAAGCATGGGATTATATTTCACATTAATTAAAAACATTTAATTATCTGGATATAATTCTATTGGGATAGACGCTTAAACTAGCGAATATTTCCTTTTCTTATCAGCATACGACCATCACGCCAGCCCTCCACGATAATCGCGCAAAGTGTAGCAAACAAAATGTCAAATAAAGGTGGCGGTCCGGTGTGATACAGAAATTAATCAAACTCTTTGGAGAAACAGTGAGGCATCACACAAGAGTTTCTCCGACTTCGTACACGGTGGTGCAATGTTATACTCACAAATTAATGATTAATTGTAGAAATTGCGCACTTAGGTAGAGCCCAATACCAAATGACGCATGTGCAATCAAACTCCGACGCCGGGCAACATTAGGTTGAGGTGTGCGTGAAGCAGCGATTCCGAACCCAAAAGCGGGTTGCATGATGCAAAAAGGAGCAATAACGCTGATGATACCGATGATGAATGCAGGAATCAATGTCGGTTCATATACCCATTGGTGTCCGACAACCGCAACCAATAAAAAAGCAAAAATGATACCTATTGCATAGTGTGCCAACCATCCCATCAAAAATTCTCCCTTCACCTTAGGGGCTTGTATAATCGTATGATGGATAAATTGCCCCTGAGGGAAATGCCCTAACCAGCGTCCGACCAATCTGTAATCAAGAGAAGGAATGTTAAAAAACTGTTTCTGCAAAATAGCCCAAATGTCCATTATCAGTGTCGCTCCAATCCCAATAACAACCACTTTTAACGTAATATCCATTGAGTTTCCTTTTCGTCAGTCATCAGATTCAAGCTTCTTATCTTTGCCGGGGGTGCTACGATCGAACCAAGTTCCCACTAGTTGGTGATACATAACTTTGACAAGATATCATTCAATTTATAAATTGAATGATATCTTCATGATTAATTTATGTCAACTCACAACGAAAATACTAACTATCCGTTTTTAATGAATTTGCAGAGGTGGCTCGGTCTATTACTTGATGTCCGATTTTACGCAGAACTTCGTTATGGCCAGCTAATTGGCTCAGATATCGTTGGAGAAGCGCCCAAAGGCAGTCAATGTCCAACGATTAATGCGGATAGAGCTGTTTCTTGCTAAACAGAATATCGGAGATAAACTTTCTACCATTACCAAATATAAGCCAGATATAAGATTAATTATTTCTGTCTACCCCCTATGATCGGCTATCATTGGCCTGTTGCAAAAGCACCTGACTTTCCTTCATAAATCGCACGGCTTCATCGCCAAACCAATCACTCACTTGGTTAAAGCGCTCAATAAACGCTGATTTATCTTGATGTTCCAATATTTCCAGGGTCTGTCCAAAGCTCTGATAATACCGACGAATAAGTTCAATGTTTTCCGGACTAGACATAATAATATCAGCATACAACTGAGGATCTTGCGCGAATAAGCGCCCTACCATCGCCAATTCCAATCGATATATCGGTGAAGATAGTGACAACAATTGCTGTAAATCGATGTCTTCTTTTGCAAGGTGGCATCCGTAAGAAAAGGTTGTGAAATGGCGTAACGCTTGAATGAAACTCATGTTTTTATCATGTTGCCCCGCGTTGATTGGGTGTAATCTCGCCCCCCATACCGATATCTGCTCCAAAAGCCATTGATATGCCTCTGGATAACGTCCATCGCAATAAACAACCACTTGTTTCGCAAAACTGCCTACATCGGGACCAAACATAGGATGTAACCCTAAAACAGGCCCCTGATGTACATCAAGCATCGCGTTTAGCGGCCTTTGTTTTATGGATGCTAAATCAACTAAAATGCATTGTTCCGGTAAAGGAGGCAACTGACGAATAATTTTGTCCGTCAAGTGTATGGGAACGCTGACTATCACCATTCCTGCACCAGCCAATATCTGCTCCGCGTTTCCCCAATCGCTGGCTTCAAGCACCCGGACCTCATAGCCAGACAACGTTAACAATCGACGGAATAATCTGCCCATTTTGCCTGAGCCACCAACGATAACGACCGGTCCCAAATGAGTACCGAGTTTTTTAAAGCCTTTTTTATTTTCACTGACATAAGACTCTCGCATAATTCGGCGCAGGATGTCTTCAATCAAATCAGGCGAAATGCCCACATTTTCCGCGTCCTGACGGCGAGAGGACAGCATTTCAGCTTCCCGGTCAGGCGCATAAATTGGTAAGCCAAGTTGACTTTTAACTTCACCAACTTGGGCAACTAAGTGCATTCGTTTCTCTAGCAAAGATAATAAGGATTTATCTACCTCATCAATTTGCGTCCTCAATTGTGACAATTCTGCTGCCATATTGATTATCCTGCTTTTTCCATCGTCATATTTCGATTGGCCAAATGTGGGGCGATTTGTTGATGCAGTTTTCGCAAAATCTGCGCTGTAGTCTGCCAGTTAATACATGCGTCAGTGACCGAAACACCGTATTTCATCCCCGAACGTGGCTGTTCAGAGGATTGATTACCTTCATTAAGGTGGCTTTCCAGCATAATGCCCGTAATGGATTGATTGCCTGAGATAATTTGTTCAGCAACAGAATCCACAACGATACTTTGACGACGAAAATCTTTATTAGAATTACCATGACTGCAATCAATCATCAGAGATGGTACCAGTCCTGCTTGGATCATTTGGCGTTCACAATCAGCGACATGGTCTGCACTATAATTCGGCACAGCACCGCCGCGCAAGATCACATGCCCATTCGGATTTCCTTTAGTTTGTAGTAAGCAGACTTGCCCCGACTGATTTATCCCCATAAAACGATGAGGCATTGCAGCGGCTTTCATGGCATTAATAGCGGTATTCAAATTACCATCAGTACCATTTTTAAATCCGACTGATACGGATAAACCAGATGCCATTTCACGATGAGTTTGAGATTCCGTCGTTCTGGCACCAATGGCTGACCAGCTAAAGAGATCCCCCAAATATTGAGGGTTATTGGGATCAAGTGCTTCATTAGCCAGAGGTAATCCCATTTCTACCAAATTTGACAACAGGCGGCGAGCAATATGCAATCCGGCATCCATATCAAAAGAACCATCCATATAGGGATCGCTGATGAGTCCTTTCCAACCAACCGTTGTCCGGGGTTTTTCAAAATAGACGCGCATAACAATATACAGACAATCACTCAATTCAGTGGAGAGTGCTTTCAGACGCTGAGCATAATCCAGAGCGGCATCCACATCATGAATTGAGCAAGGACCACATACCACTAATAAACGGGGATCTCGATGCTGAATAATGTCAGCAATAGTATTGCGTGCGTTTGTGATGGCATGGAGTTCATTGCTATTCAACGGGTATTTCCGTTTCAACTCTTCTGGAGTGATAAGAACCTGTTCATCAAGAATATGAACGTTATTAAGCGCGTCTTTTTGCATGATCATGTCTCTCTACCTGCCTTACTTTATCCATTTCATGTTTTTCTCAGTGTCTAGTCGATAACATACCATGCATCGTAAAGAATACAATCCAAAAATGTAAATTAAATATCATAAGTGTAAATATTAATTTACGATTTAATTTAAAACTTCACCAATATGATGAATATATCAATAATTCATTGAATCGTAGTTTCACGGAAAAACATATAAATAAATTTATAAGTTAACTTATTGTAAATAAAACATCACAACCACGCTAAAAACAGAAATAATTGATTAACCAATAAGAGACATTTCATCAAACCTGCAAATATCTTTTAAAATCAATGAATAAAAATAAGATCTTAATCCCATTTTTATATAAATATTCTAATAATATTAATGTGTATTTTTAGTGTTGTTATGAAACTATAAAACATCGCTTATAAAGACAAATGATACCTAATCGGTTTCAAACTCCCATAGTTTGGAAGATGAAGGTATAGGTCATACAGATTCAAGAGACTGTATAACCAATTTTTATTTTTTAATCATTTATTAAGGACAGATATGATAACGCTGCAATTTGCCATCATCATCATATGCTTATTGATCGGTACGCGTTATGCGGGAATGGGATTGGGACTAATCAGTGGTATTGGGCTTTTTATACTGACATTTGTCTTTGGTTTGGAACCGGGTAAACCGCCTGTTGATGTGATGCTCACTATTCTTTCCGTCATCGGTTGTGCGTCTGTTTTACAAACGGCGGGTGGACTCAATGTCATGATGCAATTTGCAGAACGCCTGCTGCGTCGCCATCCACAACATATTACCATATTGGCACCACTGACAACCTGGACGCTCACTTTTCTTTGCGGTACTGGTCATGTGGTCTATACCATGTTTCCGATCATTGGTGATATTGCCCTAAAAAAAGGGATTCGCCCTGAACGACCAATGGCCGTTGCTTCCGTTGCTTCCCAAATGGCAATTACAGCGTCCCCTGTATCTGTCGCCGTTGTTTCGTTGGTGTCAATTATTGCGGCCAACCATGGAATCGGCCAGGCATACGGGATCTTGGACATTTTAGCGGTTTCAATACCAGCATCATTAACTGGAGTCATACTGGCCGCATTATGGAGTTTACGTCGAGGCAAAGATCTTGATCAGGATGAAGAATTTCAGGCCAAACTCAAAGATCCAAAGCAACGTGAGTTTATTTATGGTGCTTCAGACACACTATTGGATCAGGTTTTTCCTAAACCGGCCTATTGGGCAACTTGGATTTTCTTTGCCGCAATTGCAGTCGTTGTCCTGTTTGGGGCATTCACCGAACTACGTCCTGCTTTTGATGTAAAAGGCACATTACAACCACTTTCCATGAATCTGGTTATCCAGATGATGATGTTAATTGCAGGTTCCATCATATTAATGGTATGCAAAGTCAAAGCCAGTGAAATTGCCAACGGCGCCGTCTTCAAAGCAGGTATGGTTGCGATTTTTTCTGTCTTTGGTGTTGCGTGGATGAGTGACACCTTTTTCCACTCACATTTAGGTGAATTAAAGCTTATTCTGGAAGATGTTGTCCAAGCACAACCGTGGACTTACGCCTTAGTCCTGTTTTTAGTCTCAAAACTGGTTAACAGCCAAGCGGCTGCTTTAACTGCGATTGCCCCAATGGGATTACAGCTTGGGGTTGACCCTAAATTGCTGATTGCTTTCTTCCCTGCGGCCTATGGCTATTTTGTTTTACCTACTTACCCAAGCGATCTGGCGTGTATTGGCTTTGACCGTTCAGGGACAACAAAAATAGGGAAATTCATTATCAATCATAGTTTTATTTTGCCGGGATTAATTAGCGTCAGTAGCGCCTGTACAGTCGGATACATTTTAGTGAGTACATTTATGTAACCACTGATAGGTCACCCCAACCAGTGATAACTAAAGCAAAGAAATAACCCAATGTATTCGATATATTGAGTTTGTAAAAAGGCCAGCAATTTGCTGGCCTTTAACGATAACTTTCGGATGTAGCGAAAGCGTATTATTTAGCGTTCAAACGCTCTTTAATACGAGCCGCTTTACCAGAACGCTCACGCAGGTAGTACAGTTTAGCTCTGCGAACAGCACCACGACGTTTAACGTTGATGCTGTCTACGACTGGGGAGTGAGTCTGGAATACGCGCTCAACGCCTTCGCCGTTAGAAATCTTACGAACAGTGAATGCAGAGTGCAGACCGCGGTTACGAATAGCGATAACCACGCCCTCGAATGTCTGCAGACGCTTTTTAGAACCTTCAACGACCCATACCTTAACTTCCACGGTGTCACCCGGACGGAATGAAGGTACGTCTTGCTTCATCTGCTCTTGTTCAAGTTGTTTAATAATGTTGCTCATAATAACTCTCTTACCCTAGGTAAACTGATATATCAACGACATTCCTTTACAGGAGATATCTGGACTAATTTGTTGCTTGATCTTGATATTCCTTCTGGAATTCAGATAGCAACATCCTTTGCTCGTCAGTCAGAGCTAGGCTTTCTAGAAGTTCGGGTCTTCGTAACCAAGTTCGGCCAAGCGATTGTTTCATTCGCCAGCGGTTAATTTCGGCATGGTTTCCCGACAATAAAACAGGGGGAACGCCCATTCCATCCAACACTTCAGGACGGGTATAGTGAGGACAATCCAATAATCCATCAGCAAATGAGTCTTCTTCTGCCGACGCCTGACGTCCCAAAACCCCCGGGATAAACCGAGAGATAGAGTCAATCATTGTCATGGCAGGAAGTTCTCCCCCGCTAAGAACATAATCACCGATAGACCATTCTTCGTCGATTTCGGTTTGGATTACACGCTCATCAATACCTTCATAGCGACCGCAAACCAGAATGAGTTTCTCATTTGCTGCCAGTTCGCAAACACCCTGTTGATCAAGTTTGCGACCCTGAGGTGAAAGATAAATCACCTTTGCGCCAACACCTGCCGAAACTTTAGCTGCGTGAATGGCTTCCCGTAATGGTTGCACCATCATCAGCATGCCTGGACCACCGCCATAAGGACGGTCATCAACAGTACGATGCCGGTCGTAGGTAAAATCCCGCGGACTCCAACATTCGATACTCAACAGGCCATTCTTTACTGCCCGACCAGTTACCCCGTAATCGGTTATTGCGCGGAACATTTCAGGAAACAGGCTAATAACCCCAATCCACATACTGCGTCCCACTCATTTAAACCGTTTGTTACCGGAGATTAAAAACTAGGATCCCAATCTACCTCAATCAATTTGGTAGCGAGATCGACTTTCTTGATAACCTGCCCATCAAGAAACGGAACCAACCGCTCCTTGATACCGAATGCATCTTTCAGGTTTGCTTTTATTACCATCACATCGTTAGAACCGGTTTCCATCATGTCATGAATGGTTCCAAGGTTATAACCTGCGGTGTTGACTACCTGGCAACCAATAAGGTCTTTCCAGTAATAATCACCTTCGCTCAATTCTGGTAACTGGCTAGAATCTACGACCACTTCACAGTTGGTGAATACATTCGCCGCATCCCGGTCATCAATATCTTTGATTTTGATGATGATATCCTGATTGTGGTATTTCCACGCTTCTAGCTCAATGTGTTCCCACTGGCCTGAGCGTTGAATAAACCACGGCTGATATTCAAAAATGTCTTCGGTGTGTTCGGTGGAGGAAAAAACTCTGAGCCAACCACGAATGCCATACGCTGATCCTAATTTCCCCAATACAATTGGCTCAACAGGATGCTCCAGGCCAGATTGTTTGCTCATTGTTACCACCGTGACAGATTAAGCTGCTTTCTTCGCGTCTTTGATCAGTGTAGCAACACGATCAGACACAGTTGCACCCAGACCAACCCAATGTTCGATACGGTCTAGATCTAAACGCAGAGCTTCTGCATTTCCTGAAGCGATTGGGTTGAAGAAACCAACACGCTCGATAAAGCGACCATCACGCGCATTGCGGCTATCGGTCACGACTACTTGATAAAACGGACGCTTTTTTGCGCCGCCACGAGCTAAACGAATTGTTACCATAACATCCTCATTAGTTAGCAAAACAACCAGACTCCATCGAGGAACGGAGTCCGGCTGTCCATTTAAAAGCCCGAAAATTTTACTCACTTTGGCGCAAAAAGCAATCCAAAGAACCGTTTCTTTCGCAACTTTGTTGATTATCGCCCCATAAATCCCGGTGGTAGCATACCTTTCATGCCTCGCATCATTTTTGCTAACCCACCTTTCTTCATTTTTTTCATCATGCGCTGCATTTCATCAAACTGTTTCAGCAAACGATTGACATCCTGCACTTGTGTGCCCGATCCCATTGCAATGCGACGCTTACGAGAACCTTTGATGATTTCCGGTTTTTGACGCTCTTTACGCGTCATAGAATTAATGATGGCTTCCATTTTAACCAGAACTTTATCATCCATTTGGGATTTAACAGCATCCGGTATCTGCGTCATTCCCGGCATTTTGCTTAACATGCTGGTCATTCCGCCCATATTACGCATCTGTTTAAGCTGTTCAAGAAAATCACTTAAATCGAAACCATCGCCTTTTTTCAGTTTAGAGGCCAATTTTTCCGCTTGGGTACGGTCAACTTTGCTTTCAATTTCTTCGATCAATGAAAGCATATCCCCCATCCCCAAAATGCGGGATGCAATGCGATCTGGATAGAAAGGCTCCAACGCATCTGTCTTTTCACCAACACCGAGGAATTTAATCGGTTTACCTGTGATATGGCGAATGGAAAGTGCCGCACCGCCACGGGCATCACCATCAACTTTAGTCAGAACAATCCCGGTTAATGGCAAGGCTTCATTGAACGCTTTTGCTGTGTTTGCCGCATCTTGACCTGTCATCGCATCAACAACAAACAGGGTTTCAACAGGATTGATGGCGGCATGAACCGCTTTGATTTCATCCATCATCGCTTCATCGACATGCAGACGGCCAGCGGTGTCCACTAGCAGCACATCATAGAATTTCAACTTGGCATGTTGGATCGCTTTGTTGACAATATCAACAGGCTTTTCCTGTGGATCGGAAGGGAAAAAATCAATCCCAACTGTTACCGATAAAGTCTCAAGCTGTTTAATCGCCGCGGGCCGGTATACATCGGCAGAAACAACCAATACTTTTTTCTTGTTTTTTTCTTTTAGCAGCTTCCCTAACTTAGCGACGCTGGTTGTTTTACCGGCACCTTGCAAACCCGCCATAAGAACCACAGCAGGAGGCTGTGTGGAGAGATTCAACTCACTGTTAACCTCCCCCATCGCTTTAACCAGTTCATTCTGAACGATTTTGACGAATTCCTGACCTGGAGTAAGGCTCTTGTTAACCTCGTGTCCGACGGCGCTTTCTTTAACACGCGCAATAAAATCACGCACAACAGGTAATGCAACATCCGCTTCGAGCAAAGCCATACGAACTTCGCGCAGCGTATCTTTAATATTATCTTCAGTCAGCCGTCCGCGACCACTGATATTGCGCAATGTGCGCGATAGTCTGTCAGTTAAATTATCAAACATTGTCTCAGCTCAGATATTTACAAGTGGGTCTACCTGTAAGGCAAATTTCACGAATTATAACACGATGATTATGTGATCACTGCAAAGAGATTCCCAAGTATGATTAACAACGGTTGGAGACTACTCCTGCTAGCGGTATACTTAGATTTTGTATTCAATCCATGCCTAATGGATTTAAAGTTATACTACAATGGCAAAAGAACTCATCCATAATGACATCACTAACTGTATAAATAGAGCATGTGTAAACAAAAGAATAGATGGGTAGAAGGAGTGATAATAGCCAATAAAACAGTTACTTGAAAGGAAAATGGTTAATACTCAACACTATTGCGAAAACGATAAACGTTATGCTGATATTTTCAATTATTGCTTTACTTGCTTATCTCATTAGCCTGACGCTCATCGTGCCGGGTTTAATACGCCAACAAAACAGTTACCAAAAACTGGCTCTTTCTTTCGCGATTATCGCGTTAGTCACTCATGCTACTACTTTGAAATACCAGGTTTTTAATGTCAGCAGTGGGCAAAACCTGACATTATTAAATTTAGGCTCCATTGTCAGCTTGCTTATGTGCATTATTATGACAATTGTCGCTTTCCGTGGTCGTGCATGGTTTTTACTGCCGATTGTTTACAGTTTCGCCATGATCAATTTGATACTGACCAACATGGTGCCGGGAGAGTTTATTACCCATCTTGAAAACAGTATTGCATTATTCATTCATATCGGATTGGCATTACTTGGCTATGCCACCTTACTCATCGCAGCCCTTTATGCATTGCAACTTAGCTGGCTGGATCATCAACTGAAAAAGAAAAAACTCACCTTTACCTCTGGTATTCCGCCATTGATGACAATTGAACGAAAAATGTTTCATATTACTCAGGTGGGGGTAATTCTACTCACATTGACACTATGTACAGGCATCCTATATATGGATGATGTTTTCAGTAAAGACAACATACATAAATCTATTTTATCTCTCATTGCATGGTTTGTGTACGTTATTTTGCTTTGGGGACATTATCATGAAGGCTGGCGTGGCAAACGCGTTATTTGGTTTAATCTAATTGGCGCATTTATTCTGACACTTGCTTTTTTTGGTAGCAGATTATTACAAGAAGTGATGGCTTATTCATGATTAACATCATCACCATAGCCAATTAGTATAAATATTAGGAAGGAATTCTGTTTTGCAAAATGAAAGCGTTTCAATCAGCATATTGATTATCATTCTTGTTGTGATGATTATCGTTTCAGCCTATTTTTCTGCTTCAGAAACTAGCATGATGACAATCAACCGATATCGCTTGCGACACCTGGCTAAACAAGGAAATAAGTCCGCACGCCGAGTTGAATCTTTGCTCCGTCATCCAGATAGGCTCATTAGCTTAATCCTGATTGGTAATAATCTTGTTAACATTCTGGCATCTTCTCTGGCGACTATCATTGGTATGAGGCTCTATGGCGATGCTGGTGTCGCTATTGCAACGGGTATACTCACATTCGCTATTCTCATTTTTTCAGAAGTCATGCCCAAAACCATCGCCGCACTTTATCCTGAAAAGGTGGCCTTCCCTAGTAGCTTCCTGCTACGCCCATTAGAAAAAATTATGCTCCCCCTTGTCTGGTCATTCAATAAAATCACATTACTGCTTATGCGCTGTTTAGGGATAAAAACCGCTAATATTCGCAATGATGCGGTCAGTAAAGATGAACTACGCACTATTGTAAATGAATCAAACACGCATCTGTCACGCCGCAATCAGGACATGCTTCTCTCAATACTCGATCTTGAAAAAGTGACCGTTGGGGACATTATGATCCCACGTAATGAAATTGTCGGCATTGATATTAACAATGATTGGAAATCCGTTATCAGACAACTGACACACTCTCCACATGGACGCATTGTGTTATATAGAGACTCTCTCGATGATGCTATTGGTATGCTACGTGTACGTGAAGCATATCGGCTGATGATGGAGAAAAAAGAATTCACAAAAAGAAATTTGATTAAAGCCGCAGATAAAATCTACTATATCCCGGTGAGTACACCATTAAACGTGCAACTGATTAACTTCCAACGCAATAAACAAAAAGCGGGCTTAATCGTTGATGAATATGGGGATATTCAAGGGTTAATCACCGTCGAAGATATTTTGGAAGAAATTGTCGGCGATTTTACTACCTCCACATCTCCAACCCTGGCAGAAGAAGCTCTTCCACAAAGTGATGGCACCGTACTTGTTGATGGTACAGCCAATATCCGTGAATTGAACAAAGCGTTCAATTGGGCACTCCCCGAAGATGGCCCAAGAACAATGAATGGAATGATCCTAGAAGAGCTGGGGGAAATTCCCGAATTACACGCTCAAGTGCAGATTAATGAATATAATTTTGAGGTTCTTGCGGTATACGATAATGTTATCAAGCAGGTTCGAGTAACATCAATGAATAAAGGCGCATAACTTCACATTTCTGGCATCAGATTTTTTACGAAAAATTTTTAGTTAGATGAAACCTTTTCATTTGCGATGGGTCATAAGGTATGAAGACGCGCAAAATTGTTATCATCCCTATTCTCTAAGATCTTTTTTGGCCACCATATAGTGGCCGTTTTCTTTTTTAACTCCCAGCATGAATTTTTAAATACTCTTCAAAACTCATACTATCTTGCTGCTCAATGTGATGTTGGCGCGATATAGACGCTTCACGCTCAACTGAAAAACGCTCATCGTCCAAAATTGAATAATGTTCTTCAGTCAATTCATTATGATACTGGTTTGCCAGCGCCAGCCCAAAATGCCCTACCCCTTGGGATTTCATTTTTTCCAGAACGCGCGCAGAAAATGTCAGTGTTGGATCTTCAAACATGTTCACCAACTCTTTACAGACTGATTGATATTGCGTCCCGGAACAGGTATCCAAAACTTCTGCCACTCGCCCTAAGTCTCTGAATAATTCCCGCCCCACGACCTTAAGCGACTGCGGTTCAACCCCGCCACCAAGATCAATAGACAGTCCTGGCTTACGTCCCTCTAGGATAACTTTATTCCAGTTTCCACGACAACATTCAAGCTCCGCACTTCCCATTTCTGGCGATTCAGCCAGAACACACCATATCAAGAATAAGTCAAGAAAACGAATTTGAGTTTCACTAACACCAATCGGTGAAAAAGGGTTAATATCCAAAGAACGAACTTCAATATACTCTATGCCAGCTCTTAACAGGGCATCTGAAGGTGATTCCCCTTCTTTCGTCACTCGTTTCGGGCGTATCGGTGCATATAACTCATTTTCAATTTGCAAGACATTGGTGTTAAGCTGTAAGTATTTGCCATCCTTTTTGATACCTATTGTCGCAAACTCTTCGGATGGCTTATGAATCGCGTTCTTAAGCCCCTCTACATAGGTATGAAGATGATTAAAAGTAATATTCAGATCACTTTGTGATTTGTTGGTATAACCTAGATCACTCATCCTCAACGAGGTTGCATAAGGCAGATAACAAGTTCCTTTTTCAGTTTCCTCAAAAGGTAATGTTGAATTTCGTCCGCGTAGGAACGAAGAACAAATTGCCGGCGATGCGCCAAAAAAATAAGGGATCACCCAACCAAAACGATAGTAATTGCGGATCAAACGAAGATAACCATCTGAAATCTGCTCTTTTCCCGTTTCAGCGTCTTTAATACCCAACCAGACCTGCCAGAAACTTATTGGCAGAGAAAAGTTATAATGCACGCCAGAAATTGTTTGCATCAACGCGCCATAACGATTTTTTAGTCCTTCACGGTACAAGGTTTTAAAGCGACCCAAGTTAGACGTACCATATTGAGCCAAAGTGATATTTTCTTCTTCATCAATAAAGCACGGCATACTTAAAGGCCACATTTTTTCATTATTCAAATGCCGAGCCGTATAAGTATGCAAATCTTTCAGGAAAGCCATGGTTCTATCTATGTTGCTATCAACCGGCGTAATAAACTCCAATAAAGATTCAGCAAAATCAGTTGTAATCCATTTATGCGTTAAAGAAGCCCCCAGTGATTGTGGGTGCTCCGTCTTAGCTAAATGACCGTCTGGAGTAACACGCAATGTTTCACGTTCAATGCCACGGCCAATACCCTTTAAGACAGTAGGATTTGCTGCTAACCATGACAATGCTTTTGATACGTCCGGGATCAATTTGTCCTCCCGTGGAGTTTAAAAGATTATTACTAAAAGATTACTTTATATGAAACAAGTCAAGTTGTCGCTGATTACATAAAGAGGACAACAAACTAATGATTGAATTATAACCAAAAGATAATGAAATAAATATTATGATTAGGGGGAATCAAAAAGAAAAACCCCTGCCTTATTAAAAGCAGGGGTTTCAATTTGGTGCATCCAGGAGGATTCGAACCTCCGACCGCTCGGTTCGTAGCCGAGTACTCTATCCAGCTGAGCTATGGATGCGTTGTCAATTTTTATGTCTTATCAGGTACTGTTGATTACCTGACTTTTCAAAATTTTTATCCCTAAAAATCGGGATGTATAAAATGGTGCATCCAGGAGGATTCGAACCTCCGACCGCTCGGTTCGTAGCCGAGTACTCTATCCAGCTGAGCTATGGATGCATTGTCGGTTTCTGTTTCTTCTCAAGGCGCTGTTGAATGCCTAATCTTATAGAATTGAGAGACCTAAAAATCGCGGTATTTAAAATGGTGCATCCAGGAGGATTCGAACCTCCGACCGCTCGGTTCGTAGCCGAGTACTCTATCCAGCTGAGCTATGGATGCATCGTTTAAATGGCGGTGAGGGAGGGATTCGAACCCTCGATGCAGCTCTTAACCACATACTCCCTTAGCAGGGGAGCGCCTTCAGCCTCTCGGCCACCTCACCATTCGCTTAAAACCTGCGACTTAGAAGTTTTCACTTCACGGCTTTCAGAATGCTAACTTCAGATTCTTACCCAGAAGATTTTCTTCAAGCCCTTCGTCGCTGCGATGGCGCACATAATACTTTCCCAGCCTGATAAGTCAAACAATTTTTCGCAACTTTTTTTTGTTTGCGCACTTAACACGCAAAATGCGTGGTTTAGCATCTAACGGGCTGTTTTATCAGCAGAGAAATCATATAAAAAATATAAAATTTATGAAAATGATTATTCATCACTATGACCTCATGAACGAGGCCTTTTCAACAGATAGAAAATAAAAAGACGTGAGAAAATAGCTCAAGGTACCAAAAAGGGATAAACGCGACAGGGTTACAAAAGAGAAAGTCGAAAAAAGAAACAGAGGAAAGCAGAGTAGCGCCCAAGTCTTAAAAAAAGCGTGGACGCCATTCTTGAATTAAAAAGTTGTAGGCTGAGATTTCTCTGCCTGAATCCGTTGATAAATTTCTTCACGGTGAACAGAAACTTCCTTGGGCGCATTTACACCAATGCGAACTTGGTTACCTTTAACTCCCAGTACTGTGACTGTTACCTCATCGCCTATCATGAGTGTTTCACCAACTCGACGAGTCAGAATAAGCATTCTTTGCTCCTTGAAAATTTAAAAGAGTCGGGTCTCTAGGTTTCCCCGCTATTATCCATCAAACACCGTGAAAACGTAAAGCAATGATATCTACTTAAAGTATAAGCAGTTTTGAACACATTTCCTATATCTATAGGATAGCTAAAATATAAGTGTGTGCCCAACATTTCAACAATTTCACAACAAAAAACATCTGGCACCATAAAAAACGTGTTCATGGTGCCACGGCTATCACGGCAATCCTACTATAACCGTAATGTCACCCACTCTTCTACACTCGCTAATGCAGAAGGAAGAGCTGCTACATCAGTCCCGCCAGCCTGAGCCAAATCAGGACGTCCTCCTCCTTTGCCTCCAACTTGCTGGGCAACAAAAGAGATTAAATCGCCTGCTTTTATTCTAGCAGTCAAATCCTTCGTTATACCAACAATCAAGCTGACTTTATCACCAGCCACGGTAGAAAGCACAATAATTGCTGATCCCAACTGATTTTTTAGATCATCAACCATCGTTCTGAGCACCTTCGGTTCTATATCACCTAATTGTGTTACCAGCAAACGAACACCTTGGATTTCCTTCGCCTTACTCGCCAAAGAAGAACTTTCCTGAGCTGCTTGCTGAGATTTCAACTGCTGAAACTCTTTTTCCAATAGCTTCGTTCTGTCCAGTGTCGTTTTCACTTTCTCATTCAGGCTACTGACATCCCCTTTCAGCAGATGAGCAATGTCTTGCAGTAAATCAGCCTGTTGATAGAGAGAATTTAGCGCAGTTTGCCCTGTAACGGCTTCAATACGGCGAATACCTGCTGCTGTACCTGATTCACTGGATATACGGAACAACCCGATATCACCTGTACGACTAGCATGAGTACCACCGCACAGTTCAGTAGAAAAGTCGCCCATACTAAGCACTCGTACTTTCTCGTCATACTTCTCACCAAATAATGCCATCGCACCTTTGGCTTTTGCTGCTTCCAACTCCATTAATTCTGTAACAATTGATGAATTTTTACGAATTTCTTCATTCACCAAATTTTCGACTTGACGGATCTGTTCTGGCTTCATGGCCTCAAAGTGGGAAAAGTCAAAGCGCAGATACTTATCATTTACCAAAGAACCTTTTTGGGCAACGTGTTCGCCCAAAATTTGTCGTAATGCCGAATGTAACAGATGAGTCGCGGAGTGATTCAAACGGATCGCGTCTCTGCGTACTACATCAATTTCAGCATTAACGGTATGATTAACGCTCAAACTACCGCTTGTCAATTTACCAATGTGGCCCACTGCCTGCGCGTATTTTTGTGTATCCAGGACGTCAAACACACTCTTGTCATTTGACAGTTTCCCCGTATCACCGACTTGCCCACCAGATTCAGCATAGAAAGCCGTTTTATCCAGTATCACGATCGCTTCTTCACCCGCATGGATTTGCTCAACAGCCTGGCCATTGCGGAAAATAGCGACAACAGTCGCTTGCTGTGAATTATGTTCATAACCACAAAAATCGCTGCGCCCATCAACTTTGATCAATTCATTGTAATCCGTACCAAAACCACTGGATTCACGGGCTCGGCGGCGCTGATTTTCCATCGCAACACTAAAACCGACTTCATCAACTTTGATATGACGTTCGCGGCAAACATCCGCAGTCAGGTCAACAGGGAAACCATAGGTATCATACAAACGGAAAACGGTTTCACCGTCTAGAGTATCGCTTGCTAATTTAGTCAACTCTTCATCCAGAAGCTGTAATCCACGTTCCAAAGTACGGGCGAATTGCTCTTCTTCTGTTTTCAACACCTGCTCAACTAAAGATTGCTGCTGTTTCAGTTCTTCACCCACCGCTCCCATGATGTTGATCAGTGGCGCAACCAATTTATAGAAGAAGACCTCCTTCGCGCCTAGCATGTTACCGTGGCGAACAGCACGGCGAACGATGCGGCGAAGCACGTACCCACGGTTTTCATTGGATGGAATCACTCCATCACAAATCAAAAATGCACAGGCTCGGATGTGATCCGCAACAACGCGTAAGGATTTATTGGTAAGATCCGTTGCGCCTGTGACTTCTGCAACCGAAGCAATCAGATTTTGGAATAAATCAATTTCGTAGTTGGAATTAACGTGCTGTAAGACTGCGGTGATGCGCTCCAACCCCATGCCGGTATCAACAGAAGGCTTTGGCAGGGGTTCCATCGTGCCATCAGCATGGCGATTGAATTGCATGAAGACGATATTCCAAATTTCAATATACCTGTCACCGTCTTCTTCAGGGCTGCCAGGCGGGCCTCCCCAAATATGTTCACCATGGTCGTAAAAAATTTCCGTACAAGGCCCACATGGTCCCGTATCCCCCATTTGCCAGAAATTATCTGACGCATATGGAGCACCTTTGTTGTCACCGATACGAATGATTCTTTCTGTTGGAACACCGACCTCTTTATGCCAAATGTCATAAGCTTCATCGTCGGTTTCATAGACAGTAACCCACAGCTTTTCTTTTGGCAAATTAAACCACGCTTCGCTGGTCAACAATTCCCATGCGTATTTAATCGCATCTTGTTTAAAGTAATCGCCAAAACTGAAGTTACCCAACATTTCAAAGAAAGTGTGGTGACGGGCTGTATAACCCACATTTTCTAAATCGTTATGCTTACCGCCAGCACGAACACAGCGCTGAGCCGTTGTTGCTCTAGAATAAGGTCTACTATCCAATCCTAGAAAGACATCTTTGAACTGGTTCATCCCTGCGTTAGTGAACAACAATGTTGGATCATTGGTCGGCACCAACGAACTACTTGGTACTATCTGGTGCCCTTTAGTATGAAAAAAGTCAAGAAACGCCTGACGGATCTCAGCGGTGCTTTTGCTCATAATTGTCCCGAAATCAAGCTGAAAAAACAGATTTATGAATGGTTGAGGTGGTATATTGCACCACCATTTCAACTCACGAATAAATTAAAATAGGGTTAAGATAGAGTGTCTTCCATAAGAAGTAAAATCCCATATAAATCCATTCGCTTTTCAGCATTGTAATTCGTCTGGGGATTTTCTGAAAGTCTGTTCGTTACACCGGTGTCAATACACTTATTTCAAAGATGTGTATTTTTCGTATAAAAATAAAAACCACATCCAATGTGGATGTGGTTTTTAAAAGACTAATTGGCTTTATATTACAACTGAATATAGAAACTGCACGAAAAGTCATTAAAACTCTTCGTTATTCACTTCTTCACCGTTACCTTCAAAATCTGTCACATAATCCGCAGCAGCGCTACTGAATCCTTCGGTATTATTCAACAGCAAATCACGTAGTTTCTTATCCAACTCAGCCGCAATCTCTGGATGTTCTTTCAGATAGATGGTGGCATTAGCTTTACCTTGTCCAATTTTGTCACTGTTATAGCTATACCATGCACCGGCTTTTTCTACCATTTTGTGTTTAACACCCAGATCGATCAATTCACCATAGGTGTTAATACCTTCACCGTAAAGAATCTGGAATTCGGCCTGTTTAAATGGTGCAGCAACCTTGTTTTTAACCACTTTTACACGTGTTTCGCTACCAATAACTTCATCGCCATTTTTCACCGAACCAGTACGACGGATATCCAAACGGACAGACGCATAGAATTTCAGCGCATTTCCACCTGTAGTCGTTTCAGGGTTACCAAACATCACACCAATTTTCATACGGATCTGGTTGATGAAGATCAACAAGGTGTTAGAATTTTTCAAATTCCCCGCCAACTTACGCATAGCCTGGCTCATCATACGTGCAGCCAGCCCCATGTGAGAGTCGCCGATTTCACCTTCAATTTCTGCTTTTGGTGTTAACGCAGCGACAGAGTCAACAATAATGACATCAACAGCACCGGAACGTGATAACGCATCACAGATTTCCAATGCTTGTTCACCCGTATCAGGCTGAGAACACAACAGATTATCAATATCTACGCCCAGTTTTTTCGCATAAACCGGATCAAGAGCATGTTCGGCATCAATAAAAGCACAAGTTCTGCCTTCGCGCTGGGCAGCAGCAATAACTTGCAATGTCAGCGTTGTCTTACCGGAAGATTCAGGACCGTATATTTCAACAATACGCCCCATCGGCAAACCACCCGCACCCAATGCAATATCCAGTGACAAAGAGCCGGTAGAGATCGTTTCAACATCCATCGAGCGATTTTCACCCAAACGCATGATGGAACCTTTACCAAATTGTTTCTCAATTTGGCCTAATGCCGCTGCTAGTGCTTTTTGTTTGTTTTCATCGTTAGCCATGTTTACTCCTTCGCAAGCAATGAAGGGGCTGCCCCACTGCTGATAAACTGTTTCTGATACCAAAGTGCTGTATGATTATACTGTATAATCATACAGCATCAAGCTAAATTTTTTTGACTTCTTCCAACAGGGTCTTTAATGAAAAGATAACGGCTTGCAGACGCACAGTATTGCGGTCACCCGAAAAATGCTGGCAATATGTCACCGTATGTATATTTTCATCAACATGAAAAGCAAACCCAAACCAAACTGTACCCGTTGGTTTTTCCTCACTTCCCCCCTCCGGCCCTGCAATACCACTGACAGCCACAGCAACATCAGCATTAGCTGCTGTTAATGCTCCTATGGCCATCTCTTTGACAACTTGTTCACTTACCGCACCAAACCGTGCCAATGACTCAGGTGAAACCGCCAACATGTCATGTTTAGCTTCATTACTGTAAGTCACAAAACCACGATGAAAATAGGCCGAACTTCCCGCAATATCAGTGATCACTTTGGCTATCCAGCCTCCTGTGCATGATTCTGCACACGTCACAGATAATTTTCTCTGTTTTAATCGACTTCCAAGTTCAATACTAAGCTGATTCAGGATTTTTTCATCCATAACAGGCCTTCAATTCTATAAGAAATTAATTTTTCCGAAGCAGATCCCAAATCCATAGCCCCCCAATTGCCAGAGAAAGCAAAATACCAAAACCAACGCCGACAGCAACAACCGGTGCGTTTAACATAATGGAAATGGAATACAGCCCTAGCATGACCAGCATAGCGCTGTTCTCACCCAGATTTTGCACAGCAACAGCTTTACCGGCTCCCATCGCCTGCTTTCCATGTTCTTGCAATAATGCATTGAGTGGAACGACAAAAAGCCCGCCGACTATCCCAAGGACAATCAGAATTAAGTAGGAAAAGACGATGGATTGCTGAACAGCAAAAAGAATGACCATTAACCCGATTAAGATCCCCGCAGGCATACAGCGACGAACGGTTTTCAATGTGATAAACCGCGCAGCTAATCCCGCGCCACCAATAATACCAATAGCAACAACGGCATTCATCAGTGTCGGAGTCGTATTGCCATCAAGCCCCAGCACCACGGGTACCCAGGTAATTAATAGGAAGCGCAGCGTGATACCGGCCCCCCAAAATAAACTGGTGCCCACCAATGAAAATCGAGTTTCCTGATTACGCCAAAGGGAAACACAAACCGCAATGAAATCCACCAACATTTTTTTGGGATTCCATCCCCTGTCGGTACGAGCCGCGGCTAAACGAGGTATATAAAAATTAGCAACAACGGCGACGCCATACGATAAGGCACACAGCCCCAATGCGGATATCAGGCTAATGTCAGAAAGAAAGCCACCCGTCACTGATCCAATCAAAATAGCGGCAATGGTCGAAGCTTCCATCATGCCATTTGCTTTTACCAAACGCCCACCATCCGTCAATTCACCCAAGATCCCGTATTTGGCAGGGGAATAGGCTGCTGCCCCGATCCCCACCAGGGTATATCCCAGAAAAGGATTCATATCGATACAAACGCTGATGGCACCAAGCAATTTGATGCCATTAGAAAAGAGCATGACACGCCCTTTCGAAAATCGGTCAGCAATTTGCCCCACAAAAGGGGCAAATACGATATACGTCAGGACGAAAACAATTTGCAGAGCCGGCCAGCTCCATTGAGGATAAGATTCTGCCTTTAATTGGGCTAAGATGGCAAAAAACAGCGCATTATCCGCAAAAGCAGAGAAGAATTGCGATAGCAAAACGGCTTTCATTCCTCGAGTTAACAGCGGTTTCTCCACAGTGACATCCATTTTATTACTCCTGTTCAGCCATTATTCTTAGTGTGACAAAATCCGGTTTGCCACTGCTAAGCAGAGGAAGTTGCCTCATATAGCGAATATCTCGTGGAACCGATAATTCGGGCATTCCCATGTCGCGAGCCACTCCCAACATTGCATTGCTATTTAGATTTGCATCTGTTGTGAATAACACCAGTGCTTCGCCTTGGCTGTGATCGATCCTAACTGTCGCCGCATGCAGTGCATCATTGGAAACGCAAGAGGCTATTTGCTCTACCGCTTCGAGAGAAACCATTTCTCCCGCCAGTTTAGCAAATCGTTTTACCCGCCCTCTAACCGTACAGAAACCTTCTGCATCAATAGAAATAATATCGCCGGTATCATACCAACCCACTTGGCAATGTCCGTCAGCATCTTCGGCGGATGGCACTTCCAGATGTTCAGGCGCTTCAACCCGCAAATAGCCTTTCATAATATTTGGCCCACGCAACTGTAAGCGCCCTCCTTCTTCAATACCCTGAACAGGCAGTAAGCGCGCTTCCATTCCGGGTAAAATCCGGCCAACTGTTCCGGTTTTTGCTGCCATCGGTACATTGATTGCGACTACCGGTGCACATTCTGTCACGCCATACCCTTCCAGGATGCGGATACCAAATTTATCCAGCCAAACACGTTTGGTCTTGTCTGACAATTTTTCTGCGCCGGCGATGACATAACGCAGACGAGCAAAATCATAAGGATGCGCAAAATGGGCATAATTGCTTAAAAAAGTTGAGGTTCCGAACAATACCGTACAGTTACGGTCATAAACCAACTCAGGCACAACGCTATAATGTAGCGGGCTGTGATAAAGAAATACCCGGCTACCTGTCATTAATGGGGTAAATAAACCCACTGTCAGGCCAAAAGCATGAAACAGGGGTAAAGAAGACATAAAACGATCCAACGGGGTAAAATCAGCGATTGTTTTTATCTGTTCAACGTTTGCCAACAAGCTGGCATGGCTGTGGACAACGCCTTTTGGCACGCCTTCTGAGCCTGACGTAAATAAGATCAACGCATCATCATCCGGTTTTTGCGAGGCCAGGATAGCTTTGGAAGGAAAAATCATGTGCCACCATATCCAACGTTTATCTTCCTGCGTGATCGTCTCTTTTAAATCTTCGAGGTATACCCAATGGGCTTCTGTTACCTGTTTCGGTAAATGCGTTAATTGTCCTTTTTCCAGAAACTGGCGGGAGGTAACGATGGTTTTAAGGGTTGCCGCCTGCATCGCATTTTTAATACTACCGCTGCCTGCCGTATAGTTCAGAAGAGCCGGTACTCGCCCTTTTAATGAAGTACCATAAATGACAGCCGCCATCTCAATCGTATTTGGCAACAACAGGCCAACCCGTTCATCGGCTTGTGTAAAACGTTCTAAGATCCGGCTAACACCCAACATTTTTTTCAGCAAAGAGTGATAACTATCTTCTTTAAAATTCATATCTTCAATGCAGCGTTTGAAGCGACCAAAACGTTTTTGCGCAGTCAGATAAGCACTGAACAACGTCTCCTTTGGGCGCGTCTGTATCCTCGCTTCCATCATCATGGCATGAAGATGCTCTCCAGCTAAACGGCGACGCATAGTTGAATCAGGCCCATCTGGCATCGGCAGATCGACAGCAGGTAAAATCTTGAGGGTGATTTTCGGGAACCAGTGCAACTTCATGATCCCTCTTAAGCGACTAAAGACCGTTTGCTCTGCCCCCTCAATGCGTATTGGAACAACCTTTGCGCCGGATTTCGCGGCAATAAAAGCAGTACCATCATAAATTTTCATAAGGGATCCAGTCACCGTGATCCTTCCTTCAGGGAAAATCACAATCGGACGACCTTTATCCACTTCTTTGACCAACGTCCTGACTGCCATTGGATTGGTAGGATCCAGTGGTACAACATCAGCATAAGGCTTAACGAATCTGAAAAAGCGCTGGGTTGCAATACTGGAATAGATAGCGAATACCGGTTTTACCGGCAAAAATAACCCAATGAGCAAACCATCCAGAAACGAAACATGATTGGGTGTAATAATACATTTCGGGTGTGTGAGCGGTTTGTGGTCCCCTTCAACGGTCACTCTAAAGAGAACACGAACAAGTAATCGAATAAAATTTAAGAGCATATCCATATCTCAAATATAATTAAATAAAATTAAAGTGAGCAAATTGAATAATACTATAAATTGTATAGGTAATCTGATATATAAGATTTTCCTGTTAAATAAAAAATAAACTTAAACGCTTTTAATATATCAAATTAGATTACTTTTCTGACTTAAAATGTAAGATTTAACACAGGAAACAATATCTTCTGTTGCAAGACTGGCATCGACAACGAAGTCAGCACACGCTTGATATAATGGTTCCCTTTTAACCAATATTTCTTCCATTTCCTCTATGATGGACTTCCCTGTTAAGCTAGGACGCTGTGAATTTTCTGGATTGAGTGATAACCGTTGACTCAGGACTTCGGCGGATGCCTGTAAATAAATGACGATACCATTTTGTTGCATATACTGACGGTTCTCAGGCGACAAAACCATTCCCCCACCTGTTGAAATAACATGTTCATTCTGACTCAGCGCTTTCAATGTGTGGCTTTCTAATTGTCTGAAATGTTCCCATCCATGCTGCTCAACAAGCTCGGCAATCGTCATTGTACTGATGGTCTGAATACGCTCATCCGTGTCAATAAATTTATACGACAACGCTTTCGACAACAACTTACCTATTGTCGTCTTCCCTGCACCTCGTGCACCTACGATGAATAGAGTTTGTTTCATTTCGTTGTTTTCCTGAATAATTTATAAAATTAAGCTTAAACATAAAGTATAGTAACTAAATATTTACACTGGTGTAAAAAGGTATTTTTAATCGAACAAAAAGTCACACTTAGAATTAAGTGTGACTCATCGTCGTTCAACCCGTTTTAATTAACATGGAATCATCGTTAACGGCGTGGCAAATAATCGCCATAACCAATCCATTTATAGGTTGTCAGTGCATCAAGCCCCATTGGACCTCTGGAGTGCAATTTCTGAGTGCTGACAGCCACCTCTGCCCCCAAACCAAATTGCCCGCCATCCGTAAAACGTGTACTTGCATTCACATATACCGCGGCTGAATCAACGTGGCGCACAAAATGGTCAGCCTGCTGCAATGAATCCGTCAGGATCGCATCAGAGTGAGCGGTACCATAGGCACGAATGTGCTCAATAGCATGTCCGATATCACTGACAATTTTCACATTCATATCTAAAGATAACCATTCATCACAGTAATCATCTTCTGTGACTTCGACGACAGTAGCAGGGCCATCTTTCAACAATACCATTGCTGATTTACTTGCGTGCAATGTCACTCCCAGTGCTTTCATTTTGACACTTAAACTAGGCAGAAAATCAACGGCGATTTTTTTATGTACTAATAACGTTTCTAATGAATTACAAGCACTTGGGCGCTGAACTTTTGCATTAGTGATGATTTCTAATGCTCTTTCAATATTGACGGTTTCATCCACAAACGTATGACAAACACCAATACCACCAGTAATCACCGGAATAGTCGATTGTTCCCGGCATAATTTATGCAATCCAACCCCACCTCGCGGGATCAACATATCGACATAACGATCCATTTTCAGTAACTCAGCCACCCATTCACGATCGGGTTTATTGATAGCCTGAACCGCGGCGGCAGGTAAACCGCTTTGTTCTAATGCCTGCTGTATCACTTTCACCATCGCCTGATTAGTATAGTGAGTCTCTTTGCCACCCCGCAGGATCACCGCATTACCTGTTTTCAGGCACAAAGATGCCACATCAATGGTCACATTGGGACGAGCTTCATAAATCACACCAATCACCCCCAAAGGAACCCGGCGGCGACTCAGTTGCAACCCATTATCCAATAATTGTCCATCAATAACCTGCCCTACAGGATCAGCCAGACGGCAAACCTGGCGTACATCATCAGTTATCGCTCTCAGCCGTTCAGGTGTCAGTAATAACCGATCGAGCAGTGCTTCACTCATTCCCTGTTCACGGGCTTGCTCCATATCTTGCTGATTAGCCGCAAGAATGGCTTCAATTTCTGTTTCCAACAAATCAGCAATATGATTTAACGCTTGGTTTTTCTGATTAGTACTTAATTGCGCCAATTGCCATGATGCTGCTTTGGCTGCTTTTCCCATTTGCTCTAGCTCTAGCATGGTGGAACCCTTCACTTACGATCAATGATGATCTCTCAATTACGACGTTCATTAAATTACGATAAAATCGTCACGGTGAACCGCAACAGCACCATATTCATAACCCAATATCTGGCTAATTTGCTGTGAATGATGGCCTGCAATCAAACGTAAAGCATCACTGTTGTAACGGCACACGCCATGAGCCAAATCTTTGCCCGATAGGCTACGGATGCAAATAACTTCACCGCGGGAAAAATCACCTTTAACGTTTTTGATTCCTTTGGGGAGTAACGAACTCCCTTTCCCGATAATCGCCGCTTCTGCACCGTGATCAACAATAATTTCCCCCGCCGGAGGTGCACCAAAGATCCAACGCTTGCGGCTTTCCATCGGAGTCGCCAGCCCACGAAAGCGTGTTCCCACTGAGTTGCCTTCAATAACGTCCGCAATCACATCCGGCCTATTACCGGCGGCGATAATAACATCAATACCGGCTCGTCCAGCGACCCCCGCCGCCTGAAGTTTTGTTGCCATTCCCCCAGTGCCTAACCCCGAAACACTGTCTCCTGCCATCATTTTCAGTTCATCACTAATATCATGCACTTCAGCAATCAATGTTGCATCGGGGTTATTGCGCGGATCGGCGGTATAAAGTCCTGCGATATCGGTCAGGAGCAAAAGTTTATCCGCACTCCCCAGAATAGCCGCCAGCGCAGAAAGATTATCATTGTCACCCACTTTAATCTCTGCTGTCGCAACAGCATCATTTTCATTAATAATGGGCACAATGCGATTATCAAGCAAAGCCTGTAGGGTGTCCCTTGCATTCAGGAAACGTTCACGATCTTCCAAATCCGCACGGGTCAGAAGCATTTGCCCAACATGAATACCATAAATAGAGAAAAGCTGTTCCCACAACTGAATCAGACGACTTTGCCCAACGGCTGCCAGCAACTGCTTTGACGCAATCGTTGCCGGAAGATCAGGGTAACCTAAATGTTCACGTCCAGCCGCAATCGCACCAGACGTCACAATAATAATGCGATGGCCTTTTTCATGCTGTTGAGCACATTGACGAACCAATTCCACAATGTGAGCACGATTCAAACGACGAGAGCCACCAGTCAATACACTCGTCCCCAGTTTCACAACCAATGTTTGGCTGCCATTCATCATATTTCTGCCATTATCGTTAATTTGAAAAAGATAATGCCCAGTTTTAACAGGAGAGAAGCGTTATGCCAACTGTCATAACGCAAAATTTAATAAAAGCAGGTTAAAAACAAAGTCATGCTATAACTTGTGTTTGAAGGGTAGCCGTATTTTCTGATGGGATCAACGTCAATTTGAGCGTATCAAAAGCATCGGCCAAACGTTGGTGAAATGTCTGCAAAGTTGATTCAAGGTGTTCTAGATCAGACTTTTTTTTGATACCCATGACATGCCACTCACCATGTTTATCAAACAAACCTATCTGATAATTATAAACAAAACCTTGATCCTGCTCTTCTAATTCTAACCACCACCCCCAAAATTCCCGTTTTTCTGGCGTCACTTTTGCACTGACACAAACCGCCAGACAGTCAAAGAAAAAATAACCATTCTGACACTTTAATTCACGTACATACGGTCCTAATGCAGAAAAACGCTTTAACAACCTATTTTTAGAATAACTTGTGGGTAAAGTCATACAAAGGTCTCCTTATATACAGAATACCTTTGTATCAAATGATTACAAAATTTCAAGTTATAAATTTCACTTTATAAAACTTTTTCTTTCAACCATACACTTATTTCGTGTAACGACCTATTGAAACCTCTATAAATGGGTGTAGCAGGAATAGCCCGTAAAGAACCATCCATCGATGACATTGCAATTAACTTTGAGTCTTTTCTTGGACTGAAAATATCATCTTCCCAATACACTGAAAACATAGGCACAGTACAACGACGTCCTAACAGCCCTTGTTTTTTCAATGAATAGCAACTCAGTTCTGATCGTAATCTTTCTGCATCAAGATGATAAATCCCCAAGCGATTGGCCAATACGTCAATATACATTGACGGAATTTTCTGCTGTAGTTTTTCATCGTACAGCAATTCATGCACAATCGGGCCTATCACCGACACTCCTTTAATTAATTTCGGCTCCAGATAAGCAAGACGAACAGCAATATTAGCGCCAAAACGAAAACCAAATACACCGACACGAGTATGATCAATCCACGGTATTCTATTGAGTTGTTGTAGAATTTGTCGATGAAGTGCGCAGGTATCCTGTGTCAATGTGAATTTAGCGGAGTAACCAACGGAAGGCATATCTACCGTTAACATAGCAAAACCAAGGGGCGCCAAGTGCTCACAGAATAACCGCCAAAAATCACTCTGTACATTATCAAGACTGGCACAAACGAATATGGTTGGACAAGGCTCCTCTATATGGGAAGGAATATGCAATAACCCCGTCACACTTTTGCCATCTTCCAGCCGGAATACCAATTTTTTCAATTCATGATCAGAAAAACGGGCCGCATTTTCATAGGCTTTATTTGCCAGCACAATCGCCTGATCGGCCAATTCATCACCACGTAAATGAGGATAAGCCGCAATACCGTATAATGTTGCAGCCTTTGACCAGTATTCACTGGCTTTTTCTACATCCCCAGTATTCAAGGCTTCTTGTTGCCAGTGCATGGCTTCCTGGGACCACTCAAATGCCCAGTTTCCTTTGCGATAGCCGACCACAGTATCCAACAAATGTTCAGTACTACGCTCGGCATCAGTTACGGCAATCCGACTTAGCACATCTTGAATTTCCAGCGGATTGACACCCCTCCAGATCCAAGCGAGCCAATTAATCATTCGATACCAACGCTCGCGGCGCTCGCTACGAAGCACACTATCACTGGCCGTTCCCGATTGTGGACAAGTATATCTTACCAGTGTAGAAGTCTCCCGTTGTTTAAAACGAGGTTTAAACAACGATTCTGAAAGGTTTTGTTTCGTCATGACAAAGAAAATTTTGATTACTTATCACAAATAGGCGGAATGAACATTACACCCATATCCCATGGCTGTTCAATCCAGGTATTCTGGGGGATATCCACAACATAATCATCGACAAGAGGACGGCCGGTCGGTTTTGCAAAAATCGTGACAAAATGGGCTTTTGGATACATATCACGAATTGCCTGAGCCGTACCACCAGTATCAACCAGATCATCAACAACGATGAAGCCTTCACCGTCACCTTCTGCTTTTTTCAATACTTTCAACTCGCGCTGATTATCATGATCATAGCTGGAAATACAGACCGTATCGACATGGCGAATGCCCAATTCACGCGCCAGTAACGCACCGGGCACGAGACCACCACGGCTAACAGCGATAATACCTTTCCATTGTTCTACAGGAAGTAAACGTTGTGCCAATTGACGGGCATGTATTTGCAACATATCCCACGTTACAACATATTTCTCACTCATAAAATTTGATCCTGGAAGCTAAAGAATATTTCAGAAAAGTGTTCTTGCGGAAAAAAAGGTTGCGCGAGATTATAGTGATTTGAACAGACAAAAACCAGTAGAAACAAGATAAGACCCGCGGTAATCACCGCTAAAATACCGATAACTATCTACTGTTAAACCGATATACTGACCATCTTCGATTTGTGCCGTGATCTGTGGTTGTGAAAGCTTTAATGCAATTACCAAGTACGTTAAATCTAAAGAATAACCATGTGATAGACCGTCTTGCATCCCAAAAGCTTGGGTACACTTTTGCTTAATGGGTAATGTCTCCGGTTGTAGAGGCCTGACATAACGCGCGGATAAAACTAGCCCCGTTGACCCTGAGGTAAGCCCCATTCTGACTGCACATGGTAAGCAATAAAATGATATTCTCAGGCATTACATGGGCATTAGGGCAATACAGATGATAATAAGCACTCTAATGCATCAAACATCATCATTTTTATCTCACTTACATGTCGTTATAGGAGATTCACAGTGTCTGAATTATCAACATTATCCCCGCAACCATTATGGGATATTTTTGCTCAAATCTGCGCCATTCCTCATCCTTCCTATCATGAAGAAGCTTTGGTCGCTCATATCATTGAGTGGGCAAAAAACAAAAAATTCCATGTAGAGCGGGATGAAATCGGCAATGTTTTGATCAGAAAACCCGCATCAAAGGGCATGGAAAATCGCAAGGCTGTCGTACTTCAGGCACACCTTGACATGGTTCCACAAAAAAACAACGACACTCAACACGATTTTACACAAGATCCTATCCGTCCTTATATCGATGGCGACTGGGTGACGGCTGATGGCACTACGCTTGGTGCGGATAACGGTATCGGTATGGCTTCCGCTCTGGCGGTGTTGGCAGACGAATCCATCAAACATGGTCCCCTGGAAGTGTTACTTACCATGACCGAAGAGGCGGGTATGGATGGCGCATTCGACCTGCAATCTGGCTGGTTGCAAGCTGATATTCTGATCAATACCGATTCAGAAGAAGAAGGTGAAATCTATATGGGTTGTGCTGGTGGTATTGATGTTGTCACCGCTTTGCAACTGTCACGTGAAGCACTACCGACTAACTACAAAACCCTGCAATTAACGATTAAGGGATTAAAAGGAGGTCACTCTGGGGGCGACATTCATCTGGGATTAGGCAATGCTAACAAACTGCTGGCTCGCTTTCTGGCGGCGCATACGGATGAGCTGGAACTAAAATTAATCCATCTGCAAGGTGGAACGCTACGCAACGCTATCCCTCGCGAAGGTTCAACTATCATTGCCGTTCCTGCCCATAAAGTTGAAAAACTGTCTCAATTGAAAGAGAGCTATCTGGAAACATTGAAAAACGAATATGCTGTCGTTGAACACAATCTCACGCTCTTGTTGGAAGAAACCGAAATATCATCACACGCATTAACCACAGATTGTCAGACGCGCTTCATCTCCATGCTCAACAGCATGCCTAATGGTGTTATTCGGATGAGTGATGTTGCCAAAGGTGTTGTAGAAACATCTCTGAACATGGGCATTGTCACCATGGATGAAGAAAAAACGGAAGTTATTTGCCTGATTCGTTCACTCATCGAAAGTGGCAAGGATTATGTGGTTGAAATTCTGCGTTCTCTGGCAAAACTGTCCGGGGCAGAAATCATAGCAAGTGGCAGCTATCCGGGGTGGCAACCTGATGCCAATTCCCCCATTATGCAGTTAGTACGTGAAACTTATCATCAATTGTTCGATAAAACCCCGAATATTATGGTGATCCACGCCGGCTTGGAATGTGGTCTATTTAAAAAACCGTATCCTGATATGGATATGGTTTCTATCGGCCCAACTATCCGCGGCGCTCATTCCCCTGATGAAAAAGTTCACATTAAGAGTGTCGGTCAATATTGGCAATTACTCACTGCGATTCTAAAAGCGATCCCGGTTAAAGAATAAAGAAACGATGTTTTCTCCCCTGCTATCTGGCTGGGGAGGAGATGCCAGCTTCACATTTTATTGACACTTTTACATTTTGTTTTATTACGCCAATACGTCCTAGGGTTTGTCACTATAAGTGATACATCATGGCTCAGAATGACTTATCTTAAATGCCCTGTTTTTCATGCTATAACACTGAAGGATTAATGAAATTAAAAGAAAAAATACTGCAAAATAGATTAAAATCATAGTTCCCATTCCAAGAGATATCACTATCCCGCCTAACATCGCACCTATCGAGCTTCCCAAATAGTTGATTGAGCTATTAAGAGCAATGACAGCACTTCCATGTTTAGGTTGATAAGATAATAAAATATGTTGCTGAGGTGCGCCTGCGGCCCATCCCATGGCTCCCCATATAAAGAACGGCAGATACTTGATAAATGGTATATTAATCATTATTGGTATACATATAACAGAAAATGTTAATAAGACCAATATAAGTAAAATCAATGCTTTTTCTTTTTTAAAATAATCAATTAGATAGCCAACTGATAAACTGCCAAATAATCCACCGAGTCCCCAAGCCCATAAATATGATGTTATATTATTTGAACCACTAATATCTTGTAATAAAGGAGACAAATATGTATATAGACCTAAGCTTGCAAGACCCGCGAAAAAAGTGATCAGTACAGTGATTGTAACTTTTTTATCTAAGAACATGATAACCCTGTCTTTTAGGGATGGAGGCGCAGTCACTGGAATGAAAGGGAAAAACTTAAATATGCTGAAGGCTGCGATAAAACTAAGCATTACAGTGAACCACATTGTAGCTTGCCAATCAAATTGGTTTGCGAGATAAAGCCCCACAGGAACACCTAACACCGTTCCTATACTCATTCCACCCACCGTTAATCCAAGAGCACGCCCTTTCTTCTCGGCAGAAACCAACATTGTAGAACCAGCTATAGCTAATGGAGAAAATAGGCCAGCACTAATCCCCGCGATTGCTCTAGAAATCAAGAATACAGAAAAATTGGGAGAACTGGCGCTTAACGCATTCGCAAATCCAAAGATGATGATAGATATTAATAGCACTTTTTTTATCGATTGCCCTGCTAAAAGGGAAGCGAACAATGGCGCAGATATCGCATAACATAAAGTAAATATACTGACAGCTTGCCCAATTTGAGAAGCACTTTTTTGATATGTCTCACTAACACCAGGTATGAGTCCGGCTATAATATAGGTATTAAATCCTAAGGCAAACATCCCTATAGCTAAAAAAATAATTTTTTGCATGTTGCTATGCCTTTATATCATGTTGTAATTTATTAACGTGATTAATCAGTTTGCTAGGTTTTGACGTGTATATAGGGCAGCCCTCCACACATAAATAAACTGTGTTTTAATCTAGTTATACGTTCCTATGTAAAAAATATTTCATACTCAAGAAAGAGCATGATATTTTATGCACAAATGCTGCATTACCCATCATTATAATATCAGTGTATACAATAAGAATTTTTAAATAAAATGAATTATTTCAATATGAAGGTATGAAAAAAAATCATGAGTATGACTAAATATGAAATCTTTGAAGCCGTGATTAAGACAGGAAGTTTCTCTAAAGCTGCTGAAAGATTAAACAAAACACAATCTGCAATAAGCCATGCGATTTCAGATTTAGAAAAAAAATTTGGTGTTTTATTGTTTGTTAGAAATGGCCGAAAAGTGAATTTAACTCATCATGGCATAAAGGTGTATACATATATATATAAGATATTAGACATTAATCGCCATTTAATGAAAGAAAATTTCATGGATGAAAATAGTTCTTATGTTTTGAGAGTTGGTGTTTTTGAGAGTGTTAAAAGAACTATTTTACCTTCGGTTATCAAGGAGATGAAAAAATCATATCCACTTATCGAAATCATTCTATTCGAAGGGTCATATGATGAAATCAAAGAATGGATTATAAATGATTTAATAGACTTTGGTTTTACAATTAGTGATGGTTTTGGTTGTAATTCAATACCAATCTTAGCAGATGAATTAGTCGTAGCAACAAAAATAGATCTGGATTTCCCCTTAGACAAAACATCCTTAAATCACTTTTTTAGTATAAACAAATTCATTATGCCGGCGGCACCATATAAAAATAACATTGAACTATTTTTTAGTGAAAACAATATAAAACCCAATATTTACTCTCAGGTCAGTGATTGTAATACAATTGCAAAAATGGTTGACTTAGGCATTGGTGTATCTATAGGACCAAAGCTGTTTTTAAAATCATTTGAAAAAATAAAATTACATGATCTGCCTGTTAAATCTCACAGAAACATATACATTTCCCATAAAAAGAAGGGTTTTGGAAAAATTGAAGATTTTTTTATTCAAGAGGTGATAAAAACAGCGAGTGGTTTAATTTAGCTTACGAATTCAAGAAACTAAGTATGTAATATATATGCTTAGTTATATAGCTTTTCATTTTTTATATATTTTCTGGGTGCATTTAATGATTTTTGATGGCAAGCAATATATCCATTTTCTTTTAATTTAAAATCAGCGTACCAAGATACAGTAAAACCAATCACAAAACCAAAAACACCAATAAAAGTGAGAGGGTTAAAAATTGAATCATTATTTTTGGCTGTTATTAAATTAGCAGGCTTCTGAGGTTTCCTGATTTGCGTTCATCTATTTTAACGACGGAATCTTCTTCACCGCTACGCTGTAAAAACAGGGTAAAGCAGCCAGCGTCAAAATACCGACCATAGCCCACACCACGATCCAGTTGAAATTCACCGCCAGACGGGAAATCATCATTGGCGTCAAGAATGAGGCGACAAACACCGTAGTCCCAATCATGCCCAGCGCCGTCCCCACGCGATCCACCCCGGCTTTCACCGCCGCTTCGGTGTAAGCCACGCCATGCCATGCATGACCAAACAGCCCTGTCAAGATCAACAGAATGACACCAGCAAAAGGTTGAGTAACTACCAGACAAAGCAATAGTGACGAAATCCCACCTAGCACCGCATAACGCTTCAGCAGAGGCAGGCGATTTTTATGACGATCGGTGTAATATCCTGACCAAATGCGCAGAGCACCGCCACCAATCTGCACGCCAATAAGAATGATGGATATCAACGCCAAATTAATCTGCAAAACATCACCCATGTAAACGCCACCGAAAGTCAGCACCGCCATTTGCGGCACGGTCAAAAAACCAGCGGAGATCACCACTTTCCAGACATCACTGTTTTTGAATGGTGAGACAGAGACGGGCTGAGATTTTCCCTCCTGCTTGAATTCCGCGTGTCTTGAGGTAACAAAGAACATCACAAACAAGCCAGTGGCGAAACCGGAGATGGCGAGAACCAGGAAAGTGATATCAAAGCCGTACGCCCAAGCCAGCCAGGGTAATAATCCTGTACCAATAGCGCCGCCAATGGGAATGGCCGTCTGGCGAATACTCATAGCGAGACCACGCTGGGAGTCATCAAACCATGACATCACGGTTCGACCGGAGGAGGCGTTAATACTGCCGCCACATGCCCCTGCGAGGCCCAGCGCAATACTCAGATGAATAAAGTTGATCGGCTCACCCGTTTCTGGTGTCAGATAATGCCCGATAGCGGCAAAAATGGCGGCAGCGGAGAACAACCCGAGGATCAGTACGGCCTTATCCCCCAGTTTATCGGTCAGAACGCCCCAGATAATTTCTGATAGCGCCACGCCAAGTCCCATCGCTCCCAGAACGTAACCGAGTTCAAATAACGAGAAATGATACTCCTCACGCATTAAAATTCCGGTTACCGGAATACCGGCAAATCCCATCGCAAAGGTCGCCTGAGCTAAAACACCAGCACCCAGCACAATCCAGCGATAATTTTTACTCTTTTCCATTTTCTCTGCCTGATTAATATAACGTGAATCTCACCTGAATTTGTCACCGGATGATGCGACACTTATGACGCTGATAATGCTTGTACAGGCTGCCGCTAAATAATCAATACGACACATCCTTCACTGCAGCTTGAAGCGTAAACCGAACCTAGCTTTAGCAAGATCAGATCGTGCATTATCAAAAAATCACCACAAAAGATACTAATTGGTATTTTTATATGTTATTTATTCATCAATGACTTTGTCAAGATAATTTAACCACTTTCATTATTTTAAAATATAAATGTTTATATACAACAAGTTAAATTAATTCATCTTTGTTGGCATATAGAAAAACATATGAGTCCTATCGATATTGACACCACATGATATACCTACTAGTATGTTTTTGTATTTCTTAAAATGAGGATAAAAATAATGATGAACGTTGCCATGAATGGGGGTTTTCAAATCACCTGGTAGACACTATCATCCAGATTGCCTAATTGACTAAGAAGCAATGAAATATGCCCGCTCCAACTGGCATATTTTCTGGAGAATGATAACCCACAATGACGAATCAATTGAATTCCAGAGATAAACTGATACAGGCAATGGCAAAGCTTCTGTTAGAAAAAGGGCTTGCCAATACCAGTCCGCGAGATATTTTAAGCGAATCAGGGGTAGGTCAGGGAAGCCTTTATCATCACTTTGAAGGTAAAGAGGATCTGGCGCTTCATGCTATTCGTTTCAACTGCGATCAACTGATCCATGCCACTCAAATCCTGCTCGAAAAAGAGGGCTCGGCCTTTGATCGGCTCTCTGCGTTGCTACAGAAAGCACGCGATATCAATCGCGGATGTCTTGTCGGACAGATGGCGCGCGATAGGCGGATTATGGCAGACCCGAAGCTAGCACCCGAAGTGACACGCGGTTTTGAATGGATGAAAAGTGCAATTGAAAAGCTGCTTAAAACGGGTACGGCTGAAGGAAGCCTCTCTTCCCGGCTGGCACCGCTGGAAGGCACCATCATGATTATGTCCGTTTTACAGGGGGCTTATATTACCGCCAGCGGTTTGCAGGATGAAACTTATTTTCATCTGAGTATCAGCGCCCTGCTAAAGCAACTTATGCCGGACAAATAGTCTGAAGGGTGATCGCAACAGTACGGAATATCGGGTGTCAAAAAAGGGTGATCGTATTGAGATCACCCTCCTGATATCATCAGCATGACACTCACAGTGTGTCAGGAAGCAAAATTACTCTTTCTCTTTTTTATTCCCATCACTTTTCAGACGATTAATGAGATCATCCGTTTTTTTATCCGCTGCAGATTTTATCTCTTCCGTTTTCGACTTCACGGCATCTGAAAGATGCTCGATTTTGTCATTCGCCTGGTGCTGTATCTCATCCGCTTTTGCTTTCATCGTATCCACGACATCATCCGCTGTTTTGGTTGCCTTATCCTGTATATCAGCAGCCTTTGACTTCATTTGCTCAGTCACGTCATGGGCAGAATGAGTGATTTGATTTTTCACGTCCCCGGATTTGTCAATCGCACTATGACTTTCAGGCACCCCGTTTTCCTTTATCTCCGGTGATGTTTCTTTTGCACGATCAGTGAGATCTGTAGCTGCTTTTTCAACATCATTTTTCATTTGCACTGCATTTTTTTCTGTTTTCTGTCCTGTATCTGCCGCTTTTTCTGACGCCTCATCACAACCGGCAATCAGAGCCACGATACCCGCCAAGAGCAGAGAACCAATAATCTTTTTCTTCATTGACTAACCCCTTGTACTTACAGAAATTAAATGACACTGACAGTAATACCCCGCCGATGAGTGTTCTGACCATTCAGTACCATCACATCCCATCGGCTTTTATCACTATGCCAACACGATTGACTCTTGAGAAGGAATTATAAAATATACTTTTATTTCAATGTGTTACTATCTAATCATCCAAGAAAACAAAAAAAATCTCAAAAAAATAAAACAATTCTCATTTTCACTTACCCATTTTAATTCCTTAGGTGACTTATTACATTGAATAATATTTTATTTAATCGCATTCCAGGGAATTTATGGCAAATAATAGTCAAAAATTAGAAAAACACCCAATCGCCACCATGATCCAGAAAGTTTTAAGTCACGCGCTCTCAGGAACATTCGTACTAGGGGCTGCATTCTCCAGCCCTGTTTACGCTATCGAAAGTTCAACCACAGAAAAAACAGAGAAGAAAGGTGAAGTGATGAAACTGCCTGCGCTCTCTGTAGTTGAAACTTTACATAATAGTGCCAGTGCAGGAAGTTCAGTACTCAAAAAAGAAGATATTGACCGGACGCAGGCCGATAACGTGGCTCAATTACTCGGGCAACTTCCTGGCGTTTCCATGTCAGGTTCTCCGCGTCCCGGTGGGCAATCGCTGAATATTTGGGGAATGGGAGATCCAGAAGACGTGAAAATCACCCTGGATGATGCACCAAAAGGCTTTGAAAAATATCGTCAAGGCTCTATTTTTATTGAACCTGAATTAATTAAGCGTGTAGAGGTTGATAAAGGCCCACACAATTTACTCAATGGTAATGGGGGATTTGGCGGCTCTGTCAAAGTTGTGACAAAAGATGCGGGAGATTTATTGCGTCCTGATGAAGATTGGGGCGGTTTTATCAAACAAAGCTATCACACCAATGACAGGCAGTGGATTAACAGTGGTGCAATATATGGTAGAAATCCTGACGGTTTTGCTGATGGATTACTCTATGTCAGCAAACGCGACGGGCACAATATTACACTCCCTGATGGCACCCATTTTGAGTACTCTCAAAACAAGCAAACATCCTATTTATTAAAAACCAATATCTATCCCAATGATACACATACGATCAGTTTGTCTGCTATGCGCTCTGAATCCGCTGGCTGGCAACCGTGGGCGGCTAAGCGGGGTGAGTTAGCTGCCCCTACCACCTATGCAGTAGAAAAATATGGCAGAGATGGTGCCTGGAAAAGAAAACTGGTCTTCCGTGATCTGGTCGATCAGAACTACACTGCCAAATGGAATATCGCACCAGAAGAGACGCCATTGTTGAACCTGACAATGACTTATGCGTATTCCAACACGAAGCAAAATGATCGCCGTCCAGAAAATTCCTCCCCCTCTTTCAGTGGATTAATGGGGAATAAAAGTTGGGTTGATTACACGGATATTCTGGCTGATATCCAAAATAAAAGCCTATTTTCAACTGGTATTATTGAACATGAATTACTGGTGGGAAGCCGTTGGCATAAAAATAAACGCAATGTATTGATGTACGATAAAAGCAAAATAAAGAATAGCAACTACAACTATGGTTATTATCAACCAGGCTATATGCCTGCTGGCGATCAACTCACTTACAGCTTATACGTTCAAGACGCATTGAAAATAGGCAGTGTCACCGTAACACCTGGTGTACGCTATGATCATGTCAAAAATATGGGCAGAGAAAATAACGCTTCCGCATATAACGATAAGTCACCAGAAGTCAACCATGACTATAGCAGTGTCACTTATACCGGCTGGTCACCCCATTTAGGTGTGATGTGGCAAACCAATAAAAACCTGTCATTGTTTGCAGATATCAGCCGTACATGGCGCGCGCCAATCGTTGATGAGCAATATGAAGTCCAATCGAAAGCCAGCTCTCTTAGCAGCTCTAGCCGTCATCTTGATGTTGAACGAATGACAGGAATTCGTCTTGGCGCTATTCTCAATTTCGATAATTTGATGCTTGAAGATGACAGCCTGCAAATCCGCACAACGTTGTTCCGCAACCGTGGTAAAGACGAAATCTTCAAAAGACGTGGTATTTACTGTAAAGCCATGCTGGATAGAGGAACATCTCGGTCATGCGACAGCTCGTTAGGAAATTACCGCAATTTGCCGGGCTATACCATTGAAGGCTTAGAAATAGAAACTTTCTATGACAGTTCGACGCTGTTTGGGAAACTTTCGTTCTCTACGATACGCGGTCAACGTGATGCTTCTCCACGCGATCCGTGGATAGGACACAAAACCTGGCTTGCAGAAATACCACCAACTACTGCACATGCAATGCTCGGTTTCAAAATTCCACAATGGCAAATGGCGATGGGCTGGAAAGGCGACTTTATCCGTAAGCAAGATCGCTCGCCGATAGATGGCGATCCAGAAAGCGCGAGTTGGTCACTACCCAAAAGTAGTGGTTATGCCTTGCATGGTCTGTTTGCAAGCTGGCGCCCTTCTTATCTGAAAGGATTTGAAGCCCGGATCACCGTTGATAACCTGTTCAACCGTGATTACTCCCCCTACTTAGGCGAGTCGGTTGCAGGCATTGGCCGCAATTATAAATTGAGTATTTCACAACAATTCTAACCCACTCTCGCGCTAACCCTCTTAATTTTTAAGGGGGTTAGACGCCGAATTCTGCATTGACTTCTTTCATATAAATACAAATAATAATTATTATCATATTTATCGTATCCCATCAGGCAATATCATCATGGTGGTGCAAAAAAGCACATTTGGGCGCAATCAAATTACTCAGAAACTCTATTCTGATTACCATCACTGGCTATGTAACTGGATCAAACACAACAGCGCTTGTCCAGGCCATGCCGAAGATCTCACCCAAGAGATTTTCATCAAACTAATACAATCTTCGGATCTCGAGAATATTCGTCAGCCAAGAGCTTTTTTGATGAAGATAGCCCGCAGAACCCTCTCCAATTACTGGCGGAGAAAAAAACTAGAAGACCGTTATCTGGAACAGATGTGTGAAACACCTAACACTTCACCTTATTCTGCCGAGAATCAGCTTGTACTGTTAGGACAATTAGAAAAGATAGATCAGGCACTGGATGAGCTTCCGGCAAAAGTTCGGCAAGCATTTCTGCTCACCCAATTACAAGGGCTGCGTTACAAAGAAATTGCAGAAGATTTAGACATCTCAATAAGCTCAGTGAAAAATTATTTACATCAGGCTCATAGAAAATGCCAACCCTTCAATATGTGATAATTTTTTCTGCCTCGACAATAAAAACCCGCTGTTTATCTGGCAGCGGGTGATTTTACGCATGGTAACCCGATTGAATTTCAAACCATCTTAAAGAATCCGGTTCTTCTCTAACTGTGCTTGACGGGCTGCTTCTCTTGCAATGCGCTTCTTACGCGCATCGCAGGGTTCAGGACAATCACAAACTTTTTCTACACCTATGCTTCCCAAACCACCACAGCTTCCCTGAATGCTCTTGCGCTTAAAGATATAGCCCAGTGCCATACCCGCGAAGGCCAATAGGAAAAAGATAAAAGCAGCAATAAAGACTTCCATAACCTTTCCTCTCTTATTTCTTCTGCAAGTAAGCTTTAAAGGCAGGACTATAGCGTTCTTCAAAACCGTCTTTGGTTTTGACAATCATAAAGACCGGAATATTCAGCTTTTCAGCCACTTCCATTCCTTTCTCCGGTCCCAATACATCCAGACCGGTAGAAAAGCCATCTGCACTCATACAAGACGGCGCTATGACGGTAATTGAAACCAAATTATGTGTGATTGGTCGGCTGGTTTTAGGGTTAATGGTATGAGAATAACGCACGCCATTTTGTTCAAAATAGTTTCGGTAATCCCCCGATGTCGCAACAGACATATTACCTGGCACGATGATTTCCTGAGCACTCTGCTCCATACCACTATCTGATGGTTTTTCTATGGCGATCCGCCATGGGTTACCTTTGCCATTGTTACCCGATGTACGTACCTCACCACCAATATCAACCATGTAATTTTTAATGTGCTGAGATCTTAGATAGTCAGCGACAACATCAACGCCATAACCTTTAGCAATGGAAGAGAGATCGACATACAGTTCGGGAATGGCTTTAATGAGATGATTACCTGCCACCGACAAGTGATTGATGCCTGTCCAAGCACGACGAGTGGCTAATTCTTCATCCGTTGGGGCTTTGGTAATGCGGCCTTCAGGCCCAAATCCCCACAAATTCACCAATGGGCCAACGGTGACATCTAATGCCCCTTCTGTCAGTTGATTGATTCGAATCGCTTCTTTGACAACTTTCGCGGTGGCGGCAGATACCGGGAACGGTTTATTCACTTCACGGCTTTGATTAAAACGACTTAATTCAGAATTGGGCCGATAAGTGGACATCTGATCATTGACTTCTTCCAGCAGACGATCAATCTCTTTTTGCAGGTTTTCAGGGGGTGGTGCGGACGAATCCGTGACATATTTTACGGAATAATACGTCCCCATCGTCTGCCCATTCAGGTTTTGCTGTTCAGGGCCACCACATGCCGACAGCAACATAACCGCTAACAGCAATGTTCCCCAGTTGATAATTTTTTTACTCAGCATAACTTACTCTTTCTGAATCGTCAGCGCCCACAAAATGTGGGCGCTTATCGTTAAATCAATGTGTTACCATCATCAGCCGCCGAAATCATCCAGCAAGATGTTTTCATCTTCTACACCGAGGTCTTTCAACATCTTAATGACCGCCGCATTCATGACCGGAGGCCCACACATATAGAACTCACAGTCTTCTGGCGCCGGATGATCTTTCAGGTAGTTCTCATACAGGACATTATGAATAAAGCCGGTATACCCTTCCCAGTTATCTTCTGGCAACGCATCTGACAGTGCCACATGCCATGTGAAGTTCTCATTTTCTGCCGCCAGCTGATCAAAATCTTCGGTATAGAACATTTCACGCTTAGAGCGCGCACCATACCAGAAAGAGATCTTACGCTTTGAATTCAAACGGTTAAGTTGGTCAAAAATGTGGGAACGCATAGGCGCCATACCTGCACCGCCCCCGATAAAGATCATTTCCGCATCGGTCTCTTTCGCAAAGAATTCACCAAATGGGCCAGAAATCGTGACCTTATCACCCGCTTTCAGTGACCAAATGTAGGAAGACATGATACCCGGAGTAACATCTGGATTTCTTGGGGGTGGTGTTGCAATACGCACGTTCAGCATGATAATGCCATGCTCTTCCGGGTAGTTCGCCATTGAATATGCGCGGATCGTCGGCTCTTTAACTTCAGAGACATAACGGAACAGATTGAATTTATCCCAATCTTCACGGTATTCCTGCGGTACATCAAAATCGGAATAACGCGCTACGTGTGGAGGACATTCAATTTGAATGTAACCCCCTGCACGGAATGGCACAACTTCCCCGTCAGGAATTTTCAGCTTCAATTCTTTAATGAACGTGGCTTTATTATCGTTGGAGATAACTTCACATTCCCATTTCTTAACGCCGAAGATGTCCTCTGGCAATTCAATTTTCAGATCTTGTTTAACATTGACCTGACATGCCAACCGACAGCCTTCTTTTGCCTCACGTTTATTGATATGGGAAAGTTCTGTTGGCAGGATATCACCACCACCTGCTTTGATTTTCACCCGGCATTGACCACAAGAGCCACCGCCACCGCAGGCAGAAGACACAAAAATCCCCTGACTGGAAAGCATATTCAATAACTTGTCGCCAGCAGGGGCTGAAAAACTCTTATCTTCGTCGCCATTGACTTCAACTTTAATATCCCCGGTGTTCACTAACTTAGATTTTGCAAACAAAATCATTGCCGTCAGTACTAACACAATCAGGGTAAACATTACTACGCCTAGAATGATTATATCCATGAATTCTTCTCGCCTTTAGAGCTGCACACCGGAGAAGGACATAAAGCCCAATGCCATCAAACCGGTGGTGACAAAGGTGATGCCTAATCCTTTCAGACCCGCTGGAACATCCGCATATTTCATTTTTTCACGGATAGCCGCCATCAGAACAATGGCCAACATCCACCCCATGCCTGAGCCAAAGCCATATACGATAGACTCACTGAAGTTATAGTCACGCTGTGCCATGAATGAAACGCCACCGAAAATCGCACAGTTGACCGTAATTAATGGCAGGAAAATGCCCAATGCGTTGTAAAGCGCCGGAACATAACGGTCTAAGATCATTTCCAGGATCTGCACCAGTGCCGCAATTACCCCGATAAAAGTAATGAAGTTCAGAAAGCTCAGATCCACCCCATCTATCAAGGCTCCATCACGGAGTACCAGATTGTAGACAAGATTATTAGCCGGAACGGAAATACCTAATACGACAGTGACAGCCACACCCAGACCAAAAGCCGTCTTAACGTTTTTTGATACTGCCAAAAACGTACACATACCGAGGAAGAACGATAACGCCATATTCTCGATAAAGACTGCGCGGACAAACAAACTGATATAGTGTTCCATTTTGTTTGTTACTCCTTCTCAATCTGCGCAGGTTTCAGGGTTCGCAGACCCCAAATCAGCATACCAATAATAAAGAATGCACTCGGTGCCAGCAAAAACAGGCCGTTTGGTTGATACCAACCCCCATTTTTGACTGATTCCAGCACCGTCATACCGAACAATTTCCCTGAACCAAACAGCTCACGCAAGAAACCCACCAGCAACAGAATGACGCCATAGCCCAAACCATTACCAATCCCATCCATAAAACTTTCAACAGGTGGGGCTTTCATGGCATAAGCTTCAGCACGTCCCATGACAATACAGTTCGTGATAATAAGACCCACAAACACCGAAAGCTGTTTAGAAATTTCATAGGCATAAGCCTGCAAAATCTGGTCTACGACAATCACCAGCGATGCAATGATCGCCATCTGTACAATGATTCTCACACTGCCAGGGATGTAATTACGAATCAATGAAATGAAAAAGTTGGAAAACGCGGTAACCAATGTCACCGCAATCGTCATGACCAGCGCAGTTTCCAGCTTAGTGGTCACCGCCAGCGCTGAACAGACCCCCAAAACCTGCAAGGCAATTGGGTTATTATCAAACAGTGGCCCAAGCAGGACACGTTTTATCTCTTTACTATCAGCCATCTTTCAAGGCTCCCTCACGTACTTTTTTCAGGAACGGGCCAAAGCCGTTATCACCTAGCCAGAAATCAAACATATGCTGAACGCCGTTAGACGTCAGTGTTGCTCCAGACAGGCCATCTACGCCATAAGGATTATTACCGGCACCACCACGGACGATGGTAATCGCTGGCGTCCCTTCCGGGGTATAGAGCTTTTTACCGATCCACTGCTTACGCCATTGTGGATTATCCACCTCTCCCCCCAGACCCGGCGTTTCACCCTGAGAATAGTAAGTAATGCCACGCGAGGTTACGCCATCCACATCAATGGCAACGAAAGCATACATCATGGACCACAGGCCAGAACCGTACACAGGCAGCACTAACTCCGTCGTTTCTCCTTGCTCATTTTTCACCAGATAGATCTCTGCCATATTGGCACGACGGCGAATTTTTGCCTTATCCTGTTCTGGTGACAGCGCGATGCTGGTTTCATCACCACGCAGCGCGTTATTCAGATCAAAGTTACCACGACTTTTTTCCAGCCTGGCTGTTTTCAAATCAAGCAATTCAGGCTGAATGCGGCGGTTATAGATTTCTTTTATTTCTGCGGTAGACATATTCGGTTTCAATAAACCCGCTACATCCAGAATATTACGCTGTTTATCCAGTTGTTTCTGTTCTTGCTGCTGTGCTTTCAAGCCTACGGCTGATCCCGCCACCACAATTGAACAGACAAGGCACAGCACAAAAACCACCAGAAACGTTCTGGCAATGCTGTCATTATTTTTTGGTTTATCATTAGCCACGGGCTTTTCTCCGCTTAATGTTGGCCTGCACGACCAGATAATCAAACAGTGGCGCGAACAGGTTAGCGAACAGGATCGCCAACATCATTCCTTCCGGGTAAGCCGGGTTAACCACCCTGATCAGAACACACATCGCTCCAATCAAAATGCCGTATGCCCATTTCCCTTTATCCGTAAACGCGGCGGATACGGGGTCAGTGGCCATAAAGATCATACCGAAAGCAAAGCCCCCCAGAACCATATGCCAGTACCACGTCATCGCAAACATCGGGTTTGTGGTAGAGCCAATAGCATTAAACAGGTAAGACGTTGCGATCATCCCGAGCATGACACCCGCAACGATGCGCCATGAAGCGATACGGGCAAACAGAATGATGGCACCACCGATGAAAATCATCAGCGTGGAGACTTCACCCACTGAACCGGGAATATTACCGATAAAGGCATCCATCCAAGTGACCGGCTGCCCGGTAATGGTATTCATCAAACCATGTTGACCCGCAGTTGCCCATTGAGACAACGGCGTTGCACCAGAGAAACCGTCAGCCGCTGTCCAGACTAAATCCCCTGAAATTTGTGCAGGATAAGCAAAAAACAGGAAAGCACGGCCGGCTAATGCCGGGTTAAGGAAGTTACGCCCCGTTCCCCCAAAGATTTCTTTTGCGATCACGACACCAAACGAGATCCCCAAAGCGGCCTGCCACAACGGCAGTGTTGGTGGCACAATCAGCGCAAACAGAATCGAGCTGACAAAGAAGCCTTCGTTGATTTCGTGTTTACGGATGAGAGCAAACAAAATTTCCCAAAAGCCCCCCACCGCAAAAACCACCGCATAAATTGGCAGGAAGTAGGTTGCGCCAAGCAACATTTTACTGCCCCAACCGGCATCCGGTGTTAATGACGCACCAAGATACTGAGCCACAAGATAATGCCAGTCAGACGCCAGAATCTGCTGTAAAGCCTCTCCATTATATAAATGCGCCAGAGCAGGTATCGCCTGATTGCCGACGTTATACATTCCCCAAAACATCGCAGGGAAAACTGACAGCCACACCAGGATCATCATACGTTTGAGATCGATGGCATCACGAACATGGGCATGCCCTTTTGTCACTGTCCCCGGTGTGTAAAAAACGGTGCTCACTGCCTCATAAAGAGGATAATATTTTTCCAGTTTGCCACCGGCCTCGAAGTGGTGTTCTACTTTCTCAAATAAATTTTTCAGGCCCATGAATTACCCTTCCAGCTCAATCTTAGTCAGCACGTCACGCAGTACCGGACCGTACTCATATTTGCCAGGGCAAACATAGGTACACAATGCTAAATCTTCTTCATCCAGCTCCAGACAGCCCAGTGCCTGAGCACTCTCTGTATCACCTGCAAGTAAATCACGCAGCAGGTGCGTTGCCATGATATCCAGCGGCATGACACGCTCATAGTTGCCAATTGGCACCATAGAACGTTCTCCACCATTTGTGGTCGTTGAGAAAGCAAATCGTTTCTTTTTCAAGAAATGACCAATGGTGGTGCGGGTAATGGAGAATTTGTTCACGCCTGGTGCAATCCAACCGAACAGCTCTTTTTCCCGGCCTTCGGCCAGAACGGAAACTAACGTATGAAAGCGACCAAGATAATGACGAACATCATCTGATTTCGTACCACACAGTACGGAACCCGAAATAATGCGGTTTTCACCCTCTTTCAATTGATTTTGCGTCAACTCCAGCAAATCAGCCCCTAACTGAGTACGTATCAGGCGTGGTGATTTAACCTGTGGTCCTGCCAGAGAGATGATGCGATCCGTGTAAAGCTCGCCCGTGGTAAACAGTTTACCGATCGCAATCACATCCTGATAACCCAGATGCCATACTGTTTTTTGGGCACTGACCGGCTCAAGGAAATGGATGTGAGTACCCACTAAACCGGCAGGGTGTGGGCCAGCAAACAGGTTATAAGTGATTTGAGCGTTATTTCCTGTGGTTGGAATATGCCCCGCGCCGTGGCAGACGTGGACTTTTCCATCTGTCAATGTTGACAGAACATTCAGGCCATCAACAAAAGCCTCTTCCTGAGTTGCGATAACGACTAGAGGATCAGCCGCCAGTGGCTGGGTATCCATAGCCGTGACAAAGATCGCCTTTGGTATTGAACCGGGAACAGGAGAACGACTGAAAGGACGTGTACGCAATGCTGTCCATAGCCCTGACGCAAGCAGGTTTTTTTCTACCTGTTCACGGTTCAGGTTAGCAAGTTCGGCACGCTCGTAACGATCAAACGTCACTTGCTCATGACCATTTAATTCAATCACAACAGATTGCAAGACTCGACGCTCACCACGCCCAATGGTGACCACTTTACCGCTTGCAGGACTTGTGAAATAAACCCCTGGATTCTTCTTGTCTTCAAAAAGAATTTGACCTTTTTTAACATGCTCACCTTCCTTAACCAGCATAGAAGGACGCATTCCAACATACTCTTCGCCCAGTAAAGCAACATGGCGAATGGTTGAACCGTCTTCTATAACTTGGGCAGGCTCTCCTGCTATCGGGAGGTTGAGTCCTTTTTTAATTTTTATCATAAGATTTGCACAAGTTTATTAGTTAAATCATATACTACAGATTGCCCTATGGTATTCCCTCAGGGTAATGCAGCAGCTTCAGTAATAAAAAACCCTCTTGAACGATAGAGATCTCAAGTTATTCACCCCGATAATCGTTACAATTTTCTCTTAAATTTCGCCAGCGGTAATTCTAACACCTCCCCCATTGACTGTCTGATTAAACAAGTGACTTAGTTCAAGCAAATAAGAATAATTTCTCTGTTAAACCGCTAATTATTCGGAAAAGACGAGCCTCTCCATCGTTTTTACCTACAACAGAACAGTTTTCAACCGAAAAATAACTTCAAAGAACAGAATATCGCTGTTATCTTTGACTCATCGTTTCTCAAAAAATGGCAATCAAAATCCTGATATTTCCTCTAACTACCCGGTTATGTTATGAAAAAAATAACATTTTGTCTTTCACTGAACCTCTCATTCGGCTCACTACTGTTGTATGTACCTCTTTTGGCCGCGGTATGCTTATCCGTAGCGCAAGCGTCGGTTGTACACACCTCTCACTCACCCTCGGCGATCACCGAAGAGGCTTTCTTATGGCCCAAACTGTCAGCTAAAAAACCGTTATTAAAACGAATGGGGGCCAAGGTTTTCATTCAGATCTTGAAAGAAGAAAGGCGCCTTGAACTTTATACGGAAGACAACACCGGCCATTATCAATTGACTCAAAGTTACACGATTTGTAACTACTCTGGCGGACTTGGCCCGAAGACACAGAATGGTGATTTCAAAAGTCCCGAAGGGTTTTACCATGTCAGCCCCAAACAGTTAAACCCTAATAGCCACTATTATCGGGCCATTAATCTGGGTTTTCCCAATGAGCTTGATAAATCCAAAGGATACTCCGGCAATCATTTAATGATTCATGGTGAATGTAAATCCATTGGCTGTTATGCCATGACCAATCGCTATATGGATGAGATATATCAGTACGCAGAAAGTGCATTTCAGCATGGACAGCATGAAATTAAAATCAATATTTATCCTTTTCGCATGACTCCACAAAATATGATGCGGCATAGGAATAATAATAATTACTTGTTTTGGCGGCAATTACAGCCCGCCTATGCATATTTTATCCAAAATAGCATTCCTGCTACTGTTAACGTAATAGACGGGCAATATGTTGTTAACGTGGAACCAAAAAATCAGTTCCCCTTATGGAATAATAAATCAAACTATCTTTTCTCCAAAGTGAAATAGCGCATAGTGACCAGATTCAATACGGTGCCAAAACTCATTTCCGGTTAAGGGTTGCGTGGCAATCACAGAGACCACATCCCCGGACTGAGTGTGTTGCTGAAAATCAATTTCCATATCCTGATCAAGTAATTTAGCTCTACCGAAAGGAGCACGACGCGTAATCCAATGCAATTGTGTCGAACAGTAAGCCATCACAAACTGCCCATCTGACAACAGCATATTGAAAACCCCTTTGTGTCCCAGTTGCGCCGCCAGAGAAGCAATAAATTTAAAGACTGCCGGCCAGTTGGCAGGACGTTTAGGGTATTTCAATGATAATTGATGTAATATCCAGCAAAATGCCCTTTCACTGTCTGTCTCCCCTACCGGTCGGTAACTCCCTGTTTTCAGTTGCTTGTAACCCTTAAGCTGACCGTTATGGGCATACGTCCAATACTTCCCCCATAATTCACGAGTAAATGGATGTGTATTGACCAGTGACACTTTTCCCCTGTTTGCCTGACGAATATGCGCCACAATCACTTCGGACTTGATCGGATAGCCTTGCACAAATTGGGCGACAGGTGAGTGACAACTGGATTGATGATCTTTAAATGTCCGGTATCCCAATCCCTCATAAAAGGTCACTCCCCAGCCATCCTTATGCGGGCCGGTATATCCCCCACGCTGAATAAGACCACTCAGACTGAAAACGATATCGGTCGGCACGTTGGCGCTCATGCCAAGTAATTCACACATTGCCCCCCCTAACAACAATCAATCTTTTGCCATTTCTTTTTCAATCAATTGAATCAAAATATGAATGACTTTAATGTGAATTTCCTGAATACGATCTGCATAACCAAAATGCGGTACTCGAATTTCAACATCTGCCGTACCCGCCATTTTTCCGCCATCCTTACCCGTCAGCGTAATGACTTTCATTCCCTTGGTACGGGCAACTTCAACCGCTTTAATGATATTACCAGAATTGCCCGACGTCGAAATACCGAGTAAGACATCACCTTTCTGACCAACAGCTTCAAGATAGCGGGAAAATACATAGTCATAACCAAAATCATTGCTCACGCAGGATAAATGGCTAGGATCGGAAATCGCAATCGCCGGATATCCCGGGCGATTTTCACGATAACGGCCGGTCAATTCCTCCGCAAAGTGCATGGCATCGCAATGTGAACCACCATTTCCACAGGAAAGCACTTTTCCTCCCGCCTTGAATGCATCAGCCAGTAACATAGCGGCTTTTTGGATAGCGTCAATATTTGCATCATCACTAAGGAAATGAGCCAATGTGTCTGCGGCTTCGGATAATTCACTGCGGATCAGTTCTTGATACATGGAGCTTCTTCTCCTGAAAGGTCTTCGGACTTAAATACGGGCTAATCAGTGTAACGGATTCCCCCCCCTTAAAGAAGATATCATCGCACTTCAGTAAAATTCACAGATAAAACGAAAATGACTTTGTGAGCTAGATTGTAATTAAGATGTAAACGTATTGATAAATACGTTTTCCTCATCTAAAAAGGAAGGACACCGTAACAGGTCAGACCTCTGACAACTCAACCCGAGATTTACAGGAGTTTTACTATGACCGCTCTCAGCATTATTTTATTTTTAGTCTTGATCGGCGGGCTTTGTTACCACAAAGTCAGCCTGACTGTCAGTAGCTTGCTGCTTGCTGCCTATACGCTGGTTATGGGTATGACGAGTCTTTGGAGCTACTGGCTGTTGTTACCGTTAGCCATTGTCCTATTTCCTCTTGTCTTTACACCAATACGTATCTCTTTATTTTCTGCACCGGGTTTAAACGCCTTCCGTAAAGTGATGCCAAATATGTCCACGACAGAAAAAGAGGCGATTAATGCAGGGACCACCTGGTGGGAAGGTGACTTGTTCCGTGGTAACCCTGACTGGCAAAAACTGCATAACTATCCAAAACCGCAGTTAACTGCTGAAGAACAAGCCTTTATTGATGGGCCGGTAGAAGAAGCTTGCCGTATGGCAAATGATTTCCAAATCTCGCATGAATTGGCTGACTTACCCCCTGAACTTTGGGCTTATCTGAAAGAAAACCGCTTCTTTGCCATGATCATCAAAAAAGAATACGGTGGTCTGGAATTTTCCGCTTACGCTCAATCTCAGGTACTGCAAAAACTGGCCGGTGTATCCGGTATTCTAGCCATTACGGTCGGTGTACCTAACTCCTTAGGACCAGGTGAATTACTGCAACACTATGGCACTGATGAACAGAAAAAACGTTACTTGCCTGGCCTTGCCCGTGGTGAAGAAATACCTTGCTTTGCCCTGACCAGCCCGGAAGCCGGTTCAGATGCCGGCGCTATCCCTGATAGCGGGGTTGTCTGCATGGGGGAATGGGAAGGTGAACAAGTGCTCGGTATGCGCTTGAATTGGAATAAACGTTACATTACGCTTGCCCCTATTTCTACCGTACTGGGGTTAGCGTTTAAACTCTATGACCCAGACCATCTGCTTGGTGACACTGAATCACTGGGCATTACCTGTGCGTTGATCCCAACGAATACGCCAGGGGTTGAAATTGGTCGCCGCCATTTCCCCCTGAATATCCCATTCCAGAATGGACCGACCCGTGGTAAAGATATTTTTGTTCCTATCGATTACATCATTGGTGGGCCGCAAATGGCGGGTCAGGGCTGGCGTATGCTGGTTGAATGTCTGTCGGTTGGTCGCGGCATTACTCTGCCATCCAACGCAACGGGAGGATTAAAAAGTGCAGCGATGTCAATCGGTGCTTACTCCTATATCCGCCGTCAATTCAAACTGCCTATCGGTAAAATGGAAGGTATTGAAGAACCCTTAGCGCGTATCGCTGGTAACGCTTACCTGATGGATGCCGCCGCAACCATGATTACCGGTGGTATCATGTTGGGGGAAAAACCGGCTGTTTTGTCTGCCATTGTGAAATATCACTGTACGCACCGGGGGCAACGTTCCATCATTGATGCCATGGATATCGCTGGCGGGAAAGGTATCTGTCTTGGCCCATCTAACTTCCTTGCCCGTGGCTACCAGGGTGCCCCCATTGCCATTACCGTTGAGGGTGCAAATATTTTGACGCGTAGCATGATCATCTTTGGTCAGGGTGCTATCCGCTGCCATCCTTATGTCTTGGCTGAAATCGCGGCCGCAGAAAACAACAATGTGAAAGCCTTTGACAAAGCATTGTTCGGTCACTTAGGTCATGTTGCCAGCAACACCCTGCGCAGCTTGTGGCTTGGTATTACCAAAGGCAGAACCAGCGGCGCACCCGTCAATGACGCGACCCGCCGTTATTACCAGCAGATCAATCGCCTGAGTGCTAACCTTGCCCTGCTCTCTGATGTTTCAATGGGCGTATTGGGCGGCAGCCTGAAACGCCGTGAACGTATTTCTGCCCGTCTGGGGGATATCCTGAGTCAAATCTTCCTGGCTTCTGCTACGTTGAAGCGTTATGAAGATGAAGGACGTCAGAAAGAAGATTTACCTTTAGTACAATGGGGCATCGAAGATAGTCTGCATCAGGCCGAGCAAGCGATAAATGATTTGTTGCGCAATTTCCCTAACCGTTTGGTCGCCGGTTTAATGCGTGTCATTATCTTCCCGTTAGGCCGTGCACATACCGCCCCATCTGATAAATTGGATCACAAACTGGCTCAGCTATTACAGACACCTTCCGCTACCCGTAGCCGGATTGGACGAGGGCAATATCTGATCCCAAGCGAACACAATCCGCACGGATTACTGGAAGAAGCCTTGCACGATATTATTGCAGCCGAGCCAATCCATGCCCGTTTAAGCCGCGAAGCCGCTAAAAACCTGAGCTTCACGCGCTTGGATAAATTAGCGGAACAAGCACTGGCAGAGCGCCGAATCACTCAGGAAGAAGCCGATATCCTGAAACGTGCTGAAAACAGTCGGCTGCGCTCAATCAATGTTGATGAATTTGAGCCGGACGCATTTATTCCAAACTCAGCAAAACGACCTGAAAGCCAGCGTAAAACTCAAGCCGCCTGACGCTGTTCTCACGCATGGATTAAGCTCAGGCATGAAAAAATACGGGGAACGTGATGTCCCCGTATTTTATTTTAAATGGATTCCAGCGCTAACAATTCTTCTATTGTCTGACGACGCCGAATCAAACGACTTTCCCCCTCAATAAACAAAACTTCAGGGATCAAAGGGCGACTATTATAATTTGAAGACATCGATGCACCATAAGCGCCTGTATCGTGAAAAATCAGGTAATCACCAACTCGAACATCAGGTGGCAGCCAACGTGGTGCAACCTCCCCTCCTTCTAGCTGGGTAAAGACATCGCCAGACTCGCATAATGGCCCTGCAACAATCGTTTCCACTAAGGGAGCGGCTTGCAAACGGGTTTGCTGTAAATTTTCATGACGTTCGCTGTCTTTGTGGCCACTTGTTGGTAACACCGAAATATGGTGATAACTGCCATACATTGCCGGGCGCATTAAATCATTGAAACCCGCATCTACCAGCACATACTGCCGATTCCCCATCGATTTCACCGCCCGTACTTCTGCCATCAAGATACCCGATTCAGCAACCAGAAAACGACCGGGTTCAATTTCCAGCTCCACGTGATGCCCCACATGTTGCTCAATACGCTGACGCGCCTCATGCCATAAACTGTAATAATGTGCGGTATCTACTGACTCTTCCCCCATTTGATAGGGAATGGATAACCCACCGCCTGCTGAAATGGCCTGAATATCTTCCCCACACAGCACAACCTGCTCCACCATAGCATGACAGACATGGGAGAGATGCTGATAATCCACACCTGAACCAATGTGCATATGCAATCCCACTAATTTCAGGCCATATTGATGAATTTTTTCAATTGCCAGAGGAAGATCCTCAAACCAGATCCCATGTTTGCTATTTTCGCCGCCCGTATTCGTCTTTTGGCTATGACCATGCCCAAATCCGGGATTAATGCGTAACCAGACCGGATGGCCGGACTGACGTTCACCAATTTGCGCCAGCATGTCAATAGAACCCACATTGACCGGAATATCCAGCTCAATAACACGCAACAATGTTGCTTCATCAATCAAATCGGCAGTGAACACAATTTCCGATTCGGCGCGACCGGGCTTAAAACCTGAATACAGTGCCCGTTCTATCTCACCTAAAGATACCGCGTCCACTTTCACGCCCTGTGCTCTTATCAAGCGTAAAATGTGGGTATTCGAACACGCTTTCTGGGCAAATCGAATAACATCAAACTGTTTTAGTTTTTTGATTTGTCTGATGATGCTATCGCCATCATAAATCCATAACGGTGTTCCATACTGAGCCGGTAAATGAAACCGATTATCAGAGGTGAAATATTCTTGCAAGAGATGGGGTAAAGTCGATGTAGCCATTGAAGCGTCTCACAAAATCAGCAGATTTTTTTATTATGGATCTGAAAGAAACAGGAATAAAAATATCCTTTTAGCCATAGCTCATTCATTTTTGATATCGTTGTGTCTGTTTTTTATCCATAATACTTTTCTGGTTTGGCAACATCACCGATGATCCATAACGAAATCATCCCTTAAAGCAGAAATCAGTCAGTAACGAGGCTAACATATGCGATCCTGCTCATGGCGACACATAGAAATTTTTCATGCTGTAATGACCACCAAGAATCTGACTGATGCGGCATTATTACTCAAAACGTCTCAGCCCACAGTCAGTCGTGAACTTGCTCGTCTTGAACAATTACTAAAATTTAAATTATTTGATCGCATCAAAGGCCGTCTGTTTCCTACCGCGCAAGGATTACGGCTATTCGAAGAAGTTCAACGTTCTTATTACGGGCTGGAAAGAATAATCAATGCGGCTGATAGCATCCGACAATTTGAACAGGCGCAGTTATCCATTACCTGCCTGCCAATGTTTTCCCAATCTCTGCTGCCAAAAACCTGTCGTAGCTTTATTGAATGTTATCCTGAGGCTAAACTGACCATCATCCCGCAAGAGTCTCCCCTGTTGGAAGAATGGCTTTCCGCGCAACGCTACGATATTGGTTTAACCGAACACTTACAGCCCCTGGCAGGCACCGAACAAGAAACCTTGATCACCTTAAATGAAGTGTGTGTATTACCCGCCAACCACCCACTCAGTCAAAAATCACAACTGACGCCTGTCGATTTTCACAACCAAAAATTTATCAGTCTGTCGATCACTGACAGTTATAGACAACTCATTGATACTATCTTTACTGAGCATCAAGTCAGTCGCAACCTGGTCATGGAAACACACAGTTCAGCTTCAATTTGCACCATGGTTCACGAAGGCATCGGCGTGTCCATCGTCAACCCACTAACGGCGCTGGATTATTTGAACAATCATTCCGAGATCTGCATTCGCCCATTCAGCATCGATATTCCATTCACCGTAAGTTTAATCAGGCCCGTACATCGGCCCTCCTCAGAACCCGTTGACGTTTTCATTACTCATTTAAAACAGCAAATTGCCCGATTTCCCGAAAAATTGCTCTCAGCATTTCACGATTAATCGCTGCCAATAAGGTGATGTTGCAAACCAATCCACCAGAAAATCCAACAATACCCGCAAAGTCGTCGGCATATTCTGGCGACTGGCATAAATACCATAGATTCCCATCACCTGAGGTTGATATTCAGGCAGCAATTCAACCAACTGCCCTGACTTCAGATAAGCAGAAACAGAATAATAAGGTTGCATCGTAATTCCCGCACCTTGCAAAGCAGCTTCCATTAATACCGTAGACTCATTGGAACTCAACGTCCCGCTGACAGGAACTGAATAGTGTTCATGCTGCTTTTCAAATACCCATAAACTTTGCCCGAAAAAGTTATAGGTCAGACAGTGATGTGATGTTAAATCCGCCGGTTTTTTGGGTATCGGTTTGCCCGCTAAATAAGAGGGCGCCGCACAAACGATGGAATGACAGGTCGATAACGGACGGGCGATCAAATTTGGTTCCAGGTGGTTGGTAATACGAATAGCTAAATCAATACGTTCTTCTACCAAATTGACCGCTTTATTATTCATTTGCAAATTGACCGCAATCTGTGGGTATATCCGCATAAATTCAGGAATAGCCACCGCCAGCGCACTGATAGCCAAAGACTGGGAGCAACTCACACGTAACAACCCTTTCAACGTTTGAGCTTCCAACGATTGCTGCACTGGCATGTCTTCTGCTAACGCCATTAATTTAAGGCTGCGCTGATAAGCGTTTTCCCCCGCCGAAGTTAGGCCAATTTTACGTGTGGTACGATGCAACAAACGCACGCCTGCCCATTTTTCCATCTCAGCCAGATATCGCGATACCATTGCCCTTGACATCTCTAACCGTTCTGCCGCTGCAATTAAGCTGCCCTGTTCAACGATCGTAACAAAGACTTGTGCTGCCGTGACCCGATCCATTTTAACCAACCTATTTCTTTTTCGATCCAATTAGCTCGATATATGCAACAAACAGTTGCTGATTATGCGGTTTTTAAATCGGAATATGCAACTTATGATATGTACCCTTCAGGCACATAAGCATTTTGATAGAGGAATTCGACACATGGCTCGCAAAACAACCTTAACAATCGCTCTGGCGGCCGCGCTTTCTTTGGGCGCAGCATCACTGGCTCAAGCCGCTGCGCTCAAGTTAGACGTCTACAACCCAGGTGAGAACGGTGTTTTCCCGGTTTCTTCTGAAATTATCAGTGGTGATCATGAAGTTGTGTTGATCGATGCTCAATTTAAGAAAAATGATGCACAAGCACTCGTCAAAATGATCCAGCAAACGGGTAAAAAATTGACAACGATCTACATCAGCCAATCCGATCCTGATTTTTACTTTGGCCTTGAGGCGATCACCGACGCTTTCCCTGATGCCAAAGTGATCGCATCGCCAGAAACCATCAAAGCGATCAATGAAACCAAAGATGGCAAACTGGCTTATTGGGGGGGAATACTGGCCGATCAGGCACCTAAAAAGATCATTGTGCCAGCACCATTACAAGGAAATTCCTTTACTGTTGATGGCAAGAAACTGGTTGTTGAAGGTTTAGATGGCCCTGCTGCGGATCGCACTTTTGTCTGGATTCCTGAACTAAAAGCGGTTGTCGGTGGTGTGACTGTTTCTGACAATATCCATGTGTGGATTGCGGATACCCAGACCAAAGAATCACGCAAACACTGGATGCAAACATTGGATCGCATCAAAAGCCTGAAACCGGAAACCATCGTTCCAGGTCATTATTTAGGAAATTCATCAATGACGTTAGACTCTGTGACTTTTACTCAGAATTATCTGACCACACTGGAAAAAGAATTAACAAAAGCAAAAGATTCTGACGCATTGATCGCAGCGATGAAGAAACACTATCCAGACCTTGCTGATGAATCCAGCCTTGAGTTAAGTGCCAAAGTATTAAAAGGTAAGATGAAATGGCCTCAGTAAGTTAAAAATAGTATGGGCGTAGCAGAAAGTTACGCCCATTATCACAACCTATTAATCAGAACACCTTAATCACAATACTTTTATAACAACGCATTAATAACAGCGACTCAATAAAAAGACCCAATAATAATACATTAATAACAACACCAAGTCATACATTGTTATTTTATACATTTTTATCAGATAACCTTAAATCAAATAAAATGGTTCAATTGATCCAATTCTCCTTAGCAAAGTTATACCCGATTAATACCATTGCCGACAAGCATAAATAAGGGCCAAATGCAATGAACTCAGGAAAAGACTTTCTTTTTAGACTCATCATCGTAAACCCAAACAGCCCAGATAATGAGGCCATCAACATCAATAGTGGTATCATTTCTACCCCTAACCATGCACCAATGGCTGCAGTTAATTTAAGATCACCATAACCTATTCCCTCCTTATTTAAAGTATATCGACATAACCAATATAAAAACCATAAAAAAAGATACCCTGATATGGCGCCATATATTGCACTTCTGATTGAAACAAAATGACCATCAACATTCAATAAAAGCCCAATCCATAATAAAGGCAACGTAATAATGTCCGGCAAACAATATGTTTTTATGTCAACAATCATTAATAACAATAAGGCACTGCATAAAAATATAATTATTACAAAATCCACATTCATTGAAATAGCGTCAAATTTCGTTATAAATAACATCCTTGTCACTTTTTCTTTCCTTATTTCCTGACATCAATCAGGACAAGATGAATATTAATTTCTCCTTCCGGATCTTGGCAATAAAATTTTAACTAAAAAAGCCATTACAAAATAAATATGCGAACCAGTTCGCAAGAAGAGGTCAGCTATTTTTGATGTTAAGAGATAACTTGATCACGCAAACAACGCTCATTTATCATGGCTGTGAATTAACGTTATCATATGGCTGTTTGCGCCATGCCGGAAGAACCCGGAAAAAAGAAGGAAAGAAGAAATATGCGAATACCCCGCATCTACCACCCTGAGCTGCTCTCAATAGGCACTGAAATCTATTTGAGTGATGATGCAGCCAATCATGTTGGTCGCGTACTTAGAATGAGTCACGGGCAAGCATTACAACTCTTCGATGGCAGCAATCAGGTTTTTGAGGCAGAAATCATTGAAGCCAATAAAAAAAGGGTCAAAGTATCTATCCTTGAAGGCAAATTCTCTGATCATGAATCACCATTGAACCTGCATCTGGGGCAAGTGATGTCCCGTGGCGAAAAGATGGAATTTACCATCCAAAAATCCGTTGAACTGGGTGTCAATACGATCACTCCCCTGGTGTCCGAACGTTGTGGTGTAAAACTGGATGCAGAGCGATTAGAAAAAAAATTACAGCAATGGAAAAAGATTGCCATTTCTGCCTGTGAACAGTGCGGGCGTAATCGCATCCCTAAAATTCGTCCCATCATGTCACTTGAAACCTGGTGTGCGGAAGACGATGACAGCCTAAAATTAAATCTGCATCCCCGCGCCAGCCACAGCATCAATACTCTCCCACTCCCGGTGGAAAAAGTGCGCTTGTTGATTGGACCTGAAGGGGGATTGTCTGCCGAAGAAATAGAAATGACGGCAAAACATCAATTTACTGATATCCTGTTAGGGTCTCGTATCCTGAGGACAGAAACTACGGCACTCACCGCAATTACCGCATTGCAGGTCCGTTTCGGTGATCTAGGTTAAGGAGAAAAAATGATCAAGCTCGGCATAGTGATGGATCCCATTTCATCCATCAACATCAAGAAAGACACCAGTTTTGCCATGCTGCTGGCAGCCCAAAAACGCGGGTGGGAAATCCATTATATGGAAATGCAGGATCTCTACCTGCATCAAGGAGAAGCCCGTGCACGCACACGTTTACTCACAGTAGAAGAAAACCCACAACAGTGGTATCAGTTTGGCAGTGAACAAACGATCGCCCTCGATACTTTGCAAGTGATTTTGATGCGCAAAGATCCTCCTTTTGATACTGAGTATATTTATGCGACCTATATTCTGGAAAGAGCTGAAGTCAAAGGTAGCCTGATCGTTAATAAACCCCAAAGCCTGCGCGACTGTAACGAGAAACTGTTTACAGCCTGGTTCCCTGAATGGACACCGGATACGCTCGTCACGCGTAATGCGAAAAATTTGCGTGAGTTCCATCAAAAACACGGGGACGTCATTTTTAAACCCCTGGATGGCATGGGAGGCGCATCTATTTTCCGTTTGAAACACGACGACGCCAATGTAGGCGTGATCATTGAAACACTGACGGATCACGGTAGCCGTTATTGTATGGCGCAAAATTTCCTGCCTGCTATCAAAGAGGGAGATAAACGCGTATTGGTTGTTGATGGCGAGCCTGTACCTTATTGTCTTGCCCGTATCCCGGCTCAGGGAGAAACCCGCGGTAATCTGGCCGCAGGCGGACGTGGAGAAGCCCGCCCATTATCAGAAAGTGATTGGGCAATCGCACGCGCGGTTGCTCCTACCCTAAAAGAGAAAGGGTTAATTTTTGTTGGGCTGGATATCATTGGCGATCGTTTAACTGAGATCAACGTCACCAGCCCAACCTGTGTACGTGAGATAGAAGCCGCATTTCCAGACATTTCCATTACGGGGATGTTGATGGATGCGATCGAAAAACGATTGGGAAAACAGGCAGCAGAAAAGGCCAAATGATATTCCTTTCCTGACAACATTTGCCATTTATTATACGAGCCCACATACTGTGGGCCAAATCATACTTACATTGTCAAAATAATTATCAGAAACCACATGAATCTACAGCACCATTTTCTTATTGCCATGCCTTCGCTCTCTGATCCTTATTTCAATCGTTCTGTAGTTTATCTCTGCGAACATGATCAAAACGGGGCAATGGGGTTAATTATCAATAAGCCAATAGCGCAAGTCTCTATCCAAAGTATCTTGCAAAAATTAGATATCACCCCGGAAGACAGGGACAACACCATCGATCTTGATCAACCTGTGATGGCGGGAGGCCCCCTCTCAGAAGAGCACGGCTTTATTTTGCATACGCCTCAATCCGGTTTCAGCTCCAGTATCCAGATCTCTGAACACACCATGATCACCACATCCAAAGATATGCTGGAAGCGCTGGGAACCACACGCCAACCCAAAAATGTTTTAATGACCCTTGGGTATTCAAGCTGGGAAACTGGCCAGTTGGAAAAGGAAATTATGGAAAACAGTTGGCTCACGGTCTGTGCTGAACCTTCTATTATTTTTGATACCCCCATTGCCAATCGCTGGCATGAAGCGGCTTCTTTACTGGGAATTAATATTTACAATCTCGCCTCGCAAGCAGGACATGCCTGATGAAAAATCGCACAATCATTGCCTTTGATTTTGGAACACACAGTATCGGGGCAGCCATCGGGCAAGAAATTACAGGTACAGCCAGAGCCTTATCTGCGTTCAAAGCCAATGAGGGTTCGCCCAATTGGGTACTCATTGAGAAACTACTCCAAGAGTGGCAACCGGATCTGGTGATTGTTGGTCTGCCTCTCAACATGGATGGAACAGAACAGCCGGTCACTGCACAGGCGCGTAAATTTGCCAATCGCATACATGGGCGTTTCGGCGTACCGGTTGAACTACATGATGAAAGGTTGACCACGGTGGAAGCGCGTTCTCATCTGTTTGATCATGGTGGTTTCAAGGCGCTGAATAAAGGCAGGGTAGATTCCGTCTCTGCGGTTATTATTCTGGAAAGCTGGTTTGAACAGCAATATTGATAATCAATATTCGTGATAGCCATCCCCATCCTTAGGTGTGGCTGTTCACTCACCATCTGCCAGCAATCCCAACAAATGACGGTGTTGGCGGCTTTGCTCGTAAGTCTGCATACCGTAAGCAGCACCTGTTTGCATTAATGAGGCTATTTGATGGGTTTTATTTTCTCTTATCAAGTGGCTAACAGCCTGATTGATCATCAATACTTCATAAATCGCTACCCTCCCCCCGTCTTTAGCTGGGAGCAGTTGCTGAGCAATCACTGCCTTTAAGCTGCCGGCTAACTGGCTACAGATCCAACCTTTTTCTTCTGCGGAAAAAACATCAACTAAACGATCTACCGCCTGGATCGCGCCACGTGTATGCAATGTCGACAAAACCAAGTGCCCTGTTTCAGCCGCGGTCAGTGCCAACCGAATCGTCTCTTTATCCCGTAATTCCCCCAATAGAATCACGTCAGGATCTTGCCGCAATGCCCCCTTCAGAGCCGTTTGATAATTTGCAGCATCTTTACCAATCTGCCTTTGCTGTATCAAACAATGTCGGCTTTGGTGAACCAACTCGATGGGATCTTCCAGCGTGATAATATGTTTACAAACCTGACTATTTAAAACATTAATCATGGCTGACAGCGTGGTAGATTTGCCACTTCCTGTCGCTCCTGTCACTAATATTAATCCGCTCACCTCCTGCAAAATAAGATGCCGGATGATGTCAGGCGCATAGAGTTGTTCCAATGTCGGGCACTTATCGGCAATCAATCGCAATACCAACGACAAATGAGATTGTTGATAGAACAGATTTCCTCTGAGTCGCTGTTTATCCGACATGACCAGCACAAAATCAACATGCCCGTGCTGCTGTAACTGCCGTTGCTGTTCTTCCGATAATATTTCCTCGCTCCATGCAAACAAGGTGCTGGCTTGAATTTCCTCCAATTGTCTTTGTGGGTATAACTCACCATTAATCCGCAAAACCGGAAATTGCCCGACACAAAGATGCAGATCGGAAGCATTATGCTTTACACTAAGGGACACCCATTTTTCCATATTCATTTTTTTATCTCCTGAGCCAACTATGAACAATATCGAACAAAATCTTCACGATGTCAGGAACCGCATCACCCTTGCAGCGCAAAAATGCGGACGTGCTCCAGAAGAAATTACCTTGCTTGCAGTGAGTAAAACCAAACCTGTGAATGCCATCGCAGAGGCCATCGCGAATGGACAGCGGGAATTTGGTGAGAATTATGTTCAGGAAGGGGTTGAGAAGATTCAACACTTTAATAACCGTAACGATTTAGTGTGGCACTTTATTGGCCCATTACAATCTAATAAGAGTCGCCTAGTTGCAGAAAATTTCGACTGGTGTCATACCGTAGACAGATTGAAAATCGCTCAGCGTTTAAGTGAACAACGACCTGAACATAAACAACCTCTCAATATTCTGATCCAAATTAATATCAGCGGGGAAGAGAGTAAGTCAGGCATTTCATTGGATGAGTTAACTGAATTGGCAGCAAAGATTCATGCATTACCTCATCTTACCTTACGTGGATTGATGGCCATCCCGGCGCCAGAAAATCATATTGAAGGCCAAATAACCGTTTTTCGCCAAATGGAACAGGCTTTTATCGAATTGAAAAAGCAGTATCCCCAAGTTGATACATTGTCAATGGGAATGACCGCAGATATGGAAGCCGCGATTACCAGTGGTTCTACGCTACTTCGGATTGGAACCGCAATCTTCGGGGCTCGTCAGTACAGGGCATAACGTAGACTATTATCTGCTTCAATAACGAATATTCACTGATTAATATGCGAGATTGTTTAATGGAAAATCGTAAAATCACCTTTATTGGCGCCGGAAACATGGCTCATGCCATCATTGCCGGGCTGATCAGAACAGGTTACCCCGCTGAATGTATTACTGTCTGTTCTCCAAATACTTCCCGCCGCGATGTCCTGGCTCAAAAATATGCGATTAACAGCCAAAGTGATAACATTCGTTACGCACAAGAGGCCGATGTTATTGTGCTGGCAGTTAAGCCACAGATGATGTCAACAGTTTGTGCGTCATTACATTCGCACATCGATTTCAGGCAAAAACTGGTCCTTTCCATTGCGGCAGGCATTCCCATTTCCCGTTTTTACACGCTCTTGCAAGATAACCTCAATATCATCCGTATTATGCCAAATACACCTTCGCTGGTCGGGCAAGGACTCAGCGGGTTGTTTGCGCCTGAACATATCGGGCAATCTGATCGCGAATTTGCAGCATCGTTAATGAGCGGCGTCGGAAAAATTTGCTGGGTAAATGATGAAAATGGCATTAACGATATTATTGCTGTTGCTGGCAGTGCCCCTGCGTACTTCTTCTTATTCATGGAGTCGATGCAGCAAGAAGCGGAACGTTTGGGGTTTGACCGCGAAACGGCCAGAGAACTTGTTCTGCAAGCTGCGATGGGTTCAGCTAAACTTGCCGAAACGCAAAAAGATCTTCCTTTTGCTATGCTGCGTGAGCAGGTAACATCTAAGGGTGGCACAACGGCCGAAGCACTACGCATTTTTTATGAGGGTAGGCTGCCTGACATTGTGTCCAGCGCCATGCAAGGTGCTATCCGCCGAGCACAAGAAATGGAAAAATTATTTTAATTCAATTGGCTTAATTTAATCAGGGCTGCTACATGCAATTCTTAAACTTCATTTTTTTTACCGTTCTGGATTTATATATTGCCGTTTTGCTGCTTCGCGTCTGGATGCAGTGGGCACGTTGTGATTTCTATAATCCATTTGCACAATTCATCGTTAAAATCACCCAACCAGTGGTACGCCCATTACGCCGAATCATTCCTGCCATAGGTCCCATTGATACCGCATCTGTGGCACTCGCCTACCCACTTGTTGTTCTCAAATTTTTGTTGCCCTTATGGCTTGCCACAGGGCAATTCCTCATGCCTTCTGGTTATATTTTTTTGGTTGCGGTGATTGAATTACTGACGGCTGCCGGCAAGCTCATATTTTGGTTAGTCATCGCTCGGGCGTTATTAAGTTGGATTAGCCAAGGACGTAACCCTGTTGACTATGTGCTGATTCAATTGACAGAGCCACTCATGGCGCCTATCCGTCGCATTATCCCTTCGATGGGTGGCCTTGATTTCTCTGCCATGATCGTCATCCTGATTCTCTACGCACTGAATGCCCTACGTTATGATGTGATGGGATGGCTGATTTCGATCATCGGAAGTTGATACGTAAAGTGAATGAAACACAAAAAATTCAGCCAAGTACGTAGCGTTATTGGATACATAGGGTTAATGAAATAAATGACAATGCAAAAAGTTGTTCTCGCTACAGGAAATGCGGGGAAAGTTCGTGAACTGGCTGATTTATTCGCTGACTTTGGTTTGGATATCGTGTCTCAAACCGAGTTAGGCGTTGATTCAGCCGATGAAACCGGCCTGACTTTCATCGAAAATGCAATCATCAAAGCTCGCCATGCCTCGGCAATGACAGGTTTACCTGCGATTGCTGATGACTCAGGGTTATCTGTTGACGCATTAGGGGGGGCTCCCGGCATTTATTCCGCTCGCTATGCAGGCAGCGATGCCTCCGATCAGGCGAATTTGGAAAAGTTGTTGGACGCCATGCGTGATGTCCCCGATGAACAGCGTCAGGCTCAATTCAATTGTGTACTGGTTTTCTTACGCCATGCAGAAGATCCTACTCCGTTGGTCTTTCACGGGCGCTGGTCAGGCAAAATTACCCGTGAACCTGCCGGAAAAGGCGGTTTCGGTTATGACCCCATTTTTTTTGCCCCGGAATTTCACTGCACAGCAGCCGAATTGACTCGTGAGCAGAAAAATGCCGTTTCACATCGAGGAAAAGCATTAGCCATGTTGTTGGAAGCAATGCGTAATGCTTAAGTTACCTCCTCTCAGCCTTTATATTCATATTCCGTGGTGCGTGCAGAAATGCCCTTACTGTGATTTCAATTCACATGCTTTAAAAGGGGATGTGCCGCACCAAGAGTATGTTGACCATTTATTGGTAGATTTACAGGAGGATCGGCCAATGGTTGGTGAGCGTGAGATATCAACGATTTTTATCGGTGGAGGAACGCCAAGCCTGTTAAGTGCCGAGGGGATGCAGCGGTTGCTCGATGGCGTAAGACATTTACTCCCGCTCTCTCCACAAGCAGAAATTACCATGGAAGCCAATCCGGGCACTGTTGAAGCCGATCGTTTTAGTGCCTATCAACAAGCAGGCATTAATCGCATTTCTATCGGTGTACAAAGTTTCGGTTCAGATAAGCTTATCCGTTTAGGGCGCATCCACGGTCCAGAAGAGGCCACGCGAGCAGCAAAATTGGCGGCCGGGCTTGGGTTACGCAGCTTCAATCTGGATCTGATGCATGGCTTGCCTAACCAAACACTCAATGAAGCCCTCAATGATTTACGTCAGGCTATTGCACTCTCCCCTCCCCATTTGTCCTGGTATCAACTGACAATTGAACCCAATACTCGCTTCAGCTCGCGCCCTCCGGTTTTACCGGATGATGATGCGTTGTGGGATATTTTTTCCCGGGGACATCAGTTACTGACAGAGGCAGGTTATCAACAATATGAAACGTCGGCATATGCTAAACCGGGTTATCAATGCCAACACAATCTCAACTATTGGCGTTTCGGGGATTATTTGGGGATAGGTTGCGGCGCTCATGGCAAAATTTCGTTTGAAGACGGCCGTATCCTCCGTACTGTAAAAACCAAGCATCCACGTGGCTATATGCAGGGGCGCTATTTAGATCAGCAAAATCAAGTGGATAATGAAGAACGGCCATTTGAATTTTTCATGAACCGTTTTCGTTTGCTGGAATCCATGCCTCGTCAGGATTTCAGTGATTTCACCGGGTTACCAGAAAGTGTCATTCGTCCACAAATAGATAACGCGCTGGCCGCAGGCTATCTCACTGAAAATGAAACACATTGGCAAATTACTCAGCACGGAAAACTGTTCCTGAATTCCTTACTTGAACTCTTTCTTTAACGGAATAAGTGCACAAAAACAAACTGCACCTGAAAATGAAAAGGTGCAGTTTTTAACGATCGGGCTGATGATATCCATCCCCAAAATTCAGGTGGTTAACGCCCATTTTTAAGAAAAAATGGCTATCCCCAATATCATTTGATTCTTCCTGTCGCACGAGCATAAGAAAATAGCCCGCCAGCAGAGACAATATTAGCCAGTTCACCAATAGGATCAGTTCGATATTTTTTCCCTTTTTCCAGTAAGACAACGGTTCGATTTTCAATATCAATCTCAATACTGTCCCCCGTCACTAATTGGTCACATAAGCGCTCCTGTGCTGCAATGGGCAATAACTCTCCGGTGGATACACAATTCCGAAAGAATATGCGGGCATAGGACTGAGCAAGAATAACTTTCACCCCGGAAGCCCCTAATGCCGCAACTGCATGTTCACGCGAAGATCCACAGCCAAAATTCTGACCTGCCACAATAATTGAATATTTGGCTTTTCCCGCATTTTCATCAATAAAAGGGAGTGAGCCTTCCGGTAATCCACACATCGCCAGTGAAGCCAGTTGAGCATATCCTTCAGGGGTGGAAGGATTCACCTTGAGATACTCGGCCGAAAGAATCTGGTCAGTATCAATATTATCGGTTAATACATAAACCTCACCTCGAATAATATTTTCCGTTAACTCACTCATAAAAATTCCTCAGGATTGGTTATTTGACCCGTGATCGCAGCGGCAGCAACAGAATAAGGGGAAGCCAGATAAATATTGGCGCGTTTATGCCCCATTCGGCCAACAAAGTTACGGTTCGTTGTGGATATCACCGATATTGGATCATTGACGCGTCCAAACGTATCCGGCGGGCCACCACAACAGGCGGCACATCCTGATTCAGAGGAGAGTTTCACCCCTGCATCACTTAAAATTTGGTAGACAGAAATGCCATCAATCTGGGTTGTAATCGTTTTATGAAAAACTTCTTTTGTTGCCGGGACGGCATAAGTCGGAATGGTAACTTTATGCCCTTTGATAATACGGGCTGCCGCCACAAAATCCTCCAGCTTGCCCCCCGTACAGGAGCCAATATATGCCTGAGAAATGGCGACGTTGGCCAGTTGTTCAATAGACACAACATTATCTGGAGAATGGGGTTTGGCAATTTTAGGTTGCATGGTAGAAACATCAATATCTAACACCCGGCTATACTGTGCATCTTCGTCAGGATAGACAATGTCGAAAGGAAGATGATTCCGTTCGGCTAAATAATCTAAAGTCGCCTGATTAGGCACCATCACACCGTTTTTAGCACCACACTCTACAACCATATTGCAGATCGTCATGCGTTCTTCTACCGATAATTCATCAATCACATTGCCGCCAAATTCAATGGCCTGATAGGTCGCACCATCAACGGTTAATTCTGACAATACAGCTAAAATCATGTCCTTGGCCAAAACATGAGCCGGTTTTGTGCCGGTAAAATTGACCCGAATGGTCGTCGGCACCTTAAGCGGAATTTCGCCTGTCCCAAGCGCATAAGCGGCATCAGTAATACCCAATCCAATCGCGAACGCGCCAAAAGCCCCCGCCGTCACAGTATGCGAGTCAGTCCCTAATAATACTTCACCGGGACGGATATGCCCGCCCTCTGCAAGCCCGATGTGGCATACACCTTTATAATCTGGTGTCCCGACATCGTAAAAATATTTGATGTTCTGTTCGGCCGCAAATTCACGCATGACCCGAATGTTCTGATTAGCTTGTGGGTCAGCCGAATAAACAAAATGGTCTGGGATTAAAATAAAACGTTCTGGATCCCATATCTTTGCATCTTGCCCGAATTCTTTTTTAAAGACGCTGGCAACACCCGGCGTGCAAGGATCGTGAGACATCAGAATATCCACTTTTGCCCAAACCACTTCACCCGGAGTGACTTGTTCACGCCCACTTGCCCGCGCAAGAATTTTTTGTGTCATAGTTTGGCTCATCTCACATGGCCCTCCAAAAGATTGAAACAGACTTAACAGATTGTCATCCTAACAAGATTACTACGCCTTAATGTAGGGATAATGTAGGGAATTTCGCACTGTTTCCAGTATGGAACAGTTGTTCACTAAATGGGAAATTCTTGCCCTGTAAATCGGGCGTGAATTTGCTGTATAACCTATTCCCCTCATCTTCTATCACGAACAGGAAGATAGGCGTCCCGCAATCAGATATGTGATATGTTATAAGGCAATTCCTACGCGTAAATCATCAGGTTATTGCATGAATAATATTGAGAACCTTACCTCAATGGTGGTCTTTGCCCGGGTCGTAGAGACGTTGAGTTTTACCGAAGCGGCAAAATTGCTAAGGCTTTCCAAGTCTTCTGTCAGCCGGGAAATTGCCCAATTGGAAGTGAGACTCGGCACCCAATTGCTCAACCGGACTACACGCAAAATTCAAGTGACAGAAGTCGGGATGAGTTATTACCAATATTGCCACCGGCTTCTTACCGAGGCTCAAAATGCTGAACATTTTATCCGTAGTTTCCATGAAGAACCGATGGGAAGTTTACGTTTAATTGCGCCGGTCTCTTTTGGCAGTCAATGTATTGTTCCCGCCCTGAATAGCTTTATTGCCAGCAACATTCATATCAGCGTCGATTTGGAACTGACTGACAGAACGATAAATATGATAGAAGATCAATGCGATATCGCAATCATCATCGGACGGGAGGCGCCACCATATCCCCTTGTCATGCCGTTGATTGATATTACCTGGGGGCTTTATGCAACACCGGATTACCTAAATCAGTTCTCACCAATCAAGAAGCCCGAAGATCTCCCCCGCTACGATTACCTGCTATTTCGTGGCCCGGCACATACTCTCTCCCTGCCATTCCGTAAAGAAAGAAATAAACTGGATATTGAAGTGCGCAGTCGGTTTCGCATCAATAACAGTGTGGCGTTAATGCGTTCTGCTCTGACCGGCGCTGGCATTGCCTATTTACCCGATTATGTGACGCATGAAGCGGTGGCAGAAGGAAAATTAGTTCGCCTTCTCCCGGAGTGGAAGATGGATATTTATCAGGCTTGGATACTGTTTAAATCAGAAAATACACTGTCTTCGCGCGTCCAACAGTTTGCAAATTCGTTGCAACGCAAGCTAAAACACGCGTTAGAGAGTGGAAAACGGGCAGGTGAATAAAAAACATAACCACAATAATATGCGGGTACAATTCATGCAGTACAACCGTACCCGCCAGATCGCTCACCAATCATAACGATTATTGGTTAATAGTAATTACCGTGACGGTAATCCCACGTGGTGAAAATGTCAGACATCATCGCCATAATTTTGTTGACTTCCAATCCCTTACGGATAAGTACCGGACATGGCGTGATATCACGTTGACCTTGTTGCAGCGGAATTAATTTGCCATTTTCATCTACCATTGAAACCATCACACCTTGCTCATAGCGGGTTTGCTCGGTTTCGTTTGGCTGGATAGATTTCACATAGTCATTAGCCGAGATAATCAGATCCGCCCGCGCCTCTATCCGGTCACCGATACATTCAACCAATCCCCGATTCCCCTTACCCGATGGATTCGCGGAGCTGGCAAAAGAAAACTTGCCATATTTTTCCCAAAGTTCTTTTGCCAGGATTTCGCCAGGTTTACCAAATTTAATCACAAAACAGCTCGTACCACGTTGATCCATCATCAGTTCTTTAGAACCATCATCCGGGATACGGGCAACGGCTTCTTCTTTCCACGGCAGAATACACCCTAACAATACATCCTGATCCCAATGCCTTTGATAAAGCGCTTCAATTTCCGCATTAAGCTGAGCCAGCTCTTTCAACTGTTCCAAAGATCCACATAAAACAACACCGGGTTTGTTACGATTGCGCTGTTTCGCTTCAAACTTGCGCTCCAGACCTTGCGCATCAGATGTCATGATAATGTAGCCTACTTTGGTTGGGCAAACTATCATTCCTCCGTCATGAGAGAGGATCTCTACCGCTTCCGGCTGTAACCCATTATTCCATTGAATTTTTTTGCTGCTCATATTGATACCTTTACTAGAAACGGAAGAATTATTCATCAATTAACGTTGGTAATAACCAGTGATAAACGCGGTTGCCAAGGTATTAGCCTGGATATAAAAACGAGCCACAGCATTCGTTACTTCTGCATCAATACCCAGTTTTTCTACCGATAAAGCATGTACAGTGAAAATATAGCGATGCGCTTTATCCCCCTCCGGTGGACAAGGGCCACCATAACCAAACAGGCCATAGTCATTTCTGCTCTGAATCGTTCCGATAGGTAATTGACTACCATCGCTTCGCCCTGCATTTGCAAATAAACATGGGGTTTCAATCGGGATATCAAAAGCGACCCAGTGCCAGAAGCCACTGCCTGTCGGTGCATCAGGATCATAGACCGTTATCGCGAAACTTTTGGTTTCACCGGGTGCTTCTGTCCAGGCAAGTTCGGGAGAACGGTTATCACCACGACCACCAAATTCATTAAATTCATTCTCTTTTTTCAAGAAGTCATTATTCTTAAATGCCGTTGAACGAATAATCATGCTTGAGCCCCCACTGATGCGTTTTAAAATATCCTAACGCAGTTTTTTTCTGCTGCAAGACCCGATCACAATTTTGCCTGATTGTTTCAATTTAGGAACAATAAGTCAGCTGCAAAGATATTTTGATGAGATATATTGGTATTTTATTACCCTCACAAGAAATTGAGTTCTCTACCATTCCAGTGAGAATAGTTTTAATGATTTTTTATATTTTTTTATGCCTAATAATAGAATTATCCCGAAATTCAACTATGCAAATTTCGGGATAAGCGCAGGAAAAACAGATAGTAATCTAAAAAATCACAATGCCTCAGCAATTGCATTAACTTGTCGCGTCATACTGTCCAAACCGCCACCGGACAAGTACCAAAGATCAGATTGTAAGTACACTATCTTCCCATTTTTATAGGCATTAGTTAATTTGATTTGATCATTTTCAAACTTATCTTTTTCCAACTTACCTGCCCCAATGGCCTCACTACGGTCGATAATAAAAATCACATCAGGATTTGCTTGCGCAATCATTTCTGCTGTCACAGAGCGGCTTTTATCTTTATCCGATTTGGCGGGTAATACAGCACGAGGGGCTTTAATAACATGATAAACAATCGCCTGGTTATTCGGATAGAGTTCACCTGCATTGTGTAATAATACTAATACCTTGCTATTCGCTGCCTGCGCTTTTTCCTGAGCGGATAAAATCGCTTTTTCTAAATCAGCCGATTGCGTTTTAACATCATCCTGCTTATTAAATATCTCACCTAATAATGTGAGATTACTCTCAACGGATGAAAGATAATTTTTACTGTCTGTGCTGAAATTCACAGTAGGTGCAATTTTTGACAAATGATCATAAGAAGCGCCCTGACGTCCGGTAATAACAATCAAATCTGGTTTTATTTCAGCTAATTTTTCCAAATTTGGCGTTTTCATTCCCCCAGCATCGAGCATACTCACAGACACGTTATGACGCAGATATTCCGGTAAGTTACTGATAGGTAATGCAATCACGCGATCGGATAGCCCGAGTTTTGCCATCGAATCGTAAGTGCCGAAATCGAACAGAACAACCCGCTGTGGATTCTTTTTGACCTGAGTTTCGCCGGAAAAATGTTTTACTGTGATATAATCACTAGACTGAGCTGTTATGGCATTCGGTGCAACTAATTCGGATGATTGACTTAATGCCGAGTAACTGGTAACCGAAAGTAATGATGCAATAACAATTGGCAGGATTTTTTTCATTGTTACACCTAAATGAGCCTATTAAGAAATAAGTGGCTTGCATTCTAGATGGCAACATTAATATGTCAACAAAATAAGAATCAATTTCATATTGATTCTTATTTATCTCGGCAGGGTATTTTACTGAATAGAACGCATCAGGTTAATGCGTTGTTGTTCTAAATTACTGGCTTTGTTACACACTTCTTCTTTTAAGTGCTTCAGCGCTTTTTCCTGCTTTTTCCATTCAGCCTCAAAACCATTTTGCATTCCACCCAATCCACCGAGAAGAGACATTAGCATCTGTTTGCCGTCACCATTTTGATTGCTATTTTTACGACTCATTTCGTTAATACTATCTTGCAAAATACCGCCAAGGGTCTGCTCAATAAGTTTTTTGCCTTCGGGTTCGACTTGTTTGACAGCCTGAGCATTGAACGTAAAACCAGTAACACGCGTTTCAATCACTTTGTCAATTTGCTGATGAAGACTCGATTCCAGTTGAGACAAACGGCTACGAATATGACTTTCTTTACCCATGGTTTCGACAACCACTTTATCTAACGACTGACGTGCATTGGCCAAATGACTCAATGCCTCTTTCTTCACCCAGGGCAAATCCTGACGGATCGTTTGTTGATACTGCCGAGCCATATTACGCTGTTCTGTAGTCAACGATAACGTTTTACCATCACGAGTTATGATACCATCGGGCAATATTTTTAAATTGCCGCTCCCCCCTACAATCTGGACAGAATTTGGCGTGACAATAAGATCATCTTTCAGCGTGACATGACATCCAGAACTTGCCTGCGCCTGAAACGCAAATAATAATGATGCAGCAAGGGTCATTTTGCGGAACATACATTCTCCTGATTTTTTGCCTGTTTCTTTTGTGTAATCGTTTCTCATCAGCACGGGCAAGATCAAAAAATAGAACGCCCAATGCGCCCGGCCAATTTTTCCAATGCCGCACAGCCCGCTAATGAGTTACCCGATTGATCTAACTCAGGAGACCACACCGTCGCTGTGAACTCTCCTGGAACAACACAAATAATGCCACCACCAACGCCCGATTTTCCCGGCATACCAATTCTGAACGCAAATTCGCCAGAGCCATCATACATGCCACACGTCAACATAAGCGCATTAATTTGACGGGTTTGTCGAAGACTCAAAATTTGCTGGCCAGAACCGATCATTCTCCCTTGGTTGGCTAAGTAAATAAAACACTGAGCCAATTCAACACAATTCATTTTCAACGCACAATATTGAAAATACGCTTGCAACACTGTAATCACATCATTTTCAAAATTACCGAATGATTTCATCAGGTAGGCGATCGCCGCATTACGACTAGAATGATCCATCTCTGAGCGGGCAACGATATCATCATAACAAATGTCTTTTTGCTCAGTCAGGCTACGAACAAATTCAAGCATTCGATGCTTAGGTGCGCTCAAACGTGATTGCAGCATATCGCAAATAATCAAGGCGCCTGCATTAATAAAAGGATTACGCGGGATGCCTTTTTCTAATTCCAACTGCACTAATGAGTTAAACGGCTGCCCTGAAGGTTCCGTACCCACTCGTTGCCAGATATCCTCTTCCTTATAACGTGTCATCGCTAATGTTAAGCTCAACACCTTAGAGATCGATTGAATCGAAAAGCGTGTTTCTGCATCCCCTGCTTTAAATACCTGCCCGTCTACCGTACAAATGGCCATCGCCAGATGATTGGCCGGTACTTCTGCCAAAGCAGGAATATAATCTGCTACTTTTCCTTGACCAATCAAAGGGCGTACTTCTTCTAAGATATCTGCTAATAACGAATCAGAGAACCTTACCTTCACCACTTTTTCTCCAGACAAACAAGGGCCCCCAAGGAGCCCCTGCATATAGCACTATTTTGGCTTTTGTGTAACACCATATTGATTTTTTTATGCAATAGCGAATCAATCCCACCACACATCAAATAGTTCTGATGTTATCACGTCTTTCATACCATGATCTTTCAACCACTGCTCAACCAACTGGCGATGTTCTTCAGTACATTTGCCAATTTTTTGCAGACAGATAATGCCTTCCCAGTGCAAATAACCGCTGGCATCCAAAGCAAGGCCATTTGGCTCGATCAGTTCTGCAATCAACGTATCCACTGTGCTATCAACAACGTCAACAGGCGTATCAGCGGGAAAATGCCACTTTACTGAAAATCCCAACTCCTGAAATTCATCAATACGCAATTTTTTACGCAGACGACGACTACGGTTTTTAGCCATTATTTTATCCTCTCAAACATGAGATCCCACACACCATGACCTAACCGCTGACCGCGCATCTCAAACTTCGTGATGGGGCGCGAATCAGGACGTGGCACATAATCACCGTTTTCCGATAAGTTTCTATACCCTTCTGCTGAACTCATTACTTCTAACATATGCTCTGCATACGGTTGCCAGTCGGTCGCCATATGAAAGATACCACCGGTTTTGAGCTTGCTTTTAATTAATTGAGCAAATTCAGGCTGGACAATTCTGCGCTTGTTGTGACGCACTTTATGCCAAGGGTCGGGAAAGAACAACTGAACCATCGTCAGACTTTGATCGGGGATCATATGATTCAACACCTCGATAGCATCATGGCACATGACACGCAGGTTACTGAGTTTTTCGTCTTCCGCGGATGCCAGACATGCCCCAACTCCCGGCGTATGTACTTCAACCCCCAAAAAATTTGTTGCTGGGTTCTGGCTTGCCATTGTGACTAATGACGTCCCCATCCCAAAACCAATTTCCAGCACAACAGGTGCTTCACGGCCAAAAAGCTCGGCCATATTGACCAATTTTTCTTGATAGTCTACCCCCATCTCAGGCCACATATTATCAAGTGCTTGCTGTTGACGACTCGTTAACCGCCCCTGCCGACGCACAAAACTACGGACACGGCGCAACGCTCTGCCATTTTCATCATATTCCGGTGAAATTACGTTATTTATCATGGTACTTTTTGTCAGTTTTAAAGGCTTTTTGCTCAGGCGTCTGGGACTTTATATACCGCAGAATTGCCCAAAGAGAGCGCAATTATGCAAAGATGGCTGAGTTTATCAAGTTCAGTGCCCATAAGCACAACTTTAATGCAAACTTGCGTAACGCTTCGAAACAAAGTTCGGGTTTACACTGAGGTTACACTATGTTGCAATCCCGTTCACGAAACAATCACCCGATATAAAGACAATTATTCTAATGATGGATGCTGAGCAATTTTCACAGGTGGTACTTGAGTGGTATCATCATTATGGTCGCAAGACTCTGCCATGGCAGTTAGAAAAAACGCCCTATCACGTCTGGCTTTCAGAAGTGATGTTACAACAAACGCAAGTTGCGACCGTGATCCCCTATTTCCAAAAATTTATTTCACGTTTTCCTGATGTTGCTTCTTTGGCGGCGGCGCCATTAGATGAAGTTCTCCATTTATGGACAGGCTTAGGGTATTACGCACGCGCCCGGAATTTGCATAAAGCAGCACAACAGATTGCAACGTTATCAAATGGTCAATTTCCGACCACATTTGATGATGTTGTTGCCCTGCCGGGTGTCGGGCGTTCAACTGCCGGCGCCATTCTCTCCTTGTCTCAAGGCAAACACTTTCCCATCCTTGATGGTAACGTGAAGCGTGTTTTGGCTCGCTGTTATGCCGTTGATGGCTGGCCGGGAAAAAAAGAGGTTGAGAACCAGTTATGGGATATCAGCACACGCGTCACGCCCGAACACGGTGTCGAATATTTTAATCAGGCGATGATGGATCTCGGTGCCATCGTGTGTACCCGCAGCAAACCCAAATGTGAGATTTGCCCACTTAATACAGGCTGTATCGCTTACGCCAATCATAATTGGGCAAATTATCCGGGGAAAAAACCGAAACAAAGCATCCCGGAAAAAACAGCCTACTTTTTATTAATGCAACGGGGAGATCGGGTTTGGCTAGAGCAGCGGCCTCTTTCTGGCATTTGGGGAGGATTGTTTGCCTTCCCGCAGTTTGCAGATCAGGCATCACTGGAGCAATGGCTGGAAAATTCCGGCATCTCTCACGGTAAATTTGAGCAACTGACGGCATTTCGTCATACATTCAGCCATTTTCATTTAGATATCATCCCCATTAAAATCGATATTTTATCTTTTGATTCCTGCATGGATGAAAACAAGGGACTTTGGTATAACTTACGCCAACCAGCAACAATTGGATTGGCAACGCCCGTTGAATACCTTTTGCAACAATTGGGTTAATTTGCCCACTATTTTGAGGATTAATTATGAGCAGAACTATTTTTTGTACTTTTTTGCAACGAGAAGCCGAAGGCCAAGATTTTCAGCTCTATCCAGGAGAATTGGGCAAACGTATTTTCAATGAAATTTCTAAAGAGGCATGGCAACAATGGATGAGTAAACAAACCATGCTGATCAATGAAAAAAAATTAAATACCATGGATCCAGAAAATCGCAAGCTGCTTGAACAAGAGATGGTCAAATTCCTGTTTGAAGGACATGACATCCAAATTGACGGCTATACACCACCGGAACAATAATATTACGATCGCGATTAACCTAATAAGAGCCATTTTAGGTGGCTCTTATTATTGACCCTGATAAAACGTCAATATCCAACAGCATTAATATCCAACGGCATTATAAAATGAAAAGACTGCTGGCTCTGATCCTCCTCGCTCCACTTTTAATTTCCTGTTCTAGCAAAAAAGACGTTGAATACAACGAAGAATACATAAAAGACACCAACGGTTTCGATATTTTAGTAGGGCAATTTGCTCACGATATTGAGAATATTTGGGGCTTACAGGAGATTTTAATTGCTGGCTCAAAAGATTACGTAAAATATACCGATCAATATAAAACCCGTAGCCATATCAATTTCGAGAAAGGCAGCATCACCATTGAAACCCTCTCTCCCACTGAACCGACTGAACATTTACGCAAAGCGATTGTGACTACTTTACTGATGGGCGATGATCCAGGCACGATCGATCTTTATTCCGACGCCAACTATATCCCGCTTAGCAAAGAACCCTTCCTATATGGTCAGGTTTTGGATAATAGTGGTGAACCTATTCGTTGGGAATGGCGTGCAAACCATTTTGCTAACTATCTGATTCAGAATAAATTACAAAAACGCCGATCAGGGCTACACATCATTTGGTCTGTCACCATACAGTTGGTCCCTAACCACTTGGATAAACGCGCCCATAAATACCTCCCCCTTGTTCGCAACGCGTCCATCAAATACGGCGTTGACGAATCCCTGATCCTTGCCATCATGCAAACTGAATCCAGTTTTAACCCATATGCCGTCAGTCGCTCCGATGCCCTGGGGCTGATGCAGGTTATGCAGCATACCGCCGGGCGAGATGTTTTCAAGATGCAGGGAAAATCCGGCCAGCCTAGTCGCAGCTATCTCTTTGATCCTGATAACAACATTGATGCTGGCACCGCTTATCTATCGATGTTACAAAACATCTATTTAGGTGAAATTAAAAATGCCACCTCACGGCGCTATGCTGTCATTACAGCCTACAATGGTGGAGCCGGTAGTGTATTGCGTGTATTTGCCAATGACAGAAAAAAAGCCGCTCAGATCATCAATTCAATGGCACCAGGTGACGTTTACGCAACACTCATCAACAAGCACCCTTCTGCTGAATCACGTCGCTATTTGATAAAAGTAAACAGTGCTCAGAAAAACTATCGCAGATAGCTGATAATAAATGAGTTTATAACGAAATAGTCATACATGGAGAGGTGATAACCTCTCCATTTTGTTTGTATTTATAGCTTATTGTGTATTTTCAGAGCATATAAATAAAATTATGCAGAAAATGTTTGACGGATTGGGCTGAATACGGTTTAATGCGCCCCGTTAGCCCGGATAGCTCAGTCGGTAGAGCAGGGGATTGAAAATCCCCGTGTCGGTGGTTCGATTCCGCCTCCGGGCACCAATTTTAAAACTCGTTTGTTGAAGTGATATCAATAACTTAACAGATGAGTCAGAAATAAGTGCTGTTAAGCAAATGTTAATGAATATAATCTATTACTTTGCGTAAGTTAATAAACTAAGAACAGCCACTCTATACGAAGTCAGGTGAACACAGTTTGTGCTCACCTTTTTACGTTTAAAGTAATGATTTCAGTAATTGATTCTGATGTCAAGTCAGGTGATGGTCAGAATTGCTCTTTGAGCACACTTCCCGGTTTCTTCGTTTTGTGTCTCCACCTCCAAACCATCCCATAATCCAGTGACACAGTCAGGGCAATCCCGCTGATATCCTGCCCTGTTTTTTTACATCACGTTAACGAGTTACACAGCAAGATCCAGATAAAACGCTAGTTCATTCGCCAGGGTTTTACCCGCGATTTCCATATCGATATCAATATATTCCATCGTGGTCGCCAGACTACGGTGTCCCAGCAAACACCTGACCAGCTGCAAATTACGATCAGGCGCTTTCATCAGTTCTGTCGCCAACGTATGACGAAAACGGTGGGGAGAAACAGCAAAACCACTCTCTTTAGACAGGCGATTAAAGAAAGAACGAAGATGCTGCTTTTCTCTGTCATGATGATACTGATAACTGACATGGCGTCCGTGATAACGAAAACGCAGACGGGTTAAATCAAACAGTGGATCATTCTCTTTCGCGCCACAGGCTTTTGCCTGTTCAACCAACTGCTCCAGCCGGGGTTTCAGCTGCGGGATCATCGGCACCCGCCACTCACTGTGGTTTTTACTGCCTTCCACACGCAACTCAATGTAACTGTTGTCCAGATTAATATCTCGTAACCGCAGGTGCAGCAGCTGGTTCAGGCGCATGCCCGTCAGCCGGAAGGTATCCAGTACGGTCAGCCAGTACCCCGTCGGGTATAGGGCACATCGTCCTCCCCGCGGGGCGGTCTGTAAACGTTCTTCCTCTTCATACTGCTGCATCCGCAGGTAAATCCCGGTTATCTGAGCCTTACTCAGGGTTTTCTTTTGTTTCTTCTCTTTTTTGACTGCCGCGTCATTAAACGGATTTTTGGGGTGTGACAACAGTTTTCTTTCCATCCCGAAATTAAAAATGGCCCGCAGGTGCGCCACCTTATTGTTCCACGTATAGCCGGACTGATTTTTTTCCATCAGCAGATGACGCCGCCAGCGCAGGACATCCCGGTGAGTCACACTCTCCGGCAACCCCGTTTCCCCCAGATACCGGATAAAGACCCGCACCACCTTGCGATAACTCCATTCGGTTGCCGGCCGTAACATCCGTGAGAAGAAATACTCGTCCAGCAACGCATCCCAGCCCATTGTTTCCTCATTATTTAACATATTATTGTTTCCTTGGTGTGTAATATTGTGTTCCGGTACAGAAACGTCCCATTAATAAACTGCAAATTAATTAACACGTTAAATTATTTTATTTTTCATATAGTGACCTTTTATACATTGCGGAAACAAGGCATTCCGGCACTGATGCGGTGCATTTGGATAATTTCAAATCGTTATCGTTACCATTTGTATTATTTTTCATCAGAATTTCATTCCTCCGCCTGAAACAATGACAGTAATGTCCGGGTATCCTCGGCGGTGTCAGGCGCAGGGGCTGTTCCCGGTGTGACTGGCGGAATAACCGGATCGGGTTCTGATGATGACAGCCTGGTATCGGTAGCCGGTTTAGCAGATTCAACGGGATTCAGCAGCGGTGACTGCACCTGCTCAGCGGCAGACTGAAGCAGTGAGTCCGTCAACGGGACAGAAGACGGATGTCCGCCAAGATGCAACATCAGGCACTGCCACGCACCGGGCACTAAAGACAGCCAGGTCACCGCTTCCTCCGGTAACAAACGGGCAGCCAGCAGCGTCTTATAAAGGACAGGCAGCTCAGGCCGCGGTGCCTGAAACCGGAAGCGGAAACGACGTTCAGGTATCCACAATCCCGGCGGCCAGTGATGCCCGTCTTCCAGTTCCCCTTCCAGTTGCCGCAGCAGAGGCAGGTGGTAAAACAGCGCCGCCCAGAACACCACCGCCTGCCACAGCAGACTTTGTGCGGCCTGTGTTTCCGGCGCCACCCCCGGTGGCAACATATGCCCTTTTGCCAGCCGCACGGCACAGGCAGTAAATTGCAGGGTCAGATCGATAAATCCACCGCGATAAGACCAGATGCCCTCTTGTGTCGCGGGAACATGCTGCACACGGGCGCATAATTGCCGGAGCGGTTCCAGATAAAATTGCTGATACAACCCGGCGGGCAGCGCACTGTTTTCCCACAGTTGCCGGAGATACTGACCACGTCCTGTGGTTGCCAGCAGCACTTCCGCTGACTGTGGCCGGAAATAGCCCCGGCTGTCGTGAAGGGCTTGTGGTTGTTGTCCGGATAATGTTGGCTGTGTCACAGACTGACGGGTAAAACGGGATTTAAAACGCTGAAACATGGTTTTCCTCTTTCGGTTCAGATTTGGCTCAGTGTCGGTGAATCCCGGCCGGAAACAAGGAACAACTCTTTTTTCGGAAATGAAAATTAAACTGACCCAGTTCAGCCCCTGACTGACAAAATCAGCTTAATTTTCACCATAACCATTTGTATTAACTCAACTTAAAAAATAAAAAAAAGCGCCCCGAAAGGCGCAATAGTCATAATATTTTCGTTGAAAAAATGCGTTCAGGCGGCGATAAGCTCCGCTTCCCGCAAACGCTGAGACCAGTTGCCCAGATAATGCGCGGGCGTATAACGGGTTCGCTTGTCACCACCATCATGCAGGGCATTGCCGATGGTGACGGCGGCCGGAATACCGGTCAGGGATAATTGAATATACGCCATCACGGCCGCCAGCGGGTCAATATCAATCGCATAAACCCACAGACTGCACAACGGATCGTGCCCCAGCTCCCGCAGCACTTCAGCGGCGGCCAAAGTTATACAGCCCGCACCACAGCACGGCTCGCACAAGGTGACAAACGGTTGTGTCTGCAACAGCCCGGCGACATCCTGCAACTGCATCTGTGCCATCATTCTGGCCACACTCCAGGGGGTAAAGAACTGCTGAAGATCCTTATCACCCAGTTCCAGCTGCATAAACACATTACCCAGAAAATCACCGGGTTCCTGCGCCAGTCCGAGCACCACATGCGAAAACAATTGTACGATCCGGTCAACATCGACCCGTTCGTACTTGTTAATGGTTTTCAGATAATACTGCTCCAGCTCCTCACTGAAACAGTGTTTATTGTGGATCGCTGCCATAGCACAATTGCAAAAATCCCGGAAGACCTGATAACGGGGATGATAACGGGCCGTTTGCTTAAACAACGAAATAAATTCTTTCTGATGATCGGTTCGGGATGCCATTGCGTGTTTTCCTTGCTGAACAAAAAGCGAAAAAAGGAAAACACGTCCCGAAAAGGGAATAGTTCCCCTTTCGGTTGAGGTAAAAATAAATGGATACTGCGTTAAACGAAGGGCTATTGCCCGACCGCGATAGCCGGCAGAGCCAGTGCCGTTTCCGCCTGCTCACCGGTGACCAGATAGAGTGTCGGCCGGTTTTCCCGTCCTGACTGCCCATGGCCGCTGTCCACGTGCTCTCCCTGGTCATAGCAATCGTAGCCTTTGAGGCTTCCTGATGCTTCGCTGTACCAGTGGCGGATTTCACAGTCAAACATCGCGGACAGTTTCCCCATCAACTCGGCCGAAGGCGGTGCCCAGGGAGAATCAAAACGCACGGTTAAATTGCTGACATTGCGGCGTGCCCAGTGAACGCGATGACCAAACGGCCATTCAAAGCCGTATTGTTGAGTATAGAACTGTGCCGGGGTGGCAATCCCTTTCAGCAATCCGCTGTTGCCGTTAATCTCGGTGGCCAGCCGGGTCGGTAGGATCATCAGCATATCGCAGGGCTGGGTCGATCCCGGAGACGCGCTCAATCTGTCCCAGCAATCGCCGAGATTGATCGCCTCTGACCAGCCGGCCATCCCGAACCAGTCGGCATATTGCCGGGTCAGGATGCGGGCAATGATAACCCGCGCTGGCTCAGGCACACTGTCCCAGCGCATCAGGCTGATGGCGGACTGGCGGTACAGGCTGTCGATCAGTTTGATATTGTTACTGCTGAGCGGCACATTGTCCTGCAACAGCTTCAGCCACTGTTCAAAAGCCAGATTATGCGCCGTCGGTGCCGCCGTTCCGCGGATTAACTCCGGGTAGGGCGTATAGGTTTGCGGTTTTGTCGGCTTAAATATCCCCGCACACTCCGCCAGAAACAGACGCAGGCTTTGTAACACTGCCTGACGGTAACCGGGGAGTTCCTCACCACAGACCCACTGCTGCATCACATCAATGCACACGGATTTGCCGGTGATTTCCAGTTGGTTTGTACACCATTCTGCCATGGTAATGTTCCTCATGTTTAACACTGTTCAGATAAAACCGAGGAGCCGCGCCATCAGGGGCACGGTTCCCCCGATGGGTAATGAAAAAAGCGAGCGTTAACCGATATCCCGCAACAGCTCCTCAAGACTGCCGTGATGGAAAAACACGTGCCATTCATCCTGAATGCGCAGATAAGGGGGACGGCACGGCACCCTATTGCTGTCCAGACGGGTTAAATCATATTTGTCGACCAGTCCGTTAATCGCCTCAAAAGGACGGATACCGTTTATCCGCAGAGACTCGGCGGTATCGGTTTCACACAAGACGGTATCATTCAGGCTGAGACCAAAATGGCGTTTCAGTAAACAGGCGGCAATCACCTGCCAGACCGTTAATTGCAAGGCTTCCATGAGCACACCTTCCTTAAAAAAATGATGCTTTCACGGAAACGCCCTGCCGGAGAATATCGTTCACCTCACCGCATTGCCGGTAACGGGATGACACCAGATGCAGCGACAATAAATGCGCTTTCTGCCACAACATGCGGGCGTCCGGATAGTTCTCCCACCCCTGTTCGGCAACCGCAGCATGGCATAACCGCTGCCGCTGCCTTTCCAGTGACAGGCGTTCCGACGCCAGTGTGACCGGCTGTGCCCAGACAATACCGGCATCAAACCGCCCGCCGAGCACTTTCCGGCCATGACGGTCATAAAGCATGACGGTTTGGGGAATAAAACCGGATAACCCGCCATCCGGTACCGGCCAGTTACCCGCCAGAGATAACGTTTCCAATTTTTGCACCGCTTCCGTGATTGTGGGTGCCGCGCAAACGGTCAGTGTCCTTTCCCGTTGATACGTCCCCGGTTCCGGACCCTCCATCAGGCCCGTGACCTGAACCGTAAAAACAGGGTGATGTGATGCCACGCCGGTATCATCCGGTACCGGTAAAAATATCGGGTTCATGGTGATTTCCTTGAGTGATTAAGTGAATATCAGATAAAGAAAACACCCATCCGATGCCGGGCAGGTGTTTTCGCTTCCCCGGTCAGGCGCTTAAGAAAAACAGAAAAACGACAGCATTAATGGACTGAGTAATCAGTGATAATCGGTATGTGCTGTTCGTTATAATGAAGTAAAAAAACCGTCATGCCCCCTTTAATCCCAACGCCGCACGGATAGACTGAGTCTGTGGGTGTTGCAACGCGTATTCCCGCAGGTCACAAAACCGCGCTGCCTCCTCATCCCGTTTCATCAGCGCGGTCAGGTAACCCAATACGCTCAGGGTGACTATCAGCCCGAACGTATCTGCTGACACTTCACCTTCAAAGTGCGTAATATCGACTTTGACAGTATACGTATCAGCACGGGTGGGTACCGCATAGGCGATTTTGTCTGAGATTTTCCGGCACCACCATTGATCACGCCGGTAATCCTCACAGAGCGTGGCAGCGGCTTTAATCACTGAGTGTTCCAGCAGCATTAATTCCAGCGGACTGGTACGCGGAAAGAGGTCTGAGAAAGGGAACAATTCAGGCGCCGGTGTGGATGGCGCCGTTGTCATGGTTTCGTTTTGTTGCATGATGGACTCCGGATAAAGCAACGGAGAACACCCCGCCCGACGGGAAAGGTGTTCCCCGTCTGGGTGACTGACACATTGGCCAGCATGGATGAAGCAACCTGCATCACCAGTGCCAACGATATCGGCGGTCAAAGGTACGCAGAGTTTCGTCTTGATTTAACGTCAATAAAAAAACACCCGCCCAACTGACGGGAAGATGTTTTCCGTTCCCCGGTCAGGCGCTTACAGAGAAAAGGTCAGCATAACAGGCTGACGAATTAATGATGTTTATTATTTTGACGGCCGATAAAAAACGCACTGACCCCCTCGTCAGAAACATGGGTATCCAGCGCCGTTTTTATCAGTGCGGCCTCCGCGTGTTGCGACGCATGTTTCCGCAATTGTCCGAAGCGGTGGGCATCCTCATTCGGGGTATCCACGGCGGCAATACGGACAAACACCGCCATCGTCACCGCCAGCCCGAATGCTTCCGCCGAGAGCGTGACATGCAGTTGCTGGTCAGGCAGCCACACGGGATACGTTTCCCGTTGGGTCGGCACCAGAAAACTTAAGCCTTCTGACACCCGGCGGCTCTCCCAGTGTTCGGGGCGATAAACCTGACAAAACATCGAGGCCGTATTGGCCAGTAGAAAGCCAAGAAACAACCGCTCCAGCGGTGTTCTGTCGGGAAAGACGGCTGACAGCGAAAGCGTATCAAGCAGAATAAACTCATCGTTTGGCATCGTGGTGAACTCCTTAAAAAAAGACGGAGAACACCTGCCCGACGGGAAAGGTTCCCCGTCCGGGTGAATGGCCGCAGGGCCATCAATGATTAAGAAACCTTCATCGCCATCAAGACTGACGATATCTGCTTCCAAAGGGGCGCAGATGTACCACACAGGCGTGTACTCCCTTGCAGGCTACGGGAGTGTTGTTGTCGCTGCCCGAAGGTGATCCTCACAAGCGACCGGATCATCAATAAGCCTTATCACGCTAATAAACGGAAATAATAAGGTCAATGGGTAATTCTTTTTCCGGCAGGGAAAAATAACGTTATTCCGTTTCATTATTCTGATAGTAGACCTGCCGGATATAACGCCCGCGCCCATCCCCGTGCCCCAAGTCCATCGACACCAGCGCCAGCACTTCCCGTTCACTAAAACCCTGTGCTTTGTAATGCGCGCCGGATTGCTGCGCAAAATGGTAACGCATACTGTGCGGCGCTTGCTTACCCTCCAGTCCGGCACATCTGACCACGTAACGGTAACGATCTATCGCCTGATGGATCGTGGGCTTATCAATCAATCTGCCACTGCGTCCTGCCTTTGCCCGTTCCGCATAATCAATGGCGTGGTACAACGCGGCGCGGTCGAGGATGACCGTCTGCCTCGGCCGCCCGCCTTTGGTGCCAAACACTACCCGCACGGCGGTATGGCCGTTTTCCAGCGCTTTTTTCCAGGTCGCTAAGGATTTATAGGCTTCCACAGCTTCTTTGGTGCGCAGCCCCAGCATATACGCCAGTTGCATCACCGCGGCCACGCCCCGGTCTTTTTGCTCAACCTGCTGAAAAATTTCATTGAATGCTGTCGGTATCAGCGCAGCCTTCATGCCTTTGCGGCTCGTATTTACAATACCCAGTGCCTGATTGCTCAGGCGAGGATTATCCAGTGCCGCCAGCTTGTGTTTTCCGGCCTGCGCTAAAATGGCTCTCAATGCAGACATTTCATTTTGCAGTGTTCGATAATTGATATGGTTGGCCTTACGCCCAGCAATATAGCGCTCAACATATTTCGCTTTAAGGCTGTCCATCTGCCGGAGCTTAATGCCCTTACTTTTCAAATAATCCAGAAACTGCCGGGCAATTCGCTCACGATCCGCGACCGTGACAAAACTCCCGCCCGCCTGTCGGGCATGAGTAATAAATGCTTTTCTGAACAGCTCAACCTTTGAACGTGTCGATTTCTGCGCCATCCGCGCCTCTCCTGTCACTTTCCCGCTGTTTTTATTTATTTTTAACTGTTCCCTGCGTGTCGGTTCAGGTTCACCGTTCCGTGGTGCGTCAGATAATGTGTAGCAGGGCGAGGGAGTGTTGAGTTATTGCAGGAGCTCGCGGCGTGCTCAGCACGGCGATGACATGCTCCCCGTTCAGTGCCTGATAAGTGTCAGGATGAACGCCTCATTATCTTGACGTAGTGTCATTTCTCCTTTTTTACAGTATCAGCCTGTTGCAGGCAGTGGGTTGAAAACCAGACCTGACTCTCGTTCGTTAATCAAACGGAATGTCAGTCAATGGCCTATTTTTCGCGGTTTCACTGAGTAATTTGGGGTTAAAATCGGTCGTAAAGCCAGTCCGGACGTGCTCTGGACGTTGGCCGCCTGGCGGCGTCACTTGGTAATCGCGCTGCGTTTACACAAGTGACGCCGCGCTGCTGTAGACGCTGAAAATATTGACGTCATCTGATCCTGATGTGCCATCGCTGTACAGGATCTAGAACGTTTATCGTGCGTGACTTAAAACGTGGGTTAATGTCATACCTCATTCGGATCGAAGCAGAGAAGGTTCTGCCCGTATTGTGTGGTAAGCCGGTTGTTCATAATACCGGATAACTTTCATCGCCGGACGGTGAGTTATTTGTCTGACGATATCTGCTTCCAAAAGTGCGCAGATGTACCGCATTGCGATGCTCTCCCTTGCAGGCTACGGGAGTTTTATTTCGCCACTCAGAAGAGGTGATCCTTGCAGGCAATGGATCATACGTAGTTACAGTTAGATACTGTATCGGTTGGGTTAAACGGGGTCAACTTTTTGTTTGACAATGAGGTTGTGAAGGAAAAAGACATTATTTTCGTGATAAAAATAACTTCAACTCAGCTCATAATCTTGGCAAACTTGTGATTACCTCCCCCTACATCCGTCAACCAAATTGAGTAAAATACAGACAGGGTAATTTCATCCATTGGGTATAATGAAACATCAAAAATATTGGGTTAACTCTAGCCCTAAACGCAATGTTCAACTGATTTATCTTAACTCAGCATCAACAACTTAATTGGAGCAACGACGATGTATATACCCAAAAAAATGGAAATGACTGACCAAAACAGCGTGTCGACATTTATTATCAACAACAGCTTTGGAATATTGATCTCCCCTACACTAATAGGCACCCATCTTCCTTTTGTTTTCACCCCTGCGGAAGGAAAGATGGGCGTATTATATGGGCACGTCGCTAAAGCTAATCAGCACTGGAAAGAATTTGAAGGCCAGCGAGTATTAGTGATTTTTACTGGGCCGCATGCTTATATTTCTCCAACTTGGTATAAAGCACACCATGCTGTTCCAACTTGGAATTATTCAGCCGTACATTGCTATGGGGTAGTAGAAATTCTGGGACACGAAGAGACAAAATTAGTCATGGAAACCCTGGTTAATGCCTTTGAACCTAGCCTGATAGAGAACAAAGAACTTATGCCAGACTCTTACCTCAATCAGAAAATGCAAGCGATAGTCGGGTTCAAAATTTGGATTGACGAAATTCAAGCTAAAGAAAAGCTCGGCCAACATAGAAGTCAAGACGACCAACGTGGTGTTTATACGGCGTTGAAAAACAGTACAAAAAGCGATAACGTAAAATTGGCTAATTACATGAAAAAGCGTCATATTGGCACTGGCGATTAAGGTATCGCCAGTAGGCCTGTGGCACAGTAAGCTATTTCACTCTCATTACTGGACTCAGCAAACACGCCAGCCCTACGCTAATCTGAATGAGTGCACAAACTATAAACAGCAGTTCTATCCCACCGCCCGAAACCACATATCCTGAAATAGCCAAGCCGAAAGGTAAACCTAATTTAACCCGAATTCCGTTTAAGCCGTCATTGGAAAATCTTCTTCTGAGTAGAAAACTTTCAGTGACGGTTTCTTCAATTTTAGGCAGTAAGCAATGACACCACCTAAAACGGTCAATAGAAATCCTTTTATACTTCGGTGCCGGGAATGCTCTATTTGAGAAATGGTTTTTAATTGCCCATTAATTGTTTCAATAATAAAACGCTTTGATAACATTATATTATCCCATTCAGCCAGCACTTGCGCTTTCATGTGACGGCGCTTTTTTGTCATGAACGTTACACCCGCTTGCGCTAAAGCACCTGCCAGTTCTTGACTAAGATAGCCTTTGTCACCATAAAGAGAACCCGTTAATGCTTTTGCTAATTCGCGAACCGGTTCCCGATCATCCACATTACCGGCGGTGATTTTGAGTGCCAGAATTTCGCCCTGATGGTTAACAATCAAGTGTAATTTGAAACCGTAAAACCACCCTATCGAGGTTTTTCCTCGCTGTGCCACCCCCTCAAACACCTTATGGCGGGGAATACGAATGTTATGGCACACGCGTAAACTCGTGGAATCAATAAAAGCGATCCCCGTGGGCTTTCCTTTTAACTGAGTCAGATAACTGCACAGCGGCACTAAAACGGAAGGGGAAACACTGACAAAACGGGTATAACTGAGCAAAGTTGGAAAATCGTGATGATGATATTTCCAAATATGCTCCAGATAAAAATGTTTAAAATCACGGTAATGCGACATGTGAAAGCGGATCAGGATGGTCATCATTTCACTGGGATACATGTGACCTTGCCTGCGGCGTAGACGATGCCCCTTATTAAGACAAAACTGTTCCCATTGAGGAATGAAAAAACGACAAAAGTCATCGACATCGCAGAAAATTTCAACTAGTTTGTTCATTGCCTGTTCCTTCTTAGAGCGGTTTTTGGTGTGCACCAAAACTTTGCTCTTGGAACAGGCACTTCGCCAATTTTTTATCCAGAATTCGGGTTAATTTAAATATTGTGCCAGTAATACCCATTATTCTTCCTATATTCTCTTTTTTTACACTTTCTTGACGGTATGTGTAAACGAGAAGAGCGGTGATTATTTCGAAAAAATTCGCCCAGAAAAAAGCAAACATCAACATGGCAGGGTGGTTAAAAAATAGAATCAACAGGTAACCAAATACCTCAAGGGTCATAGTGACAACCAACACGAACCCTAAACCAAACCGGCTTCGTAGGTGAACTGTCAATAGAGAACCGAGTATCCCTCCTATTCCGCCTGCAGATAGCATATAACCAATGTTAACAGCATTCATGATCAGAACTGTTTTGGCATAATAGATAGCTTGCAACGAAAATACGATTGAGCAAGTATTTAACACCATGATAGCCAGCGCCATATGATATAGCGGAATATTAGTTTGTAATATCTTCCAGCCTTTAACGATAGACGTTCTTATATTTTCGGGGGGGTTGAATACCTCTTTTTCATACGGCATTTTGAACAAATAACACCAGGCAATAAACAGAAATAAGGCTATCCATAGAAAAATAATATGGGCGGATGAGAAAAAAATAATCACACCAGACAGCAAAGGACCAAGTGCCTGGAATAGGCTATTCAGTGAACTCATGCTGGAGATGGCTGCACTTTGTAAATTTTCAGGTAATACATGTTTCAGCATTCCCATTCTGGCATTAAGGTAACCAAAGTTAAAAGCCATCATAAAGAAAGCACAAGGGAATAGCACCCACAATGGGTCTGAACTAAACTCGATGGCTAACCAGCCAGTCAGCAAACACACAACCTGTCCTACAATCATCCATTGAGACCAGACCCTACGATCCACGCGATCAATCAAAGCTCCAATCACCGCTGCCAGAAGAATATAAGGTAGAAATTCTGCAGCACGCATCCAGCCCATGATTTCCGATGAGCGGGTGATATCGTAGATTAATAACGGTAATGCCAGCTCATAAACTTTTCCCCCTAAATGACAAAAAAGCGCCCCTGAAAATAGCATCCGAAACTGTTTATGTTTCCATATAGCCTTTTCCAAAATGTTTCTCCACTACACGGTGGTCTCTGTTTTATATAACCACTAAAGTCTGGTTATCGTATGTCATTTCAGAGCACCATATCTGGGCAGTGCATAACGATTAAGAGGCAGACACAAAGTTTGTGTTTGGGTATATTGTTCTAAGCTCCAATACCCGCCCACAGTACCAATACCACTCTGCTTAAAGCCACCAAACGGACAACGAATATCCCTGATATACGGTGTATTTATACCTATATTGCCCACCTGCATTTTCCGCGCAAAAGACAGTGCTTTTGAATCGCTCGCACTCCACACCGTTCCCGCAAGGCCAAATTTGGAATCATTAGCTAAAGAGAGAGCATGTTTTTCGTTTTCTGCGATAAAAATGGCTACGACAGGCCCAAAGATCTCTTGTGTAGCGAATGAACTTTGAGGATGCACCCCGGTTAAAACAGCAGGTTCAATGTAAAATCCCCTAGAACAATCTATAGGTACAATCCCCCCGGTACACAAACTAGCACCTTCTTGCTGTGCCTGAGTTATGGCCTTTAGGATGTTTTCTCGGTGGCTGACACTAATCATTGGCCCAATTTCGCTGGTTTCATCAAATGGATCACCTATAGCTAAATCATATTAATATGACATAATATCTAAAGCTAAGATGACAAAGCATAAAATGAGATGAGCTACAGCTTAGATTTTCGAAAGCGAGTACTGGCATACAAAGACAAGCATTCGTTGACTTTCGAACAAACGAGTGCCCATTTTGAAATCTCCATGCGTACCTTGTTCCGGTGGTGTAATAAAATAGAACCTTGCATGACCCGCGATAAACCCGCCACGAAAATCCCTGATGAGGGACTTATTGCGGATGTCCAAAATTTTCCTGATGACTATCAATGGGAAAGAGCAAAACGTTTAGGTGTCTCACAATCGGCTATTCATTACGCTTTGAAACGGCTGCGGATCACCCAGAAAAAAACGCGCCAACACCCTCGCGCTGATCCTCAAGCTCGTCAGGCATTTATCGAGCGCATCAGCGATTATGAACAGACTGGCAGACCCCTTGTTTATTTGGATGAAAGTGGTTTTGCTCAATCGATGCCACGTAAACATGGATATTCGGAAAAAGGGTTACGCTGTTTTGGTACGCATGACTGGCAGGCAAAAGGTCGTATCAACGTCATTGGCGCCATTCTCGAAAATACTTTCGTCACCTTAAGCTTATTTACCGAGAATATTAATGCCGATGTTTTTTATGCGTGGATGACGCAAGATTTGCTGCCAACGCTTCCACACGGAGCAGTGATAGTGATGGATAATGCGCCTTTCCATAAACGGAATGACACGACACAAGCGATAGCAGACAGCAGATGTCAACTGGAATGGCTTCCCGCTTATAGTCCGGATTTAAACCCTATAGAACACAAATGGGGCGGAGCAAAAGCGATAAGGAGGCAAAAAAGAGGTTCAGTTGATGAGTTGTTTACGGAGCATATTAAATATGTCAGGTTATGTTGATTCTGCTATACACAAATATTCTGGACTCGCTCAATAAACTGACGGCTAAAAGTTTCGGCGATTGTTTTGTCGACGATGATGCGAGAACCCGCAGTGCACACCTGTCCATTGCTGCTGAAAGCAGATACTAACGCACCGTCTAACGCCGCATCAATATCTGCATCGGCTAATACCACCGTAGGAGATTTTCCTCCTAATTCCAGCAACGAACGTCGTAATGTGCTCGCCGAGTATCTTAAGACATCTTTTCCAACTTGAGTGCCTCCAACAAAGCATAATAAATCAATATCAGTATGTTGAATAAGGGCTTCTCCAGTCGGCCGACCAGCTCCATGTACAATATTGACTACACCTTCAGGTAGACCAATTTCTTCAAATATTTGACCAAGTAAAGAAACCGTGACTGGTGCTAATTCTGAAGGTTTTAAAACCACAGTGTTACCCGCGATCAGTGCAGCCGCTAAGTTAATTGAAGAAACAGATAATGGGCCGTTCCATGGTGTCATGATCGCAACAACGCCTACAGGAACATTATGGGTAAAATTAATGTAGGAATCCCCTATTGGAATGGCGCTGCCAAAGAAACGTTTACCCTCTTCAGCAAAAAAGCGAAAGTGTTCTACTGCACGAGGAAGATGCCCATGTAAACACATTTTTGACAAAAAACCCGTATCTTCACATTCATACTGAGCAAATAGAGACACGTTATCTTCTAACACATCTGCAATCATATGCAGATAAGATGCCCTCTCCTCTACCGAGAGTCGTGACCATGAACCCTGCTCATATGCCATTCTGGCAGCATACACTGCGGCATCAATATCAGTAGACGACGAAACATTCACTTGGGCAATGCGTTCTTCCGTCGACGGGTTGATGGAAAATAATCTATCCCCACTTGTTGCTTTAACATGCTGCCCATTGATAAAGTTGACAATGTCTATCATGATCCCTCTCTCTCAATCTGCCAAGCTCATTGTTCTGTTTTGTTTTAATAACTGAACAAACGCCATATGGAATTTATCCACCGCACACTCAAGAATGTCATGCGTGTGGCAAGTACTGAGCCAACCATGAGATTTGTGCATATCGATGCCATACTGGGTAAGGAGTGCTTTTAATTCGTTATAGATAGTTGCATTTTTTTGCGTTATCCAAAACGCATCTTCAGAAGGCGAAATATCTACCCCTTCTTTTTGCGCCCCAATCAATATGTGAAAGATCGATGATTGATGAAACAGTTGTACATCAATGCCAAGCTGCCTAGCTTTTTCATTGACTGCATTCACAAACATCATTGTGTTTTTATTTAGTGTCTCTTGAATAGTTCCATCAGCCACAAGTGCCAAAGTGGTCAAGCCAGCACTGGCAGATAATGGATTACCGTTGAATGTACCAGAATGAAGTACCTTAGTATTATGCCCAGCGTCAAAACAGGACATAATTATCTGGGAACCGACTATCGCACCACCGGGTAATCCACCACAGAGCACTTTAGACAATGTAGTAATATCCGGCATGATGGAAGATAACTGTTGCACACCACCCGGTGCATAGCGAAATCCACTCATCACCTCATCAAAAATGAGTAACGTATTGTAACTACTAGTAATATTTCGTAACTCCTGTAAATACTGCCTATCATATGGAAGCGTACCACTACTGCCTCCCCCCGGTTCCAAGATAACTGCCGCCGTTTTTCCTTTCATTAAAGAGACTTCCACGGCTTCCAGATCGAACGGTGGTACTAATTGAAGATAATTGGCAGAATCTGGGTGCGAGCCAGTTGGCCATCCACCTATAACACCTGAAAGTGCTTCATCATGCCAACCATGGAAATGCCCATCAATTCGCATGATAGAAGGTTTACCTGTATAAGCTCGAGCCAAGCGCAATGCCAGTAACGTAGCTTCGGTACCAGATGCACAGAACCTGACTAGTTCAGCACTGGGTATCATTTGAATTATTTTTTCAGCCCATTCCACCAACAAAGTATGATTACCGGAAAGATGTGTGCCACTATTTAACTGAGTAGCAATTGCTTGAATCACGGCAGGATGATTATGACCCAGAATTAACGCACCATGTCCCATCCAAAAATCGGTATATTGCCGACCGCTGGTATCCCATTTATAAGCACCATCAGCACGTTTAAATACTATGGGGTGGGCGGAAGCCCAACTATCATGAGTTGTTCCACCAGCAATGGCGCGTTTTGCACGTAGTTCCCAATTTTGCATGATTAATGCTACTCCTTGTTCTCAGACAATAAAAAGTCAATGACTTGCGGTGCACGCCTTGGTAATTGAGAATCCTCTTTTCCATAGTATTCGAACAGGTATTCGTAATAGAGGATGAAATAATTAACAAGTTGGCGAATAGTGACAAATAGGCGCTTTACCTCGCGATGAGAAATAATCTCATCATTTGCATAAAGGTTTTCGAAAATAGAAGCCTGATGGCCTAATCGGGCATCAATCAAAGCATGTTTAAGAAAAGAACCAAACATACCCTGGGCAAAAGGATATAACTCAATCAGCTGAGAATAATATTCGTTCAAACCAGTTTTGTTGAAACTACTGCCGTCAGATTGCATTAATGAAAATACGGCGGTGTATACCAGAGTACTTTCCATTGCCACTTCATTAAGATAATTGATCAGCGCCCGAGTACTTGGTAGCGGAAGGGCTTTTTTTACCTGTGTCGCTGATAAACCATCCTTCATTAGCCCCTGTAAGAAAACTTTCCCATGATCAGATTCCTCAGCGTAATGAGCTGCGATTTTCTGACGAACATCAATCGATTCACGGCAATATGCAACTCCGGCAGCCATATATTCATTGGCAGCATCCACATAGTGATAAAATTCAACACCCCAACCTAAAATTTGCCTTTCAGTGCAAGTACCATTGTGCACCTTTTCCCAAAACATTTGGTTATTAATATGCTGCCGCCAAAAAACCATCTCTTGTTTCACTAACTCAACTAACTGATAACCAGTAAGAGATCCTTTATTCTTATTATTTATATCAATTAGCACAGACTCACCACACAGATAATCCAGCAGGCTGATAATATCTTCTGATGAAAATCCTGTTTTCTGTGAAATTAAATCAACTGTATTCGTACCATTGAGAAAGTTGAAAATTCCTTGAAGAATTTCCATACTTTTATCAGAAAAGATATAATCATTACCTGGCACGCTAAGAATGGCTTCGTGTCCTTTTACCATTAAAATGGCTTGAGGAAGGCATTTAGGTAATGAATCTGGAGTAAATATTCCATCCACTTGAGTTGTCATAATAACTCCTGACTTAACGGTAACGAGAAGGGTTGATGACCTCATTGAAGGGGACGTTGCTATAGTGGGTTTGAATATCATGTGTCCACAATTTTAACGTTTCGACCAACATCCCTGCTGACTTGATAGCATCATTAGCTCGCTCTTTTTCCAATGTTGAGATACAAGCACAGACTTTTTCCAGCCAATCATTATGCCCGTACTCTTCATCCAAATAAGCATGCTCAATTAAAGGCTGGACTATCCCTTTATTTTCTTTATCGTAATATTGGATAAGCGAGTTATAAAACACCATACTCTCTTTACGATCTCCGCCTGTAGATTCAAGAAATGCCGAACATGTGGCATAAGAGATAGCATCTCTACGACCACATTCACGCATATGATTAATAATGGCGATTGTGCTCGGTAGCGGCTGGTGATTCAAAACTTGTTTTTTGGTAAAACCTAATTGTTTGAGTGCCTTCATAAAAAACATATGGTGGTTATATTCTTCAATGAAATGCTGAGAAAAAAGAGCCCGAATTTGTTTATTTTCATTAGCAGCCGCAGTCACTAATGAAAGGCGTTTAGTCGCTCCCTCGATAAAATAGCAATTTTCTAACAGCCATCCAGCGAAAGCTGATATAGATAATTTTCCAGTAGTTAGATCGTGCCAAAAATCAAGAGTAAACACATCTCTTTTCCATTTAGGAAAAATTTCTCGGCACATTTTTGCAAAACTCTGAGGGTCGATGGTGTTACCTGAAGGTATATCTTCCATCTTTACTATATTTGCATCAATTAGATGAAACAATAAATCGCGAAGCTCTTTTTCATCGTAATGATATTTTTCAGCCAAGGTGAAAAGCGTATTACTTCCATCCATATCTAACAGTAACTTTTTAAGTTCCCGTGGCTTTTCTGATTCAATAGTAATATCCAAATCATTAGTGACTATTTTTATTTCTTTTGGTTGTTCATGAATTGCAGGAAAATACTTTAGATATGGATAACTCATAAGTTATCTCCTCAACTTCTATGCCAAGGTATAAAGGCTGCATAGCAGCCTTTATATATTCACTTTAAAAATCACTTGACTAGAGCGCCTAAAGCACGACGTTCTTCTTGATTTGATTTTTTCTTAACATTAATTGAAAATTTATTTGTTTGTTTTTTAGAATCAATTGATTCGATATTTTTTTCTTTATTAAAATTTTGCATAATATTTTCCTATTCATGTGATTTAGATCTAATTAAAATATCAACAACAATACTTCATTGACATTTCAAGTTAGAAAACTAGAACAACCCAATATTAGTGTCAACGCCTTGCTGGCAGACATTTAGAAATTATTTATATTCTATTTTTCCCTGTTTTTTATTTCACATTAATTATGTTTGAATATAAATAATTATTAACATAATAATATTATGCAAATATTGAAGTAAGAAGAACAAGTAGCATTCATATCTATACCTATCGTCACTAAAGATGCTTGATTTATACTTAAAATTCCATAATGCTAACGGATATGAAAATTCATCTGACTGAAGCACAAAAAAACCATTGAGTTGATGAAGTGGCTTAATTATCAAGCCAATAGAGGAGATACTCATCACAATGACGAACATTCAGAGTATTCCTAACTCAGTCACCCCATTGAACGCTTTAGCGCTTACCGCCGGACAACATTTTCTGCATCACCAGCTGCCCTAACATGCCGGCAGACTGCCTGACCTGCCCCGCGCCCTGGCTCATCATACCGGCCATATCTCCCATCCGAACGCCGGCCCACGCTAATGCGCCCAACCAGACCATCGGCAGGACAATAAACAGCGTGCCCATTACCAGCCCCATAATTAAGTCATCGGAGGTGTTCTGCAATCCCACCAGATTAAACAGGCTGTGGGTTTCTGAACCGTACAGCGCTTCCAGCAGAAAACTGTCCAGCCAACGAGCGGTTTCCCACCAGAAGGTCAGAAAGTTGAGCGCAAATATGGCGAACGTCAGTGTGAGTACCGTCTTAAATTCATAGGCGGCAAATAACAGGATCAACGGTATCAGAATATACAACGCCATCAGGATCACCGCCTGTACCATCGGCAAAGCCTGACGCACAGCATCAAACGCCGGCATGCTGAGGAATCCACCCAGCAGAGTCCCCGCAGAAGAACCTACCCGATTTGATCGGTCCCAGACCGTAAAGTCCGCGTTCCCCCCATAGCCCGCATACACATAGCCTTCCTGCGACACCGTCAGATTGACCGGACTGACCAGACGGCGGATCACTGCTTCTTTATATTCACGACCGTCTTTTCCTATCATTTTCAACGCCGCTGACAAACGCAGCCATAATCCCGGATCGGCCTGCGCCAGTACTCTGGCCTCCAGTCCGGTTTTGGATGTTGACCACCACGCTTTGCAGGTCGGATAGCCCCCCTGTCCGGTATTGGGTCGGCCGCTATCCCGGCTCTCATGCCATAGAAAATGGGTTCTGGGCGTTCTTGATTGCAGTGTGTGGTAGTCGCCGGCTAAAAACGTGCGGCTGCCCAGCCAGTCAATATCATTCAGCACGGCCGGATCGGTGGTTTGCCCCTGATCCCGTTGTTGCCACTGATACAACGCTAAAGCATAACAGTCATTAGTAAAATCCTGCAATTCCGCCGCCAGTGCGGCGTTGGCAATACGGGTATGCTGCACGTCAAAACGCAGTTGCCGCAAATCAGGCCGGCAGGGAATGGTGGCAACCGCAGCTTGCGTCAGCCCTTTGGACAAGCGGTGTACCACCGCCCACCAGAGTGGTACGGCGGCTGTCTGATGATTCAGGCTGGATATCACTGGCGCATTACTGCTGTCGCCGGGCGCTTTCGGTGTCCAGGTGCCGCAGCTTTTCGCTCTGGATTGATCATACTGGAAGGTGCTGAGGCTGACATTCACCAGCGGCACACAACACACCACCATGACAAAAAAGGCGCTGTACAGGGTGTTTTCAATCCGGGACAGCGACTGTAACCCGCCATGGCCGTCCTCTTCGCCACACTCTCTCACTTTCAGCCAGACAGCGATGACCTTTATCACTAAAGGCAGTGTAAACAGCCCCGTGGCAATCAAAATTTGCCATAATCCGTTGTTGACGACCCAGCCGAGTAAGGTCAGAAAATATTCCAGATAGCTGTTTGTGGTCATGACACACTTCCTTGACTGGCTGACAGGGCATATTCACCCAGCAGGATAAACAGCAGGCTGACCACCATCATCCGCAGCAACACCGCACGGTATTCCTGCTTGTCTTTGGTGATCAACCAGATTTTCCAGCCTCCCCAGACCAGCACCAGATACAGGCTCAACCGCCAGACCAGCCAGAAAGGTTTTGTTTTCGCAATCCAATGATAAAGGCCAGTGAGTTTTTCGGCATGATGAAGTCCTAATCCGCCTATCACCAGAGTGATAATGGTGACCACGGTGATCATCAGGGCTGTCCTGATACCTTTTTTCACTAACCGAATCCCCTGTGCTTTTGTTGTTTCTGCCATCATCGGCCTGACCGACTGTTATTGTTGGGCATTTCCAGTTGGTAAAAACGCGCATCACTGCTGTCCGGCACCTGTTTTTGTGGATGAGCCTGAATGCGATCATTTTCCCGCTCAATAATGGTCAGAATGGCATTGCGGGCCAGTTCCCGTTTCAGTTGCATTTCATTTTTCAGCGCGGTGATTTCCCGGTCCAGCGCCGCAATCCGCCGTTCCCCTTCAGCCAGGGCTTCCGGCTGGGCCGCGGCATTCGGTTCGGACATGCCGGTGATAAGCATCCGCCGCATCAGCAACGCCGTTTCGGTGGTTTCCGCCATGGCCAGTTCACTCGCTAAACGCCCCGTCAGTGCAGCCCTGTCCGGGTCCCTCTGCAACGCCTGTATCACGCCTTTGGTCACGGCCAGACCGCCGGTTTTCAGTTTCGCCAGGTTAGCTGCCGTCGGTTTTTCCGTGCCATTGACCAGTTTTATCAGTTGCGCAATATTGGCCTGGGTATGTGCTTCCAGCATCGGCGCAAAACCCGTCCCAGCCACCGTAGCCCCCGGTTGCTGAGATTCGCCACCGCTGGTGCATTCCGCAGCATTGGCACAGGTGCGGATAGCCCGGTCGCCCAGCACACTGACCACCGCTTCGGCGGCTTCACGGGCATTACTGAATTTTCGGCAGGAACTGCCATCACAGTGTTGCGGGTGAACAGCAGACTGGCTCAGCACAGGTTGGTTGTTCATCATATTAAATCCTGCACTGGCTAAATCCCGCGTGGGCCGGATGGCATTCTGCCCCCTGCCGCCCTGCTTTTTGCCGCCAATCCACGGATGCCCGCCGGTACCGGTGGCTTTGTTGCCGGCATTATTGATTCTCACCGCATCCCCATCCCCGCGGTTGACCAGGGTCTTGTATTCCTGCATTGCCGCAGACTGCGTCCATTTGGTATTTTGCGCAAAATCCATCATCTTTCTGGCCATGTTCTGACAGTTGAACTGGGCTTTATCGAACGCCACATTGGCCTGCAAAACGCCGTTGGTCAGCATGTCATACAGCCCCGGATTGGCCCGCTGGATTATCATGGCGGGGAGACTGGCGACCGCCCCGGTGGCGCCCTGAATGACTTCGCTCATCAGGTTTTTCATGCCTGCCGTGATGCCGTTGAGCTGATTACTGACCGTGGTTTTCAGGTCAAAATTTCCGCACATCAAATCCGAACTCCAGCCGAGTTCCAGTCCTCCCAGTTTGCTCAGGGAGCTGCGGGTCGCCGGTTGTGAAATCACCGAGCCGCCCCCCAGGGTATAAAACAGCGTATCGGAGACGGCACCGCTGACATCCGCCCCATAACCCAGTGCACTGTGATTCACCTGCGGTAATGAAAGGGATACTGTATTGCCTTGTGCAGAAGCCGTTGCCAACCAACTTAATATCAACAACAAAGCGCTTATTCTGGTCATTATTCACCCTTATTCAGATATCCGTACTACCAAGAAAACGCTGTCCCCGGCGCTGACAGCAGCTATAGGGTTGCCACAGGGCATACGCCTGATTGCTGTCTGCCGCCGCTGTGTGGCGGCCATCCGGGAATACTGCACAGGACTGACTTAACTGTGGTGACAACCGTTGCCATTGGTGATTTTTCGTGCCGGTATTTTCGGTAACCGGGGCCGGCGGCCAGTAGCCGTCACGGCGTTGCCCGGCCAGTGGCTGATAAACATGAGGCTGCCCGGTACGGGTGATAATGTCCACCACCCGCTGTGCCACCACGGCAGCGGCTTTATCCTCATCAACCTGTGTGACAAAACCGGAACGGGGGTAGAGATTGCCCCACATATTGCCCGCCGACTGGCTGCCCAGTTCTCGCAGACCGGGGATAAGCGCTTCAGGATAAAGCGACTCCGGCAGCCCGCTGCGCCACGCGACAGTATCCAGCGTACTCAGAAAATAAGGCATCAACGGTGTGGCCGCACTGCGACAGGAATACCCCGGGATTTGTCCGCCAATCAGCGTAGTAGCGGGATGCCCGATAGCATCGGCGTATTTGAAACGCAGACGGGGACTCTGCTTCCCGGCAATCTGAACCGTGTGATTACCGCCGCCGGCGGTCAGGCGGGATAACACCCCCGTCACCGCAGTTTCCAGTCCGCCGGATAACGGGCTGATGTGAGCCATTTCAGACCACGGGTTGCCGCCGGGTGCATGATAGGTGGAGACCACCGCCTGCGGCAGGAAATGGGTCACTTTGACCGAGGTTTTCACCGTGCAGCCGTGCCAGGAACAAAACAGCCAGTAACAAATGCCGCTGACTCGCCACTGAATGCAGGCGGGCGAGAGACTGCCGGCCACAATTTGGGCGGTGTTAATGGCGGCCTGCGTAACCGGCGCAAATGCCGCTATCAGGGTGATGACAACCGGAAAAACAAAGCGTGGCGTATTCATGGCCGGTTTTGCTCCCTGAGTGCGTTCGCTTTGGTCACATCCGCCGTGCCATACACCACGTCGCGGTCATCAAATACCACGGCAGGATATTTACGCACCCCTAATTGCCAGGCACTCACCACGGCACGGTAAGCCCCGATAAGGTGTTGTTCCTGCTTTTGCCATTGGGGGGATTGCAAAATAGCCAGTGCCTGCACGGCGGCTTGTCGGGGGTCTGCGGGAAGCCGGCCAAAGCGCTGCGGCTGAAGTTGCTCCGGGGCATCCAGCCAGATAACTTCACTGTCAGAGGAGAGATTTGCAGGGAGATTCCGGCTATCGGTATAAACTACCGTTTTTGCGTTGGCAAAGTGTGACGTCATCAATCCTGCAAAGAGTAATAAACAGAGCTTTCTCATCATGCCCTTCCCGTGTCACCAAACATCGGGATAGCGTGAAGAAAGCTCTGGAAAAAGTCAGCGAATAATTGTTTTTCCGGAAAAGGAAAATCAGACTTTTTGGAATAACAAAACCTTTATTGACTGGATTGACTGGGTATTATGCCTCCCCCCACTAGTGGACAGATAACCGTTTCTGCTATAAAGCGGCAGGTATTCCTGAACGTGTCAGGTTTGCAACGAAACTCCACCCACGAGGCAGATGCTGGAGTAGGTATTGGAGGCCTATGTTCTTTGTCGCTGGGTAACTACGGATGCTTGACCATCATCTGAGATGCTGACTGGAATTCCGATATCGGCCATTTTTGCTGGCGATCCTCAAGATGGCTATACTCACAATGTGAGTACTCATCATGGATGGTTGCTTCAGTTAAATTCACCGATTTTCCTCCAAAACATGAATTTTTCCCAACTAAAATAAACAAAAATATGTATTAATAGACAAATATAAAAATAATAAGGAAAGCCTATTTATTCACATCTAGAATTGGATAAAAACAAAAAGTAATGTAAATAGAATGAGCAAGGTTATGTTAGATAAGGATTAAAAAATATCAAACAACCTTACAATGAAAATATAAAATTAGGTCAATCCAAGCTATTTTATAATTGAGAAAATAACCCAAGCATATTACTTCAAAGTTAAATCAGCATTTCCCTATAAATTTGGTCGTGTATTCAAGGCGTTGTTCTTAAGTTATAATCACCATTTTTATGGGGAGAACTTGAGTGGCAACAGTGGAAGTAAAATGCCGATTTTGCAACCAAATAAAAGCGGTGAAAAAGCATGGTAAAGGGAAAGGGGGTCACCCGCGTTATCGTTGTTTCTCCTGTCATCGCACTTTCCAACTGGATTATTCTTATCGCGCCTGTCATGCCGGGATAAAAGAACAAGTCGTTGATCTTGCCATGAATAATTCAGGTATTCGTGATACCGCACGGGCATTACACATCAGTATTAATGCTGTTGTTCGCACCCTAAAAAACTCCGCCCAAGATGGGTAACAGCACTGCCACTGGATAATTTGGAAATTCAGTTGGTCTGTGAAGTTGACGAGATGTGGTCTTTTGTCGGCAATAAAAAACAACAACGTTGGTTATGGTATGCTTGGGAGCCCCGTCTGAAACGTATCATTGCTCATACCTTTGGAAGGCGGAATAAGAAAACGCTGAAGAAGCTATTGAAAAAACTCGCTCGATTCAACGTAGCTTTCTGGTGTACAGATAATTTAAATGCTTACAATATGTTACAAACGAATAAACACCTCATCGGGAAAAGTTTCACGCAACGGATCGAGCGTGAAAATCTCACTCTTCGTAATCGAATTAAGCGATTAAACCGCAAAACATTGGGTTATTCAAAATCGCCGGAAATGCATGATAAAGTCATCGGGACTTTTATCGAAAGAGAATATTATATTTAGAGTCAATCAACGCATTGAATACACAACCATAAATTTTCATGGCATTATAAAAACCATAAATAACAATATCGAAATAAAAAAATAACACAACCCACATCTTATATAGAATTGCCCCGCCTTTTTTAATGTGTCTTGTTATTTACAGCCCCACCTTAATTGCCAATAAAAACAACACATTATAATATAATGTCGAGATTTTGATAAATTAACACCAAGAAGAATATTAATAAAAATCATGATCTCAATCACGAAATAAAAAACAAACAGTTTTAAGTATGGTTAATGGGGCGTTAATATGAAAAGCCTATTTGATTTGAACAGCAACAATCATATAAATGAGATTTTTAAATCTGTAGACTGCTTTGTATTTATAATCTTTGCAAAAAAGGTGTCATAATACTCATAGAAAATAACTTCACTGTTATGAAAAATAATTTATAACACTACTCACGGAAAACTGTCAGTGTTTATTGCACTTGCAAATCAATTATATATAAATATTTACTTTTTTATTTACCAAAACCATCCCTGATAACAATGAAAATTTTATAATTGAAAGGTGAATTATATGTATAAAAACCGCTGTTATATGCCATTTATTCTATATCCTCCTGATATGTATGATGTTACGGACACAAAGTCAGAAAATCAACTTATACAATCACTGAAACTAGAAAATGATGGAACTGATTTTGTCATGTATCTGTCAGTGCCATACTGTCGTGTATGTTGCAAAGCGTGCCCATATTTTGTTGATCTTCTGCCAATGAATAGCGGAAAAACACAAGCAATTTTGGATCAATACGTTGATATATTGGTTCTTGATCTAAAACGTCACGCAGCCATGCCCCGGTGGGGAAATGCATGTTTACGAGGGATTTATATTGGAGGCGGAACAGGCTCACTGCTTGAAATAAGCCATCTGGACAAAATACTTTCCACACTTAGCCGATATTTCAGACTGTCGGACGATTGTGAGATCACTCTGGAGGGAAATGCCAAAGATTTCACTCAGGAAAAAACCCTCTTTATTGCAAATTCAATTATCAACCGAATTTCGTTAGGGGCGCAGTCTTTTCAACCTGATGTATTAAAAACTGTAGGTTCACCCCATAAAGCCCAACAAACAATTGATACGATCCGTATGTTACAGGACGCAGGTCTTAATCATATCCAGCTAGATATGATGTATAACATGCCTGCTCACACGCTTGAGCACTGGGAAAAGGATTTTAAAGTTTTACATGAACTTGGTATCAAGCATCTTACTACTTATCTCTACCGTGTGACACCTGGAACTCGTCAGGAATCGCTTATTAAAGCCGGTAAGGTTCCTCCTGTTGCAAATGCCGAAAGTATCATAGTTAAACAAATGCAGGAGATGATAAGACAATTTGCTGCAGAAGCAGGTATGCACAATTATATGTACGAACATTATGCTCTGCCTGGATATGAATCCAAATATAATCACTGGACTATGAAGGAATGCGTGGATGCATTGGGACTCGGTCCGGGTGCATACAGTTTTATCAACCAACGTAGGACCGGCATTTCCAAAGATATTAATCGATATATTGATGCCGTCCTTAACGGTGATAATACTTTTACTACCGCGAGTATTCAGCTAACACCAAAGTTAAGCAGACAACGTTATATGATTTTTAACCTTCTTTACTATCGTATTGATAAAGTGCATTACCGCAAAGCCTGGGGGACAGACTGTTACGAAGATTTTAAAACCATTATTGATAGCCTGATTCGTGACAACCTGATGCGAGATACTCAAACGGAACTAATAGTCACCGATTCAGGAAAAAACTGGCTGCAAAATATGATGCTTGAATTCTTCGATGACAGTATGTGGGAAAACTCACAGGCCCTCAAGCAACAGCAAAGTTCATGGGCAATGAACAACCACATGATAGATATCGGTGCCTCTAAAAAAGAATTCTGGTTGGCAAGGGCTTAATTCATTTAAACGGTATAATTAATATGCTTAACGAAAAAAACATCCAGCGTGCAGAAAATGACATCGCAGTTATCTTGTTTGAACTGGGAATAACAAACTCTCCAAATGAAAGAATTAATTCAGGAAAAGATATTCGTGACGAGTTTGGTCTTGACAGCCAAGAAATAATAACGCTTGTTGAAACCATTTCATCTCTGGCGGTTTCAGCCAAGCCTCTTCAGGAAAATGAGGTTAATACCATTAACGACTTAATTAATTATCTCGCAATTAACCGAAATACATGGCTACATAAAGACGTTCCTTTTGTTCTGCAGGGAAATACCATTATTAACCGCGATATTGATACCGTCTTTACCTATATCAGAGATTATAAAAACTGGCCCAACATTCTGAACCACGTTTCTAGAATTGAGTCAGAAAAAGATGATAGCTGTATGCAAAGTTTCATCATGCACATTGAAGAACTCAGCACCGGGCAGGAATATTTTGTTAAATCTTGGCGCTACATCAATGAAGAACTCCGTATCATTGACTTTTCTCAGCCGCTACCCCCCAAAGGATTTAAATACCATAAAGGGGGCTGGCGCTTCCAGTCGTTAGATGACGGAAAAACTCGTCTCATCAGTTATCACGGTTTTTCTCTGTTAGATGATACAAACGTTGAAGACGCTATCGTTCTCATCAGAAAACATATAAAAGCGGCACTAAATACTTGGGCTCGTTATGGAAACGGTGAAAACAATGCCTGATCTCTGCCTTAATCTTATAACCAAGCAAAATGTTGCACCCGGTTCAGATCCTCTGGCGAAAATCTGGTCACTCGATCACTGGCTCAATACACTCGATCGTGTTTGTGACATCGACCGAATTTCAGAAAGCGCGACTCGACAGCACTTTATTTTGTTTTTCAATGCAAACAGGTCTGAACCAGATCGGGTTGAGGTTGAGCGTGTACGCTCAGATAACCGGATATGTGTGACGCACTTGATCCCTCCGCCCAATGTGCTTGCACTAAACGCTGAATGGTGGACTGAAAATACCCACCCAAATGTGCTTTTTGCCAACCGACGCCTTCTGATTGAAGAGGACACATATTCCCCTGATATAGCACGTAAGATGTTTGCGCTACTGAGAGAAAATATGGACAGACTGACAGGACGGACATTATGCGGACCAAAATAGCTATCGTCGGAAACGGGATTACTGCGGGTCTAGCGGCTAACCTTCTGACGTCATTAGGCGAGATTACTCTGTTTCAATCTCCCCGTTTCTTCACAAGCGGTATCCCAGAGATAATACCACGAAAAGTGTTTTTTAACGCACTCAATACTATCGACGAGGAAAAAACCGTCACCCAGACCGCTCCAGCAATCAAGAACGTACTTTGGCGGCATAGCGGAGAATTCCACAGAACGAAACTTACCTCAACTGAGCAATATTTTGTATATGATAAAGGGCGTCTGGCTGCATTTTTGGTAGAAAACATTCCTACTGAGCAGCGCATGCAGCAAGAAATCACCCACATTGCAGATTTGACGGGTTTTGACCGGATATTCGATTGTCGCGGTACTCAGTCTGTAATAAACGATCCTGCTTATGTATCACATCACACATATCCAGCACGAACAGCCTGCCGTTATCTAGTGATGTCCTCTCCTCCCGATCAGAACAGGGATGATATGTTATTCTGGTCTGAAACTACCATCCGTAGTAGCAGACGTACCTTTTTCATGATCCCTGTTGGAGATAACAGAATATCACTGGGGTGTTCCTGTTTACCTTCAAATGTAATTTCCACAGAAGAGCTGTTCACTGCCATGGCTGCAAAAGGGATTGTAATTGCACCGGAAAAAATCCTTTTTAGCGGACATGTTGTTCCTGAAGGACGTGCGATGACATGTTCCATCAATCATGTCACTCCTCTGGGTGATGCCAGCTCTTCCCCCTGCCCACTGAGTGAATACGGAACACTTAAGGCATTGTGCCAAATCAGGGCGGTAACTGGTCACGCTTGTTTTTCATCGTCAGAGATTCAACGCCCCAAGAACCATGAAATAGACCCACATCTGCCACAGGAGTTATTCTGATGAAAGATTACACCTGTATTTCCACTGCCCTGTATCCGGGAAATGGTGAACCCGTTAGTATCAGCGTGGATACCCTTGACCATATAGCTGGGGTAGCCCATTTATGCAAAGGTTTCGATATTAGTCCTGAAGACTGGCCAGATGGCTACGGTATTTCCAACGAAATTGTCACACTATCAACACACCAAGGGACGCACATTGATGCCCCTCTTCATTACTCACCGGATGCATCAGACATTGTTGCCGCTGATATAAACCACTTTATAGGACAGGCAGTGATCTTTACTGATCGCATATCCTGCGGGTCAGAAATAGAAATTGACTGGTTGGAATATTTACAACGTCTCGACCACTATGCCGAACATGCACACGCGGTATTTTTCATTACGGGAGCCTACGAGCGTTATGGTGAACCCAGTTATTTTACTGAGTTTAAAGGCATACCTGTTCGTTACGTCGAAGCGGCTCTCGATCGTGGTTACACTCTGATTGGAACCGACGCTTTCAGCATAGATCCGCCTTTTGCCGTAATGTCTCGCGCCTATATAGAGACGAAAGATCCCACGAGGCTTTGGCCGGCACACGTCCTGGGACGTAAACGCCCGTATTACCAAATTGAGCGTTTGGCAAATCTCCAGAATTTTGAAGCTGCCAAACTTGTTGATTTTATTGCCTTACCCATAAAACTACACTGCGGGGCGGCCTGGGCCAGAGCCGTAGCAAGGATTATTGAATGAAACATTTGTATATCACTCATGCTGCCGCAGTTAGCCCCTTAGGCAACTCATTGGAAGAAATTTGGCAAAACATAATAAAAGGTACAGCGACTTACGGAAAGGTAAACTTGCTGGGTAAGCGAGATTTTTTCGTTGCAGAAACGGTTCCCAGTACAGGCTCTGATATTTCCGCCTATGCGCCACTTTTTTCGAATACGCTACGCAGGTTAGTCAGTGAACTAGATGTTACTGATCCTGTCGATGCTATTTTTTTTGCCAGTGCCGTAGGCAATCTTGCCGAAGTGGAAAATGAGATTTATTCCGATCGTCCCGTCACTCTGAAACAACTCGATTTTACATCGGTTGAGCGTGTTTTTGCCAACACGCCCGTTTACGGAAAAAATACACAATTCGTTTGTGTTCCAACAGGCTGTTGTGCGGGGATTCAGGCTATTGGTCTGGCTAAAAATATCATGTTTCGCCTGGGACTTAAGCGAGCCTTGATAATGTCTCTTGACTTTGGTCTGACTCCTCTGTCATTGGAAGCTTTCAACAAAATTAACGCAACCTGCACTTTTGATCCCAATTTAACCACCAGTCCTTCACGTCCATTCTGTCTTGACCGAGATGGTTTTCTTTTTGCGGATGGCGGCGGTGCAATCTTGGTCAGCACTGACGTACCCAGACAGCCTGTCCCCCGTATCTCCGGGTATGGATGCGTTTCCAGTGCATACCATATGACAGATATTTCGATTGACGGAAGTTCAATACGCAAAAGTATTGAACTAGCCTTAAAAGATGCTGGAATTAAGGGTGAGGCAATAGATCATGTCAATCTTCATGCCTCAGGCACTCAACAAAATGATCAGGCTGAATACCAAGCATTAAAGGATGTGATTGGAACAAAACTACCAACAATCACAGCGTATAAGGGGAATCATGGCCATGCACTGGGAGGTGCTAATATCATTGAAGTCGCTCTGGCATGGAAAATGATGACAATGGGTATTCTTCCTCCAACAGCGAAAAATCTACCGATTGATGCCTATGAAGAAATTTCTCTGCGTTCTCAAGCCGCACCATTTCAGAGCAAAGTGATGTTAAAGACCGCCAGCGGATTTTCAGGAATTCATGCCTCAATAATTATGGAGAATGGTTATGCCTGAAACTTTTACCTGCCTGCTCAAACAAGATATTGTTGAGTTGACTGACCTGACAACGTCGGAAACATCGCTGGTTACATACCGGGAATTTGATGCACTGATACCACGCCGACAGCGTCCAAAATTATCGACGGCTACTCGGCTGGCTGGCGGACTCTGGCAGTATTATGATCTTAATAACCGATTGGAAAACCTGGATGCGAACCCCAGAAATACACCTCTACTGATACTGAACCGCTACGCTAACTGGGATTACGTAATGGAAATAATGAGCAGTGATATGAATGTCACGCTTGAGGGCGTGAACAGTTATGTCGCCACAGCATGGTTTCCTGCCGGCCTTCAAGGTTATCTTACGATTGAACAGGATAACAAAGCGGAAGCGCTTACATTAGCGACCAGTAACATCTGTATTCAAGCCGCTGCAATCGATAGTTTATTCCAGCAGAACTTGCAGGGTAGGCGAGCTGGGGCAGTTGTTGTGGGCACCTTCGAATGCATTCCCAAACGAATCGGTACACACCGTATCATTGACGGTAAATCTGCCGCATTTGGTGCCTTCAGCTTGATTTCATCAAAAGATAATGAAGCAGACATTTCTGCAACTTTATCCATCCATAAGGAGCTTTATCATCATGTCAGTCATTAACAACAATCCGTTGGTATTTTCTCATTCTGTCAATATACCGGCAACAGCTGCTGTAAGCGTTTGGAAAACATGGAGTAATCTCGCCGGTTGGCAGCAATGGGACGCCTCCTTGGCAGGCACTGAAGCAGCAGAAAATGGCCTGTCTCTTGGTAAACGTTTCATGATTATTCCCAAGGCTGGGCCTGACGCTATTGCGGTCAATGTGACAGCATTGATTGAAAACGTTCACTTCACCACAACCGCAAGCAGCCCTATGGGACTTCTTTGTTTCGGTCATACACTGACATTGAGTGATAACAAGCAGCATGCCATTTTACAGCACTCCATTTGCGCTCTACCGGCCACTGATGGTTCCGTATTTCCACCACCATTACTGGAAAAACTACAGTCAGATGTGACCACTAGCGTGAATGTACTCTCCCGTCTTGTTCTTCAGGGAGAACCAGTTGCATGAAACATTGGATTGCAGTGATCTCGCGGGCTCATGCCCGCATTGCAGCCGATTCTGGTTTCCTTCAGGTATGTCATGGAAAGGCTGCTCCCCTGCGTAAAACCCGTGCTGGCGATGAGGTATTTATATACTGTCCCCGAAGCGAGATAGGTTCGGGGGAAATATTGAAAACGGTCGAATATCAATGCGTATTCAATGATGATGATATTTATCAGGTTGAACAATTTCCCGGTTTTAAACCATTCCGTAAGAATGTCACTTTTAACAGAAATTTTCAGTCAGTCGCACTCAAGGACGTTATCGGATTAGAGTTCAACACAGATCCACATTGGGGAATGCTGGCACGAAGAGGTTTCTTTGAGATAAGTACACACGATGCTGAACTGCTCAGAATAGCGATGCGGAGGCTGGAATGAGTCGATATTCAACAATTATAGTGGTATTTGATCAGGTTTCGCGGGAGGATTTTTTTCATCGCCTCGAATGGCCATATCTTGTTAGAGCCTGGTCCAGGACTATAGCCTGGCATCAACTCTCTACTCAAAAAGTACAGCTTGAGTTGGACGGGTTGGATGGTATTGACAATCTCACCATCACGCGCAGACGACGGGGCGACCGTATTTTTATCGGTGCCCGTAACAAAGCCGGTGCTCTTATTCAGTCCGGCCTCTGGGAGTACGAGCAGAGAAATCAGTTGTGTGTATGCTATCGGCGTGTCTATAAACCAGAGTTAGTCGGCCTTCTTCGGGAACGGCTGCCTGACTTTATCTGTTCGACTTTTCTGAAATGAGAAAGCCGACATGTCAAAATCATCCATGCCTGTACTGATGATCGCGGTGCTGTCGGTAACAACCTTTGCAGCAGGGTTATCTGAATTTATTGTCATCGGCCTGTTAAGCCAGATTGCTGTCGAATTCGGTGTGACAATGCCACAGGTTGGTTTACTGGTGACTGTCTATGCTCTGGGAATAACACTGGGGACACCACTGCTCACGATGCTAAGTCTGCCGCACAGCGCCCGACCCCTTGCAACGTTCCTGATGCTATTATTTGCGGTTCTTAGTGCTGGTTCAGTCATGGTATCCAGTTTTACTGTTCTGATCATACTGCGCATAGTTGCCGGAGTCGTGCATGGTGCGTATTTCAGCATAACATCGGCTAGCCTTCCGACAGTTATTACTACACACCATACGCCACTAGCCATTGCGCTAATGTTTTCCGGGCTAACACTTGCCATAGTTTTAGGCGTACCTGTTGGGATGCTGGCAGCAGCGAATTATGGCTGGCAAACTCCTTTTATAGCAATTTCTATTATTGCAGGTACCAGTGCCATCCTGTTATGGTTTGTGCTGCCCAGAGAATTTGGCTCCCCCACACCGACAATAAACCGCATATCAACGTTGTATATTGCGCTGAGTAACCCAGCATTAATCAAACCTTATTGTTTTACTATACTCGCATTTGGTGGCGGCTTCGCTTTTTTTTCTTATGCTGAACCATGGCTGACTGAAATCGCGGGACTGGATGCTCAAATCGTCGTATTAATTATGGGGGCTGTCGGCTTAGGTGCTCTTATAGGTAATATTCTGGGAGGCATTCTTCCCGGAAAAGTAGGGTTACCTAAGGCGTTAACTTCCACCATCGTGTTCCAAATTATGGGGCTTGTGGGGTTGTATTATGCTGCCAACTCCATCAGTCAGGCAATTTGTCTTGTGTTGTGGAGCGTGGGTGCATTTGCCACCGCGCCAATGGTGCAGAACTGGGTCATCTCTGATAAAGAAACGTCTAACGCACGCATTTCTGCTAGTCTGAATGTGTCAGCTTTCAATCTGGGCATGTCACTGAGTTCTTTTATTGCCACGAGACAGATTGCTGCAGATGGTATAACCCATTTACCGCTTACTGCAGCATTCTTGGTTATACTGGCTTTACCCTTTTGCTTTTTTCGTAGGCAACATTAATCACCAAACTCATTTTTGTTTTGGAGACGTGAAATGTTTATATGGAATTATAGTGAAGAAGTTATTACCGACGCTACACCTGAACAAATCTGGGCGATGTGGCAGGATGTTTCGTCATGGCCCTGTTGGGACAAAGAACTTCAGTGGGTCAGATTAAACGGTAATTTTACGAAGGGTTCTACTGGACGAATGAAATCAGTTGGCGGACCTGAAGTTGATTTTACATTGAGCCATGTTGAGCCTTTACGTTCATTTTCTGACGTTGCAAAGCTACCTTTAACGACCCTTGTTTTTGATCATGAATATATAACTCCACCCGATGAAAATGTCCCAGCCCGCATTCGCCATGCTGTCACTATGACAGGATGGCTGGCGCCAGTATTCGGTTATCTGATCGGAAGTAAGATAAAAAATCATTTGCGTGATGCGATGAAAGAATTAAGTCGACGTGCGCTAATCGATGACAAAACAATACGTTAAACATATTAGGGCTACAGCCGTAATTGCTTTGTAAACTGATGCCCTTCCCGGTGACGATAGTAACATTGTTGTGCACGGTATTGATGCCATCGTCGCCAGTATGATGGTTCCCTGATAATTGCTCTATTACTTATAGTATGGCTGTATGAACGATACGATTATTTCAGTATATAAGATTTACCGTTAAGAATATGATTTTAATCGTGAATTTTATCCTGGGAAATAACCAATGCGCGGGATTTTAAAACAATTAGTCTGATAACCATATTTTATGGTGACAATTATCAATAAAAAAACAAATGGTTATGTTAAAATTTCATTATTTTAAACATTTGTCTTTTATTCTTATTTAATTGAATTTATCAAATGAAATGTATATTTTAAATTTCATCAAAACGTGATAATCAACACACTTTTACAAACCCTAAATATAATCTCATGGGTTTATTATTAAGTAATGCTTTTTGTATTTAAATGATATTTTTTATTATAGTATCGCCTCTGTGTCATCATCTCTATTAATGTCATCAATATGTTTTTGCTTGTGTGCTTATGGTTATTTATATTTTAAGTTTATAAATAGAACATACCGATAATCGTAATAACTCATACTGATTTTATATTTAATCGATTAAGACAAGATATTGTTATAATTTTTCTGCCCCTCTCTGGCAAAAGCCCTGTTAATCAAATATTGAGACTAAACAACATGTTGAAAGAGCTCGGGCTTAAATATTCCCCTCAGCGGCTGTTTTACCAGCCACTGATTTCATTTATAACAGGGGAACCCTATCTAACGCAGCGACTGCCCACACGCAAACCCGGTACTGGCCCAGGCATTTCGCATCCAGCGGTCTGTTTCTGCCCAGAATGTCCATTTTGCCAACCCTTCGGTTGAGCCAGAGCCGCCTGCCAGATAATCCGTGGATGTCACATAAAATTCACGTATCCAGCCATCATAAAGGTAAAAATTGCCCCATTCCTCATAGAGCCGTTCAAGCGCATATTTGGATGCAATCCGGCTGCCGAGTGACTGACAAATTTGTTTTGCATTCGAGTAAAAATCTTCTGTCAGGCCTGAACGATCAAACCAGGTATAACCGGCCAAAGTCAGTACCACCTGTTGACCTGCTTCATCCGTTCCCGTGAGTCTTACACCAGCCGGGTTCTGCTGCACCTGCACCATATCCCCTGATACCGTCACTGCGGGTGAACCACTTTGCCAGTTTACCCGGCCTGTGTTGCCTGCCGTGATAAGGCGAAATTTCGCGCCACGCCAGAATACCGAAGGCCCACGGGAGCCAAAGGATTTCTGGTTAGCATTGCCGCCCTGACGGTCAACAGCAACAGTATCAATGATACGTAGCGGGGGAATAAATTCCGCCACCGGCGACACAATCGGCTGATCCCCGATTTTAGCCGTGACCGAGACCCATCCTGCCTGGTGACTGACAACGGTGGCGGTGGCATTTCCCTGACGGTCTGTCCACGCTTCCGCCGCAATCACCTCACCCATATCACCAGACCAGACAACCGCTTTATCCGGCACGCCCTGACCCTCAATATCCGTGATTGTCACCGTAAAAGTCACTCGATCTGCTCCATCTGCGACTGCACGGGTTTTATTGACACGAATTGCCGATGAGAGAACTTCATCAAAAGTCACCACAAGCGCGGCCATCTTATTATCCCCGACCAGAACCTGCACTTGATGCTTCCCTGAAAAGGTACTGCTCAGCTGAACTTTGGTCTGTCCATGACTATCTGTTTCTGTCTGTTCTGAAGACAGCACTCCGCGATCCGTTTGCCAAACCACCGGCTGATTTGCCACGGGTAACTCCAGTGAATCTCTCACCGTAGCGGTCAACACCACCGTATCCTGTCCATCGCCTTTAGCCCGGGCTTTATCCACCGTGATAGCCGGTTTCAGCAAACGGTTAAACGTCACCACAGGGGCATTCAATGTTTTTCCTGCCACGGCCGCATTAACCGTGGCCGTTCCTGCAGTTTGGCTGACTAACCGTGCGGTAGCTTCGCCTTCGCTGTTTGTCTGATCTTGCTTATCCAGCCATTGCCCGTTATCCACAGACCATTTCACTTCGGTATTGGCCACGGGCTGGTTGGCCGCATCGCGCACGGTGACGGTATAAAGGACACTGTCCTGACCATCCGCAATGACAGTTGGCTTGTTTGCCTGAAGAATGTGAGTTAACGATGCAGTAAAGGTAATCGGTGAAGAAACCACGGTTCTGCTGCCTGCCACCACCGTGATTTCTGCGGTTCCTGCTGTCAGGCTGGTTAAATAAGCGGTGGCTTGCCCGTTCAGGTCAGTTGTTAATGCAGATGATGAAAGCTGACCGAGACGAGTTTGCCAGCCAATGACCTGATTGGGCACGGGTTCACCGGCGGCGTTTTTGACGGTCACGGTCAGCGTTGCCATCGCTTTTCCGTCGGCTTTTAAGCTGTGTTTATCCACGGTGATCTCTGGTATCAACACGGCATCAAAATAGACCGCAGGCGCCATCGCCATATCCTTATCCATGGCAACACGTACAGTATGCAACCCCTGCTGACGGCTGCTCAGCGACACCGACGCCTGCCCCTGTGCATCGGTTTTCTGTGTGGTGTATGACAATTTTCCTTTGTCACTTGCCCAAGTCACCGTTTGATTGGGGATAGGTAGTCCTTCCTGATCGGTCACCACCACGGTATAGATCACACTGTCATTACCCTCCGCGAGTGCCTTAAGTTTACTCGCCGTTACCTGTAACTGTTTTTCAGCCGGTAAACTGATAATCATCACAGTTGCCCGGTTGGAGCGATTTCCCCGGCTGTCAACAGCAACCCCGGAAAGCCGGACCGGTTTTTCTGTGGTTTTCGGTAACAACAAGGTGACTTTATCCGGTTGCTGATAAAGCATTTTGCCGCCCGCCTGCTGTAGTTCCCCCGTATCCAGTTCTAAACGCGCAAGCGGGTATTTGGATTGAATAGTCGGTACAAAAGTGATTGCTTTTCCTGCATAGCCGTTGAGGAAGGCCGGAAAGGTCAGGATTATCAGTGTCTGCTCCTGATAATCCAGTACCATATCGCTGCGCCGGTTGACAAAATCCAACTGGCTGGATCGCAGGCTGCGCAGCGGCGCGACTTCATTCGGGTCAAGCTGTAGGTTAAATGGGACACCAAATCGATAATTCATCCCCAGGGTAAAACGGTTTTCTCTGACGCTCTGTTTACCCTGCCGAAAATCCGCGCCCAGCGTTACCAGGGGCACCGGCGTATAAGTCAGCCCGGCAGTGACGCTATACGGATTTTTCTGGCGTTCTGACTCGCCAAATAACGCCACCTGCTGCCCGTAATACTGTTCAAACTGCAACTGCCCGCCCCAGTGAGGAAAAGCAGGCAAATAAGCTTCCGCCTGAATATCCCAGCCGTTTGCCGGTCTTGCATCGAAATCCGTGAGTCGGTATGGCTTCCAATGGGATAAACGCTGGTAAAGATTAGCAGAGAGTTTGACGTTATCATGCCAGGCTTCTAACCCAAGACTATAACGGTGATGCTGCGCCGGCCATAACGCATCCCAGAAGACATTGGCACCCCATAACCAGTTACGGGTCAGATAGCGATAACCAAAACCCATTGAGGTTGTCGTCTGGCCATGATTGGTTTTTACCCCGAACTGACTGAATGCCGTGCCCGAAGCAGCACTATACCAGAGTAACAACCAATCAAATGAGATGCCTTTTAACGAAAAACGGCTGTCAAAAGGTAAGGTGAGACGGGCATTACCGTATTGGTTAAGCCACGGAGTCAGTGTGGATGTCACTGCGGACGAGAGTTGTTGAGCGACCAGTGTTTTTGCGGCTTCATCGGGTGAGTGTGAGCGGGTGAGTTGCCCCCATTGGGAGGTGATCTCCGCGAATTTGATCGTATTATCACTCTGGTTATCTTGCTTCCCAGACGCATGACTATTAAGACTAAATGACAAGCATAACAGGCAGATAATAAGAAATTTTAGTTTACTGAACAGAGACAAATGAGTTTTCTGGCACACTGGTACGTTACCTTTTTCATTAATGATGAAAGGGATAACATGCCGAAAAAGTGGCTGAGTTACTGTGTTTAATTCTTTTCTTGGTAGAGGAAATTATGAGATCAAATAACCAAAGGGAAGCAAATAGATATACAAAATACATCATGAGATGTCCGATCTTAAAACATTTTCTCAAGGTTTTTACGTGATTACTATCGGGTCAACAGGCTCTCGGGATGTCTTGAACCGTTAAAGCACGACAATATAAATATGGATTGTAAGATCAATACGCCTATAATCTTATTATAAATTTGCGAATATGAACGCTTTCATTGGTAATCATAGTGCAAATGCACTGCAACAATAGGTGAATAAAGATGAAACTATTAATAAGTATACTATCAATGTTGGTAATAATTAGTTCAGGTTGCGTTTCAGTGAAAAAATCCTTTTCTCTGGATTATAAAACCGATGGCTCTGCATTTCACTTATCTCAATCATGTATAGAAAACTTCATTCCAAAAGAAAACAGCAATGCCATTTTCATCAAAATAAAGAATAATACTGATTGCAGCGAACCATTTAATCTATTCTGGGAAAAAAGCATAGGAAAGAAAGTATCCGTTTTCTTTAACGGAAAACCTATATTCAAAGATATTTATACAGTTAATAAAATTCACACTGAACATGGATTTAATCAAGCCGTTGAATCAAATTCGATACTCAATGAGATAGTTAATACACTAAATTAATATAAAGCTATGGCTTCTTTTTTAGTAAAGAAGCCATAAGGTAACAACACTAATAATTAACTGATATCAATAATTATTAGTATGTGACTTCTATTGTTTGTCCCACTGAATGACTTTTGAAACGTATGCGATCTGTACCGGCACCATCATTACCTCTAATCGTATACGAACCTGGCCCCATAGTGCTCACGGGTATCATTCCTGAATTCGATGCATATTCAATTTCAACATCAAATGATGAAGGTGCTGAAGAAATAGTATCAAATGAAACAGTATATGCATAAGGTCCTACATGTTCAGCTAAATCAACCCATGGTCCCCATGTAAATGGAGGTGCCCAAGCTTGTTTTCTCATAATAACCTCTCATTTTAATTAGCAAATTTAATAAACATAATGAATTTTATCTTTGTTTCATAAAAAACTAAAATGAATACATGACTTATATGTATCCATGATAGGAATATAACATGAAATAAAATAAAAAATAGATTTCATTCTCAGTAAACCCCAAAAATAAACAGAGGAAAAATATCGTTATAATATGGCATTAAAAACTTTCTTGACTATAAGCAAAAAAGATAACATTTTGAGTATAAAATCACATTATACTTATTATAACCATATGTGATTTTTTAAATCCTCAGTGCTAATATACATTTATCACATAATTACTCTGAACATGAAAGCCACTCTATATAAAACCACAAAAGAGTCAGTCAGATTAAAATAAACTACGCCTATTCTTCCATTTTGATTAATGTCCAAATCAAAGCAAATCATCGAATGGGCCAAGATTGATGATTTTTATGAACCATTACGCAAAGGAATTTCTGTTTATGGTGCGCTGTATTTTACAAAAAGTGCTGCTCTTGGATAAGGATAAAATTAATGGATAATTCTCAGAATGATATGTTCATCATTTTTTGGCTATAATAAATGGCATATCCCATACACCACTTAATATCCTGATAAATAATAAAAAATAGAGTTACTTTATCTCCCTGTATCAACCTTTAACCACCGCGCCACATCCATTTTTCTGGCCACCAATACCGCCGCCGCCAGTTCACTGCACTGATGTTCCCGCATCAATGCCCGCCGTTCGGCTTTTTCTTCTTTTTCTGTCATGCCCAGCGCCAGATATAGGCTTGGCGGAACAACCCGGAACAAGGCTTCGATTTTCTTTGCCAGCACCACGCCTTCGGTATAACAACGGGGTAATTTACTGGCAGAGAGCAGCACCGCTTTCTGCTCTTCAGTCAGCTTTTTAAACCGGGCGATTTGCTCCACTTCATCCGGCGGCATGGTCAGGCACAGCCACCATTCCGCCATATTCAGCATCTTTTCAGCGGTATCGGGGTAGTCCGCCAGGTTTTGGGTGGCTAGCCACAGCCAGGCACCCAGTTTACGCCACATTTTCACTACCTTGGTCATATAGGGTGATAACAGCGGGTTGGTGGTAGTGATATGCCCTTCATCAATGACCAGTTGCAGTTCGCGGTCCTGATATTGATCCCGTTCGGCGAGGTTATTGACTTTGTTAATCAGCGAGACCATCGCCAGTGCCATTTGCGCCGAGTAGTTCTCCCGTGCCAGTGTGCCCAAATCAATCAGGGTGACATCCACTTCCGGCCACGGCGTACCGGGGCGGTTAAACAGTTCACCCTCAAAGCCTTGTGTAAACATTGACATGGCGCTGGCCATTTCATCCGCCCGTGCCCGCCGGTGGGCGGTGATTAACGGCTGGCCATGCTCATCCTGCTGGTGATTACGGGCAATGGCATAAAGCGCATTTTGTAAGTCTGACGCCACCATCTGACGCGCCTCGTCGAAGCTGATCTGGGCTGCCATCATAATGGCTTCACGAATAAGACCACGATCAGAGCGGGTCAGGCGCTCTTCCTCTCTTTTTTCACCACCGGTGATCATCAGTCTGGCGGCAATTTCCATCTCGCCCAGAATATCGCGCTGTTCATCCCCCTCCTCTTCTTGTTGTTCATCGGTATCGGGGATATCGGCTTCGTTAATGCGCAATTGCTCAGGACTCAGTTGCAGCAGTTGATGGGCATCGGCAAACAGTGCCAGACTGACGCCACAACCCGGTCTGATACCGATTTTATTGACCGTCAGCCCCAGACTTTCATAGTAATCGGCCAGTAAACCAAAACTGTTGCCGGCTTCAACAATAAACAGACGTGGACGGTGGATGGCCATCAGCTGGATAAGCGAAGCACACAGGGTGGCGGATTTTCCCGCCCCGGTCGGACCAAACAGCAATAAATGGGCATTCTGAGTACGATCCTGTTTGTTCATCGGATCAAAGGTCAGTGGGGAGCCGCCCCGGTTAAAGAAACTGAACCCCGGATGCCCGGTGCCGGTCGAACGGCCTGTCACCGGCAATAACCCGGCCAGATGCTGTACCCAGGTCAGGCGGCTGTACCCATGTTTTTTGTCTTTCTGCGGGTTAAAGCACATCGGCAGTGCCCGTAAGTAGGCATTCAGCGGTAACACACTGAATTCCGGCCGGACGGGCTGTAATCCGGCTGTCAGCAGGGTGGAGGATAACTGATGCACCCGGTGGTTGATATCATCCAGATCCTTGCCCCGCACCAGAAAAGTCAGCGCACTGCGGTACAGTTTATGCCGTCGCCCCAGCAACTCTTTGACTTCCTGCACATCCTGCCGGACGCGCAGCGATTCGGTATTTTCTCCCACCGCATTTTTTGAAAGCTGGGTAAAGTCCTCTTCCAGCCTGTCCTGTGCCTGTGCCACAATGGTCAGGGAAACTACCGTCCCTGCCGGCATCATATCCATCAGGGCATTGATATTGTCGCCCCGTTTCACTTCGCCTGTCAGTGTTCCCGGTTCTGGTGGACGGCGCAGGCGCTCAACCGGCACCGCTTTATGGGGCAGTCCGTCAAAACCACCAGACACCGGTCTCAGGATCAGACACCGGCGGGTTAAACCATAAACTTTCGGCGAAAATCATTATTAACCGGGAGATCAGGCGGCCTGGGAGGTTCGTAACCCACAGTACGGTAAAAATCGGCTTTTGCCATCCCCCAGTCCGGCGCCGGATTAAAATGACGCAACAGCCAGTTATGGATCTGCTCCCCGTTTTGCCTATGGGCCACGACACCGGCCGCTGCCAGTGATGAGACCAGCCGTTCGCAGACCTGATTGAGGGCGGCAACAGCCGGTAAGGTTTGGTTGTCATGGCGGGATTTTCGCGTGACCGGAAGCCATCGGTAAACCACCATACGGGTCTGGCGCTGCTGGCCCCGCCACGGCTGCCCGGTGATTAAGCTGTCCTGAAATATCCCGTCAGGCCGGGCAATGCTGGTCAGGTGGTGTTCCGATTCAGACAAAAAGGCGTCAGTAAAGGCTGTGCCCTGTGCCCAGGGTTTCACATAGCCCCGCAAGGTGTTGAGATAGTCAGCAGGATCATCTTCATCCTGACAAAAAAACTGCACCACCCACGGCGAAATATCGTCTTCTTCCAGACTGTCCTGGATCGCATCTTCCAGCTGATCCCGGATTTCAAGCAACCGCGCAACCGGGCGCCCTTCCGTGGCGATGGGGTCAATCCGGTAGACCGCCCCGACGGAAATCCCGTCATCCAGCAGCAGGCATTGTTCTTTTTCCAGATATTCCACCCAGGGCAGGTAATCGATGATGGAAGGGTTTGCATGGTAAATAGTAGTTTCATCCGCCTCACGCAATTTACCGGGACGGTTCAGTGCCTTGGGTTTTTCCATTACAGTGCCTCCGTGCGTTCACCCGGCAGGGCATATTGTACTTGGCTGTAAAACGGGAACACCGTGCTGTAGCCCGGTATCGGCGTATTGCCGGCGACCAGATGCGGAAAAACATACATCACCATATCGGGGTTGGGTAAGCGGGGAAATTGCTGGCTGATTTCCTGTGCCGCTGAACGGCTGTAATGATAAGGTGCTTCCAGTGCCCTGCGCCGTTCGGCGGGGGTTAACGTCCGGCGCAATGTTTCCCTTGCCGATACAGTAGCATGACCGACCTTGTTCCCCTGCCACATCGCCAGCACCGTCTGCTCCCCGGCAGGGAGTAAGGTCTCTTTCGAGGTCGCACAGCCGGCCAGCAGTCCGATTAAGCTTAACACTAAACAGGGGCTTAGTTTCCGCATGGTTCGGTCTCCGTCGTGCCGATGGCGGTAAAGGTGGCAAATTCAGGGTGTACCGCCAGTTCCGATAAAGTAAAGGGCAGCCGTTCCCACTGTTCAGGCTCTGCGCTTTCTTTTGTTTCAACCACGGCCTGCCACTGCGTCTGCGTCCAGGGAAAGACGGTAAAATCACCGTCCCAACATGGCTGACATTCTCTGCCGCTGAAAGATACAACCGGCACGCTTTTTTGCGCACTGTACGCCAGTAAAGCTGTACCTGTGCGGGTTCAGCCCGTGACGTCACCGACACTTGCAGGCAATACGGGGAACCCGCACTGAATATCCACTGAGAAGAGGTATTTTCCATTAATCTAATGCTTCCTGATTGTCACGTTGGGTGGTCTCACGCACGCCGTAGCGCACCTTACGTCCTTTCGTTTCATAATCAATCGCCAGGCGTTGTGTGATATGCACCACAACACGGGCACCGGGCGGGACGTAAACCGCATCAAACGTCTGGCTGTAGCGCTGTCTGAGCCATTCACTCAGGTCATTCATGCCGCCGGCCATCGCTTTGCCTAATGCCGCCTGTCCGGCATTGCCCGTTAGCGCGGTGGTGATACCGCCGGTGCCACTGGTCTGGGCGGTACGCTGACTTTCACTCAGGGCATCGCCGGCCGAATGCATGGCCGAGAGCGCAAACAGGGTCGGCAGATAGGTGGCGGCGTTGGATTTGCGCTCACCGCTGATACAGGGAATGCCGTTTTCATCGGACAGCCAGCCGATGCCGTTCGCGCTGGTATTGTTGTTTTGCCCGCTGCCCGGCAGGGTACGCACCGTGCCATCCTGAAAAACAAAGGTAATGGAATTAACCTGACCGCGCACGCAGGAAAGCGTCCAGTCGCCGCTGGCCGAACCGGATACCACCGCCCCTTCCACCGCCGGCAGTTCAATACCATTGGCGGTCAGGTTGTCTTTGCCGATAAGGATTTTGAACGGATAGGGGTCAGTCACCGTGCCATTCACGGGAACCCGGCCTAATAACGCGGTCATCGCCTGACTGCCCACTAACGTGGCATTTTCAGGCAGGGTATAGACCGGCTGTTCATTTTCTTCCTTTGACGGGTTTTGAAGCGAAGGGCTTTGGGGCTTACTTTGCCCGGCGGCGAGCTGTTCACTTAAAAATGAGGTCGGGAACTGCGCCGTGGCTTTTCCACTGCCGGGGGTTTGTATGTCTGCGGGCTTTTCATCGGCGGGTGTTATCCAGATAAGTTCATTCTGCCCTGAGCCTGAATTGGCAGAATACGGAATACTTCCCGACCCAAGTGGTATCGGACTGTCCGGCGCAGACAAAGGCGCTGAATTTAAGCGTTCCGTCAGTAAATCAATCTGTGCAAGCAATCCCTGCTGTTCATCCTGTAATTCACGCCGGCGCTGTTCATCGTCCTGCCGGATAGCTGCCACCGCCGCGTCTATCTGACCGGCGACATCCTGACGCTGATGCTTTAACTGGTCATTTTCTTTCAGGATATCGGCATTCTGCTGACCTAAACGCTTTTGCTCTGCCCGCACGTTATTGAGCGTTCCCACCAGCGTTCGCAGGGTATCTTCCGGCGTATCGCCACCGACACCCAGCGCCTGTAACTCCTCCGGTGACAATGTGGCCAGGACATTGTTGGGTGGCGTATCGGGCGCGGTAGTGTCGGTTGAACTGCAACTTTTCATCCCGATAAACCCGCCGAGAACCAACACCGCCGGCACCAGCATTTTCACCAGACTGTTGGATTTAACCTGCATGACGGCCTCCCGGTTTCACCGCTACCGGCTCAGGGATAAAAGCATTATCCGACTGTCCTCGGGTCACAAGATACAGCACGGTGGTATCTTCCGGTGTCCCGGCTTCGCTCAGCCAGCGATGCTGAAACGTCGCCGAGACAAATTGTCCCTGCAAAGCCCGTGGGTCAAGCGTGATATTGCGCTTAGCCGTATTGCGCAGTTTCAGGGCTACCACGGTGTAATTTTGCACGCCCCAGCCGGCCAGCGGGGAAACCGCAATCGGTTCTGAAGGGTAGAGTGTCGTGATAGATTCGGGTAAATGCAGACTGACCGGGTGGATCCACGTAACCGGCTCGACGGTACGCAGCGGGGCATAAAGCTGCTGAGCGGCATAGCGGGTTAATATCACAGGCGCGGGAGCCGAAAGTGCTGATTTTCTCTGATACGGTGACCCCTCTTTTGGGGCAGAATTTTTTTCATCCGGATAAAGAATGCGGACGGGTTCCGTTGACCCCATTTTGGTGGCGGTGATATCCAGTAAGATAATTTCGCCGTTTTCACTGTCCTGCAATTGCAGACGGGTAGACGGAAAAGATTGGCTGGCTTTCAGGTAAACCGCCCCGCCTGCGCTCTGCACCCGCAGTTTATCGCTGAGTGACGGAGACAAACCAACACGGACATTTCTGTCTGCGAAAATAATCCGCTCCTGACCTACCTTGAGGGCAATGGATAGCGGAATGCGTTCCCATTTCATCAGTTCATCAGCCTTTGCACCGAGGCTGAACAGCACGAGGCTGACCAATCCCAGCCAAAAACAGGCAGAAGAGCAAGATGGATATCTTTTCATTGGAACACACCCTTTTTCTCTTCCACAGGTTGCGGCATGGCTTCCAGACGCTGTGGCATCCCGTCGTAACAATCCAGCGCCAGCCCGAAGGGGTTACGCTCCGCATCCCCCTCCCAGCGCACCACTTTCAGGGGATAGCGCACCAATGCCCGTTTCACTGGCTCGGCGTGATAATATTCATCGGCCACCAAATCCAGCCGCACCACCCAGTTATCCCGGTTACGCACCGTCACACTTTTCGTCTCGTAACCCCGGCCGGGAATTTCATACACCACCCGCACCCGGTCGAGCAGTTCACCACTGTCGGCCCGGGTTTTAGCATCTTCCCGTAAAAAATCCTGACAGGCGGGGGTCAGATAAGGCGACAAAGCCGCAATTTTAGCCGGGTAGTCCTGTGCCCCGTTTTTCGGCCAGGCGTTCAGTTGCTGGAAAAGATAAAACGCAAAACTGTAGACACTCGGCGCAGGCACTTCCCACCACGGGCGGGTGCTGCCGCTGCGTAAGTCCGGTGGATTATGGATGGTGAGACTACGCGGTGAGGCCATCCAGCCCGTGAGCGTAATCAGCAAGACCAGTACCAGCACCCCGCAGGCAAGCCGCAGGGTCAGGATATGCTGGTCACGGTTTTTCAGCGCATGACGAAACCGGCTCATCGCAGGCTCCCGTTACGATGAGACAGACTGCTTCGGCGCAACGACCAACCCTGAGCCGCAATAATCAATGCCGGATCACCGATGCCCAGCCGGCGTTTTTTCTCTTCCAGCTTCAGCCAGAGATAATTTTCCGGTTTGCCGCGCTTAAGCTGAGCGAGCCAGCGACCGCCAAAACTAATCAATAACAAGGGCATGAACAGCATACCCGTCGGTATCATGACCCAGCCGGCTAACGGGATAAAAGGAAGGCTCACCATCAACCCGAATGCCAGCCTCAGCAAAGCGGTCAGCCCCATTTCCGGTGTGGTGAATCCCCGGAATACGACCGGTTCGGCATTTAAGCGATCGGGTAAAAACGGGATCGTCTGCATCAGCGGTACCTCAAAAGATAATGCCGGCCGATTTCGCCAGCAACCAAATCACCGCAACCAATAGCACCACGCCGACCACGATAATGGAGCCAAACTGTGTCCAGGTGGCTTTGCCGTCCCGCACTTCCGAAAAGGTTTCAACCGCCGCCGAGGCGACCTTAAAAAACGCCACTGCCGAAAGGATCAGCCCGCCAATCACAATACCATCCTGGGCATAGCCCTTCACCTGTCCCAGTAATCCGCCCCCGCCACCACTTTTTGGCGGTTCGATAGCCGGCAAATCGGCCCAGGCGGATTGACAGAAAAGACCGGACAGCAAAAAAACGGTACTTATTCTGGTTATCAGATTCGCACTGATACGACGGCAAACGGTAAAAATTGGCTTCATGTTCAATTCATTCCTTTTTCATTATGTTCGTTGCATCAGCTGGCAAACATCCAGACCGCGACCACCAGTAAGATGGCGGTTCGCATAGCAAACTGGCTTATCGTCTGATTACGTACTTTTTCATTCGCCCAGCCGTTCCAGACATCCACTGCGGCCCAGGCCGCCCAAAGAAACAGGGTGGCTAAGAAAAATCCGACGCAGACCAGATACAAAAAGGTGATATCAAAGTGCCCCGAGGCCACGGTAAAGGCAATGCGTTGTGCCTCCGTCATTGCGGATGTTCCTGACGGTAATGACCGGATACACTGCCTGATCCCTGCTGCTGGGCGCGGGAAGGGGTCAGATAGTGATCGATACCGGCTTTGATGGTGCTGAGATCCGCTTTGATACGGAGGTAATCAAAGTCATAACGAGGAGGTGTTGGGATGTCAGCCTGCTTTTCAGCGAGGCTTGCGCGCTCCAGTGCTATCTGTACCTGCTCAATCAAACGCTTTGCACTCGCCAGTTCGTCTTTCTCGGCAGCCTGCGCAAGCGGTACACACACCAGGATCAGACTCAGCAGACAGGCAGAACGGGACAGGGAAAAGCAACCGTGCATAAACATTCACCTCGTCATGGAATTCAGGTAATCGAGGATGCGGGGTTTTTCAGGGCAGATCAGCAATAAACCCTTTATGCTTTGATGAAAATTAGCTAAATAGTCTGGCTAACTTATTCAGCCAAAACTTAATAATGAAGGAAAACACATGCTGCGGATTGATTTAAGCGTCCCTGATGAGGAATACGAGCAGGCACGGAAGCTGGGTGCGCACTGGGATGCCGTCGAACAAATCTGGTATATCGACAACAGCATTGACCCGACGCCGTTTATGAATTGGTTGCCGTTCTACAATGTGCATGCTGAATACTGGTATCTCACCCAGACTCAAACAGCCTGCCCGCACTGTCATGAATCCACCACGGTGACCGCGTTTATGCTGCCAGCCGGGCATAAGATGCTGGAAAATGATGATGACGATGAAGATGATATCAGTACTGAAATGAGCTACACAGAACAGGACAGCCCGGCATTTTTATTTTATATCGCCGATATTCCCACTCTCGTGCGTAACGTGCTGCCCGGCTTTCACCATACCCTGCGCAAAGCCGTCAGCACTGGATAAACCACTGCGAACACTGTGGCGTGCAGCAAGATGATACCGAACTGTTTGCAGAAATCGGCGGCGCGTTTTTTCCTGCGTCCAGAGAGCAAGCGGCGACTATTCAGTTACACCGTATCGATCAGCCGTTTGTCGGGTATTGTGAAGATATTTCGCATCATCACTACTATTTTGACCCGAAGCAGGATAACCGTATCTGTAAAGCGTGTGACTGGTTTGAATGGATGACGCAGGTGGTGAATGCACCGTCAAAATACCAGCATTAGCCTGAAAGACTGACGCGCCGCGGGGCGGCTTGTCTGCTGACGCTGGAGTACAAAACAAAAAATGTTTTGCACTCCAGCATCCAGCGCACTTACAAATATTTCTTAAACATGGATGTTGTTATCACAATCGCCATGCCCAGCACTATCGCCGCAGGCAACAATATCACCGTAGGATACACCACATCCGGCCACGATAAATACAGTACACAGGGAACAGTGCAGGCCGGTTTTATCCCCCGTTTTGCATGATGGTAAACAAAACTGGATTCATACCCTGCACCATAACGCCGTAAATCCCGCCGTCCCAGCCCGTCAACCAGTGCAACTATCACCACCATCACAAACAAGGGGACGGATAACAGCAGAATGGCTATCCGGGTCAACATCCCCATCGTGATAAACACCGTGGCCAGCCAATACTCCCGCAAATGCCCCGATATGCCATGTAATACCGTATTGAATTCACGCATAAAATCATTGCGGCTATTGAACTGGTATTGCGACTGTCCCTGAACCCAGCCCATAAAACCACTGTCCACAAACAGCCATTGATAGGCTTGCGCCAACCCTGCCGAAACGGTTTGTGAGGGTTCTGACAGCAACAGGCTTCGGGTAAATTCTGAGGAGAGATAGTTAAGCTCTGCCTTCATCATATTCTGACTATGAGTGGCACCCTGTTCCGGCCAGAAAAAAGCCATACCAAGATATTCCAGTAACAGGCTGAATAGCCAGGACATCGCCATAAACCCAATGAGTTGCCACGGCCATTCCCATAACACACGATACAACAAACCATGCTTGCGGGGCGGTTGGGAAGATGGGCGGGAATGGTTTTCTGACTGTGCCATGTGCGGTAACTACCCCTTCTCTTCCCACCAAGATTCACTGGTGCGGTAGTACCTGCGCATCTGTTCGGCAATTTTCTGCAAATTGGCCGGCATCAGGACATCATCGTCATCCCCCGTAGGCAAAGGCATGCGGATTTTCCACAACTGTCCACCCTCCAGTAACGCGAACGCCTGCCCTTTCGGCAGGTTAATCATTTCGGCCGGGGTGATCAGCGGCGTTTTGACGGTGCCTACCCTGTCCTGTGTGGAAGAGGTGAAATCCTGTCCCTGTTCCACATCGGCAATATCCGAATGCCCGGAGACCAGGGTCTTGCTGTAGATTTCCACTTCCGGCAGCTGGCTGGTGAGCAGTTCAGCCGTCCGGTTATCCCGCACCCGCAGCATCATCAGGGTATTGAAGTTGCCCACCACCTGCGCGGTTTTGGCCGGGCTGCCAATACGGGCTTCGATATCGGAGGAGGTCTGGGTATACGCCGTCACCTGCATCCCTGCCCCGCCGCCTTTATTGATCAGCGGGATAAACTCATCGCCCATCAATTCGTTGAATTCATCACAATGCAGATTAATCGCCAGCTTACCATCATGACGAACCGGCAAGCCGGCATTCATGCCATATTTATAAATCTGTCCGGCGACACTCACCAAATCCGCAAACATACTGTTGCCCACCGCCGAGGCCACATCGCTGTCAGACAGCGCATCCAGCCCGATATAAACAATCCCGTTTTTGCGGATCACCTGCTCCCAGTCAAAGATGGGCCGTAGATCCGCCATATTGAGGTAATCCGGCGATAACAGTTCGGCAATTTTGCCTGTCGTCAGTTTTTCCAGCAGCGGCAATAAGGACGCGACAATTTTATCAAAATAGGTACGGTCATAACGCACGGCAGAACGCAGACCATCCAGAATCGGGTCATAGAGTTGCTTGCCTGCGTCAGAACTCAGCGTCATTTCCATCGCCCAGAGCCGGAGGGCATCGGGTTGCCCCTGCATATTGCGCGGAATGTCTTTTTCTTTCAGTTTGCTGAGGGAATGACTGATTTGCGCCAGCAGATCCGGCTGTCTTTCTTCCATCATTCGGGTGGCATAGCGTTGATACAGTTCGCTGATATTATTGACGTAGCGGGTGATAAGCTGGTAATCCGGCCGGTGCCCCAGAGCCACCAAAGCACGGGCAACAATATTGACAAACCGCCAGGCAAATTCACGGAACGCGGCGCTGTTGCCTTCCCCGCTGAGCTGCCCCGCCAGACGGGAAGCCACTTCGGATACCCGACCAAACCGTCCGACGGCGTTATAACGGGCTGAAATCCCCGGCCAGCCCAGATGAAAGAGGGACAGTTCATTGCCGCGACCCGCGCGGTGTGCTTCAGCCCAGATCCGTCTTAACAGGTCAGCATCCCCTTTGGGATCAAACACAATCACCACTTCACCGCGCCGGATATCCTGTGTGATAAGCAGTTCAGCCAGCCGGGTTTTCCCCACACGGGTAGTCCCCATCACCAGCGTATGCCCGACCCGCTCGCGCAGATCCATAAACATGTCCGCCTCCTGCGGTTCAATCCCGTGGATAGCCGGATTGCCACCCACAGGCGGCAGCGGGCGTACCGGATTAAATGGCGAGTCTTTGCGTAATAGCGCAGATAATGTCGGCCAACGGTATTCAGTTCGGCGCTCCAGTGCGCGGGCAAACTGATATATCCGGGACGATTGTACGAATCGCTCGACTTCCGGTCGCCGCGTATCCTGCAAACGCTGGGTATGCTTCTGCTGCCAGCGAAATCCCCGGCCCAGAAACAATTGTCGGTGACTGACGGGAATGTGCTTTGTGCTCATCTGGTAACGCGGCAGGCGGCGCAGATTCCGGCGATAGCGGATAACCTGCATGCCCTGCCACAGGCGCAGTATCGCCAGAACGGCAAACCCGCCACCCATGACATAACTGACGGAGGGTGCCAATGCAATGGCCCAGGGTGCCCGGAAACAAACAAATGCCGCAACGGCGGAGACCAGCGCCGTATTCAGCTCGACGGCAGGACGCAGCAGGGCTTCAACCACATAACGGCGGCTCATGGTGACAACTGTTGGGAAAGTTGAGTTTCCGTGATCAACACCGGATAATGTTGCAGTTGCAATCGACGAGCCAGCTCGGTGCCGGAAGCAGGCGATAACAATAAATCCGGTGCCAATGCCCGCAGTGACTGCAAACCCGCCATTTCCCTGACATTGACGACCAGACCCACAGCTTGCAGTTTCGTCAAGGTGGCCGCATTCTGGCTTAACCACCGGCGTGAACCGGGATCATCCCCAATCAGAAACAGTGCCCCAATTCCCGGCAATTGCAGTGGTCTGCTTGACACTTTTCCCGGCATCAGCTCCGGTGTTTTGACAGGCAACATCGCCGCTTCACCTGCCATTTCGGGTGAGGAATTTTGCACCGATGACACAGGCTCATCGCGTTGCTCAGCATTAATGCTTTCATAAAAAGGCGAGGCATCTTTGCCGCCTAAATCTGCAATGATGTTCAATTCAGCATGGCAGGCACTTATCCATAACAGGCTGATAACGGGAAATACACTCAGCCGTTTCATAATGATGTGATCTGCCATCCCTGCTCTCCCTGCCGCAATAAAACCGGCATGATGCCCTGCCCAAACCGGAACCAGTACCCCGCATCATGATTCAATGTGATGTGTCGGTTGCGTACCCGTTCAACGGGGATACGGTGTTTTTTGGCCCATTGCCGTAGTGTGTCATCATTGCCCTTGCTGTCGACCAGATAAATGTCAATCGGTTGCATCAATGCCAGAACTTCTGCTAAACGGGCGTCACACGGCGGGCAATCGTTGATTTTGACAAACAACGCCAGACGCCCCTTTGCCTCACCGGATTTTTCCATATTGACCGGCAACACACTCGGAAATAATCGCTGCCAGGCCGCATCCACTTCACGCTGGAAGCGCAATTCTTTTTCAGTGCGGGCAAATTCCGCTTTGACCCACTGCTCAGCATAACGGCGGCGTTCCGCCTCGCTTTCAGCTTCAATACCCAACGTCGTCAGCGGGTCAAGCCCCGGTGACTGAATGCCCCTGGGGCCCTTAAGTAATTGCTGGTAACGCTGATATTCATCCGCACGCAATCCCCATTGTTCAGCCTGGATTTTCAGGGACTGTTTGTCGCTTTCCACCGATTGCACCGGCTGCGACGTTAACGGTGACGGTGTGGCTGCCCATACTGAACCACTTAGCAGTACGCACGCCACCAGACCGATTCGGTTTAATCTCATCAACGACCTCCCGGCTGAGGGTGTGGGAGCTGATAGCCCGGCCGCAAGTGATGGCAAACCACACGTTGCACCTTATCCACTTCCAGTTGCCAGGCCGGACCTGCCATAATCTGCAAAGCTGTACGCAACCGGACAAGGCCTAACTGGGCGTGTACCGACGGCAATGACTGGCGGTATAAAATATCATTGTTTTTTTCAGGCGCACATAACGTGTAACCCGACTGACGTAACACATAACGCAGGGCATCAAAAACCGTGGGATGCTGAGAAACTGGAATATGAATATCGATCAGTTGGGCAAGCGGATCACGCTGCGCGGCTGTCGGGTCAATGCTGACCAGCAGATAACGGCCATAACGGACAACCTCCGGCGGTGGTTGATAAATATCAGGTAAGACGGGCTGAATATTACGTGTGATCGGCGTGACTGAAACCGTGTTTTCGGGAGTACGCTGAGATTGCGGTTGTTTTGACGGGGCATGACAACCCGTCAGGATAATGGCCAAGACGCCCATAAATACTGTTATTTTCATTCCTGTTATTCCTGCCCGGCAATAAAATCCCCTTGACTGTGCAGGAAATAACAGGATTTATTCAATCAACAACTGGAACTGCCTTTGGGAAAATAAAAACGTTACCGCTTATTGCTCTGAAGAATCTGCTGAAACTGCTTTGCGCGCCGCACGCTCAATCAACTGACCATTCTGGTCAAAATAACGGCTCGGCCAGATTTCAGCGGGATGCACGTCGAGGTAGTTCGCAATGATCCATTCCCCTTTTGGCCAGGCGCGGGACAGGGTGTTGGCGAGGGTCGAGGAGCTTAATCCGGCTTCGCGGGAAACCGCGGCGAGTGTTGTACCACGTTTGCGTAATGCACAAATAATTTCGGCTGGGTGCCAGTCTTGTTGAGAGTGAGTCATCGTCATACCTGCTTCCCCTTCTTTTGATTATTGGTGGCGATTCAAGACAGGGATTCTCAGGTACCGGAGATCAACCAATCCGGCGAGGCCGAAGCCTCCCCTGCCTGAACCGCCATTGAGAGGGCGAGAGCAGGCACACTGGCAGAAACATCCTACCAGTGGGTTGATCTTACGAGGCCTGAGATTCCTCACTATCGGATTTTGCCGATAGCTTTTTTACTTTAACGAATTACGTTATCTAATTCAATAATCGAACGAGTAAGTTTAATCAGTAAAATTAAGTTATTAGCCGTCGTCAATTCAGCTTCCCTGCATATTTGATACATCGCTTTATTCAACAATACCAAAACTGAAGTTGAAAGTGCTTATCTCTAACGGTAATCATAACCAAAGAAACATTTGATTCAGAGAATAGTGCCCCGGCCATCAGCGGGTTATGTTAACATTAAATATAACTGCCCTGATGCATGATTTATCATCAATAGTTATCCCCTTGTCTGATACCGAAGTAAAGCATTTCAAAGGAGGCGATATGACTACGTCTTTAGACAAGCTCACGATTAAAGGATTTAAATCAATCCATGAGCTTAATGAATTTGAACTTAAAAGCTTAAACGTAATTGTTGGCGCTAACGGCGCAGGTAAAAGCAATTTGATCTCCTTTTTTAAAATGCTGCGGGCATTAATAGACGGCACATTAAATCGCTATGTACGCGATAGTGGTGGTGCAAGCGATTTACTTTTTAATGGCAATAAGGTCACGCAAAAAATGGAGTTTGATACCCGCTTCGGTGACAGAGGATTCCGCTTTAAACTAGTCCCCACGCCAGCAGACAGTTGTGCTATTGAAGATGAAGCCCGTTATTACAAAAAAAGCGCTTCCCAGTGGTGGTTATTGGGGGACAGCGACGATGGCCGATCCAGAATGGTTGCTGAAATCGAGAACAATTCCGCTGATGCGCCATATTCCAAACCTGTATATGATGCCATAGCTTCCTGGCAGATTTATCATTTTCACGATACCAGTGCTACAGCCGGAATGCGGAAATATGAAATCATCCAGGATAACAAAACATTACGTACAGATGCGTCTAACATTGGAGCGTTCTTATTAAAACTTAAAAATGATGCTCCAAATGAATACAAATCAATTGTAAATGCAATCAGATTAGTCACCCCTTTCTTTGATAACTTCATTCTGGAACCTCGCCAAAGCGGTTCAAAAGAAGAAGTTAACATTAGCTGGACGCAAAAAGGCTCAGATTATCCGATGCAGCCTTATCATCTATCAGATGGTTCAATACGCTTTATTTGTCTGGCAACCGCATTATTACAACCAAATCCGCCATCGACCATTATTATTGATGAACCTGAGCTGGGTCTGCACCCTGCGGCTATTGTGATCCTTTCAGAGTTAATCCAACAAGCGGCTCAGCGTACCCAAGTTATTATCGCCACTCAATCCCCTATTTTAATCGATCAATTCTCCGCCGCAGATATTGTCATCGTAAATCGTAAAAAGGGGGCTTCAAGCTTTGAACGTTTAAATGAGGAAGATTTTTCTCAATGGCTCGAAAACTATTCACTGGGTGAATTATGGGCTAAGAACGTCATCGCCGGAGGGCCAACTTATGAGTAATTACATCGAAGTCATGGCCATAGTTGAAGGTAAAACAGAACAAATTTTTATTGAAAAAATGCTTCAACCTTATCTGGCTGAGAAAATGATTTTCATCTCTGCAACTCAGGTGTCTAAGCCTGGACAAAAAGGCGGAGATGTGCGTTTTTCAAGAGTCAAGAAAGACATTGAGATGCATCTTAAACAACGTCCAACGACCTATGTGACCACATTTATTGATTATTACGGCACCAATGAATGGCCGGGATTAGAGACGTTAAATAGACATTGGGAACCAAAACAAATAGCCGAGCATCTGCATCTTTCAACACAAAATGAAGTTCGTCAATTCCTGCCAGCACAGAGAGTTGATGAACGTTTTATCCCATACATTGTTATGCATGAATTTGAAGCTTTACTCTTTAGTGACAAAGAGATACTTGCCAATGAATTGAATATTGATGAACAAGAAGTGGAGCAAGTACTTCAGGAATGCAGGGAACCGGAATCTATTAACAATAGCCCACAAACAGCGCCTTCAAAGAGATTGGGAAAATGGTCAGCGAATGGAGTATTTGCCAAAACCACAACTGGAATCGCTATTGCCGAGAAAATAGGCATCCCTAAGATGAGAGAAAAGTGCCCATTATTTGATGAATGGCTACATAAACTTGAGATATTGATAACAATTTAAATATATAAATGGAATTCAGAATTGGTTGATTTACAAACACCCATATATACAAATAAGCCCTGTTGAGACAGGGCAATGCGTTAATGATGAAAACCCCACTCAAAACGGGATCTCCGAATCCCAGTCGGTTTCATCCTCTTCCGGTAAAACTGAAACCTGTACCGGCTGCGTTTTTTTTCTTTCCTGATTAACAGGTTGAGATGATGGCTGCTTCTGTGCTGGCTTATGCCCTGCCTGTTGAGGTGCCATACTCTTCGAATCCCCACGACTCCCCAGCATCTGCATCGACCCATTCACATTCACCACTACTTCCGTTGAATAGCGATCCTGGCCCTGATTATCCGTAAGCGTACGGGGAACCCCACCTAGCCAGGATAAATCCATTGATTAAACTAGTTTCACCTATTATGATGATGGAAAAAACTCACATGAGCCAATCCAGGTTTACTCAAGCCGAGTGGCGGGACCTGTTTGAACAGCAGAAAAAATCCGAACTGACTGTCCCGCAGTTTTGCCAAAAAATCGGTGTGTCGACAACCCGGTTCTATCACCACCGCCAACGCACCTCCCATCCACCAGACAAGCCGTCTGGGCTGGCTTCACCGTCTGCTTTTATTAAAGTCAGCACCGCTCAGAAAAAATCCGCCTCATCCAGCACACTCCCCATCTTATTTGAGACACCACATGGCACACTGCGTTTTCCTGCCGGCACGGATAAGCATGTTATCATTGCGATTATTCGGGGGCTCGCCGCATGAAAATGTTTGTGGATGTGCCGGAGGTGTATTTGTGCCGCTCATTTATCGACTTCCGAAAATCCATCAACGGGCTGGCGGTCTGGGTGGAGCTGGAAATGCAACTGTCTCCGACGCAAACCGCGTTATTCCTCTTTTGCAACAAGAAGCGGGATAAACTCAAAATCCTCTACTGGGATAAAACCGGGTTTGCGCTCTGGTACAAACGGCTGGAGAACGCGAAATTCAAATGGCCCACCGCCGTCAACAGCGCCTCCCTGACCCTGACAGAGCAGCAACTGCACGGGTTGTTATCGGGTTATGATGTCATCGGGCACCAGCCCTTCTCCGTACAGGATTGCCATGTCGCCTGATCCCTTGATGATCATCAAACCAACGGGCATTAATTACGCTTTTTCGCCGGGGATGGCATAAAATGTCCCCATGAAAATTGATATTGATGCCCTGCCCAATGACCCCGCTGAACTGAAACGGCTGCTGATTAAGCAGTCGCAGCGGCTGGCCTTTTTGGAAGAGCAGTTCCGTTTAGCCCAACAAAAACGGTTTGGGGCTTCCTCGGAAGCGTTCCCCGGCCAGGGGGAGTTGTTTAACGAAGCGGAAGAAATTGCGCTGCCGGCTGAAACGGCCGCCGCACAGGAAACCCTCACACTTCCCCGCCGTAAGCCGACACGCAACCCCCTGCCCAAAGATTTACCGCGCGAAACCGTGTTCCATGATATCGCCGAGGAAGAAAAACAGTGTGCGTGCTGTGGCGGCAGGTTGCATCAGATGGGGGCAGATCGCAGTGAAAAACTGTTGTTCATTCCCGCTCAAATCAGGGTGGTTGAGCATGTCCGCCCCAAATACGCCTGCCGTGAATGTGAAAAATCCGGCATTCAGACGCCTGTCAAACAAGCCTCCCTGCCAGCGATGCCCATCAGGAAAGGTATGGCGACCAGCAGCCTGCTCAGCCAGCTTATCACCAGTAAATATCAGTATGGGTTACCGCTGTACCGTCAGGAAAGTGTGTTCAAACAGTATGGCATTGACCTCAGCCGCCAGACCCAGAGTGACTGGATATTAAAATCCGCGCAGTTGTTTACGCCGTTGGTGGCCAGGTTCAGGGAAATGCTGTTGCAACAACCGGTTCTCCATGCGGATGAAACCCCGGTGAAGGGGGTGACGTCTGAAAAAACGACCCATTACATGTGGGTCTATTGTGTGGGCACTGATACCCCCGAACCGGCGGCGCTCACACCGAATATTGTGCTGTATGACCACCAGGCCAGCCGTTCAGGCACCTGCGCTGCTGACTATCTCGCCGGTTTCCAAGGTTATCTGCAGGTGGATGGCTATCAAGGCTATGAGCAGACCGGTGCCCGGCTGGTCGGTTGCATGGCCCATGCCCGTCGTAAATTTATGGAAGCGAAGCAGGCGCAGGGAAAAAACAAAACGGGCAAAGCCGATATCGCGCTGAGCCTGATCCAGTCACTGTACCGGGTCGAGCATCAGATCAAGGAGTTAAGCCCGGCAGAAAAATACCGGATCCGCCAGGAAAAAGCGCTTCCTATCTGGGATAAGTTATCGGCCTGGCTGGTTAAAACCCAATCCCAGGTGATCCCCAAAAGCAAGCTGGGTGAGGCCGTCACTTATCTGAGCAATCAATGGGCAAAACTGATCCGCTATCGTGAGGATGGCCGCTTGTCAATCGACAATAACCGGGCCGAAAGGGCGATCAAACCGTTTGTCATCGGGCGAAAGGCGTGGCTGTTCAGCCATACCTCGCGCGGTGCACAAGCCAGTGCGATCCTCTACAGCGTCATTGAAACGGCCAAAGCCAATGGATTGATCCCTTTCGATTATGTCATGACTTGCCTGGATGAGTTATGCCAACCCACCCCGGATCTGGAAAAACTACTGCCCTGGAAAAAAGTGATAAGCAAGGTGTAGTTTAGTTGACGCTTACGATAACCGCGCAGTTTTCCGCCCGAATAACCTTTATCGGCCAGCACGGCTTTGCCACGTCGTTTCATGAAACCATTTTTGCGTTGGACGCCAATGCCATCGAGCAACGGAATGGCGGATTGACTTTCATGGGCTTGCCCTGCGGTCAATATTAGGTTGAGGGGAAAACCCTTTCGGTCGGTTGCCAGGTGGATTTTGGTGCCATAACCACCGCGTGAGCGACCCAGCGCATGCTCGTCAGCGATATCGGGCTGTTTTTTTTCGCGCCGGCGGCCTCTTTACTGGCGCGAATATGGCTACCATCCAGGCAAATTTCAGTCCAGTCAATCAACCCTTTTTCATCCAGAACGGACAGTAACCGATTAAATATCTTGTTGATAATGCCCGATTTTGACCAACGATTAAATCGGTTATAGACCGTTTTCCAAGGCCCATAGCGTTCCGGTAAGTCGCGCCACGGTGCTCCAGAGCACAATACCCAGAACATCCCATTCATCACACGACGGTGTTCAACATAGGGACGTCCTGCCCGTTCTGAATGAACCAGGGGCAAACAAGATTCTATCAATATCCATGCGTCATCAGGAATGTCGTAGCGTGCCATCATCTTTTCCTATATTGAAAACCGTTTAGATGATAATACTACCAATTTACATTAAGGGACACGGCCTAGTACTACAGCCGTAACAATAGTAAAACCAATGCATTATCTGATACTCAAAAAACAAAGAAATAACATCAATTCAAGCTGTTCTATGGGATTATTCCCTATCGAGAAGAGTGAATACGGCTGTAGTACTAGTTTGGTCTCCAGGTACGCACAATGTAAGGATTTCATCATTACAAAATGATTATAGAAAAGCGATTTCTGAACGTTATGAAAGAAGATTTGGTAAGGCACCAAATTTATCAAAACTCAATGCTGATCATCCAGTTGATCTTATAGTCGGTGGTTCTGCAACGCAACGACTGAAAATGTTAAATGAATCTATCAATAAGAGTGTTGGTAGTGCTTTAAAAAGCGCGGGCAGAAAAGCTAATACCGCTCGTTTAAGCGCGAGCGGTTCTCTTTTTATGGGGATAACGGTGTGCTTTGTAGAGTATTTGTCTTGGAACTGATTGCCGTTTTCTCTTTTTAGGTAAAATCAGCCGTTTCCCATTGGCTCTGAGTGCCTTAAGTTTCTGGGGAACCGTGCCGGGGCTTCGTCCTGAACACCATAAAAATTCATCCTGTATCAGTCGCAGTGCATTGATAAAGCTTATCCTCAGTGGTTCAACATTGTGTTCTTCTGCCATACGAACCATCTCCAGTCGCACCAGGTTGTACGCGATAAATATTCCCCATAATTCTTGATAAATCCCCGTACGCTTCTGACTTCTCAAGATCGCAGTATTATTGAGCTGTCTTTGTTTGAGTTCGCCATAACCTTCTTCTATTTCCCACCGCGCCCAATACACTTCAAGGATTTCTTTTAGCGGATAGGTCTCCGGGCATTCCATTGACGTAATAAAGCCTTTGATTTCACCGTTCGGTTCTGGGATCAAGATAAGACGGGCCTGCCAGCTCTTGCCAAGGTGGGGGTAAACCGCCTGTGCCTGCGGTGATACAGGCAGTTTGATGAGTTTGTCATACGGGCTATACGTTTCGATAACCTCATAACGCATTTTCTTTTTGATGGGGGTTAACCAATGGGTATTCTTCCCGGCTCCCCGCCAGGCCTGCAATAACTCGGCCGAGAAAAATCCCCGGTCAAACAAGGTCAACGTATTCGCCGGGGCTGAGCCGACTAACTGCTGGGCGTAGGCAATTTCGCTATCGGTAATGGGACCAAAAGCCACATCGGAAATAAGATGCGTGCGGGCGGACATCAGGGTGACGGCCAACACCGAAGGGAATGTTGCCTTGCCCGAGGCATAGCCCAGTAATTGATTATCGGCGGTTTCAGGCCCCTTAAACTGGGTACCATCCACACACAAGACTTTCAGCCCACAGACCGCCTGAGTGGTGTCTTCTTTTTCCCATGCTGTCGCCGTGGTGTGGAAAAGGTGCCTCAGCGGCTCAACCCCAATCCGGTGTCTGGCTTGAGTAATACTGCTTGAGGCCAAAGACGGTAGCTCTCCCCTGGCATCGGGAAAGGCCAGTTCCAATTTGTCACAGACATCATTAATGGAGCGATTCCTCATGAGACCAATGCCCAGCACCAGCCAGACAGCTTGTTCTGCGGGGAAACGGCGTTTTCGCACGGTAGCACATCCGGTTTCCCTGACCGCTTCAGTCACCCATTCGAGAGGAATATTTTTGCTAAAAGCATCAATGGATTCAGGGTAGTTAAATTCCGCAGTAGCTTGGAGTTCACGAGAAAACTCAGACATAAAAAATCGGCCTCAGACAATAAACTGAGGCCGATTATGACTCATCTAAGTTTGCTTAAGCGAGCGGTATTAGGGCAGAAAAGCAGGGTTAAAAGCTGGTGATAAAATTAGTGAAATAATATTTATTTGAGGATGATATATAATGAAAAGTTCTTTTTCTTTCACAACAGATACAGCAACATTAGCTATATTTGATCTGCAAGCAATAAAACATAGAAAAACAGACACTCCTGATTGGTGGTCTATTCCCGATGATGAATTACATGAAATGAATAAAGGTAATATTGCCTTCTTAGAATTAGTGGATGATGGTGTTTATTCTGTTGAATTAGTTGATAATATAGAAAACCCTAATATTGAAGTATGTATAAAATCCCCATCGGGAGAAATATTTATTGGTGCAGGAGAAGATACTACAGGAGGAGATCTTGAACCTGATGATTCAGAATATATATCTAGAAAAAAATATTTGTAACGCCAGGTAGCTATACGATTCTTGTAAAAAAAGAAGATGATAATTTACTAATTTCATTAGTGAAAGGTCAATGTTCTTCTAATAACTTTCAAGAACCAATAAGACTTGACTAAATAAAAAAGCTGGGAAGACTCGTGGGTTCTTCCCGCTTTTAATTCTCAATATATGATGCACTCTAGCACAATCATAAAATTTTAAAAAGAAGGAAAAATTTGTCTAAAAAAGGAATGAGAATGAAACAACAATAAGAGCCAAGAATATTTTTAAAGGAATATATAAAATAGGTAATCAAATAGCTTTAGACATGTAAAATACAATTTTAGGAGTGTAATGATGAAAGGCTTGAATAAGAAGTTTGTAACTGAACCAATGCGTTTTTTATTTTTAGATGACCTTTTATCAGGAAAGGGCCAGTTATCTTCTGATGTTATTTTATTGGAGGATAAAGATAAATCTCTAAAATTATCATTTAGTCAAGACCTTCCAGATGGATACTTAGTATGGCAAGATCTTATAGAAAATAACGTTGGTGAGTTTTCCTTAGAAAATAACTATTCTGAAGCCGAAGATTATTTAGAAGATATTGACGAAGAATATGGTGATTTACAAGAAGAAAAGATATTATCTTATAGAAAATCCAAGATAAAAAAGATAAACACAGAGTATGACGATTTTTATTTTGAAATTTTAGATGATATATACTATCAGTTAAAAATGCTATCTATACAAAGATATATATTAGGAAATAAAAATGAATCATTATTAGAAAAAAATGTTCAATATATATAAAGAAGGCTTTTATCCATGTGGGATGACTAAGGATAAAAAAATAGTCGTTTTTAATCCACAAGTATTAAAAAGCAGTTGATATAAAAGGTATATAAACAAAAAAACCGGAAAATCCTTGTGATCTTCCGGTCTTCTTACCGTGGAAAATATCCAAATCATGTTAGCTCTGCGGTGATCACTGGATTCATATAACAAGTACATTACATACTCTTCATAACAACAATCATAATTTTTGAAAAGGAAGACAATACATGAGAAATCCAATCTAAAACGAAATCACCTTTCCGGCAGGCTGGTTTCTTTTCATTAATGGTGAAATCCCCTTCTATTGCGATCATGGGTGTACTGTCGCCGATTTTGCAGCTGCGGGAAACCTGATCGGTTATAACAAAAAAAACGGGATTTACTTCAAATTTGCCTATGAATCCTCCGAAATCAGAGGGTATGAACCTCCGCCGGGAATCTATGTTCTGACTATCAGAAAATACAATTACACCCAAAACTCCGGTTATTTTGGCCGCTGTGTTTATGCGGAAGTGAAACAAACCTCGTGTCCGGAAGAATTTAAAAAAATCATGACGGATATGCTGAACATGTCGGCGGAACAATCCACGTTTGAAGAAGTAAAACGGCCGAAACCACAGGGAAAATGCACACCTCAGTTACAGCAGTGTATTAATGATTTTTTTACCAGCGTCAAGCAAGATCGCACAGATGAAATTATGGCTTTCATCAGGTCTCCCATGGATGAAGACGAAGAGGAAAATATTCTTTATCTTCGAAAACTGTACTATGGACACTATGAAAGCCCATATCAGAGAGATGGTTTAGTTAAAAGTAAAATACATAAAACAGTGGTATCGGAGATCTACAACTACTTTGAATCGCTCGATAAAACAAGAAAACTTGAGAATGGCCGGGATCTTTTTCCCTTTCTTTTTAGTCCAAAAAAAGATGATATCAGCGCCATTGTGCCTAAAAATGTGAGTTTATGCGAAGTTTTTATGAATATGAGCCATATTCAGGATGAGAAACTCATGTGATAAAACGTCAGAAGAATATTTATCTTCTGGTTTGTCCTGTTTCTATAGAAAGATCAAACCAATGATATCGGATATTCTACCCGCCAAATAGACTCCGCCATTACCTCAAACGGAGTCTATTCTTTGACAAAAGAAAGGAGCAACATCATGAATTAAATTGGCAAGATCAGACAACGCTGGCAGATCAAGCAAAATAACGTAAACACAGAACCGCCTTAGCTTCCACACGCAAATGCCAGCCGATGCCAGGCATTACTCGTCCAGCTATCCGATTCTGCCCAGAATGCCCATTTTGTCTGCGCATCCATTGAACCGGAACTGGTAGAAAGATAATCCGTGGAAACCACATAAAATTCCCTCACCCAGCCTTCATAATGATAAAAATTCCCCCACTCTTCATAAAGCCGTTCAAGTGCATATTTGGGCGCAATCTGGCTGCCGAGTGATTGACAAATTTGCGTTGCATTAAAATAAAAATCTTGCGTCAGGCCTGAGCGCTCAAACCAGGTATAACTCGTTAAGGTCAGTACCACCTGCAGCCCTGCCTCATCGGTCCCTGTCAGTCTCACACCGTCAGGGCGTTGCTGTACGACCACCGTATCACCGGATACCGTGACCGCCGGAGAATCACTCTGCCAGTTCACCCGGCCTGTATTACCGGCGGTGATAATGCGAAATTTCGCGCCACGCCAGAAAACTGAAGGTCCACGGGTACCAAAGGCTTTCGGGTTAGCATTACCGCCCTGACTGTCAACGGCAACGGTATCGGCAATGCGTAATGGCGGGATAAAGTCGACTGTGGGTGAAATAACCTCCTGGTCATCAATAATGGCCGTTACTGAAGCTGTGCCTGCCTGCTGGCTGATCAGTGTCGCGTGGGCTTCGCCGTTTTCATCGGTTTCAATCTGTGCATCTGTAAAGTGGCCGTTGTCCGAGCGCCACCAGACAGGGATACCGACGGCGGGTTGTCCAGTCAGGTTTTTCACCGTTACGATCAATGTGACGCTATCCTGACCATTGGCAATAATGCGGGTTTTATCTGCACGCAGGGTGGATGTCAGCACATCATCAAACCAGAGCGTCGGGGCAGTCACCGTCTTATCATCAATCTGGATCCATACCCGATGCTCCCCAGCAACGGTGCTGGCCAGTTGAATTTGTGCCTCCCCCTGCGAGTTGGTTCGGGTCTCTGCCGATGACAGGACACCGTTGTCGGTGTGCCAGATGACGACCTGATTTTCAACCGGCAACCCCAGCGCATCTTCAACAATCGCGGTCAGCACAATAGCTTCCTGCCCGTCGCCGCTGGCGTGGGTTTTATCCGTAATGATAACGGATTGCAACTGACGCTCAAACGTGACCCCGCCCGCCGTGATGATGGTACCTGATAGGTCAGCGCGGACACGGGCGACGCCGACTTTCCGGCTGATAACCCGGGCATGGGCTTTCCCCCTGCTGTCGGTGATAATCTGTTCATCGGCAATCTGGCCATGATCCGTTGACCAGACGATTTCCCTCCCTGCCATCGGCTGGTCAGCCGCATCACGCACATCAACCGTGCAAAGCGCACTGTCCTGTCCATCGGCAATGGCTGTACTTTTGTCACAGATCAACGTATGGGTCAGGGCGGGTAAAAATTCAACCGGTGATGCCGTGAGCGTTTCTTCACCGATAGTCACCGACACCTCTGCGATACCGGAGGGTAAACTGACTAATGCCGCGGTAGCCTGCCCGTGATTATTGGTTGTTGACGACGAGGTCAGGAATTTGCCCCGGCTGGTTTGCCACTTAACGGCCTGATGGGGAACGGGAACGCCGGCGGCATCCTTTACAGTGATGGTCAATGTCACGGCATCCTGACCATCCGCTTTGGCCTGCGTTTTATCTGCGGTGATAACAGGCTTCAATACCGCGCTGAAGTGCACCGGCAAAGCCACAATGACATTATCACCGACCGAAACCTGTACGCTATGCTCCCCACCATGATGGCTGCTCAACAACACCGCCGCCAGTCCCTGTGCATCGGTTTTCTGTGTGGTTTGTGAAAGTTTGCCTTTGTCACTTGACCAGCTCACCGTTTGATCGGGAACAGGTTCCCCGTCACGATCTTTCACCATCACGGTATACATCACACTGTCCTGACCGTCCGCCCTTGCCTGCGCCCGGTTTGCGGTAACCTGCACATGGATTCCCGTCGGCTGGATAAAAAGGGTGGTTTCCGATGGCCGGGAACGATTGCCATGTTTATCAATGGCAATGCCGGAAAGCCGGATCACTTTATCGATGGCTTTCGGCAAAAGCAGCATGATTTTATCAGGCGTCTGATGAACAATTCTGCCGCCGGCTTGCTGTAATTCATCAGCCCGGAGTTCTAAACGCGCCAGCAGATATTTGGAGGTAATTCGTGGCGTAAAAGTGATGATTTTGCCTGCATCGCCTTTAAGCTGAGCGGGAAAATCCAGTGTTATCAGCGTCTGCTTGCGGTAGTCCAGCACCATATTATGATTCCGGTTGACAAAATCTGTCCGTCTGAATGTCAGGCTGCGTAACGGCACGACTGCGTTGGGATCGAGCTGTTGTGCCAGCGGGACGCCCAGCTGATAATTGAGTGCCAGCGTAAAACGGTTATCCCGGTGATCCTGTTTTCCCTGCCGGACATCCGCGCCCAATGTAACTAACGGCACTGGCGTGTATGTCAGCCCGGCCGTCAGGCTGTAAGGATTGTGCTGACGTTTGTTGTCACCGAATAAACCCACTTGCTGTCCGTAGTATTGTTCAAACATCACCTGCCCGCCCCAGTGCGGCAACGCGGGTAACCCGTCTTCTACCCGGATATCCCAGCCGTTGGCGGGGCGTGCATCATAATCGGTGACTTGCCGGGATGTTTTCCAGCCGGATAAGCGCTGGTAAAGGTTGGCAGACAGTTTGACGTTATCATGCCAGGCTTCTAACCCGATACCGTAACGGTGATGCTGCTCCGGCCATAGTGCATCCCAGAACGCATTAGCTCCCCAGAGCCAGTTATCACTCAGATAGCGGTACCCCATGCCAAGATGGGTGCTCGTCTGACCGTGCCCGGCTTTAACGCCCCACTGGCTGAATGTAGTGATGTGATGGAACGGCCTGTTCACCTTCCCACAGAGGAAAACCGTCATGGAAACCCAACCGACTTTTACCCTTGCGACCCTGCGCCAGCAGCTTGCGGCGTATCTGGATACCGTTGTTGACCATGGATACAGCAAACGCACACAGGAAGCCTACCGGGAGCGGCTGCGCCCGTTCGTGGACTGGTGCGAACGGCGTGACGTCCGCCATGCGCCACAGGTCTCACTGGCGTTGCTGGAGAGCTGGCAGCGTTACCTGCGCAGTTACCGCAAGGCCGACGGGCAGTATTACACCAACGGCGGCCTGATAAGCCGCCTGAGTGCGTTGCGGGGCTGGTTCCGCTGGCTGCTGAAACGCCATCATATCCTGTATAACCCGGCGGAGCTGCTGGCCATGCCGAAAGAAGAAAAGCGCCTGCCCGCACAGGTGTTAAGTGAGACCGAAACCGAATCGGTGCTGATGAGCATTGATATCCAGACCCCGCTGGGGTTGCGTAACCGTGCCCTGCTGGAAGTGTTCTGGAGTACGGGTATCCGCCGTAATGAACTGATTAACCTGAGGCTGGGTGATATTGACAGCGGACGGGGCGTTATCGTGGTGCGGCAGGGAAAAGGCAACAAAGACCGGGTCGTCCCCATCGGTGAGCGGGCGCTGTCATGGGTAAACCGTTATCTGGCCGACGTCCGCCCCCGGCTGGCGTGGAAATATGACAGCGGTTATCTGTTTATCACCATCAAAGGCCAACCACTGGCACGCAGCACAGTGACGCTGATGGCCGGGAAAGCCATCCGGGAACAGGCCAGACTGAACAAGCCGGGGGCGTGCCACCTGTTCCGCCATTCGATGGCCACGCAGATGCTGGAGAACGGGGCGGATACCCGGTATATCCAGGCGATACTGGGGCATGAAAAGCTGGAAACGACGCAAATCTACACGCGGGTTGCCATCGGACACTTAAAGGCGGTGCATCACCAGACCCACCCGGCCGAGCGTGACAGCAGGGCGGACAGCGACACCGAGCCGCCGGAGAGCGGTTCAGGGCACAGTGTGGCGGAAAGCCCGGCACCGGACAACCCACAGCGGCGGGGCTGACAATCCGCCCGTCCCCGTTGAGTTCGCTGGGTGCGGTGCGGGGGCAGACCGTGGCCGGACTGCCCGTCAGCCCCGGCCAAAAACCCGCGTTCTTCTTTAGCGGCCTTGCCACGTCAGGCCAACAACCCTGAAGGCAGGTCGGCCTGACGGCCTCCGTTAATTTACCTCCCCCGCCCCGCACCCGCAGAACGGCCGCCCGTCGTCCGGTAAACCGGACGCCATTCGCCCGTTGCCGAAAGGGAAATACCTCATAAAATCAGGCTGTTGAGCCAACGTGCGCGAGCACAGGTGCTATACTGCACCACAGCAAACGGGCACAATAGCCTGAAAGTACACATCGGGGATCGGGCAAAAAAATCTTTACCCCAACGGGTAAAACAGGCTCTTTAACAGGCTGTTATTAAAGAAAAAATCTCGCCTAAAAAGTATGGTCGTGTCGGGGTAATCCCTAAGATCCGATAGGGCTGGCGGGGGGCGTGAACCCGTATGGGTATGTGCATAATCCGCTGGGGCTGGGTAAGATCAGATTGTTGTTCAGGTGTAAATGGTAAAATTTCTTCTCCTGGAAATATGCAAAAACAGGTCGAACGAGGACAAGCTCCTAGAGATATTATTCGAGTCGACAAGGGGCATATTCCTGGGCAAGAGCCGCATGTTCACTATAAAGATGGAACTTCATCCAATCAAAGTGGCGGAATTCATGACGCACATAAAGGAATGCCGAATCCGAGTAAAAAAGCTAGGAATTGGCTTCGAGATCACGGCTGGACACCACCTGAGTAATTGAAGGTATTTATGAAAATCTACGGTTATGAATCTGATGATAGCGATTTAGTATCGCTTAGTGAGGTTACACTTCAGCTATCGTTAAAAGAACTTAATGATTTTATCGAGTTTCTAAACAATACAGCAAAATTAATGGAGGCTCATGGCGACAAGTTCGGACATGAGCATCTGAATGATTTTTATAAGAAAGATAGCAAGCCAGACATAATTATTATCGGTCAATAAGTCAAAAGTCGGAAAGATCTCTGCGATCCTTCCGGCCTGTCCATTCCCCGCTACACCCCAATCTCCGCCTGAATCACCAGCCGTCCGCGTTCAGCGGTGACCGTGACCGGGTGGTTGGTTAAAAATCCCAGTTCCTCCAGCCAGCGGCCCTTGAGGGTGATGGCCGGGGCAGGGTTGGGCCTGCCACATTGCGGCACGTATCCCACGGTGTAATAACGCTCTGTTTTTGCCGCTTTCTTTACAGCGGTGCCTGCTTTAGCGTGAGTTTTCGTTCCACTGAGCATCAGACCCCATATCCTGCTGAGTTTCATTCATCATTTTCTGCTCCCGGGTGATACTCTGGCAACGATCGGGTTGCACAGGCTAATGAGCTTCCTTGCTCACCACACGGATCCCCTTTATTTATTAGTATAATTAATGAGTTGCATCAGACCTGGCAGTTCTTTTTCAATTGATTGCCGGCATAATATGGCGACGGCCATATTACCTTTGTCCACAACCCGAATAAGACCTGCTTCACGCAATACTCTAAAGTGATGCGAACGTGTCGCGCGTGTGACAGTCAGTCCAAAGGTTGAACAATGTCGTTCGGCTCCTGGCTTGTCAGCCAGCAATGCACGCACAATTGTTAGCCTCACTGGGTCGGCAAGAGCTTTGAAAACCTTAACCATATCAAAGGCAACTGCCTCTTCGGCGACCTTTTCTTCCATTCTTTCTCCTGATTTACTGATTTTTTTTAAAGATTCTTGACAAAAATCTAGGAATCCTGAATTTTAATAGATGTTCGATAGATATCGAATGTATGTATTCAGTGATACGTTTGATTTTATGCGAACAATTGATGGTAATCTTACTACGAGTGAGTAAGATTACCCTAATCCGGAGGTTAGTGATTGATTTAATGGGGATAACATGTCTTTTATCGAAGATGTTGAATCAGAATTCATAATCAGGACCGGCTCATATAATTATCAGAACACCATACCAAAATCCTGTGTTCATCGTGCGGCGGTAGGGGAAGTATTTTTAACAGACATCAGAAAGATCCACGATAATAAATACATAACCGCAGGTTATTTACCAAAGTCGCATATTTACTTTAACGATTTTCCGTACCGGAAATCGAGCGAACGAGTGTACGACGCCATTTTATTGCTGGAAATTTGCCGACAAACATCAATTTACGTGACGCATAATTTCTTCGCCGTCCCATAACGCAGAGTTTCGATCTGGTGATTAGTCGCTACAACGTGAATTTCACGCGCTTTTGTGAATTCCATAAGCCGGTTTATTGTCATGCGCGGCTGGGTGAAATTTATCTCACCGGTGACAAAAAAAGCACCGTTATTCCCATGACGATCACTCAGGACGAGAAACAGGTCTCAGAGGCTGAACTTACCATAACGTTTAAGTAAAAAATGATGAAAATAATATGGTTTGATTTTGGTGGTGTACTGTCGCCGTCTATTCCGGATCTTTTTACCTCTTATTATCTGAAGACCGGTATCCCTCCAGCAGTACTCCAGCGGGCAATGAAAGAAGTTGCCGACGATTTGAATATGGGTGTGCTGACACCGATTGAAAAAGCGATTATTACCGAGCGCGAATGGGGCGGGGGCATTCGCCATAAACTTAATCAATCCATCCCGGAACTGAATCTCTCAAGGGCCAGGCTCGAGCAGTTTGACGAACAGTGGTTCGACGGTATTCTGCCTAACCAGTTGATGATTGATTTGTTCCGCAAGGTAAAAGCCGCCGGGCTAAAGGTGGGGATCCTCACTAATAACGTGGTGGAATGGGAAGACCACTGGAAGCGGGTGATTGGCATCAGCGAAGAGGCCGATGTCATCGTCGATTCCTGCAAAGTGGGTTGTCGTAAACCGGAGGCGGAGATCTTCGCCATCGCCACCGAGCGCGCTGGTGTGCGTCCGCACGAGAATCTGTTGATCGATGATGTTCTGGAGAACTGCATGGCCGCCGAACAGAACGGCTGGAATAGCGTGCATTTCAAAGACAACTCCAGCGCAGTGGCAGAGGTTACCGCCGTGCTGCTACGACAGGAGATCTTCCTGTGAATACCACCGCTTTTGCGTGGCCATCCGTTGCCACCATTCCGAATTACAACTGCACGCCGGGCTATGAAGTGCTGGAGCCCGCAAGCTACCAGCGGGCAGGCAAAATCAAATTGCTGAGCGGCCATGAGGCTTGGCACGTGATCAACTATCACGACGTTAAAAAAGTGCTGACCAGCAATACCTGCCTGCGCGGGCCGTCGAACGAACCGAACGGGCCCAGCATTTTACCGACGCTGACGCCGAAAGATTTACTGCTGAACCTCGACTTTCCGCACCACGCGCGGATGAAGCGCTTCGCGGCGAAAGACTACAGCGCCAGCGGCCTGGCGTGGCTTGCGCCACACATGGTGGACGCGATAGAAACGCTGATGCAGGCCGCCTGCAGGGGAGACTCGTTCGACTTGTATCAGGACGTGCTCGACCCGTTGGTGGCGCAGATTAACTGCCTGTTGCTCGGCATTCCTCTGGTAGAGAAAGAGTACTTCCGCGTACTCAGCGTGACGGTGCAAAAAGCCAACCCTCAGAAGGTGGAAGATCTCATTGAGAAGTTTACCGCGCTCTATCAGTACCTGTTTGAGCACGTTACCGGCGAACGGCAACACGCGGACGATGGGCTGATTGCCCGCTTCGTCGCGATGCGTGAAAGCGCCACGCCGCCGCTAAACGATGAAGAAATTACCGCCATTCTGCTCGGCTCGCTGCTGGGCGGTGATCAGAATACCCTGACGGTGATGACCAAGATTTTCTACGCGCTGTTGTGTACTGAAACGCTGTGGCAACAGGTGGTGGATTTCCCGGAAACCACGGAGCAGGTATCGGATGAACTGATTCGTCTGACCAACCTCGGCACCGCCTCGGCGTTTCCACGCATCTGTAGCGAAGCCATCGAGCTTTCCGGCGTCACTATCCCGGCCGGGGCAACGATTTTCCCGGACGTGTTTCTCGCTAACCGCGACCCGTCGGTGTACGCCTCACCCTTAACGATTGACCCGTTCCGCAACGGCCCACGCCATCTGCAATTTGGCTATGGTATGCATCACTGCATGGGGCAGGAACTGGCAAAACTGGAAATCTATACGGCAATAAAAACAATAGCCCGACTTGCCCCTGGTTTACGGTTATCAGACCACGTATTACCGGAAAACTTTATCTGGAATGAAGGAATTATTCTCAGGAGACCTGCACAGCTCCCGGTTTGTATTATCCGAAATAAGGTTAAATAATGGAAACACAAGTTGTTGAAGCAAAGTCATCGCAAACCATGATCCTGCTCTGCATTCTGATTGCAGTGTTCGTGGTACCGACGTCTATTTCCGGGACGGCGATTGCCCTCCCGGCGATAAGCGCCGATCTCCACTCGCAAACCGCTTCGTTGCAGTGGGTGGTCAACGCCTTTAACCTGACCTTCGCCAGCTTTACCCTGGCCTGGGGAGGTCTTGCTGACGTGTTTGGCAGTAAGCGCTCATTTATTGCCGGTGCCGGGCTCTATTTCCTTGCCTCCGTGCTTTCATGGAGCGCCGGGAATATCTATGTGTTGGACGCGGCGCGTGCGCTGGCGGGCATCGGCGGTGCGGCGATTTTCTCCTGCGGTAGCGCTATCCTCATTCAAACCTTCAGCGGCACCCAGCGCACCCGTGCGTTTGCGCTGTTTGGCACCATAGCTGGGCTGGGTATCACCTTTGGTCCCACCATCTCCGGCTGGCTGCTGAACGTGGCAGGCTGGCGCGACATCTTCGTCGTCCACGCCATTGCGCTGTTCGTGGTTCTGATCCTGGCCGTCACCATTCCGGCGGCGGTGAAGAAGGCAGAGAAGCCGTCGCTCGATATCGCCGGGATCCTGCTCTTTATCGTCTCGCTGTTCCTGCTGATGACTGGCATCACCCAGGGCGCTGAACTTGGCTGGAGCGATAACATCACCCTGAGTCTGCTGGGCTCCGGGCTGGTACTGCTGCTGTTTTTCGTAGCGATAGAGAAGCGTTCGCCGAATCCGATGGTTAATTTTGCGCTGCTCGGTAATCACTATTTCCTGTCGATGCTCCTTATCCCAGTTGTCGCAAGCTTCTGCTTCGTGACGCTGCTGACCTGGTTCCCGACCTGGCTTATTGCCATGAAAAGCCTCTCGCCGCTCGAATCCGGGCTGGTGATGCTGGCGCTGACCTTGCCGGTACTGGTACTGCCGATTGTCGCGGGCAAGCTGGTGACGCGCGGTGTATCTGCCAATTTACTGCTGGTGATTAGCCTGGTGTTGTTCGTCGGTGGCCTGCTGTTGCTGTGGATCTTCAACCAAGGCAGCATGTCGATGTGGCAAATTCTGCTGAGCCTGTTTTTGGTGGGCGGGGGGATGGGGCTGTCGGCAGGTCTGGTTGATGGTATAGCGCTGAGTGTGGTGTCTGTTCATGAAGTGGGACGTGCTGCCGGTATACTCAATACCTTCCGTCTGGGGAGTGAGGCTATCGCGGTTGCCATCTATGGTTCCTTGATGTCGACCGGTATTTTTCACTCATTGGTCTCCAGGCCTGTACCTGAGGGGATTACATCTAAACAGTATCTGGCGGATGTTGTTTCGGGGAATGCGTTTTCCTCAGCAAGCGCAGAGCAGACTGACTGGCTTGAAAGTGTGTATACCCAGGCGTTCAGTAATACTCTGCTGGTAATGCTGATTATTTCATTAGTGATATCGCTTTCTGCTGTGCTGATGATTCGTTCTAAAAAGGGGCATGGATAAATAGAACAACACTTACCCTGGCAGCCTGAAGATTCTGGCTGTCAGGGAGCAGAAAAATTACGGATACAAAATACTCTGTGCATCGTGAAGTGCTTCGCGGGCGTTGTCCTGTTTTCCCGGTATTCACCATTACTCTTGTGATTCCGAGCTGGAACCCTGATTCAGTGTGCCACTACATCTGACGGAAACGTAGCAGGTGTGATGAAGTTGTTTAAGCGCTGTGACTGGCAGGCAGAGCCTGAGGATGATACCTCCCTGCCCCACCAGTTTACGCTGATGGCCAGGCAGGAAGTGTAAGGGAAGGATAATTAATGACGGATCTGCGGTTGGTCGCCTTCGGACAGACTTTCTATATAAACGTAAGGTCGCTCTCGGTGCCGCCTGACGTTGATAAAGGCGGTTGCATATCCCAACGCAAGACAGCAACACCGCCAGTGCCACCCGCCCCTCAGAACCGGAAAAAAAGGACGTCGATAGCGTATCGGAAAAGTTGATCACGGCAATGTCTTGCGAGCGCACATTGGCTGTACAGGCCGCATTGGCAGAACAGCCTACGGTCGCTGTCGCCCTGTTAACGTGGTCATGCTGCCTGAAAATTTTTGGTAACGGTTGGTCAAAAAGTGCCGATTGCTTCAAGGCCAGTCTGACCACACAGCAGGGCGCCTTGATCGGCAATGCCCCGTCTGGCAAACAGGGAAAAGCCTACCTGTTTCTGATGCAGGAAAAAGCCCGGATAGCAGCCAAATTGCCGGAAAACTGGTCGGCAGATTACGACTTGTTGCTGGCGTGGTCTGTCGAACAGGTCAATGCCCTGTTGGGTTTCTGTACGGTTTTCGGCATTGACGGTGTTCAGGAACGCCAGTATGGCAAAACGAGTAACAGCAAGCTCGACAGGCTGGAAAGTGTATTGAACTTTGATCTGCGTGACTGGTGGCAACCCACGGCAGAGGGGTATTTCAGCCGGATCAAGAAGGAACAGATTGCCGATGCACTGACAGAGGCCGGATTTACGCCACAGGCGCAATCTGCACTCAAGATGAAAAAAGGGGATGCAGCGGCGATGGCGGAGGCAGAAATTGGCAAAACTCGTTGGGTGCCAGCATGGATGAAAGCAGAGGGTGACACCGTCGCCACATCGGCGGCTGAAAGTGATGATCCCGCTGACGATAAAGTCGCTGCGTGACGGACAGGAGACTGCCGCCGCAAGGCGGCAGAAATGACGCTCGCGTTTGTCACGCTGGGCGAACTGGCAACCTAGTACAGACGACAGGAACGGCGGGGCATTGTTGATGATGACCTGATAGATCAGATCCAGGCATGGCGTCGGCGTTTTTGCTGGCGCAATACGGTACTTTTTTCAAATATTCCGTTTTGGATGATAAAAGATAGTCCCAATATGGGATAAATAACTTGATTTAGTCCCATTATGGGACTAGTATGATTGTATGAAAATCATATCGGTCAAGATATTGCGGGATTTTTGGGCGGAGTATCCCGATGCGGAACAGCCCCTGAAAGCGTGGGTAGATGAAGCCTCACGCGCAAACTGGAATACTCCGGCAGAGATCAAAGAGCAATACCGCAGCGCCAGCATCCTGAAAAATCGGCGCGTGGTATTTAACATTAAAGGAAATGCATATCGGTTGATCGTCGCGATTGCATACCAACGGGGATGGATGTTCGTGAAATTCATCGGCACACACCGCCAGTATGATGTCATTGATGCCGATACGGTAGAACTGGAATAACATAATGAAAATCAGACCAATTCGTAATGATGATGATTATAAGGCCGCGCTGAAGGCCGTCGAACCCTTCTTTGACAAAGAACCAGAAATCGATACCCCCGAAGGCGATTTTTTTGAAGTAGTTTGCCTGCTCATTGAAGAGTACGAGAAAAAACATTACCCCATTGAACCGCCCGATCCCATTGAGGCTATCAAATTTCGGATGGAACAACAGGAATTGACAATCAAGGATCTGGAGTCGGCTATCGGCAGGTCAAACAGGGTATATGAGATTTTGAATGGCACTCGAAAATTGACACTGCCCATGATCCGTAATCTTCACCGCCAGTTCAATATTCCGCTGGAAAGTCTCGTTGGCCGTTGAGTCCCTTTGCTGATGACGTGAATACATGACCGCACCGGATTGCGGCTGACAGTGCCAAAACGCGGCACCGTAGAAAATACCGGGACAGAACGCTGCTGTGGCTTCGCCACGGCCGCTCTCTGTCCTTTTCTTCTTTTGACACCCATGTGTTGTTCTCTGGTGCATAGACGCCATGCCACGGTGACTATTTCCCTTCTTCTTTCCATGACCTTGACCTCTCCTCCATATATCAGGCCAATACCACAACAGCATGGCCCCCTCCGGCTTCCCGGCTTTGCCCTGTCTCTTCTACACAAATCCCTCAATAACAACGAGGGATTTTTATTGAACTTTTTTAGTTAACATTGATCTGATCCTAACAGTCTGTTTTAGGATAATTTTATGTTTTCTATTGATACCTCTGTCTGGGCGCAAGCAACATTCCAACAAGCTAAATTAGGCGATGCACGTCGAACGAAAAGACTTATTCTGCTTGCTAGCCAACTGGCGGCTAATACGGGAAAATCCATTGTGCAATCTCATTCTTCAAGCGCTGATATTGAAGCAGCTTATCGTTTTGTTCGTAACGATGATATTGACGCCCAAGCCATTGCTGAAGCCGGTTTTGCGGCAACGGTTGATGCCTGTATGGCTCACAACGGTTTATTCGCGTTGGAAGACAGCACTTCTTTGGAGTTTAAGCATCCAACAGCAGCCTGTGAGCTAGGTCATACAACATCTCACAAAAATTCATCCGGTTTGCAAGTTCATTCTGTTTTACTCTTTTCACCAGAGGAGCAGCAGGTTATTGGCTTAATTGAACAACATCGTTGGACTCGGGATAGTGCTTCTTATGGGCAACGTAAAGACCGAAACCGGCGCGCTTATGAAGATAAAGAGAGTTATCAATGGCAACGCGCCTCGCAAGCTATGTCATTGAGACTCGGCGAACAAATGAACAACGTCATCTCTGTTTGTGACAGAAAAGCGGATATCATTGAATATCTTCGATATAAAACACAACAACAGCGGTTTGTTGTTCGCTCCATGCAAAGTCGATGCATTGAGCAAGCTGATGATAGACTTCACCCATTTAGTGCATCGCTATGCCGTGCTGGGGAACGGAGCGTTCATGTTCAACAAAAAGGCGGTCGTCAATCAAGAGATGCCATCTGTGATATTCGATTTGCGCCGATTTCAATAAAAACCCCCTCAAATAAAACGGGTCATTCCCTCTCACTTTTTTATGTTGGTTGTCAGGAACAAGGTGATAATGAAGGATTATGTTGGCACCTTTTAACCAGTGAACCTGTTACAACAGCTGAGCAAGCACAGAAAATCCTTGAGTATTATGAGAAGCGTTGGTTAATCGAGGATTTTCATAAATCATGGAAAACAGGGGGAACCCAAGTCGAAGAACTTCGTATGTAAAGCAAAAACAATTTGGAACGAATGATCGTTGTATTAGCCTTTATTGCGGTTCGTATCCAGCAGTTGCGCTATCTTAGTTTGCAAACAGAACGCGCTAAAACCTAGCATGTGAAAGCCTACTGAGTCCGATAGCATGGAAATTATTATGGTTAAAAACAGAGTCGAAGACACTCCCCAAACAAGTACCTAGCTTACATTGGGCCTATTTAAAATTAGGGAGGCTCGCTGGTTGGAATGACAGTAAACGAACCGGAATAGTAGGCTGGCAGAGGCGATGGGAAGGTTGGTTCAAACTACAAACCTTACTTGAAGGTACCAACTTGCCCTATCTCTTGATTCGGAGATGTGATCAAGAGACAGGGCTGTAACAGGGCATTGCCCAGACTGAGATTTTGCTGTGTCATTGGTTAACTCCCGCCACCATAGTTATCTGCTGATAAGTCCGAAAAACGGGTATATTGACCGTCAAAGCGCACCCGCACCGTGCCCGTCGGTCCCTGACGCTGCTTACCGATAATGATTTCGGCAATCCCCGCATCCGGCGTGTTCTCGTGATAGACTTCATCGCGGTAAAGGTGCAGAATCAAATCGCCGGGCTACAAACCGCAGGTTTTTTCATCGAGAATCTGAAATCCCGTTGGCGTCCCGGTAATCCCGTTGCTGCCCTGTATTCGCTCCAGATGGAAAATCAGGGCATCCGCCCCTTGCAGCAGGGTCACAGCCTGATGCTGCCGAACGGCGCCTTTTTCCGCCAGATTAAACAGCTGGCGTTCTGCCTGTTCGGCAATGGTGACTGCCCGTGCATTAGGCTGAAAGACCTCCGCACTGATAGCGTTGCCCAGTGCCAGTAACTGACGCAGCTGACTTTTCTCCGCCACAATACGGGCATATTCCATGATATTGGCGGCACTGGGGGTGTTTTTACACACCTCTGCCACATAGGCAACCCCCCCTATGCTGTCGATTTGTCCCCGTTGGCTCAGCATATCGGTCAGAGTAATCAGATCATACGGTGTATTTTTTCGGTCAGTTCAGCAATGGCCTGATACATTATCCGGTGAGCCGGAAAGAAAAAGTCTTCAGGTACCAGTAACTGAACTATGTCATCCCAGCGATCATTCTCCAGCACCAGCCCGCCAATCACCGACACTTCCGCATAGCCATAGCTGGGCTGCTCTTTGCTGACCGCCTGTAAAAAGTCATGATCTATATTCATCAGTGACCTCCTTGCCGACCCTATTCAGTGCATTGACTAACCGTTGTTGCAGACGGGGCGAAGAGACCCAGAACAGGACGTCGTTTGCGGTTAAATACCGGGGTTTTCCCGCATGCCAGATAACATTCATTGCGCATCCCCAGTCGATTGTTTAGCCAATACGGCATCAAACTTCGCGGTCCATTCGGAGAACAGTTCACAGGCCAGACTGTGCATGGTCTGGGCAGCAGCCGGGCTTTTTCGGTTGGTTTTATATTCCAGGCGATGCACGGGTTGGGCACGAACGTGTCCCAGTTTGTAGATATCCAGCAGGTCAATGCGGGTTTGCAACAACTGATAAACGCGGTTGCCGCCTAACGCCGACGTATCGTAGCGTTGCTGTTCAATAATATCAGCCAGCTCATTAATACTACAGCCGTAATCCATATTGTGCCATGATGGGGTTCTTCTTCCTTAAATCAAAGGTGGTGTCACATGCCATCCCCTGCCAAAATCTGGGAACAGGCGCTACAGGCATTACATGCCCGTCTGACTCCCTTATTTCACTCTACCGGCCCACGACAACGCAGCCTCGCCTATCTTCGGGGATTGCTCAGTGATGTTGAACGTAAGAATAGCTGGCAACTGGCTGAATGGCTAGGGGAAAGTTCCCCCGATGGCATTCAATATTTGCTGGAACGCGCTGATTGGGATGTCGAGATGGCCCGCGATATCCTGCGGGATTATGTCACTGAACATTTGGGCGATGAACAGGGGGTTCTCATCCTTGATGAAACCGGTTTTATCAAAAAAGGGACCCATTCTGCCGGGGTACAGCGTCAGTATAGTGGGACCGCTGGACGAGTAGAAAACAGCCAGATAGGCGTATTTCTGTGTTACGCCGGCCACGGCGGTCATGCTTTTATTGACCGGGCCTTATACCTGCCTCGCCAATGGATCGATGACCGTGCCCGCTGTGAAGCTGCGGGTATCCCGGCCAGTGTCACGTTTGCAACGAAACCCCAGTTAGCCCGGCAGATGCTGGAACGGACATGGGATGCTGGCGTGCCCTGTTGCTGGGTGACTGCGGATGAAGTGTATGGCCGTGACCGTCGTCTGAGGGTCTGGCTGGCGTCCCGACACCAGCCCTTCGTGTTAGCCATTCCCTGTAATACCCCTTTATGGTGGTAAGGACCCAAATATCTCCGTGCTGAACGGATTGCCGATACCCTGACTTCCGCTGACTGGAAAACACGGTCAGCGGGAATGGGAACAAAAGGTGAGCGTGAGTATGACTGGGCTGTCGTGCCATTATGGCGTTTACAGCTCAGTGAAGAGGAGCGGCGTTATGGTCATTATCTGTTGGTTCGCCGCAGCCGGGATAGTAGACAGGAACGGGCTTACTATGTGGTGTATGCCTTGCGAGAACAGGCGGATCTTAATACGCTGGTTCAGGTGGCGGGTTGTCGCTGGGAAGATCATCCGCTTACCCGATAAAAACAGCCAACACGTGTATGTTCGCCTACCTTTAGGCAGCGCTGACCAATCGCATACGCGTTCACCATAGCCTGTTGACTGAGGACGATACCTTTCGGTTTACCTGTGGTTCCCGAAGTAAAAATAATCATTCTGCTGTTTGTAGCTGCGTACTCGTTAAAAACCTCAGAATAACCAGATGAAAAATCAGGAATAAACTGTAATATAGCAAACTCATCCTGAATAGGTGCGGCACTAACTAATGCCTGTAACGCCATCTCATCAATAATGGTCCGCTTTGCTGTGATACCCCATTCAGAATCGATTAAGATCACATTTTTCCCTGAGCGAATAACGCCATAAATCATACACAGGCAGTAATAGCTGTTATCCAGTATGATACCGATACCCTCTCCGGGTAAATCCGCAAATTGCCAAGCCAGAGCATCAACTAGCATATTGGTTTCTTTCCATCGATACTCAATGGCTGATTCGGGCTTTAGAGCATCAACCAACAGGGGCTGCTGTGGCGAGCTAAAGGCTTTCTCACGGAGTGTAGCGTCCAGAGTGATGGGTAGGTATTCCATCTGTCTCTCCTAGCGATTTACCGCAGTAAAGGCGTGAATATCGAAATTAACAGCAATCGGAGTGGAGCCGCTAAGCGTCATGACATTTTTCATAAATTCATGAACGTAAGCCGTTCCACCTTCCTGCTCAACATAGCAAGTCACGTAACTGGTAGATAAAAAAAACAATGCGATATCTTCCGCAGAGAGGAAAATAATGTTGGCAAATACCTCGCGTTGTGCGTTATGCAAATGTGGGCAGTCGCGTATCAATTCGAGAGTGTCATCGTATTGTGTCAGACGGGGATCTCGGTGTTTTGTCCAGCGTGTGACTAACTCTTTTTCGATATAATCCCGCAGAGGCCCATAAACCAGTAGAAAATCATATTTATAAGCGCAAAATAACCCTCCGGGTTTTAACCAGTTTTTCAGATTTATTAACACCTTTTTACGATCCATCCAGTAAAATGAAGTCGCACTGGTAATCAGGTCGTAATTGCGGAGTGGAGAAAAAGTTTCAGCCGGAGAGACGTTAAATGTTATATCAGGATAATTATGTCGCGCCCGTTCAATGAGTGCATCACCAAGGTCACATCCTTGAACATAAGCAAAATACGCTTTCAACCGAATGGTATAAACCCCATTACCACAACCAATATCCAGTGCAGCTTCATTTGAAGGTGAGCGGGTAGACAACGAATGATACAGTCCATCCGGATAGGTGATCTTTCCCCTCACAATATCGTAAGATTTTGCATTTTTATTAAATTGTTTCATTGAGTTATCTCCATCAAGCTTTCGTGGTAATCACCTTTGTGAACAAAGTTAATATACGTGCCGCAACCGCGAATAAACCGGTAGGAGTGAGCCACACCCGCAGGGATAAAAACACTGGCTGGGCTATGTACATGTCGACTATCTCCCCCAAGATTTACTTCGACTTCCAGGCCGACATAATCCTGCCCGTCCCCCAGAAATAGAAATAAGGAGTCACAATTATGGATATGGCTGTCAACATGGCCGAATTCTGCAGACTCATCAGCTCCCAGCATAGAAAACTGACGGGCAGAGAACCATCCACCAATCGTTTATCCAACATCACAAAACGCTTTCCAGGGCCGTGGCGGTGATATTTCAGCTCTGTTGAAGATTTTTCAAACGGTGTCAGGAACAGATCTTGATCTTGTAAAGGAGTAAATTGCTCCAGAGAGATATCTCCTTTGATGAGTTTTGGATCAAAAATGCTGTAGGCAGCGCTGTCTTTTTGCATAGCAAGTTGGTGCAAGCGGGCTACATGTACAAAAGCGTTTTTACCCACTACTGGCTGCATTGGGGACATTGGGATACGGCTATAAGCTTCCACTAATTCAGAAAGCGCCAAAATCTGGGATATATCAAAACGATTCTGATCGAAACGCGTAGCAAGCAGAGTGATCAATTGAAAAGTATCGGTGATACCTGTACGTTCACCGATGCCGTTACAACTCGTGGAAACCCACTTAACTCCCGCTTCAATCGCTTTCAACGTGTTAGCCAGCGCCAACCCTCGATCGTTATGAACGTGATACTCAAATAAAACATCAGGAAATTCATGGTGTAATAGTGATAACACATCAAAAGTTTCATCAGGCAGTAGAATACCGACACTATCAGCAAAACAGATACGTTCAGCACCTGCTTCACGGGCAGTCATAATCATGCTCACCAGATCAGGGGCTGCCGTACGTCCGGCATCCTCAATGGTTGCCCTTACTAATAACCCTTGTTCTCGGGCATAACGGATAGAAGAGCCAAACATCGTGAGCAATTCTTCATGTCTCTTACCTTTAAACTTTGTTGCCATCGAAATTTCATTAATTGAGGCAAACAAACCGATCCAGTGAGCACCCGTCTGTAACACAGCATCGATATCTTCCTTGCGAGCTCTGGCGTGAGCTAACACGGGCACAGGTGAAGCAGCGACCACACCACGGACACGTTCGGCTTCTTTCGACGAAATAAAGGAATGCCCACACTCAACCGTATCTACCCCTAATGCCGCTATTTTTCGGGAAAGCAGTGCCGACTGTTCCGCAGTAAAACAACACTGGCGGGTTTGCATCCCCTCCCTTAAAGTGCAATCGATGATTCGTATCATGTAGGATGCTCCATACTTCTGACCAAGGTTTCAAAACAAGGAGCAGCCTGAAATTCCATAATCTTGGGTGCATGTTTAAATTGGCGGGCGAAACGTGCCAGAAAAGTGACCATTTTCATCGAATGGTTTAACAGCTCTTCGAGGGATTCATCAATATTGGCTTCTGAAATATTTCTATCAGGGAAAATAACTTTTAAGTTATCGATTACCCATATCTTCATACTTACCTCACATTATTTTTTGATATTCAGTCTCTTCAACAAACACTATCGGCATACCCACAGCGTGTTGACGCCATAAAGATGAATAACTCTTTGTAAAGTCTGCGGGGTTAGCATTTCTTCTTGATGGATGATACAACAGCCACCATTGAGCAATGCCCCCCAGATTTCCAGTGTGGCAGCATCAAAAGATAAAGGAGAGTGGAATATAGCTAAATCAATATAATTAGGCATGCTCCACATGTTCCATAAACAACTCATCAATTGAACATCTTTCACGTCTTCTTATCGCTTTTACTTCGGCCCATTTGTGTTCGATGGGATTCAAATCCGGACTGTAAGCAGGTAACCACTCCAATTGGCATCCGTGGTCTGCTATCGCTTTTATCGTGTCATTTCGTTTATGGAATGAGGCATTATCCATGACAATTACTGTCCGGCTTGGGAGCTTTGGCAATAAATCTTGGGTCATCCAGGCATGAAAAACATCCGCATTAATGCTCTCTGCAAACAAGCTTAAGGTGATGAAGGTCTTTTTGATGATGGCGCCAATGGCATTAATGCGACTTTTAGCGTGCCAGTCGTGTGTGCCGAAACACCGCAGCCCTTTCGCCGAATAACCGTGTGTGCGTGGCATAGACTGCGCAAAACCGCTTTCATCCAGATAAACAATCGATTTGCCCGCGTGTTCATAGTGGCGGATACGCTCGACAAACGCCTGACGAGCCTGTGCGTCAGCTTTGGGGTGTTTTAGCCTTTTTTTTGACGGTGATATTCAGCCGTTTCAAGGCGTAATGGATAGCTGATTGTGAGACGCCCAGCCGTTTTGCCCTTTCCCATTGATAGTCATCGGGGTCATTTCGGACATCGGCGATAAGTGCCTCGTCACTAATTTTAGTGGGCGGTTTATCACGCGTCATACAGGGCGCTATTTTGTGACTCCACCGAAACAAGGTGCGGATAGAAACCTCAAAGTGGTTGCTTGTTTGCTCGAATGTCAATGAATGTTTGTCTTTGTATGCCCGTACTCTTTTTCGGAAATCCAGACTGTAACCCATCTCAATTCTGCCTTGTTATTGGAAGTCACAGACATTATGACATAGTATTATGATTCTGCTATAGCAATACCGGACGAGCATCAAAGTCGAGAAACGTTTGTTGCTGACAAAGACGGATAATACCTGCGTGAGTGCAAGCAATGGCTTTTGGCTCCCCCGTACTGCCGGATAAGAAATTAACATAAGCGGTCTGATTAGCGCTTACCTCGGGTAAAACAGCAGGGATAGGGAAACCCTTATCCTGTGCAAAAAATAGTGTCATGCCATCAGGAATATTTTTAAGGTAATTATCTGAAGAATAAAACATTACATTGCAATTCAGTCGACTAAGCTGTTTTTCGAGCCAAGTTTTTGGTTGAGTTAAATCAACATAAACATAGTAATTTCCGGAAAGTACAATCGCTAACAAAGCGACAATCGTTTTGACATTATGAGGTCTCGCGATAGCAATACACTGACCTTTTGCTTGCAGAATCTCAGCAAGATGCATGCAGAGCTGACTAGCCTCAGTATATAGCTGCAAATAATTTAAGGATTCTGTTTCGTCAATAACGGCCAAAGAATTCCCATAAAGGCTGACAATATGAGATACTATATAACCTATTGATTTATATTTAAACTCATTCATCTTCTCTATAATCGACTTAATCTACTTCAAACTTTTCTAATTCGTGAGAAAAAATCTTAATAAAAACTAAAGAAACAATCCATGAAATAATTGCAATTCAATTAAACAAGATTTAAATAAATATTTATTATTTATTATTTATTATTCCTTGATTTTCTAATAGGTTATTTATTTATCTTTCCAATATTGTAAATACACTCTATTTCACAGAGGATTATTTATTTTAAATTTCCATACATAACAATATAACTCGTATAATCTGAAGCCGCTGACTTATATATCCTCCTGTGAAGTAAGATATTCTTCCGCTAAACTCCACCTAGCCAAACATGAGCACTTCATTATACAGGCCGAGATCTCACATTTTAATAGGGTTATTTAGATTAACTCAACAACCACCTACTAAAGTAGGTGGGTTAGTGATTAACGGACTGAAAGTCCGGATACGCATCGGCTAAACGGTACGTCAATTGTCCATCCTGAAGTTATCATCCGGATTGAGTTCAAAATGATGCGCCAGATAAGCCTTTACCATCTCCTCCGTTAACTGACACGCCGTGGCACAAAAATAGCCTCTGCCCCAAAAATGTTATCCCCAGTAGCGTTTTTTCAGATGCGAAAACTCTTCATTGTGCCTATATTTTGTTACCCACACAAAATGATACTCAATCTAAAATACCGTGTGGCTGCCATATCTGTAATCCATATTGCACCTCTCGTGCAACACAGTATCGCAGCTAAAGCTGACCGACTAAAGTCAGTGGTTTTAACCTTTCATATGGGAAATAAAAAGTAGGCGTGACTTTTTATCAGCAAGATAAATGACCAACGTTCTAACATCAATAAAAAACATGAGCTAATGGGTGTGATTTTCTTAGCCTTTTCTGCTGTGTTATCTGGGGCTTCTGGCTGGAAATCGATTCAAGAATTTGGTAAGTTACAAATCGAATGGCTTAAACAACACACCTCCTTTACTCATGGTATTCCTCACCGTCATACGATTGCACGTATTCTCAAAGCCATTGTGGCTGAATCCTTACTGGAAGCCTTACTCAATTGGGTCAATGAACGTCGCTCACAAGAAGGCAAACCTATCATCGCCATGGATGGAAAAATACTTCGGGGCGCTGACCAAAATGAGGCGAAAACCGCCGCACATTTGGTTACATCTTATAGTGCACCAAAAGACAACATTGAATCCCAACAGAAGTTTCAGCAAGTGACAAAGCGTTTTTTGGCTTCGAGAACCAAAAACGTGGGCAATAATCCGCTTCAACCGAGGTTCCCATGCGTACCACAGTCAACGTTAGCGCTGATTGAATACTTGACCCTGATACAGAGCGTTCCCCGGTTATTTCGAACCGGGAAATGTTTCTCTTCCGCACCATAGATGAACTCGAACACACTTCCACTCATAGTGACTAAAACTCAAAAGACATTTATAAAATCTGGTTTTGACTCTATATTAGCAAACAACTCTTACCTCTTAATTTTTTAATAACCCGACCAACTGGAACTGACATAATGAAATACAGCTCAACACACACTAGGCGGATTTTTTCATTAGTACTTTTTAGCATCATTACTGTTGAACATTTTTGTTCATCGACATAACCCATGTTATGAAGGCTCTAAGTGGCACTGGGATATGTTTACGGCTTGGGTAGTAAATACAAAAATTATCAGCAGGATAAGTATAATCAGGTAACAAGCGGACAAGTCTGCGCTCTTTAATTTGTTCCACGACAAGATTTTCATAAACAAATGCAATACCTAACCCAGATTCTGCAGCCTGAATCATAGCTGTATCTGAATCAACAACAAGATCTCCCTTAACAGAAACTTCATGTGTATAACCCTGCGCATTAATAAATTCCCAACGATATCTTTCCCCACTAGGAAAACAACGGTTAATACACCTGAAATTAACAAGATCCTTTGGTGAAGAAGGTTCGCCAGATTCCTTAACAAAGTCTGGACTTGCAACAGGAATAAGGGACAGTTTATTCCCAAAGGGAATCGCAATCATATCTTTATGAACATCTTGTGTATAGCGTATACCTGCATCAAACCCTGACTCTATAATATTTACTTTCCTGTCTGTTGTGAATATTTCCAGAGTAATATCTGGATATTCTCTTTTGAATTTAACGAAATAGTCCTGAAAGAAAAGATCAAGCACTATCCGTGGTAAATTCACTCTCACAACCCCTTCCGGTTTTACCCTATGATAATTAAGACCGTCAATGATACGCCTGTAGTCATTTAAAACGGGTGTAACGTTATTTAGAAATTCCTCACCAACTGTAGTCAAAGAAAGACTCCGGGTTGTACGATTCAAGAGCCTTATTCCTAACGTCTCTTCAAGGTTATTTATTACACAGGTCAAAGATGGCGGGGAAAGATTCAATTCTTTTGCTGCCTTACGAAAACTACCGTATTTCACAATAAGAATTAATATTTCTACATGTTGAAAATCAGGAATATTTTTCATTATTAATTTATATTAAACACTGTATTACCCATATATTAATTGTTATGAATGTAAAATGGAAGTATATCTATAATAACATTATGCCAATGAGGAAAATAAGGTGAAAACACGTTATCTCGGAAAGGATAAATTCCAGGTTTCAGCATTAGGCCTTGGTTGTATGGGTATGAGTTTTGCCTACGGTGGTGCCGAAGAATCGCAGGCTATTAACACCATTCACACTGCAGTTGATTTGGGAGTAACCTTCCTTGACACCGCTGAAGTTTACGGTCCCTTTGATAATGAAGTCCTGGTTGGAAAGGCTATCAAAGGTATTCGCGATAAGGTACAGATTGCGACTAAATTTGGTTTCCGTATCCTCCCTACCGGTCAGGGCCTTGAGCGTATGGCTGGCGTTGACAGTCGTCCGGAACATATCCGTGAAGTCGTAGAAGGTTCACTCAAACGCCTCAACATCGATACCATTGATTTACTATATCAACACCGCGTAGATCCAACCGTTCCCATTGAAGATGTTGTGGGAACGATGGCCGAATTGCTCAAGGAGGGGAAAATTCGTCACATCGGGCTTTCAGAGGTATCTCCCGATACTTTACGCCGAGCCTGCAAAGTTCATCCGATTACTGCTGTTCAGACTGAATACTCTCTTTGGACTCGCGAACCGGAAGAAGGCATTCTCAAAGCCTGCCGTGAGTTGGGTGTTGGATTTGTACCATATAGTCCACTGGGGCGTGGATTTTTGACAGGAAAGATCACGGACCAGTCCGGCTTCGCAGATGATGATTTTCGTCGTAATCTCCCTCGCTTCCAGAAAGAAGCGATGCAGCAAAATCAACAACTGCTTAGCCAGTTGCAGGATGTTGCTGGTAAAAACCGGTGTACATTGGCACAACTTGCACTCGCATGGGTGATGAGCAAAGGGGATGATATTGTGCCCATTCCGGGGGCAAGGAAAATTGGGCATTTGCAGGATAATACCGGTGCGGTCAGTCTGAACATTTCCGATGATGATATTAAAATCATTGACAATATCTTCACTCCGAATAATGTTCACGGATTAAGGTATAACCAGAGTGATTTTAATTTAATCAACAAATAACATCCCGAAATAAATCCTCCCGCCTTTCTGGTTGGAGATGAGGCTTCTTATGAATATAGCTGTTTCCCGTGCATCAGGTATGCCTGCTGCTGTATATGCTCTGTCTGTTGGTTCATTTGGCATTGGTACTACAGAATTTGTGATTATGGGCTTACTTATTAATGTAGCCCACGACTTTAATATATCAATAACTTTGGCGGCGTATTCAATTACCTCTTATGCTTTCGGCGTGGTAATAGGCGCTCCTTTACTTACTCCACTACTCAGTCGATATCAGAAAAAGCCCGCACTTATTTTTTTGATGTGTATATTCACTATAGGAAATCTGTGGTGTGGTATATCCGGAAGCATTACCACTCTGATTATAGCCAGAGTCATCACTGCTTTTGCTCATGCTTCCTTTTTTGGAATTAGCTCAGTTTTTGCATCTGAACTTGCACCACCAGATAAACGAGCCTCTGCAGTATCAGCATTATTCCTCGGTGCAACACTAGCTAACATAATGGGAGTTCCCCTTGGAGCATGGGTAGGACAGTTATTTGGTTGGCGGTACACATTCTTTATGGTAACTTTTATAGGTATATTATCTGCACTATCAGTAATACTATTTGTTCCTAATCGCAAAGCAAAAAATGAAAACACCGCCAGAATTTTTGATGAATTGAAAGTAATAACGCATCCAAAAGTTTCGAGAAGTTTATTCATTACAGCATTTGGTTTCTCTGGTGTATTCACAGCCTTTACTTATATTGCACCAATGCTTAAAGATGTTACAGGGATAAATGAAAAATTAATCCCATCTGTTCTGGTTTTATTTGGTGTAGGTATGGTGGCAGGCAATCACATCGGTGGAAAACTGACCGATAAAGGGACACGTAAAGCCCTTATTATCACATTGTCCTTGCTCATTACCGTGTTATGCCTGTTTCCGATTGCCATATTGACCACACCAACTGCCTGCATCGCCATTTTTTTGCTGGGGATGGCTATGTTTTCAACGATCCCACCGTTACAGGTTCAGGCTCTTGATAGCAGTGAAATATCAAAAAGTATGGTGTCCTCCTGCAATATTGCTGCATTCAATCTTGGCAATGCTGCCGGAGCCTGGTTCGGCGGATTACTAATCACTTACGGCGTGTCACTTTCTCACATTCCGTTAGCGGGTGCGTTGTTGACCACCACCGGATTGATAATTGCTTGTATAACTTTGTAATTCATTAAAGGTAAGAGAGTTAATATGAAGTATCGTTATTTAGGTTCAACAGGACTATCTGTATCAGAGTTGTGCTTTGGTGCTATGACTTTTGGTGAGAAAGGCGCTTTCCTGGGATCTCAGCAAGGAAGAAATCGATATTCTAAACAAAGTGAGTGATAAAGAAAAACCTTATCCTTACTGGCATATCTGCAATGTTGCCGGTGACAGCCGTATTGAGGGTGATGTTTATCCGTAATGGATAATTGAATTGTAAATACTCTTATGCCCCATGCGGGGCATAAGTTGATTCAGTGTATACTTATTATAAAAATAATAAATTCCTTCATATAAACAATAAATATATACCTTCATGCTATAAATTTCATATTAGCCTCTCTCAACCGGAAATGGAGGGTATTTTAGTGTGTTTTTCGAAGATTATTATTTCTTAAATATCAACTTTAATTGGGTTTTTATCGAGTGATATTTAATCGCAAAAGCAATTCATCACACTCTTTTAGCAAACAAAAGGGTTAAGGAGCCTGAAGCTCAACCATACGGAAACGCACGAAAAGTATATTTTTTAAACAGGACCACAAAGCTGTCGCCACGGGTGACACTGTTATAAAGGTCATTCATCCGTTTCATCGGCTTGCTTCAGCGGTCTGAGCGCCTTTTTGTTAACTGTTCTGCCAAAGTGAATGTAATGTGTAGTGGCCAAGCATATTGATATGCGAGTGGCGCAGAGGTGACAGGCTAGATTCATTCTCTTCATCATTCTGACACTTTTGTATCAATCATCCTGACGGCAAGTTAGGGTATGATTCAACTTGACTTACAAGTCTGAGAGTTGTGGCAAGATTTTCATTTTTGACGTGCGATTCTGGCCTCGCCCCAATGTGCTAACATCGCTATCACTGGACGTAAGGTCAAGCCTTCTTCAGTTAGGCGGTACTCAACACGTGGTGGTACTTCTGCATAAACAGTTCGGGAAACAAGTCCAGATTCTTCAAGATCTCGCAGTTGCTTGGTAAGCAAGCGCTGGCTAATACCAGGAAGACGACGATGTAGTTCGTTGAAGCGCAAGTAATCGTTTTCCAGTAAATGATGCAACACAACACCTTTCCAACGGCCACCAATTAAATCAAGAGCGACTTCTACCGGACAACCAGGAATATCACGATAATGTTTATTTTTCACATCAATAGTTCCCTTTAAGTAACTTAGTACGTTTTATTTCCGTACTTGTTTATTTGCGTCATTATCCTGATTATATAATTCATCCAATAATCATGGAATTCATTCTATGCAATCGATTATCTACCGCCATTCCTCATCACTGACCCACTCAGATGTTTTTTGTTCAGTCGAAACCGCGACACCAATCCCAGGACCTAATGATTTGCTCGTTTCAGTTCAGGCCGTTTCCGTCAATCCCGTGGATACGAAAATTCGCTCTGGAGATGTTATTGTCCCTGACGCTGTTACGGCACTAGGCTGGGATGCTGCGGGTATTATTAAAGCAGTAGGAGACAACGTGACCCTGTTTAAACCAGGGGATCATGTTTTTTATGCGGGCTCTTTCATGCGACAAGGTGCTAACTCCGAACTGCACTTAGTGGATGAACGGTTGGTTGGGCCGAAACCCAAGTCATTATCATTTGCACAGGCTGCAGCACTGCCACTGACAGCGCTGACTGCATGGGAATTATTATTTGACCGTTTCGGTATTGTTTCCGGAGAAAAAACAAACAAGGAAACATTGCTGATTGTGGGTGGGGCTGGGGGTGTCGGCTCGATGCTGATTCAGATCGCGCGGAATTTGACTAATATGACAGTAATTGCTACAGCATCACGGGCGGAAAGCTACGAGTGGTGTTTAAGACTTGGCGCACATCATGTCATCAATCATTCACAACCACTCGCAAAGGAAGTTGCAGCACTCAATATCGGCCCGATAACGCACATAGCCGCACTGACCCACACGAATAGACATTTCTCTGCTTTGGCTGAAGTCATTGCACCACAAGGAAAAATTGCGATCATTGATGACCACGAATTTCTTGATGCCGTACCTCTTAAGGCCAAAAGTGTATCACTCCACTGGGAAATGGTTTTCACACGACCGCTTTACCAGACAGAAGATATGATTGCACACCATCAGATTCTTACTGAAATCGCTGTTCTTGTTGATGCAGGTGTATTGCACTCAACGTTGACCAAAGAGCTACACCCCTTTGATGTGCAAAACTTAAAGCTTGCCCATGCTCTTGTCGAGCAAGGAAACATGCTTGGGAAGGTGGTTATTAGTAGAACTCAGCCACAATAAAAAGACACCGCTATCTACTGTCAGTACAAAAAATGAGGTGATCACCTGAGCGGTCACCTTTGAGGGCATTCCACAAAACCGTAAACAAGGTCAAAATCCAGCATATTGGCTGGTTAATCGGATTATTTTTTTAGGTTAAAAATCCAAATCAATCTCATATAGTTTTCGTGTCGAACACTTTTGATTTTTACGATTGCAACAGCCTTTCCCATTTCTTCATCGCCATCTTCAGGGAAATTCAGCTGTACTGCGGGATAATGACCAAAAAGAACGCCACCGGATAAGGCGTTTATCATAAATGGCCACTGGCGGGCATCAGCAAAACGTCCTAATGAATTACTGCGATGAACACCAGTAGCAAACGGGCCCAGTTCTGGTGCCAGTAATACGAGGCTATCGATCTTATGAGCAGGTTTATGCTGAGTAAAATAATTTATCAGCATTCCAGCCCCACTAGAATGCCCCAATAGATGAAGACGAATAGCTGGAAAATGTGTTTTTAACTCAGTGATAATCCGATCGACATCGCACCAGACAATAGCTGGCCGGGAAACAGTGCCTTTATCTCCAATTGAATTCCCGTGTCCACGAATATCAACCAGACACACAGCAAGATTGTTTTCAGTTGTGAGTTGGCGAGCAAGGATATCGTATCCCGCGTCTATATTTACCCCACCACCGTGATAGACAATGAACAGTCTTTTGCCGCTTTCTCTGGTTCGTAAAGACGATAACGTAACCCTTCTATATAGGCCGTTTTTACTTTTACTGGAATAGCAAGTGTCTCGGCAAGCAATGCAGCCTGTTCATTGAATTTTTCAAAATTAATCACTATCAGGATTTCCTGTTCAACTCGATACATCCTGTTGCTGCTTATCAGTATCACGGACAATCAGGCTGCCATCACTCACTGCCGCATGCGTCGTGGAAGACTGCCTGTCACTCTTATTGGTACCGGTCAGCCTATTCGAGATCATATTGGACACTAGCTGGCTACCCACTGCACCGTCCGCGCTGGCAATCACCGCCCCATCAAGCAGGGTATACTCCCCCACCCTGACATTATAAACCCGCCTTTGCCGTAGTTGGCGCAGGCAAGGAAGTTGGGGCCAGGGATCTCACAACGGCGGTGTGCGGGTGTGCTCATGGTTAAGTCATCCATTCATGTAATATAGGGTGATTATTACATGAATTTATTTATGACGACACTATCTACGTTAATCCAATTTATTTACTTAAGTTAATTTTTATTGTGATATACGTCTTCATTTTGTTAAACACACATTGACTAACACCTCATTTTAATTAATTTATTAATATATATTTACATACACTGATTTATAATAACGCTCATTAGGATAAATTTCACCAGTTTTAAATAGGTGATTAATTTAAAATAATCATAGGGGAATGATATATGATAAATAGTGCATGGAAACAAGAGACTGGGGAAATAAAAACTCCTATTTGGGGAATTGTTGGGAAGGATGACCCACATGTTTCACAAGACGATATAATGGAATGGAAATTATTAACGCACGAATTTAAAGGATGCCAGATTGCTGATGGCGATCATTTTTATTTAAATAAGAATAGACTTGAAATAATAAAATCAATCAATGGAATGGCAATCAATAATAATGAAGAAAACTAATTATTGATTATCTAATTTTTCCCTAGTGTAATGATATGTCGAAAAATAAAAAAGAAAATAATGTATTGGATAAAAGAATTCAAAAGGGAGAGGTGTTCAAACAACTGCATACAAAGGGTTCCCCTTTTATCATGCCAAACCCTTGGGATCGCGGAACCGCAATATTGATGGAAAATGCAGGATTCAAGGCTCTGGGAACGACCAGTGCTGGTCTGGCCTTTACATTAGGCAAATTGGATAGATCTATGGCGGTAACACGCCAGGAAGCATTAGACAATGCACAGTTTATTGTTAGTGCAACTGAACTGCCTGTTTCAATCGATCTGGAAGATGGGTTTGGCGAGCACCCTGATGATATAAAGAAAACTATTCTTGATGCTGCTGCATGTGGTGCAGTAGGAGGTTCTATCGAGGACTACTCAGGGAATCGGCAACTCCCGATTTACGACTTATCGACGTCCATTTCACGAGTTGAGGCCGCAGTTGATACGGTAAAACAGTTACCGTTCCCCTTTACACTTACTGCTCGCACTGAAAACTATCTTTACGGAGTTCATAATCTGAAAGATACCATCGCTAGACTAAAAGCATATGAGAGAGCCGGAGCTAATGTACTCTACGCTCCAGCCTTGCCTGACGCAGAGTCTATCCTAGCCGTGTGTCGGGCAGTAAATACTCCTGTGAATGTTTTGTTGGGGGCAGGGAATCGATTGTCCGTTGATGAATTATTCTCTTTAGGCGTCACTCGTGTAAGTCTAGGGTCGGCACTATCACGCGCTGCATTAGGTGGCTTTGTCAGGGCCTTGCAAGAGCTCCAACAACAGGGTAGCTGTAATTTCCTTGACCATGCTATTGGCTATTTCGACGTTGGTACATTACTAGCGGAGAAGAAAATTTAATGCATTCTTTCAATTATTACCAAAAGGCGAAGTTAATTGCACCACAGTATCTTTTGGGTGAACAGGTGTTAGCATATCATGAAATTGTACAGTGGCAACAACGTGCGGAGAATTTCTCAATGGCACCACAGCCCGCTCTGTGGGGATGAGGAACTGTGCATAAAAACTCACGTTCTGTCGCTGAAATGGCTGTCGCTACGGCCAAAAAAACACTATTGTCAGCCAACGCCCATCATCAAGACATCGATACACTAATCTTCTGCAGCACGTACTTTCCCGATCGGCCGAATGAGCATATTAGTCTTTTACGTGAGGTTGCTTGCCCTCTGAATTTGGAACACACGGAAATTATCGGCGTTACGCTCGGGCGGTGTACAAATTTAATCAAGGGGTTGCGTCTAGCCCAAGCGCGTATAGCCTCTGGTCAGTCTAAACAAGCTCTTGTTGTTACCAGCGATTGCATAGTGAATGAAGAAGAACGTATGGAAAATTTTGCGTTGTTCTCGGATGGCGCCGCAAGTTGTTTGGTATGTATCGATAGTGATCCTCGTCCTGGCTTTTCAATCATAGCTAATGCCGAAAAACAGAATTTGGGGCAGCTCTCACAAGGTCTCTCTGTTGAATTGAGTAAAGCCGTAAATCAGGCCTTATTCCATGACGCTCAGATCTTAATATCTGACATTAATCGTCTATTTCATACCAATGTTTACCTCCCCATATGCAATTTGAAGTGTCCACTCCCCATTAATCGAGACACTGTAATTTAGAGTTTTCTAACTGCTTTCGATATACCTCCGGTGGGCGATGATTTAAACTTTCGTGCGTTCGACTTCGGTTATAATCTTGCTGCCAAAACCAGGCTAGTTCTCGAACTTGACTCAATGATTCAAATAAATACGCATTTAAAAACTCTCGACGAAATGAACCATTAAACCGTTCAATAAATCCATTCTGTTGTGGTTTACCCGGTTGAATATGGCACAGTGTAATTTGGTTATTTTCACAATAATTCAATAGATTAATTGAGATGCATTCAGGGCCATTATCCAATCGGATTTGTTTAGGTAATCCTCTCTGTGTTTTTAAACGTTCGAGTACTCTAATCACCCGTTCAGCGGGCAGTGAAGTATCCACTTCAATGGATAAACATTCTCGTGTTCCTTCATCGATAATATTCAACGTCCTAAATCGTTTGCCGCAATATAATGTGTCATGCATAAAATCCAACGCCCATTGAATATTCGGGATTTTAACCAAGGTTAATGGCCTTTTTTCTCGCTCAGTCAGTCTTTTTTTAATGCGACGCTTAAGGTTTAAGCCTAGCCGACAATAAACACGATAAACCCGTTTATGATTAAAGAGATATCCTTGAAATCTCAGTCGATAATAACATTTCCAAAAGCCCGCTTGAGGCGATTTAACTAATACAGCCTGGATGGCATCAATGACGATTTTGTCTTTTTGACGCCAATCTAATCGCTTTCGATAAAACGTTGCTCGTGATAACGAGGTTAACTGACAGGCTTTAATGACCGACAATCCCGCTTTTTGCAGTGATTGAGCACAGGATTTTTTCTCGGTCACTACCAACCCTTTTTTGCGAAAAGTTCCTTCATGGCATGATTTTCAAGGCTAACCTCTGCAAACATTTTTTTGAGTTTAGCGTTCTCTTCTTCAAACTCTTTTAATCGTTTAACATCATTGGCTTCCATACCACCATACTTCGACTTCCAGTTGTAATAAGTGGCGTTACTGATCCCATTTTGGCGACAGATATCGTCAACTTTCATACCAGAATCAGCGAGTTTTAAGATGTTGACTATCTGAGTTTCAGTAAAACGAGTTTTTTTCATATTGACCTCTGCAAATGTTAGGGCAGAAAATCTAATTATAGCTGTCTCATTTTAGGGGAAGTGGACAATAGGCCCGGTCTGCGACAGATTTCGCATCGACTGGCTGACCTTCTGCTCTCAGTTGTTTTTCGGCGTGCTGTTTCAGGGCCTGCTGCGTTTGTGGGTCTTGCAGTTTTTCCGTCGCCGCTTTCGTCGCTTTAATCGCTTCATTCGTGCTGTAGATATCCAGCACCTGGCTGCCGATTTGGGCAATGGCCTGCGCCTGTGCCAGCCGCCGCTGCTCTTTCTCCTTGTCAAAAATCGGACTCAGGCTATTGGCGGCCTTGTCAGTATCCCGGCTTAAGGTTGAAACAGCCTGTTGCTGCTTATCGGCATCACGGACAATCAGGCTGCCATCACTGACCGCTGCATGCGTCGTTGACGATTGGCTGTCACTGTGATTGCTGCCAGCCAGCATATTCGAGGCCATATTGGACACCAGCGGGCTGCCCACCGCGCTGCCGGTGCTGATACCCACGCTTTGGTGTTCGCTCTTGTATTCTGCCTTGTTTTCAATATCACTAAAACCCAGTGTGCCGGTATCCAGACGGTTTTTGTCCTTACCCGCCGTGCTGGCAATCACCGCCCCATCCAGTTGGGTATGTTAGCCCACCCTGACATCAAAACCACCCTTGCCGGCAAAAATACCCGTCTGCTCGTTGACCGAGCCAAACCGGCTGTGGAGTTTATCACGGCTGGCATTGATACTGGCGGAGCCACTCCCCGCACCATAGGTAAAGCTGGCACCGGTGCTGATATTCTCCTGTTTGCTGTCGTAGTTATCCTTATCCTGCTCGCTTTGCAGATGCAGGTTGCGACCCACATCGGCAGTCACTTTCTCCCCGCTGACCTGTGCCCCTTTAAGCGTGGTATCCTGACCGGCGGTCAATCCCACACCGACACTACCGCCCTGGCTGCTGTTTTCACCGCGCGTTGTCTGGGTATTTTCAGCGGATTGCAGGACGATATCCCGTTTCGCGTCCAGAGCCACATCCCGCCCGGCTTTCAGATTGCTGCCTACAATCTGAATATTACCGCTGTCTGCCTGAGCGTTGTCGCCTTTCGCGGTAATACGGATTCCCGCCCGGCATTGAGCTGACTGCCCTGTGACTGCGTTTGTTCCGTGTGGGTTTCCGATTTCGCCGACTGGCGGCCATAGGAAAGCTGGATACCGATGGTATCGGTCGGTTTTTTCGCATCTCCCCCAGCCTGATTGATGGCATCAGCTTTGGCTGCATTCGCTTCACTCAGCTGGTACGCCTGATAACCCTGCGCCCCGGACAGCACCGCCTGCGTGCCTTTCAGCGCCTGCAATCGGCTGTCACCTTTCGTTGCTTTCGCTTCATTGGCGGTTTTCACCGCAGTGTCAATCGCACTGCCGACCGTGCCAGACAACGCCAGTGTCAGGCCGGACTGTTTCGACTCCGTTTTGCTCAGCTCGGTGTAGCTGTTTTTCGCCGCCGTGACCGCCACGTTTTTCGCTTCCATATCGAGGTCTTTGCCCGCGATCACCTCGCTGCCGTGGAGGGTCGCGTTGCGTCCTGCCGTCAGCGTCAGGTTGCCCTGGCCGCTGCCTATCACACTGCCTTTTTCACTGTGTCCATCACGATCGGTGGTATTTTTCTGGCGAGCCTAGCCCACGGTAAAACCGATCCCCCCGGTGCCCATCAGGCCGGATTTTTTCTCTTCTTTCCGGTGCTGTTCGGTCAGCGATTCTGCAACCGTCGTGACCTGTATATCCCGTCCGGCTCCCAATGCGACATCGTCTGTACCAGCAATATGGCTGCCCTGCACGCGCACGTCCTGCCCGGCGTTCACCGTCACCGTGTTTCCGCTCAGCGTACTGCTCACGGCTTCACGCTGATGCCGCTCGTCGTGGGTTTCCGTCGAGCTCGAAGAGAGCATGCCTTTGTCTTTGCGGTAACTGTGGTCAACCCCGGAACGCTGCACTTCACCGGTTTCGACGACCACATCCCGTCCCGCCTGCACATGCAACGCATTGCCAGTCACCACATCACCGGCTTTCACGGTCAAATCGTTACCGGCCAACATCCGCAGATCGCCCTGGCTGCGCACACGACTGCCGATGTCCGTCCGTTCATGTTGGTGCTGATAGTTCTGGCTGTCCCAGTCATGGTTGCGGGTCGCGTCGGTCGTGACAACCTCCACACGCAGATCATGGCCGGCACTCAATGTAGTGGTACTCTGTTGTCCCCGGTTGTCGATGTCACTGCCGGCCAGCACCAGATTATGGCCGGCCTGCAGGGTCAGATCCCCCGCATCATGGCTGACCTCAATGCCGGCGACACAATCAACTCACTGATCGGTGCCCTTGCCCACAGTGGTAGCGCTGGTCAGGTCATGACCGGCCAGCAAGGTCACCGGGCGCTCTTCCAGCCAGACCATATCGGTCGTGAGCAGAGCCATGTTTGCCCTGCCGAAAATCGGGGATTTCGCTCTGCTGAACCGGAGGGCTGGGATTTTTCGCACCACAGATTTTACCCTTTTCATTAATGATGAAAAAGGTAACATGCAGAAAAAACGCTTTAAATACTGTGGTTAATTCTTTTCCTGATCGAGAAAATTATCTGCACGTTATAAAATGATTTTACTAAATTATTCACCAGAGAGATCCGCAATGTTGTCATCATTCATGAATACGTTAACTCGTAACTTAAACCACGCTAAAACCTCAGACGATGAAGCGGAACAATATACGCCTGAACAACTCCTTTCATGGGCACAAGGCTGTATGCTTGAAGGGTTACCTGATGACTTTAATGAAGCATATGTAGAATGTCTGCAACAACAGCATCCTGACGGGAAAAGGGAAGTAAAAATAACACATCGGTTTAAACTTAATGTAAACTCTTCCTATGAAACTTTTACACCCGCAGATTATCTCTATCCTACACAGTGTATAGAGAGGGTTCTGACAGGAAAGGCTTGGAAGAAAGCTAAGCTGACATTTAACCCAAGAGAAGCAACATTTTTCTGGGAATAAGTCTCTCATAGAGCCTGTAGTGTATCTTGTTGTAATAATACAGGCTCATCAGTGACTTTTAGAACCACACAATCAACCCCGTAACCCTCGTGCCACATCCATTCTCTTCGCCACTAAAAAAACAATCACCACAACTTTTGCTAATTTGCCATCGTTAATGCGACAGAACCACGTTACTTTCAGACTTATTAGCCCTGGTGTTGGCCATAATTTTTCCTTTATACCTACCTGCTAGCAATTACATCCCACTCTGTAGGGCGCAGCAGTAACATAATCGACACCGGATACAGGGTGGTATTCCACTTTAATATCGATTGTTTTATAGCCAAAAAAGTATTTCTACGTAAAATTTTCACCATTTTTATCCAAGATAATCACATCATATTTTATGTACCAGATCCTAAATATTGCTTTTTAAGCAAATTAAAATCTCGCCTTGACATCTGATAAGACTATCAATTTGGTGGTGTATATTTTTTCTGCTTATCCTCTTTATATCAGATAAGTATTTAACAGTGGTCAGGTTTCCAAAAAACGATCACCAAAATAAATTATAAATATAGAATGAAACTTTTGTTTGTCCCATCTCTTGGCGAAGGGAGGCTTGCAAAACGTGTAGTAATTTATATATGAAAATGATGGGATGTAAATAAAACACCAAAAAAAACCTATGAGTATTCATAGGTTGTGAAAAGCAGAAATCACCACAGGGCGTAAAAAACATTAAATAACAATATGATATGGCATAAACTCATGAAATCCTTTCTCATAACAAGAAAAAACAAGCTGGTCACGTGTATCTACCTTGAATTTTTTCTTTATATTTATTAAGTGAAAATCGTGAGATGATGTAGATATACCTGCCAATTCAGATATTTTTTGGCGTGAAAATCCTTTTAATAAAAAAAACAATACCTTTGACTCACTGCTAGTCAGATTATACCCTGAGTAGTCAGATATTTTCATATTGGTAGCTGTGCCTGCCAGATTTCCAAACTCTACTGCTCTATTAAGAATGATGGCGGTAGCTATCGTTCCTGATGGAATACCATTCTTGGAGTAAATGACTTTTTTATCAGTAAATAAACTCGTTTTTACGATGCCACTCAGAGGTTCTATGACGCTATACTCTAAGCCAGCTATAATGTCTTTTTCGTGATTTATGTAAATATCTTTATTTTCTGCCCATGGCATGTCGTCATCATTTAGTCCTATTAAAGATTTAGGGCTATATCCAGAGTACTTACTAAAAACAGAATTTGAAGCAACAAATTCATGATTATAGTTTTTAACCAGCATGATACCGGTATTCCAGGGAATAAAGGGATTATCACAAAACCACTCAAAAGATCCCATATCTCCTTGAGGTCGTGATAAAAAATCCCTATCATCACTTTTGGTCATATTGAAAACACCTAAGTTCAAATATTAGCCAATAATAGAGATGACCACTGCCATCTCCATGGAGTCTTACGACAAAAATAGTAACAAAGTGAAAAATAATGAAAAAAGTCAAAACATTTCACTTGCCACACCAAAAAGGTAAGCTATCTGACTATTGGATTACTATCTGTGATAGCAATGTAGAAGGAACAGAACAAGACGTCATAAAAAAAGTCCTTAATAAAAGGAAAGAATTACACTGATAGTGGTGAATACAAGCGTATATCAGCTTTTTCTACATATTTTTTTGCAATCACATCAAAAAAATGCGTGATATAACTCTTGTTGCAATGTGCATCAAAATCCTCTCGAGAGTACCAACGTTCAATTAAACATACATCCCAACAATCACTTTCAGCACCGGAATAGCTAATTTCATCCGCTCGTTCATAGTGTAGACAACCATTCTCTTTGGCGGTTTCATTCATTGACGAATATTTAAATCCTTTTTTTACCAAAAATCTCGCTGTACAGTAAATTTCTTTCATTACTCTTTCTCCATTAAAGAGAAAAAATTAATATACAATATCAAGTATCAACAATAAACAATCAGTTTTGTTGCCTTGTTGGAGCAATTTTAAGGTCACGTACACACACAGATTGAGGTAGCTCATAAGAAAATACTATACTTTTAGCTACATCTGTCGCAGAAATAACACCACCAATACTCTCTTTCCAGCTAATATAATCATTTTTCACAAAATCATCGCTAATATGACTGATCAGTTCTGTTTCCGCTGCGCCTGGAGAGATAGTTATAACTCGAACATTGTCTGGCGCAACTTCCCAGCGGACACTATCTGACAATCCATGAACCGCAAACTTTGTCGCACAATATGCAGCATGATACTGGTAAGTCTTTTGACCAGCTAAAGAGGATATATTAATTATAGTTCCTGTTTTCCTTTTTCTCATAGATGGTAATACAGCTTGCATCCCATTGATAACACCTTTAATGTTTGTATCTATCATCTTGTTCCATTCATCATGATCTTGATATTCTAATTCTCCTAACAACATGACACCTGCATTATTTATAATGCAATCCACATCACCGAACTTTTCTTCTGCCTGCCTAATCGCATTAAATACTTGCTCACGGCAAGTAACATCAACTTCAAAACAAAGCGAATTATCAAGGTTCATTGCAATTAATTTATCTACTCTACGCGCCAAAAGAGCAAGGTAATAACCCTTACTATTTAATATCTTAGCCACTTCAGCACCAAATCCAGAACTGGCGCCAGTGATAACCACTAATTTTTTTTTCATATAAAATTGCTCCATTTGCTATAGAATTTCTTGGCAACATCGGGATGAGAGCGAAGTCTGCCTTTCATATAGTTAAGGCCTACATTTCTTAGCAATGGGTTATTAGGATCGGTTTTTATAAGTGAACGACCTGAAGTCAATTCTTTAGGTAAATCAAAAACAGGGACAATAGAATCAAGGCTTGCACCTAAAAAGTATGCAATGGAAAATCTATCTCTCTGTTCATCCGGGGTTAAAACTCTATGAACTGTTGCCCGAAGGTAACCATTGGTGGCCAACTCTAATAGCTCTCCAAGGTTGACAACAAACGTACCATTAATTGGTGGAACATCAATCCATTTATTATCGCTAATTTCAACCTGCAAGCCTTTGTTCTCGTCCTGTAAAATTAACGTCAAAAGTCCTGAGTCTTTATGTGCACCAACACCCTGAGTTTCTTTTATTGAGCCGCTATGCGGGTATTTAATTAATTTAATATGTTCATTTGGTGTCTCACCATATATTTCATCAAATGAATGATTTGGTAATCCCAGCCCTGTAGCTAAAGCCCTAAGTAATTTTAAAGAAATATTAGTCAATATATCATTATAAGCTAACATTACATTTTTCAATTCAGGTAAAGATTCAGGCCATTGATTATAACCATGTAACCCTAACCAGATAGGATCGTTATCAGTTACATTATGTGGCTCACGTTCTGCACCTATATCAAACTGTTCTCTCCAGTCTGCGTTTCCATTCGTTCTCTCATTACCAGCTCTGTTATATCCTCTGAAGTGAGGGGAGTTGATCATGGCAATCGATAGTTTTTCTTTTTCAGGTAAGAGAAAAAATTTTCTGGTCAGTTCACGTACTTTTTCTAAAAATGAAGGCGATACCCCATGGTCACTAAGATAGAAAAAGCCAACATCGTGGGCCGCTTCCGTCAATAGAGATATGAATTGGTTGTTCTTGTCAGAATATCCATCTAACATGTTTAATTTTAATACAGGTATGGTTGCCATTTTAAGCCTCTCAGTAAAAAAATGATTTATTCAACATGTAGTTGTGTTAAGTAGTCACCGTTCTGCTGCATTAAGTCATCGTCAAGTAACTCAGTAATTCTATATAAAAAATATGGGTATTACAGATTACTATCCTGTTTCTGTATTCTATTATAATCCTATTTCTATACTCAAATACACATCACGTATGGAACTCATCCCATATTTCATTAATTATGCAAGCATAACCGTGATTATTTTACAAAGAAATTATTTTATAAGAAATAAAATATCTATATGCCTTTTCATAATTATGAGACATTTATATTTCTTATTCCTTTCCGGTTATTTTCTGAAGCTGCATGCAAAAAATTCTTATTTTTTTAATCAATTGATAGAAAAAGGCTGCGAGTGACATCGGGCATTGAACTGACCCCAGAAAGTTGGACATTTTAGTTAAACGGCGTGTAAGGCCTGGTTTCGATATGCTATCGGAGTTAGGCCTTTTAATTTCACCTTGATCCGTTTTGTATTGTAATATTCAATGTATTCTTCTATTTTTTCAATCAGTTCATCCGCACTTTTAAAGTGCTGCTGGTGATACATTTCTGTTTTGAGTAAGGCAAAAAAGTTTTCTGCCATCGCATTATCCAAACAGTTCCCTTTCCTCGACATACTTTGTTTAATATCTTTATCAGCAAGTTGCTTTTGATAAGCCTTATGCCGATATTGCCAACCTTGATCACTGTGAATGAGTGGCTTAGCGTGAGCATCTAGCCCATCTAATGCCTCTTTTAGCATCTCTGTCACTAAAGGCAGACTCGCCTTTTTCGCCACGTTGTAAGCGATAACCTCTTGATTAAATAAGTCAATAATAGGTGATAGATAGACTTTTTGTTCATTCACTTTAAATTCTGTCACATCCGTTACCCATTTCTCATTAGGTTTTGTCGCGCGAAAATCTCTTGCCAACCAATTCGGTGCTGTTTTTCCAACTTCCCCACGATAAGAACGATATTTCTTCGGCCTTACCGTGGATTTTAGGTTTAATTGCCTCATTAATCGTTGTACTGTTTTATGATTGATTTTAAAGCCATTTTTTCTCAATGCTAAATGAATGCGGCGATAACCATAACGACCTTTATGCTCATGATAGATAGTTTTAATCATCTCTATTTCTTGTTCATAAGCACGCGTTTTTTTAAGCGCCTGGCATTGATAGTAAAACACGCTTCTTGCAAGATTAATGGCACAAAGTAAGTGCTTTAATGGATATTTCTTTTTAAGAGCTAAAACAATTAACGCTTTTTCTTTGCTCGTGGGCGTTTCTTCTGTTCCAGCTCTGCTAACTTTTTTAGGACCGCATTTTCTGCACGCAAATAAGCTAATTCTTCTTTAAGTTCCTTAACTGTCATTTCGTCATCAGATTTCGGCGGGGTTTTAGATCGGGATTTCATTGGGGGTCTTCCTCGCTGAGGACTTTCGAGTCCTTTGATACCGGTTTCATTATACTTATCAAGCCAGACTGATAAGGTACCTGGAGTCGTTAAATTGAGAACTGCACTAGTGTGAGTGAGGGACCAATCATGTGTCCACATTAATTTTAAAGCCTGGAGTTTTGTGACAGCACAAAGAGAGTGAGACGTTGGCAAAAAGGCGTTATCGCCATGAATGGCAACAACTTGAGCCCAGTATCGAATTTGTCGAGAAGAGATTGAATATTCCGCTGATAGCTTATCCGATGTGTTACCTGCCAGACATCGTTTAGCAATAATGATTTTTAGCTCACGACTATATTTAGACATAAAAAACCCCCCAGTAATTAGTTGTCCAACTATTGGGGGTCACTTCAAAACGCGGCTTTTGCAAATATTGTCCTTACGCACCATACTCAGCAATTCAATGCCTGCCAACAGAATCTGAGTTCGCCTGAACTTGTTGAATCCCAGCATGGAAGCGGTTCGCCGTTTGATGTTGCGATGATCCTGCTCAATGAGGTTATTGAGGTACTTAATCGCTTTTTTGAAAAAGCGCAAGGCCACTTTCTTATCCTGGCAGGCCGTCAGCAGAAAATCAAGGTATTACCGTCTGAGTCCATCGCCTGATAGAGGTAACGTCATTGCGCAGGCTCAGGGTATAAGCCAGATACCAACGAACACATCAGATGAATGGCCTTTATAACAGTGTCACCCGTGGCGACAACTTTGCTGTATTATTCAAAAAATAAACTTATCGTACGTTTCCGTACGGTTGGGCTTCAGACCCCTTAACCCTAAATTAGCTCAACCCTATGTAAAGCTCCGATATTGCTAGGTACAGATTCAGTAAACCTATTTTCATTTTCGGTAGAAAAACTATCTAAAAACTATCTAAAATAACAGTATTAGAACTCTTGAATGTTGAATATTTCCAGAAAGATATTAAATTAACATACGGGTGTACTATCCAATTAAATAACACTGTTTAATAAAAAACTTCACTCATAACAGACGAAAGTGAAGCTTTTTAGTAAGGATATGGAACAGATAACTGTACTCAATGTTATGTTTCGGAGAGAGAACGCCGAATCATTTTTCTCAACCAGATATGCGCTGGGTCTGTTGATTTCCTCTTATGCCAAATAGCACCAAAGTCAAAATTATCGATATGAAAAGGTGGCTGGAATATCGTTAGTTCATCCGTTTTTCCTAACGAGTCCAGCGCCTTCGAAGCAATAGTCAGTATCAGGTCAGTTCCCTTAACTAAATCACATGCTATGCCCCAATGAGGAAGAATCATGCTAATATTTCGCTTGTGACCTATTTTGCTCAAAGAGTTATCAATTTCGTTATCCTTGCCTTCTCTTAACGCGACAAGAAGATGAGAGCGTGCTAACCAAGAAGAAATATCCAAATAACCACATTCAGGCATCGTTGACTTATCCGCTACACATAGAAACTCCTCTTTAAAGAGTGTTTCTGATTGTAGTTCAGTGCCAATAGTCGGAAAAACGCCAAACGCCAGATCCGTTTCTCCATCAATGACACTTGCTATCATGGCTTCTCTACTTCCTTGAGTAACAATCAATTTAATGTTTGGCCCAATTGTACGGATTTGGCGTAGTAAGTCAGGTAGGAAGAGCTTCGCTCCGTAATCAGACATAGCGATTCGGAACGTACGATCAGCAAGATTGGGATCAAACTCTGGAGCCTCAAACAGTGATGTAAGTCTAGCAAGAGCCTCATCCAAAGGCTGCAACAGCTCTCCTGCTTTTGGTGTAAGCTCTAACTTTCCAGACTTCCGAATCAATAGAGGATCATCAAAAGTTTTCCGAAGATAAGCTAGAGAGTGGCTTACAGCAGGCTGGCTCTTACTCAGCCTCACTGCTGCACGTGAAATATGTTTTTCAGTTAATAAAGCCTGTAGGGTAACTAAGTGATTGAGGTCAATACGTCTTAGGTAATTCATATTATGATTTCTGATAAGTATAGCTACTTAATTCAATGTACAATATAAAAAAAATTACTTCATCCTAAATCATCCATCAGTCTATTTTGTGAACTACTGCATAAAGTTAATCTTTAACTCTATTGTCTTTAGTATCATGAATATCTGGAAGAAAATCGCTCGAAACAGAAGTTGCCGAGCGATTATCTTTGCTCTGAATCCGAAACTATCTGTTTGGATTCATGACGGGTTCTAGTTGAAAATGAGACAGCGCTCTTCATCAGGAATGAATTTTTTGTCATCTGGCATACTTTCTATCGTGCCAAATGGCATTTGTGCAATCAGTTTCCAGGATTGAGGAATTTGCCATTCTTGCGCGACAGAATCGTCAATTAACGGATTGTAATGTTGTAAATTTGCACCGATGTTCTCTGAAGCAAGTGCTGTCCAAACTGATAACTGAGCCATCCCATTTGCTTGCTCAGCCCACTTTTCAAAATTATTAGCATAGAGTGGATAGGTTTGTTCAAGTTCTTGGATAACGGAAATGTCCTCAAAAAACAGTACCGTTCCAAAACCAGCTGCAAAACATGCGTCAATTTTTGACAAACGACTCTCAAGCTCTTCTGGAGAAATCCGTTTACTCAATTCACGTTTTACCATAGCCCAAAGTTTTTGGTGATGGTCCCCAAAAAGAACGACAACACGTGTACTTTGTGAATGAAATGCAGAAGGCGATAACTTAATGGCTTGGTTAATCAATTCAGATATCTTATTCACCGGTAGCGTTACACTATTACCTAAATTATAAACTGATCGTCTTTTTTCTAAACTGGATAAAAACATATTATTCATTATTTCACCTATTTATTATATTCAATTACTGAAGTTTCTTGGGTTATTTCTTTATCAATAGAAACTTGCTTGTTTTTACCAACAGTAAAATATTGGACTAGCACCATCCCTAATATGATTAGAAAGACTCCAAAAATTCTGCCAGTGTTCATTTCTTTAATCGGCAACCCCATCAACCCGAACTTATCAATTATCAAGGAAACAATAACTTGACCTGAAATGACACAAACAATAAAAGCGGTAGCCCCAAGCTTTGGTGTTAATATCAAAGCTGCGGATATATAGATCACTCCCGCTATACCACCGAACCAGGCCCACCATGGCACACTACTAATAGCTTCAACTTTCATCATTGGTACTTTAAGTACCCAAATGACAGGTAATACAACGAATAAACTAACCAGAAGTGATACAACTGTAGCCCACAGGGGATGACCCAATTCTTTTCCTAAAAATGCATTACTACCCGCTTGGAATGGTACTAATGCGCCTGCAATCACTGCAATCAATGACAGTATAAATAAGGTTATCGTAAAGTTAGAAGACATATTATTACCTTTAATGACTTTAATAGAAGATAGAACTTATTCTTTCATAATTAGGATGACGAATAAAATTCTAATAAAACATTTTATATATTCGCCTGACGAATAATATTAAAGTTTAAATTAAAGCTAAAAAATAAAAAGGCTGTAATAAACGCAGCCGACCTTGTTTATGATTTGGTGTCATCGCCATTCTCATACCCATTAAATATAACCGTTTAAACGATCGCCGAATTCAATCATAAATCGACCCATCGTAAGACGCTCGGCTGATTTGGGGATAACACTCATCCCATTGTTCAGTAAAAGCCTGCAGAACCACTTCTTCTGCCGGGGTCAAATCTATTTCAAATCTTTTACCACCGCTTTCGCGTCTTTCTAAGGACACATAGCGCAGATTATTCCGTATCATGTGAACAATACGCAGTTGAAACCACGTTTAATTTTGCCTGACAATCTGGAGTTCAAACGTGCTTTCACGATCACGGGGAATTTATGGATCTAATTCCCCGTCTTCGGTCAGCAAGGTCTTGGTCGAGTAGCCATTACGGGTATTGTAGCCCAATTTCAGTTGGTGTTTTTCATGGCCCGATGCGCAGCCAGTTCGGTCTTAAGGTGGTTTCAACAATCAGTTTTTTGAGGATGTGGGCGAGCTGACTCAAATCTTCCGGCGTCTTAAGATTTTTAGTCAGCTCAGTGACCAGAACCTGTAACTTTTTTTCGTCCGTCTTTTCGCCTGTTTTAGTTGATGAATTAAACATACTAAAGACAGGCAATTACACAAATTTATTTACAGAGTCATGCAGCCTTAATTGACTATATATAATAGACTTGGCCATCATAAGAACTGGCAATAAAGGATTTCATTTTTTTGCAATATGTAATGCAGGAGATACCGCTTGTCGTTGGTTTTACTAACTTAACCCACTTACGTTCTACGAAATCGAAAATCGCAACCGTTCCGCCGTAGCTTCCAGTCGCAATGTGTCTTTCATCTTCACTACAAGCAATACATTTAATCGAGTTTTTATGAGGGCTACTATAAATATGCGGCTGTCCGTCAATCCAAAGTGTCAGTTTTAGGTCTCTACTGACACTCGCATATTGCATACCAACATCTACACATGCGTTCGAGATTTTCTCATGAGCATCTGGCAGATATTTAGATACTTCAAAATCTTGAATCTCGTGATAGGCTGCAGCTCCCGTTGCGCACACACTAAATATACTCTCACCGTTGGAAGCCAGTCCCTTTATCGCATTATCATGCATGGAAAGCGTTCCGTAATATTGAATTGTACCATTTTCATCTAGATTGAAAAGGATGCCTTCACCGGTGTATGTCCCCACAAGCGCAAACTGGACGCTATCGCGAATAAACGTAGTACAACAATTGAGAGGCGAACGGTGTTGATGTATAACTAGACCCGTTTTACCATCAAATATTGCACCCATCTGGCCACCAGAAAGGAGGTATTTACCGAACGGTTGGAGAAAATTACATAGACTCGACATATCATTGAGCTGTTGACCATTTTTAAATAACTTGCCTGAATCTCCTACCGTATATAGGTTACCATCAATACTAGCCACAGCATTGAGGCTTTGTGAATCTTCTATATGGTCGGTAGACCAAACATCTTCAACATAATCCCAGACCGCATAAGTTGACCCAAACGTAACAAACGCAACTTTGTCACTACCTAAAAATGTACAACTTCTTGGCCAAACAATGCTAGGTAACGCAGTTTGTGATTGTTTTACGAGAGTTCCATCAATTAACTGCCAAATGATTGCACTACGATCATAACTCAAGCTAATCAGTTTTTGATTTGATTCATCCCAAACAACACGCTTAACACCTGCCTTATGGGCATTAATTTGTGTCGTGTTTTCACCTTCAATGATGGTCAATCTACCGTCATCATCCCCAGCAAAGATCTTTCCATCGCAGCTCAACGCTATAGTGTCAGTTTCGACTCCCCCAAAATCTATACAATCTACTTGTTTTCCCTGTTGAACATCCCATGTTCGAATGGTGCCGTCATCGCTACTGGATATGAGGGAAGTACCGCAGGCGGACCAACTGATCGAAATAATATCGGCCTCATGACCATGCATAACTTTTAGAGAATTACCTTCTAAATCGAAGACACGTATGGTTTTATCTCGTGAACATGTAGCAACAAGTTTATTGTCTGGCGAAAACTGTGACATTTCTACATCATCCATATGGCCATATAGAACTGTTTTAAGGCGCAATTCTGGTAGCACCCAAATTCTCGCACTATAGTCACTGCTTGAACTCACCAAATATTTCCCATCAGTACTAAAACTGCACTGATTTGCTAGATGGTCATGGTTTACCTTATTAATCGGAGTACCGTCTAATGCATTCCACAGAATAATACTGTTATCATAACCTGCAGTTGCTATATATTGAGTTGAATAGCTGGCAATACCACTAATAGAAGAAATATGTTTCATGATCGCTTCCCTAGATTTCACAATGCGATGGAATGTTTTTTCTTGTCTGCTTTAGATTTCAGGTAACTGTGATTGTGCTCAGTAATATATACACCTGTTGGTATAATCTCTACCACATCAATCCCCATTTTCCTTAGTGTCGCGACCTTATCCGGGTTATTCGTGATAATACGACATTGAGTGATTTCAAGCGCTTCTAGCATTTTGACCGCATCGGAAAAATCTCGATCATCTTCAGGCAAGTTTAATTGCGTATTGGCTTCAAATGTATCAAATCCCATATCCTGTAAACGATAGGCTTCAAATTTAGAATACAAGCCAATACCTCTACCCTCTTGACGCAAGTAAAGCAGCACCCCTCCTTCGCGACTGATGATGTCAACAGCCTCATTCAGTTGCGGACCACAGTCACAGCGTTGTGAGCCAAATACATCCCCAGTCAAACACTCAGAGTGAATCCGAATCACAGGCACAGAATCAGAGGGAAGATCACCAAACACAACAGCAAAATGTTCTTCATTCCAATTTTTTCCAGCAAATGAATGAAATCGTCCGTTACGATTCTCTGGTCCCATAGGAATGAGGACAGCAGTTTTTACTTTCAGTTGAGTCCCATCGTTAATCATTATTTTCCATCCTCTGCTAACCTAAACCCCATTACATAGATATCGCTAGGAAACGCCCCATGACGACGAGTGTTTCTAGTCAAATCTTGGAATCTTGAAAAGCTGCCTCCGCGAGCAACTCTATATGCCCCAAGTTTGTTAACTAAATCATCTTCTATAAAATCTGCACCTGGGTAAGGGGCGTAGAAATCTGCAACAAATTCTTCAACATTCCCTGCCATATCTGTACAACCAATTGGAGAGTCAGCATGACAGAACAAACCAACAGGGGTAGTTGTTAGTAACCCAAACTCTGCAGTGTTGCAGTGATCTGGAAGAAAGTGATTACCCCAAGGGTATTGCAACTTGCCAGGACCAGAGGCTGCATATTCCCATTCATGTTCAGTGGGTAGCCTGAATTTACGGCCTGTTTTTTTATTCAACCATGAGATATAACATTCAGCATCTTCTTCACTAATTCCCATTACAGGGTGATTCGCGCATTCTCTTGGATAACGACCTAAAAACCAGTGTCTGGGAATTCGTTCTTCTCGGCTATCCAAAAGAAAATCTTTATATTCTTTGTTGGTAACTGGATATTTACCAATACGATAGCTGTCTAGATGAACTTGATGTTCTGGCGTTTCTTTCTCTATCCATATTCGATCGAGTTTTAAGTGATCGCAATCAACCATTACTTGGTCAATTTGCTCCGCGTCAATACCTACCGATACTATACCTCCCTTTACATCACACATTGACGGGTTTAGCGTCTTTATACGTGGATCGTCACGGTAGCAAAGAGCTTGACCTGCAAAATAGCGTATATCTAGAGATACATCTTTGTTTTCAATAAGATCAGCAAGGTATATCGATGTTTTATTTTCGATGGCGGTCTGGATCTCTTTCGTAAAAATAAATTCTCTCAGTTCAGTGAAACTCTCCGGAAAACCTATCAGTTCTCTATCCGTCATCTCAGGACGAGCTGTTTTTGTTAACAGCGGAGGGTAATAGTTAGTTCCATGCTTCATTACCATTACTCCAATCTACATTTTACAAACCAGGCCAGTTTGCAGACAGTTATTTTGGAATACATCCCAGAAACCGTCTGGACGATTTATAATATCTTGCTCTTGGAGTAGCGGCTTTTGCCAATAAAACTCACTGAAACCTGCTTCTTTTATGGCTTTCTCATAATCATCTCGACTCCAGCGGAAAAACGTAAATGGACTAGGAGGCGTCGTCACAAATTCAGCGGTATACCTATAGCCTTCTTCCCAAACTTCTTCTGTTTTGACATTTACGCCATATTTATCAAAATTACCTTTTTCAAGAGAAAAACTTGGTTCAACCGTGTAAGCAACCAATTTTGCTCCTGGCTTTAAGTTCGTGGCTATGTTTTTGAACATTGCCTTAAGTTTCTCAATAGATGAAGAGTAGTTAAACAACCAAGCTGCGTTGATTAAATCAAACTCACCTAGTTTTTCCATTTGAGCGGCATCTCGAACCCAGTATTTAATATCACGCTGGTTAGAGTCTGCAAAACCTTGGGCCAGCTCAATCATCTTCTCAGAAATATCAATCCCAACAACTTCTTTTGCTCCAGCCTGATGAAAGCGATTTGCAAAATACCCATACCCACAAGCTACATCGAGTACAGATAATCCCTCTACACTTCCAACCATAGACATTATTGTTCTGACTTCAATTTCTCGTTGTGCAGCCGTATTTGTAAAATCATTAAATAATTTTCCTATTGAGTCATAAGTAACCGCAGTTGACACAATTGTTTCTCCTACGTTATTGGTATTTTTAGTATTTACACCTGATTTACAGGTTATATTCTTTTGGTAAATTCCGGTCATTATTAATAATCTTTTTGCTTGAACTCCAATTACTTTGACTGATGATTACTATTCGCGATACGAATAATAGTTTTCTACTCTGATTTTTAGCTAAACAAATCCCGAAGATCTTTATAGACATGCTTATTACCCTTATTATTGGTCTTGACTCCAAAGGGTTGTAATGATGTTTTTCAATATATGATATGCGCCAATAAGTTTTTCGTGGATTTCCATTGAACGTGAGTAACAAATTGTTCTTCTCGCCAAAAAGCATACCAAAGCCAATGACGTTGTTTTTTATGACCGACAAAAGACCATTGCTCATCCAATTCACAGATAAGTGCGGCATCGTCATCAGCGGTCTGTCGCGATATTACTTGTTTTGGCGAGAGTTTTTTAATGTCCGCATCACCGTATTGATACCGAGACCTAACACACGGCCTGTGTCTCTCACGCCAGAGCCATTCATTGCCATATCCACAATTTTTTCTTTCATACCCGGTTTATGGCCGTTATAACGATAGTTGAGTTGAAAGGTTCTTTGGCAATCTTTGCAATAGTATCGAGGAAAGCCGGCCTTACCTGTTCCATGTTTGCGTACAGGTTCAGCTTGGTCGCAATATCGACAAGTCACTTCTATCGTAACAGTCATGATGATATCCCATTAAAAGGTACAAGAATATCAAATTAACGCTTTGAAGTCATAGCCCTATTATTGATGCTCTGTCGTGGTATGGTGAAGTAACAATAGTAAAGTTTCCCCGTCTCTTTATGCACCGGCTTATCATTCATGCAGAGCAATAGCCCTTACCACGTTTACAATTTATATCGAATGATATTTATATCAATGAATGGAGAAGCCTGATATAGCACAGATGAAACGCCTCTACCCCTTTGAGCATAGGTATCTACACATCGCCAAACTGACCTAACATCTGTACGGCAAGTTGGGTCAGTTCTTCTACTGGATATTTTGATGATAATCGACTTTGCGACGCTCTTTGCCCCTAATAAGCCAGCGGTATCCGCGGGCGCTGAGGGGCTTCATTATGCTGCGGGTACAGGATAACTGAACGGCGGATTAATCATTATATGTCTCTCGATATTTTATCGAGAGACAACATCAAATTATTTGTCATCAATATTTCTAATTCGTATATGTAAATATAATGAAGACACTAAAGAAACAAGCATCATTAAAAAAGCCATGCCAGAAATAAAATTAGGCTCTTCTGGTCTAATACTCATGATTAACACACCAACACCACTTGCTGCATATAATATCGATGTATTCCAGGACAAGCTTGTAGGAATATTATCTTTAGATAAAAAAATCACCGAATGTTGCTGGCAGCTATCAAAAGATCCTGAAAATAAAAACCAAATAAAGATAAAAATAACAGATAGTATCAAATATGACATTTGAAACGCCAATGGTACAGCTATCATTCCACCTAAAGAACAATATATCAAAAATATAATCACTCCATTTCTTCTTTTTACAAATAATCTTTCAGAGATATACCCGATAACCAGAGAGCCCAAAAAAGTGCCTATTCCACTTAATATTCCGATGAAACCAATATACTTATCATGAATAAAAAAATGCTTTGATAAATATATAGCCAAGAATGAATAAGCCCCTAAACTCGCAGAGTGAAATAAAAAAGTAACAATATAACTCCATCGCAAGTTTTTATCTTGCCAAGGAGATAAAAGTGTTTTTATTATATTATTATCAAAATGAGTATTATCTGGTGCCATTTCTATAGCATTTGATGAATGAGATGAAATTCTTTTCCAGATGCTAGGTAAAAGTAATATCGCGGCTATACCTATAATAGCTAAGACTAATTGCCATGAAAGAAAAGCAGCAGAATAGGCTCCTATAGGAACGCCAAAAACCTGCCCTAAAGCAAAAGAGGCCATACCAAAAGCAATAGCTTTGCCTCGTAAATTTTCTTCAATTCTATGGCTAATCCATACCCATGTTGAAGGACCAAAAAAAGCAACACCCAGACCAGCAATTCCACGACTACATACTACAAACCAATAATTATACGTCAGCGCAGATAAGATATTTCCGATAGAAAATATTATAATACCAATCGTTATCATAGCCCTAGGGCCTAATTTATCATACAAAGTACTAATAAATGGCCCAAGAATTGCCTGTATAATGACATAAGATGTGATTAACTGCGCTGAAGCAGCAATAGATACACTCAAATCGTAAGAGACTGCTTCAAGTAAAGGAGAAATAATATACATTTCACTTCCTACAAGAAATAATCCCATATAGAGTGGCCAAAATATCTTTATTAATCCACTAGATTGAGACAACTTAAAGTGTGACATTGACATTCTCTCCATATAAATTATACCAACAATGAAAGTTAAGAGCTGATTATGTCGATGAGTTAGATATAAATACCCCAGCTTCATCTACTACTACTAATACCAATTTGTTTAATTTTTTGAGATCAAATAATTCCCCAAAACGGGGATTATTCTAATCTAATATAAATTCTGGTTATTTTATGATTAAAAATTTGGCTGGAATTATATTTACATATTAATTTGTTTTATGTGAATTGCAACCTAATATTTTACCTATACTTTTACAATTTATTTTAGACATAAAAAATCAAGTTTGATTATAATAATCAAAATTAATAGTTACAATTTTTGATTACACCCATCTTCATTAAATACACAGCCATGATGAAATTAGCACCTTCCTAAGTTTATTTTATTGAGTTATTATAAAATACAATAACTAATAAAATCAGTACATATCACAAGCAAGGCAACCATATGAATATTTAAATTTCATCCATATCAGCAAAACCCGCTTGTAATATCTGCTCCAAAAAACTGTTTTTCATCCAAGCACGTTAACGTTTTTTTCCTAATACTTAACGTCTTACCATCTTTCTTTGTTGTTAACCCCTACGGCTCATGTCTTTTCTGTACCTCTGGTTTCCCTACCTGAAGCTATTTGAAACCTTACACACAAACGTCGCTTAACTGCGTTTTAAACCTTCAAGCATTAAGTCAAATGCAGAAAGCGTTTTTGAAAGTTTCGTTTCTGGGTCAGTATCTTCAGCAATCCATAAAGCAGCTTCAACTAAACTCCCATTGATTAAACAAGCCAAAACATCTGTATCAACGTCTTTTATCTTTTTTTCAAGAATCATTCTTTCCAAAAGAATTCTCATTGATGAAATACAATGCGTTTGCGACTCTCTAAATCGATCTCCTAGAACAATCCTCGAATCTTTCAACACGATTTGTTGAAATTCTGAATTGAGTGACATTGCCAAATAAGCTCGGCATCTATCACGAAATCCAGCCCATGAGTCAATTGTATTATCCGATATAGACTGTAGATGCTGATCCATTTCAGCGTCAATTTGCTCAACAACAGCCATTAACAAACCTTTTTTATCACCAAAATGATGATATAGCGCCCCACGCGTTAATCCCACTTTAGCGGTAAAATCATCCATTGAAGTATTAAAGTAACCTAAAGAACCAAAGGCATGGCGAGCAGTTATCAATAGCTTAATTCGAGTCTCTTCTTTCATTTCTAGACGGGTTCGCCGAGTCATTTATCCCCCAGTAATAGATTAACGATTATCAAAATAGCTACACCCAATATTCAATATAACGTAACTAATTGTATTTATAGAAAATAAATTAAATACTATCGAATATAAAAGGACATAAGGTTAATATTGTAACAATATTTTGACATACATTGTGTATGTTGATATGTTATTTAGCATACGCGACGTATATTAATTCCTGGATAAAACGTTATACAACCCATTATCACAATGAGAAACAATATGAGTAATCCTTATCGTGAATTATTCAAGCCATCGGGTACCGTAGGATTTTCCTTCGCTGGCTTTGTCGCTCGTATGCCACTCCCAATGACGGGAATCGGTATTATAACTATGCTATCACAGCTAAGTGGTAGCTATGGATTAGCTGGAGCAGTATCAGCAACCTTTGTATTCACTTATGCATTGCTAACCCCACAAGTTTCCCGTTTAGTCGATATTTATGGGCAATATCGAGTGTTACCTATTGCGGCAACGATCAGTGTCTTAGGTACATTATCTCTTTTAGTGTGTACACATTGGAATTATCCAATATGGACATTTTTTTTATGTGCTATTTTGGCGGGTTTTATGCCTAGTATGTCAGCGATGGTTCGTGCCCGATGGACCGCTATCTATCGTGGACGACCTCAACTACAAACAGCATACTCTCTAGAAACAGTCTTTGATGAAATATCGTTTATTGCTGGCCCACCGATATCGGTTGGTTTGAGCATAGCCGTTTTTCCTCAAGCTGGACCACTCGCAGCCGCAATTCTGTTAGCATTAGGTGTGTATTTGTTCGTTATGTTTAGGCACACAGAACCCCCTGTCAATGCTCATAACGCTACTTTGGAAACAAAAGGTTCCGTTATTCGCATTTCTGGTGTATGGGTTTTGGCATTACTACTTGTCTTCATGGGGATTATTGTTGGCACTGTAGACATAGTGAGCGTTGCTTTCGCTGAACAGGTAGGACGTCCAGCAGCCGCCAGTATCGTGTTGTCTGTTTACGCTATAGGCTCTTGTTTGGCAGGATTGATATTTGGTGCCCTTAAACTGAAAACACCATTACACAAACTTCTCCTGATAGGAGGATTAGCGACTGCTTTGACTACTCTTCCTTTTTTGATGGCTAATAGTATTTCGAGTTTATCTCTGGCTGTTTTTATCGCGGGGTTATTCTTTGCACCAACAATGATTCTATCTATGGCATTAGTTGAAAAAATGGTGCCAGAAAGAAAATTAACGGAAGGATTAACGTGGTTACTTTCTGGTCTCAATACAGGCGTCGCTTTGGGCGCTGCCACTGCTGGACAATTTGTCGATATCTATGGTCCTCGTGGTGGCTTTACCGTTTCCCTGATGGCCGGGCTAGGGATTGTTTTAGCGACGTTGTACGGTTTCTCGCGCAAGCGTTTTCTTTGACTGAATATCAACCAACGCATGCTCGCGCCCTGCCATATTTTCAAGGTTAATTTATTAGCCTATTAATATGGAGAAGACAAGGCCGCGCGTCGGTATCAGCCTAAAAAAACCAACGAATTTTTGTTACAATCAACAACTATACTAGACATATAAATAACTTCTAATTTAATAAAATTTCTTGTAATTTAGGTAATAGTTTTTCCTGAATCTGAGAGAGGTAATATATAAGGTAACTAATCACGATAACACAGAATTTGACACGCATCGTGAAGCCCAATGTTTGGAAGACAAAAGCATGACGATAAAATACATCCGTTTCATTGACGATCGCAAAACACAAGCATACCTGCAATGATCGGAGATTTAGTTAGAGTAGTTATGCAAAGAAAAATAAAATAGGCAGCATCCACCAATAATATTGATTGTTTTACTCAAAATGAGTAAATTAATTTTACTAGAGGCCAAAGAAACTAAATAGGCCATAATAGCCAACCATAGTACCATAATTAAAATATGAATTGATGCCAATATCATAAAGTGATCGATATAGGGCATGGCAACATCAGAAAAACGAGGTATAACTGTTAGATAAAACATAATGGCTTTTATATTAAATAGATTGGCAATGTAGGCTTCTTTTATTGTGATTTTTTTAGCCATTCCATAACGATAATTAGCGGTGTTAGATATCCCATTTTTTATCAGCAAAATAGCAATGTACATCAGGTAAACTGTACCAATTATATTTATAATACTCATTATGTGAGGGTATTTAGCAACGATACTACTTGTACCTAAACCAGCAAGGAAAGCGTGTGTATAAATACCTAAAGCGGTACCTAAAACAACAACGATTAGGCCTTTTATTCCCTGACTAACTACATTGGTCATCGCTAAGGTAAAACTGACACCAGGAGATAGTACAATAGGCAGAATAGTAATAATAAATTCCAAAATGTTCAATTTCATATCTCCATAGCCCGGTGCAGATTAAAATTTTTTATTTTGTGAAGTAAACAGGTCAGAGTAATCTGTTAACTTTATATTTTATGATTCAACTACAACCTAAAGATACTTTAACATATTGAATAAAAAAATATTTTAACGTAACAGACTGCAATTAAATTAAACAAGATTCCGTGTTATATTCATAATTCATTGTTTTAAATTAATTTTTAAGTGAACCTAAAACGGAAAGCGCTATGCCTTTCGAAAAACTATGCCTGTAAAATAGCACTTAGGTATATCCCAATTCCATACGAACCAAGTGAAATCAAGCTACGTTGGTGCGCTATATTAGGCCGTGGTGTCTTTTGGATGCAGCAAAACCAAAACCGAATCCAGGCTGCATGATAAAGAAAGGGGCAACGACGCTGATAATACCTATGGCAAGCGCCGTCAGGAATGCGGGATGTTCAAGCCAGCCCTAACCAGCGTCCGAGAACGTAACCTGTTTTGTAACACACTTCAGGTCAAAAGAAAGCAACGGTCAACTGGTTAGCCTCTGCAACCTTTGGTATGATTATTGTCAATTATTATATTGAATGATGAGGTAATAGAAACAGTATGCCAACACTCAATGGTGATAGTCAACGTCAAGTTTTTAACGAATTTGCAGAAGTGACACGTTCCTTGGGGAATTCACATCGTCTGCTGTTACTTGAACATATCGCACAGGGAGAAAGACCGGTCGAAAGGCTAGCGGAATTGTCTGGCCTTACGATAGCCAATGCTTCTCAGCATCTTCAACATCTCAAGCGTGCGGGGTTTGTACAATCACGCCGGGAAGGGAAAAATGTCTACTACCGTTTGGGTAGTGGGCCAGTCCAAAATATCTTGACGGCGATTCGGCAATATGTGGAATACCGGCATAGCGAGATCACGTTATTCGTTACCGATATTTTCAGTCAGCGTGAACGGCTGGAATCGATTTCTCGCGAAGAGCTGTTACTCCGCTTGAATGAGGGAGATATTACCCTGCTGGATGTGCGTTCACCGGAAGAGTTCGCTTCCGGTCACCTGCCCGGAGCGGTCAATATTCCGGCTGAAGAGCTTGAGGGTCGCCTGTCTGAACTGCTTAAAGAACAGGAGGTAGTTGCGTATTGTCGCGGACCTTACTGCGTTCTCTCTCTCAACGCCATTGAGACCCTGCACACCAATGGGTTTCTTGCCCGCTGCCTGGAAGATGGATTTCCTGAGTGGAAAGCCGCCGGACTGGAAGTGAAAACTAACCGGTAATCTTCCCATTTTCGCGGTTTATCGGTATAACTGGCCACGGGAATACCACCAGATCCTAATACTCAGCATTGCGGATCCGGTGGTATTCAGATTATTACGATTGATTGATTTTCCTCATTAAAATTAGCGCACCTATCGCAGTCAGCAAATAAATGCCTGCTGCCGAGCCAAACGCCCATGCGTAACCATTAACCACGTTCGTCTGGGTTGCCGCTACCGCCATGAATGCAGCCAGCCCCATCGTTGGACCTAATTCCATCGATGTGTTCATTACACCGCCCGCAAGGCCCGCTTGACATAAGGGAACATTTGCCGTTGAGAGCACCGCACTGCCAGAAAAGACCAAAGACGCCCCTGCGGGGAGAATAAATAAGCCAGGTAACAAACCAAATGCATAGTGGGTTTGCTCATTGAGCTGTGCCAATAAAAGCAGCCCAACGGCACCGATCACTAGGCCGACAATAGTGATCTGAAGAGCGCCGAAACGCATAATGAGCGCCCCGGCGACACGGTTCATGATCAAGAGTCCAACAGTATAAGGAATAAAGGCCATAGAGGTTGCGAAAGATGACCAGCCGCGGAACTGTTGCAAATACAGGGAAAGCAAAAAGGTAATCAACCCCATACCGGCAGCAGCGAGTAAAATACCAATCAGACCAGTCATGCGCGTAGGGTTGCGGATAAAGCCAGGAGGCAACAGAGGGGAGATAACATGCCGCTCGACGATCATAAATGTGAAAATGAGTAGCAGACCAACGGCAACTGGCAGGTAGACTGGAACAGCCAGCCAAGAATATTCACCACTCATGATCAGACCAAAGCTGAACAGTGAAATGCCACAGGTCGCCAATAGGGCACCACTTAAATCCAAGCCTGGAGAATCGTTGTTACTTACGGGCAGCGGCTTCATCATGCCACGCACCAAAAGCAGGCCGAACACGCTAACAATAACCGGAACGATGAACATCCAACGCCAGGATAACCATGTGGTGACGATGCCTGATGAGAGGAAACCAACGGCACCTCCCAATACCGATACTCCGCCCCAGGTTGCCATTGCATGGTTGAACTGGCCCACGTCGCGGTAGAGTTGGCGCAATAATGCCATCAGGGCTGGTGCAGTAAGCGCAGCACCGATCCCTTGAAGGAAACGAATTGCCACCAGGGTCCAATAGGTGGAAGCGAACATGCCGCTCAGCGACGCAAGGCCGAAAATCAGCATTCCCCAAGTAAACATTTTTCTTCCACTGTAACGATCAGTCAGCCGCCCGCCAAACAACAGTAGACCGCTAAATGGCAGCCCATAGGCGGCACTCACCAACACCAGTTCAGCTTGAACCAATTGGAATTCTGAGCCAATAGCTGGCAGTGGAACCCCAATCATGACAATAGTAAAAATCAATGTTGCCTGAATCGTGGCAAGGATAGCAAACACCAAAGCGCTATTTTCCTCTACTGGAATACTAGTAGCTAATGGTGGAGCCACGCTTCCAGAAGGTGCCGAATCGCGGTTATCTGTCATAAAGCTATTACTCATCTTATCACCTTGCTTATCATTTGTTAGCTGGGTCGATTTTCTTCTTAACTTTATTAATTATTTTCACATCTCAATAAAAAACATTCAATTGATTAATTGAATATTGTTCATATCAGTTTGATATTGTCAAGGTGAAGATAAAAACACGTAGGAATTAATATTAAATTTTCTTTTCTTTTTTTGGGGGTGAAGTAATGATTTTTTTCATGATCAATACTGATATTTTATTTTTATTTGAATAAATTCAAATTGTTATGTTATTTATGTCATGTTTTTTTTATGATATCAAATTGTTATATATTATGATGTTTATGCTTGACGTGGTAAAACACACTACTGTATCATTCAAACAATCAACAAACTCATTGAGTGATTGATATGTGCGACAGATGCTTAGTACGGCTTTATCTCAGACGCTTTTAACATCTCATCGATTCGATGCTTACCCTTAATAACCTTTTGAGTTTGCTATTAAGGTATTTTTGTGAATTTTTTATCTATAAATTTTAGTTACTCTAATTTTTATTACTCTTGAATCGATGAGTAACGCTCTTACATGCTATTTTTATCAAATAATTTCATAGGAGTTATCTATGCAAATAATGCAGGAGTCGGCCAATAGAATTGGTTTGAAACTTTCAGTGGAAGAAAATGGTCTCATCATCAATCAGGCTGAAAATTCCGTTGAGGAAAACTCTGTAAAAATAAATGAATTGCTCAACGGAAAATTACCTGTAGATAATTTAGTCGCATTTTATAATACGGTAGAAAGAAAAAAATATATTCGATGCTTGCCCTTAATAACCTTTTGAGTTTGCTATTAAAGTATTTTTGTGGATTTTTTATCTATAAATTTTAGTTACTCTGATTTTCATTACTCTTGAATCGATGAGTAACGCTCTTACATGCTATTTTTATCAAATAATTTCATAGGAGTTATCTATGCAAATAATGCAGGAATCGGCCAGTAGAATTGGTTTGAAACTTTCAGTGGAAGAAAATGGTCTCATCATCAATCAGGCTGAAGATTCCGTTGAGGAAAACTCTGTAAAAATAAATGAATTGCTCAACGGAAAATTACCTGTAGATGATTTAGTCGCATTTGATAATACGGTAGAAAGAAAAGAATATGATTCATTTCCCCTAACCGATATTCAATACGCTTATTTAATTGGTCGCAATGCGGGGATGCCCTTAGGAGGGATTGCGACACATTATTATTTTGAAGTAGAAATTTTTAACCCCGACCTTCAGCGGCTCAATGCGGCCTTGAATCAAACATTATCCCTTCATACTATGCTACGTGCTGAGCTGATCGATAGTGGCCGTCAACGTATCTCTGCGGTTCTTGAACATTATGAGATTGCCGTGACAGATTGCCAAGATATGGATGATGAACAGTTACAGGTATTTATTAATAGTACACGAAGTGACATGGAGACGCATTTACGTTCGTTAGCTATCTCGCCTTCTTTCGAAATCAGAGCCTCCCTGCTGAAGAATAAGAAGGTTCGTTTACATCTCTGTTTTGAACTCATGTTTCTTGATTTGCTTAGTGTGAAAATAGTGATGAGGGATTGGTGGCTGTTTTATAAAAACCCCCAACGAGTAAAATCTGCACCAAAATTTAATTTCGCCGATTATATTGAAAGAGAAAAGCAACTTCTGCAAAGTGCACAAGGTTATCGGGATAAGAATTATTGGTTAAAGAAAATAAATGCGATTGATACAGCACCTGAATTACCGCTGTATCAATCGCCAGAATTAATCAAAAAGCCCACGTTTAAAACGTTTTCACACCCGATCCCACTTGAATTAGTCAATAAGCTCCGCCAGAGCGCGACAGAACAAGGGATTACCCTGGAAACGCTTTTTCTTGGCGTTTATGTTGAAACATTGCGGCAGTGGTCCCGCCGCCAGAATTTTACCCTCACTTTAACCCAGCATGCGCGACGTAACTATTTCCCAGAAGTACAACAAAGCGTAGGGAATTATATTCAGTCAAGCCTATTGTGTGTTAAGGATGGTAAATCGGCGACATTTGGTCAACGCTTAGTGATGTTACAGACTGAACAACTGGTGAACTACTGGCATTCTTCATTCAATGGTATCCAAGTTCTACGCGAGATGACGCGTCGGAGTCAGGGAGGACGGGCACTCTCCTTCCCGGTAGTTTTCAGCAATACCTTGAATGCGGAACTACAAGATATAGTCACCGACTATGCCTGGGAAGGTACGGCGACAGTTAAGTATAGTAGCACCCAAACGCCCGGAGTCTGGCTCGAAAACCAGTTATTACGTATCAATGGTGATCTGGTAATGAATTGGAACTTCGTCGAGGGACTGTTCCCGACAGGGATGCCAGAAATGATGTTTGAAGCTGCCATTAAACTGCTGAACGCCTGTGGTGAAAACCCGCAGATTTGGTCACAGCAGGGTGCAGTGGTAACTTTAAGCATGGCCGACTGGCAGGAAAGGCAGGCCGCGAATGCGACGTATGATAAGAATCCACCTGCACTGTTGCAGGACTTGATTTTACATGCAGCACGCCAGTTTCCTACTAAAACAGCGGTTATCCAGGGGCAAAGAGAGGTTAGCTACGGGGAGTTGATCACCAGCGGTAACCACGTTGCCGAGCAACTGAGCTCTGCTGTCACAATTGAACCAGGTGACATTGTAGCTGTTTCTTTGCCGCAAGGACCGGAAATGCTGGCAGCCATTCTGGGCGTACTATTCGCGGGTGCGGCATATGTATCGATTGACCCACAACTTCCTGTGCAACGTAAAGCGAAATTGATTGAGCGCTGTGCTGCAAAAGCCATCGTGACACCTGCTGGCTTGGAACCAATAGATGGATTAATCAATATCGGTGTAGTCATTGATAGCACTGCACCGGTGAAGTTTCCTGCATCAGTGGCAAAACAGACACTGGATGATTTGGCCTACATCATCTTTACTTCCGGTTCTACCGGTGAGCCAAAAGGGGTGATGATTACGCACCGCAATGCCGCTAATACGATTTTGGATATTAATCGTCGTTTCAATGTCAATAAACATGACCGCGTCTTCTCCGTTGCGCCTGCAGGGTTCGATCTGTCCGTTTATGATTACTTTGGGGTTTTGGGGGCCGGTGGCAGCATCCTGTTTACTGCGGAATATGAGGCTAATGATCCGAAAATATGGGCCGAACAGATCACCAAACACGGGGTAACTTTGTGGAATAGCGTTCCGGCACCGATGAAAGCACTAGTTGAGCGAGCAGGTTCGTTACTTACCAATAGCTCTTTGCGCCTAGTGCTGATGAGTGGAGACTGGATCCCGGTCAACCTGCCGGATCAAATCAAAGCCGCCATCAACGGTGTTGATGTGATCAGCCTGGGGGGTGCGACAGAAGGCTCGATCTGGTCAATTGTTTACCCTATCCGGCACGTAGATAGCACCTGGAAAAGCATTCCTTATGGTAAGCCATTAGCTAATCAGCAATTCCATGTACTCAATGAATGGCTTGAACCTTGTCCCAAGTGGGTCACCGGCGAGCTATTCATTGCTGGCGAGGGGGTAGCGCAAGGTTACCTAGGCGATGCTGAAAAAACGCAAGCGAGTTTCTTTAACCATCCGCTCACAGGCGAACGGCTGTATAGAACCGGCGATTTGGGGCGCTATATTGATGAAGGGCTGATTGAGATCCTAGGGCGTGAAGATAATCAGGTAAAAATTAACGGTTATCGTATCGAACTGGGTGAAATAGAAGCTTGCCTGTTGGGACATCCGCAGGCGAACCACGTCGTAATCAACGCGGTCAGCCATCCGAAAACCGGTCAAAAACAGTTAGCTGCTTATATTGTGCCTAAACACCAGACTAGCGAGAACGAGAAAAATGTATTGGAAGGTGAACTACGCGGGCTTGCTCAAGCACATCTCCCTTCTTATATGGTACCAACTTGGTTTGTATTACTGGACAGTATGCCATTGACCAGTAATGGAAAAATAGATCGTAACGCTTTGCCCGTGTTATGGGGGGAAGCCGCGGCTACTGCGGACAAGAACGAACCCGCCGATGAGCTTGAAGCCCGTGTGTTCGACTTATGGTCAAAACAGCTTCAACACAATGATTTTGATGTCACTGATGGCTTTTTCGACATTGGCGGCGATTCATTGCACGCTGTGGGGCTGTTGAGCGCTGTACGCGAAACCTTCAAAGTAGGCCCATCCAGTGAACAGGATATGATCGAAAGCCTGTTCATGAATGCCTCTGTGCGTGATTTTTCGCGCATCCTTTCCAGTATATCGGACAAGGCTCAGGAGCAATACGTATGACGCATCCATTTAAACCGGCTCCAAAGTCGGTTGATTATGACTTTATTGTAGTTGGTGGTGGGACAGCAGGGTGTGTGATGGCTTCTCGTCTTTCCGAAAACGGCAAACACCGGGTTTTATTGCTTGAGGCAGGGCAGGATTCTGACGTTACTCAACCCGATAGCCCGTTGCTGGACGCTTCCCGTCTGGTTCTTGAAGGCTATAACTGGTCATACGAAGCCAATGTGCATGGGGCCGAGCGATTTTCCCATTTCGTCCAGTCTGAATCTCATCAGCCGTTAGCTCGTAACCGGCGTAAAGCCTTTAGCTATTGCCTGGGGAGAGTCATGGGCGGATCGTCTGCGATTAACGGTGCCGTGGCCTTAAGAGCCTTTCCCAGCGATTTTAACCATTGGGTAAATATGGGGTGTCGCCAATGGGCATGGAGTGACGTTTTGCCGTGGTACAAGAAGCTGGAAAATGATGTTGATCGTCCTGATTCTGCACTACACGGTTACCAAGGGCCGCTAAGATTGCGCAGGCCCGCAGGAGACGAGATCTTGCCGTTGGAACAAGCCTTTGCTGATGTATGCCAGCAGAATGGCATCGCTTTTATTGACGATCTAAATGATGGAGAGCATGCGGCGGTGGGTGTCGTGCCCGCCAATGTGGTGCAAGGTGTGGAAAGATACGATCTTTACCGCTCTTATCTTTCTGCAGCTCGCGAGCGGGAAAACCTCCAGATCCTCCCGCACATGACGGTTGAGAGAGTACTGTTTAACGCAGGCAAAGCGGTTGGTGTAGAAGTATCACACAACGGGGACTACATCACTTACCGCGCTCATCAGATTGTGCTGTGCGCCGGGGCAATAGGCTCTCCGGCGCTCCTACAGCGTTCAGGCGTTGGCGATACGCGTTTGTTACAGCAACTGGATATTCCCGTGGTTGCCGATCTGCCTGCCGTTGGTAACCATCTATCCGATCACGCTTCGGTAGTACTATGGGCGCTCCCCAAATCTGGAAATAGCATCCAGAAAACGCCGTGGCGGCAAACTGCGGCGCGCTTGAGCAGTGGCTACGATACTCAGATTGATGTGCAATTGGGATTAATGAACAACGTAGCAAGTAAGACTGTACCCGGTTTTCAGAATCGCATCGATTATCCGCGTCTAGTCGGTGCTTCTGTGATGCTTATGCGTCCCAAATCCAAAGGACGGGTGTTTATCCAGAGCAGAGATAGTCAGCAACTGCCGATGATCGATCTGCCTTTATCACAAGAACCGGAGGACATTGCACGTTTGATCGGGGGGGTACGTCAAATGTGGCGGTTGATCAATCACCCTGAGCTTGCGGCTTATCTCGACGGCATCCAATTCTGGTCTGAAGCAATGATCAACAATGATGAAGTTATGCAAAATGCCATCAAGAACCTAGTCAGCCCTGGCTGGCATGCTTCTGGTACGATACGGATGGGATGCGCAAGCGATCCACACACAGCAGCGGATGAACGGGGTAACCTGCACGGTCTGAGTCAAATCACTGTTGCTGATGCATCACTCTTCCCTTGTATCCCCTCCATGCCCACGAACCTCACTACTGTGATGGTCGCCGAGCGTATCGCCTCTTTCTTACTGGAGAGCCATGTATGAATCCGTCTACGCCCAAACGCGTTATTTATGCCTTCCCACACGCAGGTGCTAGCGCGAGCGTTTATCGCACTTGGCTCAGCCGTTTCAAGGAGGATACCAGTCTAGTGTTCAAGCCTATCGAAATACCTGGCCGTGACATGTTGAACCATGAAAAGGTGATCGATAATTTGCCGTTGTTAGTCGATCGGATCTGCACAGATATTCATGTGGATTTTATCAATCGCCAGCAGGCTGGGGTGACTGAATGGGTGACGTTTGGTCATAGTTTTGGTGGTGTGCTGAGTTTTATTGTGAGTGCAGCATTATCGGAAAACTACGCTATGCACCCGTTATTTTCCGTGATTTCAGGTTCCATTGCGCCGAGTATACAGGCTGATGATGACCGGCATTTGTGGACGGACGAGCAAATCATTTCAAAAATGCGGGCGGATAACGGGACGCCGGAGAGCATTCTCAATGAACCCGCCTTCGCCCGCAGGTTAGTGACCTCGCTCCGTACCGATTATATCTTGCGCCATCAGTTTCTAGCGTTTGCAGATAAAAAAGTGTCACAACCCTTAGACATTATTTCAGCGGATAAAGATGAACATGTCACCGAAGAAATGCAAGCAGCGTGGCGGCATCACACGTTTGCCACCACCCAGCTGCATCTTATCGAAGGGGGCCATTTCGCCATTTATAACTATTTTGACCTGGTAAAGGCGCTATTTTTACAGACACCAGAGACACCGGCATTAGTAGCGGAATCTTTATGAGGATAATATGAAAAACAAAGAGTTAGAACATTTTCGGCTCACCTGCCGTGATTTCTTGACGCATAAGGCTAAACCTTTTCTGTCTGAGTGGGAAGCTAACGGACTGATTGGACGTAATTTTTGGCGACACGCAGGTGACGCGGGATTATTAGGATTGGGCGTTTCCCGTGAATTGGGCGGCCAGCATAAGCTTGATTATCACTATGCTGCTGTCTTGACGGAGGAGTTAATCCGCGCCGAGATGACCGCGCCAGTCATTATCTCGCATAATGATGTCATTGCCAGCTATATAGACAGTCACGGTACCGATGAGCAGAAAGCTCGTTGGCTACCAGGGTTGTGCAGCGGCGAACTTATTGCGGCGATCGCCATTACCGAACCCAATGGTGGATCGGATTCGGCGGATATTGAGACGACTGCGTTAAAGCAAGGGCAGCACTATGTTGTCAATGGCCACAAAAGCTATATCACCAATGGGATTAATGCCGATCTTATTCTGACCGCAGTTAGAACCTCAGAAGCGTCACGCGGGCAGGGTATCAGTTTGCTGATTATAGAACGAAACACGCCAGGTTTTGAGCGCGGGCCACTGCTGAAAAAAATAGGTTGGCATGCCAGTGATACTGCTGATCTTCATTTCACCGCTTGTCAGGTTCCCTGCGAAAATCTTATTGGTCGTGAGAATATTGGTAACTTCTATCTTATGGGAGGAATGCCACGAGAAAGATTGAGCATTGCGACCGTTGCTGTTGCTACGGCGGAATATCTGCTCGAAAAAACGTTGGCATGGGTAAAAACGCGCAAGGCTTTCGGGCAGCCTATCGGATCATTTCAAGCGAATAGATTTATGTTGGCTAAGCTGGATACGGAGATAAAAATAGCCAGGGTGTATTTAAACGATGCCATAGATCGCTTTAACCAGAAAAGCCTTAGTGTTATTGATGCGGCAAGAATTAAACTCTGGACTACCGAACTTCAGATCAAAGTGGCCGATCGCTGTTTGCAGTTGCATGGAGGGGCTGGCTATATGAGTGAATCATATATAGGTAAAGCCTGGACAAATAGTCGGGTACAAACTATTTATGGTGGCACGAGTGAAGTGCTTAAAGAGTTTATCAGTAAGTCTATGGGGCTGTAACCTCAGTTACTTATCTGGCCAGGAGATAATATGAGTAAAATAACCAATTCCCCTGAAAGCCAATTTCAGGTAAGCGTCGCTACACCCGAAACATGGCAGGTAGTAGAGGAAATGGCACGTCAGGAGCGCTGGGATCTTGGGAAAGGAGACGCAGGTCGTTTCCTTAACGTGGATACACAGGGTTTTTATATCGGTTATTGGCAAGATAAGCCGATCTCTTCGATATCTGCGGTGAACTACACGCAAAATTACACTCATGTCGGTCATTATATTGTTAATCCCGATTTTCGTGGCCAAGGGCTTGGCTTGGCTGTTTGGCGTATAGCAATTGAACATGCTGAAGGGCGCTGTATTGGCTTGGATGGTATGCCTGCTCAAGAAGCCAATTATAAGAAGTGGGGGTTTAAAACACATTATCACACTTTCCGCATGGCGGGGGCTGCGACTAAAAACATTGTCGAGCTACACAATATTGAACTCGTTGATCAAAAAAACATTGCTTCTGTGATTCATTATGACGAGAGCTTCGTTGGGTATTCTCGTGCCAGTTTACTTGCCGAATGGTTTTTCGGACAGGGACGCAAAGGTCTCCTGAAAGTGGGCAATAAAGGGATTGAAGGCGTAATTGGTTTACGCCCTTCCGATGACGGGTATCGAATCGGGCCCTTCTATGCTGTTAATGAACACAGTATGAAAACGCTGATGTTAGCTGCAATGAATGAGATACCGCAGCAGACAAATGTCACACTGGATATTCCAGAATATGCTCAGCAAACCATCGCATTTGCCAACGCTTTAGGATTCAAGACGTTGTTTCATACTTGCCGGATGTATCGTGGAGAGCCTCTTGTCGACTATCAGTTAGGAATTAATGCCTTGGCTTCTCTGGAGTTAGGTTAAGTAATCAATTCATCTGAATCATCATCAATTAACTTTGCTGGAGTACTTATGTCAGAAAATACACCAACTTTATTTGAATGGATGGGTGGGAGAGAAGTATTGCAAAAACTCATGACGGCCTTTTATGCCAAGGTTGAAAAAGATGAGTTATTAGCGCCGATGTTTGCTCATATGGCGAGTGACCACCCAGAGCATGTAGCTATTTGGCTGGAAGAAGTTCTGGGGGGTGAGGCTAATTACACGGCTCATCGGGGTGGGTTTAAGGGCATGATTTCCAAACATCGTGGCAGGAGAATCCAACCTGAACAACGACAGCGTTGGGTGGACTTAATGATGGAGTGTGCTGACGAGGTTAACTTACCTACCGATCCTGAATTCCGTTCTGCATTTGCCGCTTATATTGAGTGGGGATCGCGTCGCGCCCAAGCGAATTCACAACCGAAAGCTCCGCGCCCTAAGCGGGAAACGGTTAAAAAATGGGGCTGGGGCGAAGCACCTCCAGGCACATTGTAATTCTAACAGGTACTGGATACATGAAAGTAAAAGCAGCAGCTTTTACTTTCATGATTGTGACTATTAACGAAACTTTTGTGTGGAGAACGTTTATGACGGGGAAGAAACGGATTTTAATTGGTGCTACCGGCTCGGTGGATATCACTTATCTTCCTGAATACCTGAAAGCGATTAAAAAGAATATTCACTGTTCGTTAACCGTGTTGATGACCCGGCAAGCGGAACTATTTATTCCTGCTGAAACATTGGGATTGTGGGCTGACCGTGTGATTGCGGGTGAAAAACCAGCTGATTGGCCTAATGACAAGCCTTCAAAAATTGTTGCTGACCATGACATCATGGCAGTGTTGCCAGCAACGGCGAATACACTGGCCTCAGTCGCTCAAGGTGCAGCACCGAATCGCTTGACCACGGTAGTGCTTGCTGCAAATTTTCCGGTGTTGTTCTTCCCAGTAATGGGAGCCGTGATGTGGGAGAAAGCGGCTGTACGCCGCAACGTTAACCAACTGTGTGAAGACGGTTACGAAATGATTCAACCGGTTTGGCATGAAAACTATGATACTGCGTTACAGCGCATGGTGAGTCATCCGTCTTTACCATCGGTGGATGATGTGGTGAAGTTGTTAACTTCTCGACTTACATAAGACTTCACAAAATGGAGCGGAAGCGATGGCAACAAAAGTGACTTGTCGCATTAACCATCCCATCTATACCGCAATGATGTCATCCGAGCCCTGTATCCTTATCACTATACGCAATTAACTTGAAGATGCAGGAATTAAAGTCTGGAAATTATCAGTCAGCCGGGTAACTAATTCCTGTCCTTTTTCGGGTAAGGTGACATGAAAAAAATGATGAAATGTTTCACGGAACGTTTTCATCCGGGAAATAGACATTGTTGCGTATCTGCTCATTCGCGTACTTCCATAATCGCTCAATCGGATTGAGATTTGGGCTATAGGGCGGTAGGTCAAGTTGCGCGGTGGCGTGCATCAAATTTGCAGTCAATGATGAATTTTCATGGTTGTTAACATGAGCTAATGTGGGTGAAAAATCAAGCATCTTCAATTACGATAGGTATATGTATTTTCACATCAGATTAACATTGAGAAATATAATTAATGTTTATCACCAGTAGAAATAACTATGCGATTAAATCGCATTAATAATTGATATTAACAAATCAACTATTTATTTCTCTGTAAAATAATCATTAAGAGCCTATCTCAAAAGGTATTTTGTAGTATAGTTATTCCGTCGTTTTATTGACCTCCATTTAGTGATGATTATAAGCAACAAAACGACATCACAATGGATCATTTCCGATGAGCTTTGGCAAAAAATGGAACCGTTACTGCCTGAACATAAAACCCATCATCCTTTGAGGTGCTATCGTCATTGCGTCGATAACCGTGCCGCGATGGCGGCTATCTTCTTTGTCTTGAGAACCAGATGTCAGTGGATGCCCTCAATGCCACGGGAATTTGCTCTTCAAACAGCGCTCATCGCCGTTTTCTAGAGTGGCAGACAGCGGGCGTGTTGAACAATGTTGGCAAAATGGCTTACGCGAAATGTGGGGTGTAGCCCCACTTATTCGCTCGAAGCGCCTGGTTCGCGTTTTACCTGAATGGGTAGATGAAATTACGCCAATCAATGTGGTTAGCGCTGTTCGTGAACCCGTTCCGCTTCGCTATTCACCATCAGCACCTGATGATAAAACGGGGCCATTTGATTTGCTCACAGACCTCATTGTATCCATATTCATCTGGACAAGTAGGATAGCTATAGCTATCACCGTTATAACAGAACCTACCCACGATAGACTTGTCAGTCCAATAGTATTAATTGCTACCCCACCTAATAAAGATCCGCATACAACACCTGCATTGAATGCAGCAATATTCATTCCAGAAGCAGTATCAACGGAATCAGGGCTATGTTTTTTAGCAAGATCAATAATCCTTGACTGTAATGGCGATATAGCCCCAAACGTTGTTAACCCAAGTAGAGTAATCAATATTGAAATCATGATGACATCACTTGAGCCAAACCAAGTGAGAAGTAATGTTACTCCAATACCAATTAACATCGTCAAAGAGGCTTTATCATTTCCTAATTTGTCAGTTAATACCCCACCAACATAGTTACCAATGGCTGCACCGATACCAAAGGTAAAAAGAAGTAAACTAGCCATAGTGACTTCTAAGTGTGTCATGTCTCTCAGAACCGGGGAAATATAAGTATAAAGAGTAAATGATCCTGTATATGACACCATTGGGATCAACGCGGCGCCTAATAAACGAGGATTGAGGATGACAGCCAGGTTTTTAGATATCCCACCAGGTTCTTTATCTGATTTATTTCCTTCATGAGGCATTAATTTCAAAAGACCTATTGTTCCTATAAATCCGAAGATACTTAACATCAAGAAAATAATTTGCCAATGGAAAACACTCCCCATCCACGTTCCAAGTGGTACACCAAAGGCCATTGCTACTGTGGCACCACCAAATACGAGTGATATAGCTGCCCCAGATTTGTTCTCAGGAACCAATCTTGTTGCGACACCAGCAGCAACTGCAATGAAGACACCATGCGCCAACCCTGATAGTAATCGACCAAAGAGTAACATTGTCAGATTATACGACATCCCTGCAATTAAATTGGCAATGATAAAGGTGCTCATGGCAGTAATGAGTAGTTTCTTCCTATTCCACTTGTTGGCTAAGGCTGTAAGAATAGGGGCACCAATAACGACACCAAGAGCGTAAGCTGTGACTGAAAGACCTACCGATGTTATGTTAAGATGAAGGTCATCAGCGATCGCTGAAACTAATCCTATAGTAACGAATTCAGTAAATCCTATTGCGAATGAACAAATGGTGAACATATATATAACTAAAGGCATTATCTTACTTCCTTATTTTACATATGAGAACTGTTTACATATCACCAAGCAGCGGCTTGTTATTTGTGATTTTTTGTTTGGCAAATTTCATTACTGGTTTCTCGACAAACACATATATCAGCCAAGCTAATAAAATAGAAACCATTAGAGAAATGAGTAGCATGACCATTGATGAGATGAAATCAAGGCTACTATGAATAAAATGCTTTTTAATGAATACTAGAACCAAGTAATGTACCATGTAAAAGGCGAACGAAATCTCACCTAATAAGATCATAACATTGCTACTTAGAAAGTTTTTCTCACCAGATAAATCCATTTTTGTTAAGATAAGAATAATCACTGCTATAGATATTATAGTGGTAACATTTAGGCCATATTGGAATGGTGCATATAACGCCAGCATATATCCGATAACAGCTGCTATGATTGCTATTTTCACCGATGCATTTTTCCATAATCCCTCAATGGCAATTCTTGATAGGATCATCCCAATGATAAATTCAAAAAGTCTCCCTGGTGGATAATTATATGATAACCACCATTGATTTTCAGATAACGGCCATAGTTCAAGTTTAGGTATTGCTGGAACAAAATCATCAACAAAAAACTGATACGCGATCAATCCAATAAAAGATAAAAAAAATGACATCCATAAATGCTGAGTTTTAATATTAAGAACAGGCTTTAATAATAGTGGGAACAACGCATAAAAAAGAAGTTCCGAACATAAAGACCAACTCGGCGGGTTAACACTCACAAATACAGACATCTGTGAAAACCACGAATGAACCAAAAATAAATTCGGTAGCCATATGTCTAGATTACTAAAATTTACAAATCCTAATATCATTGCTATCCCCCATGTAACGACATGCACAGGATATATTTTAAAAATACGATGAATAGCGCAACCAGAAACCTCATTCCAGTCAGTGATGGTAGAGAGGGTCTTTTAAAATCTGGTAAACATTTGCCTACATCAATATTCATAATATACCCGCCGATAATAGCAAGTGCTGGATGAGGGGGCCTCATCCTTCCTGCATAATTTAATTAACCAGTAATTCTACTGTTATCAAAAAATACTCTGGATAACACCGCCATCGGCTCGTAAAGCAGTCCCTGTGATTGCTGATGCTTGTGTTGACGATAAGAAGATAACCGTATTCGCAATTTCTTCTGCTGTAGCAAGTCTGCCAAGTAATGATGCAGGGCGAGCGGTTTCAATAAAGCGTTTACCCGCCTCTTCGATTGAGAGTGTTGGATCCGGGATAAGTTCTCGAATAAACCGTTCAACCCCTTCACTCTGAGTTGGTCCAGGGAGAATACTATTAACGGTCACTCCTGTTCCCGAAGCTGCTTGAGCAAACCCGCGAGCCGCTGCGACTTGAGCTGTTTTGGTCAAGCCATAATGTGGCATTTCGGTAGGAATTTGTAGTGCTGATTCACTGGAGATGAAAACCACCCGTCCCCAGCCTTTCTTCATCATTTTAGGGACATAAAATCTTGATAACCGAATTCCGCTCAGAACGTTTATATTGAAATAATTAATCCACTCATCATCCGTCAGTTCGAAAATTGACCGAGGTGAGAAAACCCCCGCATTATTAACAAGAATGTCTATTTCTGGATGTTTCTCGAAAATGAGCTCACATCCTCCTGCTGTTCCTGCATCAGCAGAAACATAGGACAGACGGGTAGAGTCGGGAAATGTTGCCATAGCCTTGACCAGTCGTTCTTCACTTCTTCCATTTAAAACAACTGAAGCTCCAGCTTGATAAAGCCCATGAGCTATTGCCAATCCGATTCCGGCAGTTGAGCCCGTCACAATGGCAGTTTTTCCCTCTAAATTGATATTCATATTAACCTCTATTTAATCAGCCTGATTGATATGTGTTTATGTCAACTTCTAAATAAAAGGAGTAACCCCACCGTCAACGAGATAATTTGCGCCAGTGATAAATGCCGCAGCATCCGATGCGAGAAATAGGAGAAGTGATGCAACTTCATCCGGTTTACCTAATCGACCTACAGCAACCCCCACATCCTCTGTATAACGCTGGATTGCTTCTTCCCGACCAATTTTATATTTCCGCTCAAGTTCGTCTCCTAATCCCCCCGACTTGTCATAAACAGCGGTGCGCACAAAGGCCGGTGATACGACATTAGATCTAATGCCATCTTTCCCGAATTCACGGGAAATTACCTTTGATAATGAGAGTACAGCAGATTTCAGAATGCTGTAGTCAGGTAAGTTCATGTTCGGCATTAGAGCCGCTTCTGAGGCTATGTGGAGTAAGACACCCCTTTTCCTACTCTGCATATAAGGTAGAACAGCTCTAGCCATTCTGATATAACCAAGAAGATTGATATCAATGGTGGTATGCCAATCTTCATCCTTGACATCAAGGAAACCTTTTCGGGGCTGAACTGATGCAGCATTATTGACCAAAACATCAATCGAACCATAACGTTCAATAACGTTTTTTACTACCTCATTGATATTATCCAAATTGCAAACATCAAATTCACAAGGTACTAATTTGTCATTAACTGGAAGGCTAAGTAATTGGCTAAGGTTAATATCCCCAGCAATTACTCGAGCTCCCGCAGATAAAAATGCAGTCGCTGTAGATAATCCTATACCAGAGCCTGCTCCAGTGATAATGATAACTTTGCTATCAAGGCCTTGTATCATAATGCCTTCCATTTATCCTTTGTAACCAAAGCGAGAAAATATTATTTGTTCTTTCAGCTTCTTTAAATTTTCCCTTATAGAATGCCTCGATGTTAGCGTGAATAGTCAATCTTTTGAATTTCAATAATGTCACATCTTTTGTGATTATTTTTCACATATAAAATTTAATTTATTGACATTGAATTGAGTTCCTGAATATATGTCTATTTTCCCATTTAACAGTTTTTGGTTTGGCGTGCTTAAACAAGCTATTAAGGAAAAAGAATGTCGAAGCTAGTTTATTACGTTGCCTCTAGCATGGATGGCTATATTGCCACTCAACAACACCAGTTAGACTGGTTAGAAAATTTCACGCTGGGGGATGATGCGACGCCCTACGATGACTTCTATCAGACTATTGGGGCGGTGATCATGGGGCGCGAGACCTATCATTGGATCATAAAAAACGCGTCCGGTGATTGGCCTTATCAAAATATTCCCGCTTTTATCATGACCAGTCGAGATTTACCGATACCCCCGGGTCTGGATATAACACTTGTGCAAGGAGAAGCTCGTGTTATCGCCGCACAAGCAAAGTGCGCCTCTAGGGGACAGAACGTTTGGCTGGTTGGTGGTGGAAAAACGGCAGCTTATTTTGCCGAGGCTGGTGAGCTGCAACAACTGTTTATCACTACCATCCCTGTTTTCATTGGTTCCGGCGTTGAGGTACTCCCTGTCAGTCATAATGTGAATGTGACCCCCAAAGTCCAGCGCATTTTGCAAAGTGGTGCGATAGAATGTATTTCTGATATAAACATCTAAAGCCTATCATGTGCCATGATAACGCCTCTTCTCTTCCTCAAGATCAGGGCAGTGCCAAATATAATCACCGGCGTGCGCCCAATGGGAGAGCGAGGCGACCCACGATATTTTACGTGATGACGGTGTGACGGAGCAGTTGGACGACAAACCCGACGTGCTCATAATCACTCACATTTCAGAATTATCACTCAGTTTATAATACCAAAACTGATCGATAATGATGCATAACCCCCCCTTTCGCAACAAATATTCTCCATATCTTCCTTGACTATCACAATTCTGCCACTGACTTCCGAAATCACCCGACAAAAGTGATTTAGATCATTCTTTTTACGCAAAAGAGCGCTATGCTGGTTACAACAAAGACGGAGCAATATTAAAGAGGTAACTATATATGTTAATGAACATTACCAGCAAACAAATGGAAATTACCCCCGCAATTCGTAGCCATATAGAAGACCGTCTAAATAAGTTGGGTAAATGGCAAGTCAATCTCATTAATCCACATATCGTACTCTCAAAAGAACCACAAGGATTCCTGGTTGATGCGACAATTGGGACCCCCAATGGCACATTAGTGGCGAGTGCCAAACATGAGGATATGTACACTGCTATCAATGAGTTGCTGACAAAATTAGAGCGTCAGCTCAATAAGGTGCAGCATAAAGCAGAAGGGCGACGCGCAGATAATAGTGTTAAAGAGTCTAATCTCAACTTAGAAGTATAATTAGCCTCAGTGTTGCTTAATCATCGCAATTTCATAGTCACGTAAATCTCATTTCGGCTTTTTCGCTTGGCATGTATAGGTAATGAGCACGAATACAACCGCCAGTAAAAAGCCGATTATGCTTCAGTGTCTTGAATATAAAATATGTAGAAAAATTTATAGATTGAATCCATTTTTGCTCTGAATAACTAAATCAAATTCCATAATTGGATGGACAAATAACTGCGCCAAGGACAGGAATTCTTATGATCGAAATTGTCGTATTTTTTTATTGCTTTCTTAATTCCCAAATCAGCCCCCATCCATATATCGGGATCCTTATTTGCTCTTAGTTTGATATAGTTCAGTGTCCAAGGGCCAACGCCTTTTATTGACAGGATATTATTGATATCGTAGTCAGGAGATTCGGGATCGTTTTCCATAAACCACCTTGCCAGAGCAAGGATAGTCTGTTTTTTGCTGTTGACTGTTTTTAGCACCGTCAAATCACTGTTTATCATGTCAATAGGCAATGGCATATAAACAAGACCATCGTTATCCATATAGCCGAAACGGTGTACTAATTGATTAAATAATTTGGTTGCGGCAGATACCGTGATTTGTTGTCCACAAATTGCCCTTAAGCCAGCTTCAAATTCACTAAATACCCCCGGTATTCTTAAGCCTTTTGATATGCCTATTTCAGGATATTGTCTAGAAAGAAAATCTTCTACGTATGTTAAATTGACATTCAAATCAAACATTTTGATAATTCTTTGATACACCTGTTCGAAAAAACGGGGGTTATTTACTTGAATGGATAGCGACATGCCTTTTTTAGTGGGACATATTTCAAAATACCCCCTATAGTTTAGCGAGTTAAACGTTCTGCCATACGTTTTGTCTCGTATCCATTCCATTCCTTCAACGAGCCGTTTTTGCTGAAATGATAAGAAATGTTCCCAATCATACGCATCGCTGAGGGGGTAAGTTATGTTTTTTTTCACGTTGCAATTTTGCATATTGGTTTTTATAGACGTCATCTTCGTTGTTTTCACCCAAATGAAAAAATTACCATTCAATCTCTTATCTCTACTCATGCTCGCTGATTGATAAATTTTCCACGGCTTAATAGAATTCAGGTTAATCAAAGATATTTAAACCGGATGCTTTCATCCGGTTTTGTTTTTTATATCAAACAGGATCGACAGGAATAATATTTTCGGATGGATAAGATCCCAACACTTTCAGTAAACGAGTAATTTCTGTAAGTTCTTTCAATGCCTGTTGCATTTTCATGGAACGTAGATTGGTTTGCACATCAATATAAAACATCTCTTCCCACGGTTTCCCATTTATCGGGCGAGATTCTAATTTACTCATGGGGATACCATGTTTCTTTAAAATAATAAGTACATCGACCAGTGCGCCTGCTTGCTGTCCAGTTGACATGATAAACGTGGTTTTGGCTGGCACTTGATCAGAAACATCAATAGGCTTACGGGAAACAACGATAAAGCGAGTACTATTTTCTTGCTGATTTGCCAGATCGTTTTCTAAAACATGTAATCCATACAGCGCCCCACCCGCCTCACTTCCTAAAGCAGCAACTTCTGGCGAATTGAGTTCAGCAACTTTTTGCATCGCAGCCGCTGTGCTTTCACAGTAGACAATCTTCCAGTCGGGATATTTATTGAGATATTGACTGCATTGTTGAAAAGGCTGTGAGTGGCTGTAAACGGTTTTGATCGTTGAGATATCAGTATGTCCGGCAATCAAAAGACAATGGTTGATGGGGAGAGTAATTTCGCCAACAAGGGATAAAGGCGTCTGTTGCAATAAATCATAAACTTCGTTGATTGCCCCTGAACTGGTATTTTCCAACGGAAGAATGCCATAATCAGCCTGACCAATCTCAACCAATGAGAAAATATCTGAAAATTTATGGCAACTACACTCAATTAACTGACTGAAATGACGGGCGGCAAATTGACGAGCGGCAATATGAGAATATGAACCTTTTGGCCCCAGAAAAGTAATGCGGGCAGAATCGTCAGCGGTCTGATTCAGGTGTTGCTGTAATAAAGCTTGTTGAGTGAGCACAGAATCTTCGATGATCATCTGAAATAGTCGGGTAATATAAAAACCGTCTAATCCGCGTGATTTCCCTTTATCTATTAATATATTTAATAGTTCCCGCTCTCGATTTTTATCCCGGATAGGGCGATGATCGAGCAATTTTGTTCGGGCGATGTTAACGGCTAACTCCCGCCGCTTAGCGAGTAAAACCAGCAAATCAGCATCAACCTTGCTAATTTCTTCTCGTAAGTTAACTAAATCTCGTTCCATAGTATATTCCTGACAGGCTTATTATGAGTATAGTTGATGTATCGTAGATATTTTTATGACCCGTAAAACAAAAAACCTCCCTGCTGATAGGAGGTTTTTATTCGTTTTCTTACCATTCTTCTTAGAAACGAAGCAACCTCCTTATAAGAAGGTGAAAAAGAAGAAGAAAAATAAGAAAGATGATTGACTAATCATATGGCCTTTAGCACGGTGTTTGTTGCAAAAATAAGGTTTCAATAATGTACTTTAATTAACCTATTTGGCCTGGAGTGTCAACCGAAGGCTTTTCATATTTATCTTTCAAACGGTCACACTACCCAGCATCAAACTCAAGGTGATAATCGACAGTAAGGTTGTCCAGGTGATAATGGATGCCATCACTTCATGATTCCCTCCCATTTGCCGAGCCAAAATATAAGCGTTCCCCGCACAGGGAACGGCAGAATAGAGAATCGCAATACTGGCAGGGAGTCCAGAAGCACCAAAATATTTCACCAGAGCAATGGTAATGAGTGGCATTGCAACCAGCTTGAGCAGCGTGGTATAAAAAATAGAAATCATTTGGTGGATATGCATACTAATAATCAGCCCTGCCCCAACCGACATTAAACTCAATGGCGTCGCTGCATTCGCCAAATACAGGAAAAGTTGCTTGAGTGCCCCCGTAATATGGATATTGAGTATATTCATCACAACGCCCAACACGGCACCGATAATCAACGGGTTTTTAGCCAACGCTAACACAGCGCTACTGAGGTTCTTTTTGCTACCAGTACCGTAATGATTCATCACTAATACACTCATGATATTCGTTAAAATGATCATATAGGCAACAAAAAAACCAGATAGCGCAACGCCTTCACTGCCAAACAGGGATTGGGAAAGGGCGATAAACACATAAGAATTATATCTAATTCCTCCTTGAAAAATTGAGGTAAAAAGCGCCGGAGGTATTTTCACAAAAAACTTAACGATAAATATAATGAGCGCGATAATTATCGTTGAAATGATGGTCGCCATAATGGGGTGAAAATTATCCGCACCGCTAAAATTTGCCTCGCTAATATCTAATATCAATAGCGCAGGAAAAAAAAGATAGTAAACAAATTTATCAGAAAATCCCCAAAATACCTTAACATCCTTAATATATAACTTAGATAAGAATCCTATAACGATGAGTAAAAAAATCGGAAGTATGGATAAGAAAACGTTCAACATTGTAGGTTTCTCTTAAATAGAAATATTAATGTCATGAATGAAATTCAAGAAACATTAACATCTTATTTAAGAAATTATAAAGATTAACTAACAAGATCCGTGATCGTAATCACTTGCCATAAATAGGATCAATATGAACGCCTCGCATTTGCAAGGTAGATAAAAAAAGAACGGCGCTATAGCCATTACCGGCTGGTACACCGCAGCCGGGATAACCCTCTAATGACAAAACAACTACAACGATAGTACTAACTCCTCACGAGTCGGGCCTTGGAAGTAAATTTCGCTAATATGGCAGCTACGGGGTTGGGAAAGCACAAACCGTATGGTTTCCCAGATTGAACGCCCATTCAGTAATTGCTGCCTCATCGTTTTATGATCATCCAATACTTCATCAAAATCATTAACTTCGAAATCCGGAGGATAAATCCCCGTTACCCGGATATTGTCTTTGCTTAATTGGGGAGAAATATTTTGGCAAAAACCACTCATGGCATGTTTGGCAGCAAAAAATGCGGGATGCGCGACAGATTGGGTAAAGTGAGAAATACCGCAGACTGAAACCATGGCAATAATATCGGCACCCTGCGATTTACGCAAACTCGGCAATAACGCTTTCGTCAATAATATCGAGCCGGTCGCTCCCGAATTGATGGTACTGATAATCTCCGCGTCGCTGTCTTCATCACTCAGATGACCTTCCAGCCATTGCGCAGCACTCAGGATCAGGATATCGATAGGCAGGTCATCTCGCAGCAACTTCTCGGCAAAAACACTCACCGATTGCGCATCACTAATATCACATTGATAACTTCTGGCGCTACCACCTTCATTGTGAATGATGTCACAAGTGGCTTCGGCACTGGCTAATTGGCGGGCACAAAGATCAACATGAGCGCCTTCACGCGCCAACCAAACAGAGATGGCTTGACCAAAGTCACGGCCACCTCCGGTCACGACAACCCGCTTACCTTTCAAGCCATTCAGCATACTGTAAGACATAGTGTTAACTTTCCTTAAGCCACGATCAAATTGAACAAAATTATGCCAACATGCGGGCGCTGGCGTTTATCATTGTCTGGTTGACGATGTAGACTGAACAAATGCTGAACAATAAACATCAACGACCTCGAAATCAACGTCTGTTTTCATTTTGTGAAATAAAGAGGAAATTATGACAAGTCATCTGGATACAGAATTGGCAGTCCAACAGGCTTATATCAATGGACAGTGGCTCGATGCGGACAACAAAACAACCTTTAAAGTCACCAATCCTGCCAATGGTGAAATCATTGCTAATGTCAGTGATTTGGGCGCGACTGAAACACAACGCGCCATTGAAGCCGCTAACAATGCACTTCCCGCATGGCGGGCATTACCCGCCAAACAGCGCAGCCAAAAGCTCAAACAATGGTTTGAGCTGATTCTGCATCATCAAGATAAATTGGCTGAAATACTGAGCACCGAACAGGGCAAACCCTACGCAGAAGCCATGGGTGAAATTGCTTACGGCGCCAGTTTTATTGAATGGTTTGCAGAAGAAGGTAAACGCACTTATGGTGAAACGCTCCCCTCTCCCATACCGGGACGTCGTCTTGCCACCATTAAGCAACCCATTGGGGTTGTCGCCGCCATTACACCCTGGAATTTTCCCCATGCGATGATCACCCGTAAAGTCGCGCCTGCGCTGGCTGCCGGGTGTACGGTAGTTCTAAAACCTGCGGCTGAAACGCCACTCTCTGCACTGGCACTGGCCGTATTGGCAGAACAAGCAGGACTTCCGGCGGGTGTTCTGAATATTGTCACTGGCATGGACGCCAAAGCAATCGGTGAGGTGCTGACATCAAGCCCGATCGTGCGCAAACTTTCGTTCACCGGCTCTACCCGTGTTGGCAAGTTGTTGATGGCTCAATGTGCCGATACCGTGAAAAAACTCTCCCTCGAACTCGGCGGCAATGCGCCTTTTATTGTGTTTGATGATGCTGATCTTGATGCCGCTGTAGAAGGTGCAATGGCAGTAAAATTCCGTAACAGTGGGCAGACTTGTGTCTGTGCCAACCGTATTCTGGTACAGGAACGTATTTACGATGCTTTTGCTGAACGTCTGGCACACGCCGTAAAACAACTTAACGTCGGGCCGGCAATCGATCCTGCGTCACAACAAGGCCCTCTGATTAATCAAGCGGCGGTAGAGAAAGTACAGGCACACATCAGTGATGCCGTTTCCAACGGCGCCCGGATTCTGGCTGGCGGCACACCGCATGCATTGGGTGGGCTGTTCTTTGAGCCAACAGTCTTGATCGATGTTACCGAAGCCATGCAAGTTGCCCACGAAGAAACCTTCGGCCCTCTGGCGCCCCTGTTAAAATTCGGTGATGAAGCCGAGGCTATCCGTATTGCCAACGACACAGAATTTGGTCTGGCGGCTTATTTCTATTCCCGCGATATCGGGCGAATTTACCGAGTGGCGGAAGCACTCGAAAGTGGCATGGTCGGCATCAATGAAGGTTTGATCTCCAACGAAATTGCACCATTTGGCGGTATCAAACAGTCGGGGCTAGGGCGTGAAGGTTCACGTTACGGTATAGAAGATTACCTGGAAGTGAAATATCTCTGCTTCGGGGGGTTAGACGCTAAAGGGAATGAATCCCCGATGCGATAGTCAGTCGCCGCATCCCTGATGACTCCCCGTTGACATCGGGCAGAGAAAAACCGTGAGCAAACCCGGAAAATTTTACTATCCAGACATTGTCATAGGTGAATGAGCCCGAAAACCTCACAAGCCGGCCAATTGTTAGGGGCTGCTGACGTTTTGAATTCATGATTCATGCAGCCCTCATTGGCAACCATAGGATGATAAAAAAGTCGTTTAATATGACAAAACCATTATATTTTGGCATGTTTTATGACAATATTTAAAACTAATCATAAATTCAGTGAATTACCTCGATAAGGATAAATGCCTTGAATGTGATTATATTATCGTTGCTATTTATCACGGCGGCTTTATTGCACGGTATCAGTGGTATTGGTTTTCCTATTGCCAGTACAGCAGCACTCAGTTTGTTTATGCCATTCAAAGAAGCGGTGATCTTAGCATTATGGCCAACGCTGTTAGTCAATGTCTGGAGTGTCGTTTCTGGCGGTAAAGTGGGTATTATATTACGTAAGTACAGTTTACTGGCCCTGTTTTCTTTGTTGGGTAGCTTTGTCGGCGCCAAACTGTTGCTATTGGTTAATCCAGCCTATTTACAGTTGCTGATGAGCGGTATCATTATTTTTTATATCATCAATAGCCTTTGTCGTAAAAATCAGCGCTTGCCAGATAATGTCGTCGTTTTGGCGTTATTTGGTCTGGTCGCCGGTATTATTGGTGGGGCTACAAATGCAATGTCACCAATATTAATGATGTGTCTATTGTCAATGAGTCAAAATCATCATGAAATTGCACGAGCTGCAAATTTATGTTTTTTACTGGGTAAAATTAGTCAATTAGTCGTGCTACATCAAGAAGCATTTGCACTTTTTTCTTCGGAATACTTGTGGGTAGTCCTTATATTGACTGCGTTATCACTACTGTCTCTCATTATTGGCACACGCCTAAGAACAAAAATCAGTCCATTATATTTTCGCAGGTTTGTTCTCATTATATTAGGCGGGTTAGCGGGAGTATCGGCAATTCAGTCTCTACGCGTTTTAGTGTTATCATAGTGCTATCTGTCATATTTGGATTGCGGCTTTGTTGGCTGCTGCTCATCCGCTTTCGGCCATATAGCGAGGTTGTCAGCCAGAATTGCCGAAGTTTCAATTCATCTGGACGTCACTCCCCTTTTCGACGATATAGGCCGATACAACGTTTGCCGGGTGATATATTGAACTAAGTGCCCGGAGAGTATAAAAATCTGTGAGGCACTTATTCAGCAACAGCTTCTGGCAAATCGCGAGTCTCCCCACCTAATTGTATTCCCAGATACCCATGCTCAAATCGGGCTTTTCAACCATCATGGAGTACCGCGATTCGTGTCTGAAGTATTAAATCCAGTTTATGCAAACTGTTATAACAATCCTCCCCACTGTTCAATCCAGTCCAGGGCAAAAGCTTCAGGCTCATACACCTCAGTGGCATCAATCAACAAGATCTCACCCATTCGTTTTGCTTCCTGTTCCTGTAACAGCTCATCAAAAGCCCGGCCACCACCACAGAAAGTGTCATAACTGCTATCACCTAGCGCGATCACACCATAGCGTAAATCAGGCTGATAGCCCAACGTATCATTCAATTCTGTATAGAGCGGCTGGATATTGTCAGGCAAATCCCCCTGCCCCGTTGTCGACGTCACCACCAGAACAACATGCTGCAAATATTCTTGCCATTGCGCTAAGGTCGCCTCTTCAAAAATCTCAACCTCATGCCCTTGCTGCTCAAGGAGCTGTTGCGCGTTTTCCGCAACCGCTAACGCATTACCATAAACAGTACCAACGAAAACACCAATCTTTGCCATAAATATTGATCTCTTTAACGGGTTTGATATTCAGTTCACTGATGAATAGTCAGACATTCCAGATCAGGCACAATACCCTGCCAGCCAAATTGTTCAAGTAAATGCTGCCATGATGGTTCCCACCGAGCCGTCAGAAACAGATCGACACCGGTCACAGGATGCCTGAGTTGAAGGTGGCTGGCATGTAACATTAACCTGCTTGTCTGATAATATTTAGCCACACCTCGGTTTTGTCGCAAATCACCGTGGGTGGTATCCCCAATAATCGGGTGTCGAATATGTGACATATGTCTGCGTAATTGATGCTTACGACCGGTTTTTGGCATCAATTCCAAAAGACTGAAACGGGATGTTGGATAACGCCCTATTGCAACCGGACACTCTACTTTTGCCAATGAACGGTAAGCCGTCACAGCTGATTGCGCTTCTCGCTGGGTATCCGCAAATTTGTCTGCAATTTTATCCAACTGCTCCATTAAGGCGTAGTCGATAATATCATTACCTTCGACATAACCCCTAACCACTGCGTGATAGGTTTTTTGTATATTGTGGCATTCAAACTGTTGGGAAAGTGTTCTGGCGACTTGACTTGAAAGTGCCATTAATAAAACACCGGAGGTTGGCCTGTCCAGACGATGGACAGGGAAAACATGTTGCCCAATTTGATCACGCAGGGTTTGCATCACAAACACGGTTTCATGGCGATCCAGCCAGCTACGGTGAACTAACCATCCGGCTGGCTTATTAACTGCAACAAGATGTTCATCCTGATAAATAATATCCAGCATCTCAAACATCCTGTGCAAACAGACTGTCTAATGTGCGTAAATGGTCAAGCAAAGGTAAATAGCGCTCTGTTTCTTCTTTATAAACTTCTTCAAAATACGGGGCAATCGTAAACGCCGTCGGTAAACTGGCTTTTTGCTCTATCAAAGCGCGCATTCTGGGGATTAACACCCACTGCAACCACACTTCCGCCGACATGGTATCAATGGAAAAAGGTTCGGTACTCTCAAAGGCCTCCGGTTTAGGTGGATAATGTTGCCATATCCCTACCGCCTTCATGGTAGCTTCAATTAACTGTAATTTATGTAGAATTTGTTTCTCGATACTCATGATATTGGATCTGATACTTGTCTGTTATTCAGATGACAAACAACGGCCATCACGTCATTGGGATCTAAGAATATCATTGATACGATTACAGCGGAAAAATTGTGGTCATTTAAATGAAATAAGGGAGGAGATAAAATCTCCTCCCTCTAGACGGGCTGTCGTAGCCATCCTGCTACATAAAGCATTCCCTGCTTATTTCCCTGACAAAAAGTATCCTTACCGTTGTCCTTAACTCAATCATTATATTGCTAGTTTTTGGCGTCCGGCCTGTACCTATCATCCTTGTACCATCTTCCTGATGGATTTATTCCCTGGTCATTGTTTGCTGTGATTCCTTGCGGAACAACAAAATGATCGCTGATTCAGCCTGTTGAAACAAGGTACTGGGTCAGCTTCACAAGGGAAATAATAAAATTAACGTAGTGATAACATCACTCATGTTATTGATATAAAATAAAAATAATATCATTAGGTAATATTCATACCGTGATTCAAAGAAATCTCTCACGCAACGTGTGAGAGATCTCTTACAAAAAAGGGCATCAATATCTGCAATCAACTGACCATGACCGGCGTCAGCGCGGAAAGAAAACTGGCTAAATCTTCGGATAACGTGGTTCGATCATGGCGACCAAACTGTTCAAGGATCACCTGCCCCGTCAAATTACAGACAGAAATCAATCCCATTTCTGACTCAGTTGTACCAATAAATACGGTAGGTGAAAGTTTTAAACGTTTCTGTGTGACAAGATGACCAATGAGATTTTCCTGTAACCGGATAAAATCATCTTCACTCCATACCTGAATCAGACTCAGGTTTTGCTCCCCAAAATGGGCAACCATATCACCCGCTAACTGCATCGTATAGTAATCATGAATAGATTCCTGTAAACGAATGTCCAATGCAGTCTCTACCTGTCTTAGTTTCTCCTGAGGCGAGAATGGGCGAGGTAACCAATGCACCACACCATCACCCGTACGTTCAATACAGGGCGAAGGGACACCATATAGCTCACTGCTGGCAGGGGGAAATCTCGTTTTCTCTTGCCACAGCTCAACATAACGGCGGGTAAAATCAGCGAGGGCTTCGGTCACATTAAAGGTCATGCTATATCATCCATCATTTTCAGGTCAGCAATGTTATCCCACTTATTCCTATCTGCTTTTCAGTAAAATAACAACGAAGCAATGATATTAGCATTTTCATCATAAGATGTTGATATTACTTTTATTAACGTTAGCCCCGCTGATTTATTCCAATAAAATCTAAATATGACAGATCCCTTTATTCCTGTTAAAGCCCACCTTCCCTGAATTTAAAATAATGGATTTGCAACAACACGTTGTGAATGTTCACACTCACTTTGCGGGGGTGAATAAAAATACGAAGCCTCAGCATTCCTTGATACACTACAAACTGTCTTACAGTCGAAAGATTCTTCAGTTTTAAGGAATAATCATGTCTTTATATCAGGATAATCAAGCGCTCTCCCAACTCACGTTAGGTAAACCAACTCCCTACCGCGATAACTACGATCCCACTTTATTACAGGCCGTTCCTCGCAGTATGAACCGGGAACCGCTCGGGCTATTTCCGCATAACCTTCCTTTTCATGGTGCGGATATCTGGACACTGTACGAACTTTCCTGGCTCAATGCGCGTGGCGTTCCTCAGGTTGCTATCGGCCATGTCAGCTTAGATTCAGCCAGTGAAAACCTGATCGAATCAAAAAGTTTCAAACTTTATCTGAACAGTTTTAACCAGACTCGCTTTGCTGATTGGGAAACAGTACAAAAGACCCTGCAACACGATTTATCGGCTTGTGCCAACGGCAATATTGAGGTTGTTTTATATCCCCTCCATGATTTCAGTCAACAGCCAATCGCTGAATTTACCGGGAAATGTATCGATCATCAGGATATTGACATTGATGATTATCAGTTTAGTCGGGATTATCTTCACCATGCAGCTACGGGCGCTGTCGTTGAAGAAACGTTAGTGAGCCATTTACTCAAATCGAACTGTCTGATCACGCATCAGCCCGACTGGGGCTCGGTCATGATCCGCTATAAAGGCGCGAAAATTGATCAGGAAAAACTGTTGCGTTATTTAGTCTCTTTCCGGCATCACAATGAATTTCATGAACAATGTGTCGAACGCATTTTCAACGACTTAATGACGTTATGTGCACCTGAAACGCTCACTGTTTATGCCCGCTATACCCGGCGAGGGGGCTTAGATATCAATCCGTGGCGCAGTAACGAAGCGTTTACACCGGCAACAGGAAGATTAGCCCGCCAGTAATCGGAGCAACCTGAATAATGACCGCTAACCATGCTGCCGGATGAAATCAGCGATACCCGCGAGATTCAGGTTGTTGTGATGGCGAAAAACCAGCAAAACGGCCGCTGACCAGACTACGGGTATCCATCATTATTGGGAAACCCCATAAAGGGGAAAGGAGATATTCTTGATTACACATGTCAATCCATTAGGATCAATGGATTTACTCTCTCAGCTAGAAGTCGATATGCTTAAGCGTACCGCAAGCAGTGATTTATACCGCCTTTTCCGTAACTGTTCACTGGCGGTTCTTAATTCAGGGAGTCAAACAGATAACAGCAAAGAATTACTGTCAAAATACGAAGATTTTGACATCAATGTACTGCGCAGAGAGCGTGGCGTAAAACTGGAACTCATTAATCCCCCAGAAGATGCCTTTGTTGATGGCAAAATCATCCGTTCTCTGCAAGCCAATCTTTTCGCGGTATTACGCGATATTTTGTTCGTTCACGCGCAAATTGCGAATCAACAGAAAACGCATAATTTGAATATGGAAAATGGTATGCACATTACCAATATCATTTTCTCTATCCTGCGCAACGCTAAAGCGCTGCATATTTCAGAAGACCCCAACATGATTGTTTGCTGGGGAGGGCATTCCATCAATCAGAAAGAGTATCTGTATGCCCGTAAAGTAGGAAATGAACTTGGGTTACGTGAACTGAACATCTGTACGGGGTGTGGGCCGGGCGCAATGGAAGCCCCCATGAAAGGGGCCGCAGTAGGACATGCACAACAAAATTACAAAAAAAGCCGTTTTATCGGCATCACAGAGCCATCAATTATTGCGGCAGAGCCACCCAATCCGCTGGTGAATGAATTACTCATTATGCCTGATATTGAAAAACGTCTGGAAGCCTTTGTCCGTATTGCTCATGGCATCATTATCTTCCCCGGCGGAGTGGGAACGGCAGAAGAATTACTCTATCTGCTGGCTATTTTGATGAATCACGACAATAAAGATCAAATTCTGCCGCTGATCTTGACCGGTCCCAAAGAGAGTGCCAATTATTTTCAGGGGCTGGATGAATTTATTGTTAGTACTCTGGGAAAACAGGCTCAGAATTATTACCGCATTATTGTGGATGCTCCTGCGGAAGTCGCTCGTATCATGAAAAAAGCCATGCCAAGCGTCAAAGAAAATCGTCTCTCGACCGGAGATGCCTACAGTTTCAACTGGTCATTGAAAATCACGCCTGACTTACAATCTCCCTTTACGCCATCCCATGCAAACATGGCTGACCTGAATTTGTACCCGGATCAACCACCGGAAAAACTGGCCGCAGCGCTACGACGCGCATTTTCAGGTATTGTCGCTGGTAATGTAAAAGAAGTGGGTATCCATGCCATAGAAAAATATGGTGCCTTCAAGATCCACGGTGATGCGGATATTATGCGCCGAATGGATCACCTCCTGAGGGACTTTGTGGCGCAAGATCGTATGAAACTGCCCGGTGGCACAGCTTATGCGCCTTGTTATGAATTAATCAGATAAAAACACGGCAAGGATGGAAGACAACGACATGATACACCTTTTGATTATAGACGCCTTAAATCTGATTCGGCGCATCCATGCAGTGCAGGGAAGCCCCTGTCTTCCTGCCTGTCAACATGCGTTAAAGCAGATCATGACGCATGCCACCCCAACCCATGCTGTCGCAGTATTTGACGAAGATGATCGTAGCCATAGCTGGCGCCATCACCTTCTGCCTGATTACAAAGCAGGTCGCTCGGCTATGCCCGATAATTTGCAGCAAGAAATGCCGTTGATTAAACAAGCATTGACGACATCCGGCGTCGCATGCTGGCATGCCGAAGGGCATGAAGCAGATGATTTAGCCGCAACACTCGCCACAAAAGTGGCTGATAGCGGACACCGGGTCACGATCGTTTCAACCGATAAAGGCTACTGCCAACTTCTGTCTCCCACTATCCAAATTCGTGACTATTTCCAAAAACGCTGGCTGGATTTACCTTTCGTTCGGCAGGAATTCGGCGTTGAACCGAACCAATTGCCTGATTATTGGGGGCTTGCAGGTGTCAGCAGCAGTAAAATTCCCGGCGTGCCGGGTATTGGTGCCAAAACCGCCGCCATCTTGCTACAACAAGCCGGTTCACTGGATAATTTATTTCTAAACCCGGAAGCCCTGCCAGATAAATGGCAAAAAAAATTGGCGTCTCATAAAGAGACGGCTTATATCTGTCGTGAAGTTGCGTCCCTCAAAACCGATTTATCACTCCAGGGGAATTTACAGCAACTTAGACTGACTCATTTCAACTTTGCTCAAAACAATCAAGATGACTGATCAATGAGGAGATGAAAAAAATTCAATTCATTATATTTGATAACGTGATTAAAAATAAAAGCAGCATAGTCTTACCAGGCAGATATGCTGCTTATCTGTCTCGATCTTATTGCGGTTTCAGCGTCAGTGATTATAATATTTTGGTTAACTGTCACTGCTATCAGCTAAAATAATTAGCAATTAATTGAATATGTTCACCGTTCAATTGACCAGACTCACTTAATAACCCAATCCACGCTTTCATATAGTCATATTTTGCCTGAGATAATTCACGGCGAGCGGTATAAAGCTGCTGCTCAGCATTCAATATATCGACATTGACTCTCTGCCCCAATGCAACACTTTTCTGCGTCGCTTTCACTTGTAATGCTGCCGCTTCCACCGCCATTTCATAGGCTCGTATCCGCTTTTCACCATTCACACAGGCATTATAATTGCGTCTCAGCGCATTCAGGATCTCCCCCGTCTGCGCATCCATTTCAAATTTCACCTTGCCATAGTTTGCGGCTGATTGACGCACCGCAGCCGACGTTCCCCCGCCATTATAGAGGTTCATGGATAAGCGTAATCCAATAGAATCCGTCCTGTATTTTTGATCAATACGATTATCGCTATTGGATTTATTTTCGCTATGAGAAGCATACAACTCCAGTTTTGGCAGATATCCCGCCCGATGACGTTCAATCTCGTGATACGCTGCTTCCACTTTCTGGCGCGCCGTGGCCAGTTGTGGATTATGACGTAATGCCCGCTCCTCCCAATCGGCGTAGTGTACGGAGTCCAGTTTAACTGTTTTGAAACGCTGAGAATGGGGTAAACGATTAACCGGTAAATCGGCTGGTAAGGGGATACCAACCAATAATTGCAAGTCACGGATTGCGGCATCCAACTCATCCTGCACCACTAACTCATCAGCCAGAACCTGACTGTAACGTGTCTGTGTTTCAGCAACATCAGTGCGCGTACCTTCGCCAGAAGCAAACAATTTCTGATTAAGCGCCAACTGCGCCTCATAAGCTAGCCGCTGCTGAGTCACCTGTGTCAACCGATCCTGCGCATTCGCCACCGCCATATAACTGTTGACCACCCTGACCGCCAACTGCTGACTATCCATCTGAAAACGGGTATCACTCATCAGCGCATAAGCCTGACGGGTTCGATAGCGTGCCCACGCTTCAAAATCCACCAATGACTGAGTCAGAATAATCGTTCCACTGTAACTGTGATACTGTCGGTGACGGCTTTCCTGAACGGCATTTTTCCGTAGATCAGAAGACGACGATGTCATTTTCTGCCAGTTTTGGGGCGCATTCTGGTAACTCATGGCAATGTTGGGCAACAACTCGGCTAACCCAAGATTTTTCTCTTCCTGTCCCGCTTCCTGATCTTTAATTGCCGCCTGAAATGTTGGATCATGCTGCAATGCCAATGCATAGGCTTCCGTCAGGGAAAGGGCATGTGCGGAACCGGAAATTAACGCAGCTAACAAGACCATCAACAATCGGGGCAATAAAGTCCGTTTATTGGCAAAACTGCAATACCTCAACATCTTCATTACTCCTCAATCAACGATGTCGATGCCCTATCCACCAGCGGCTTAAACAAATAGCTCAACAGAGAACGTGATCCTGTTTTGACAAAGACGTCAACAGGCATCCCCGGTTTGATCTTCAAGCCGGCCAGCTTTGCCATCCCCTCAGGAGTGACGCTCAATCGCATCTGGTAATAAGGCTCTCTTGTCACACCATCGACCAAACGGTCAGCAGAAACCACCGTCACCTTGCCAGCCACTTTCGGTGTCCGGTTCTGATTGAATGCAGTAAACATCAAGTCAACATCTTGCCCCACGGTAACCTTATCAATCAGGTTTACCCTCAAACGCGCTTCAACTTCCAGCGGACTCCGGGCGGGCAGAATCTCCATTAATTTCTCACCCGCAGCAACGACACCACCTTGCGTAAACACGGTTAATCCAACGACTGAGCCATCGACTGGGGCAATAATTGAAGTATGTGACAATTCAAACTCGGCCGTTTCCAGTTTATTTTTCAGTTCATTCGCTGAAACCTGTACTTCTGCCAACTGGTTGCGTACTTCGCGCAGGTAATCCGCCTGACGCTGGATAACCCGCTGCTGCGTTTCCTGCCGCTGTTTTTCAAGCTGGCCGATACGTCCTGTCATTTCCGCCATACTGCCACTCAATTCACTTTGACTACGCAGTAATTCCAGATAACGGTTACGGGGAAAATAGCCCTCTTCCGTCAGCGGCCGCAGGTTAGTCACTTGTTCCTTGAGCGAAGCCTGTTGCTGCTGCTTGTTTATCAGGGCTTCCCGCAACCCTTTAATTTGAAAACTCAGCCCTTCTCCGGTCTGCTGCATCCCCGCCAAATCACTCTGCAACATCTCCCGTCGGGACAGAAAGAGTTGTTTTTGCAAGGCAAGAATTTCAGTCAGGCGCGTCTCCGCTTGCTGATTCAATAATGTAGGGGGAAAAATAACGGCATCCAGCCCCTGCTGCTCAGCCAAAAGCCGAGCTTCTGTTGCCAATGTGGTATAAAGCTGCTGTTTCAGGGAATCAATGTGGGCATTAACCTGTACCTGACTGAGCTGAACCAACACCTGACCGGCCTTCACCTGTTCGCCTTCTTTCACCTGAATTTGCCGGATAAGGCCATTAACCGGAGATTGTACTGTTTTGCGGTTTCCATCAACCACAACCATTCCCGAAGAAGCGACCCCTTTATCAAGCGGTGCCAATGCCGCCCAAATAAGAAACCCCAGAATGCCAATCCCAATAACCAGCCAGCCTATTCGCAGGTAACGATTTGCATCCAGCGGCAATAATTCCGCTACCTCATTTCGGGCATCCTGTGCGTTAGTCTGATAGGACATCTTTACTCCCGGATAGAAATATCCCAACAATTGAAATATGGCTGAGTCATGTTACGAGGCATGTTCGACCGTTTTTATTTGTGATTGTGTGGGTGATTGCGAGGGTGATTGTGATTGAGACAACGCCGCCATCACCTGTGGTGAAGATCCAAACATTTTCATTTTCCCCTGTACCAATAACAAAATCTTGGTTGTTTGCGAGAGCAATGAAGGCCGGTGGGTGATAACAACCACGGTTTTACCTTGTTCCCGTAATTGAGCAATTGCCTGGTTCAGCGCTTTTTCCCCCGAATCATCCAAATTGGAATTAGGTTCATCCAACACCACAAGCGAGGGATTGCCATACAGTGCTCGAGCCAAACCAATGCGCTGTTTCTGCCCACCAGATAGCCCCATGCCACCCGCGCCAATCACCGTGTCATAACCCTGCTCAAGGTTGAGTATCAATTCATGGACACCGGCTTTTTTTGCCGCCTCAATAACCTTTTCAGGTTCAACCTCATGAAAACGAGCGATATTCTCCGCGATCGTGCCACCAAACAACTCAATATCCTGTGGCAGATAGCCGATGGAGATCCCTAACTCATCTTTATTCCATTGGTAAATATCCGCACCATCAAGCCGCACAACCCCCTCTTGTGCCGGCCAAATCCCCACCAACAAACGGGCCAGCGTCGATTTCCCCGATGCACTGGGACCAATCACCCCCAAGACATCCCCCGAACGCAAGGCGAAGCTGATATCCTGCAAGACATAAGAGGGCTTGGGTAATGCGCCATTTGGTGATGCCGGAACGGCTCGCCTTTTACTCGGTGGCATAGCGGATACGTTTTCCAGCAACAACGCGCCTTCAGGCGTCGGTAATGACATTCCTCTTTTCCGTTCAGGTTGGGCTGTCAGGAGCTTATCCAATCGTTGCCAGGACAAGCGGGCAGCACTCCAACTCTTCCATGCCTGGATTAATTGCTCAATCGGCGACAACGCCCTGCCCATCAAAATAGAACCGGCAATCATCATCCCTGGCGTGATATGCCCTTCAATTGCCAACCAGCCGCCCAAGCCCAGGATCAACGATTGCAAAGCCATGCGCACGGTTTTACTCAACGCCGTGATCGCCGCAGATCGTTCACTGGCAATACGTTGAAAATTGAGAAAACGTTGATGTAAACCAAACCAACGATGGCGCAATGTCGGCAACATGCCGAGTGCTTCAATCACTTCAGCATTGCGTAAGTGAGTACTGGCCAAATGCGTTGATCGCAAAGAAAGCGTATTGGCGGCCGCCAAAGACGCCTGAGATAGCCACTGATTTAATACCGCCAGCAAGATCAAAATAATTGCCCCAACCAGTGCCAGTAAGCCCAGATATGGGCTGAACAGGAAAATAACGCACAGGTAAACAGGAAACCAGGGCGCATCAAAAAAAGCAAACAGTGCACTGCCTGTCAAAAACTGGCGGATAGTCGCCAGATCATTGAGCATTTGACCTGCATCGGTGGAACCATTTCTCAGATTAGATTCATAAGATGCGGTATAAACCCGCTGGTTCAGGCGCATATCAAACTGACTGCCAATACGGATCACCACCATACTACGGATATATTCCAGCCCGCCCATCATAGCGAACATACCCAGAGTGATTAATGTCAGCATCAGCAAGGTCATCTTATTACTGGATGGCAACACCCGATCATACACCTGAAGCATATAAACCGAGGGAACCAGCATCAGCAAATTGATGAATGCGGTAAATAACCCCACAGTCCAGAAGACCTTGCTGCGTGCACGGATAACATCCGTTATTTCATCCTTTGGAAAGCGTAATTTCACGGCAATCCCTTCATCATTAACTGAAGCAAAATGCATGAGTGATCTCCCCTTATTGCGTTCAACCCACCGGAGTGTCACGCAAAAATAATGGGATATAAACCCGGCATCATTTTTATTTTGTTCCTGTTTTTGCTGCGCCGCTGAATGTCATGATCAGTTTCCTACCATCAACAAAGTAGGCGGCCCACTGTTCCGATTCATGGCTAAAAAAGGCCAGACTATTGCCATCCTCATCAGTCAGAGTGAGTCCATCGGGAGAGGGATACCATCCTTCAACAGACGCGCCAATCAATTGCGCTACACAAGCATCGCTTTTCAACGCCCAAATAAAACCGTCCGCTAAATGCGTATCCGTCAATTCAATGTTGCACTGCTGATTCCCATCGGTGAGCTGCCATAATCCTTTTAACTCGCCAGCAGACGGAAGTTTCAAACTACTCGCCATACATCCTCCAACAAAAAAGAGAGAAAAAATCACCCATAAAGTTAACGTTGATCGACGCCATTTCGAGATAAAAAATGACCCATCACCGGACAACACGTTGAAGAAAACAGACAGTAAACTTCGGCATCGATATAACACGTCGACCTCCTTTCCATCATGTCCACTTTTCACCCTTTCTTTGATAAGGCTGCCGCATTCAGGGCGGAATACGGCAGCCTTCGACCTATTTCATGACATCAATTAGACGATGAAATCTGCCTCCGTCAAGGGTTGACCGATAACCTTCACCAGAAAATCATTGCCAGCCAGATCCCCCCCCAGACTGATCCCCAGATCAGTAACATCATTTGCTTCATCGTAAGTGAGCAGCACTTCACCCGCCTTACCTGAGAACGCCTCCACAAATTTGATCTCGCCAGTTTCGCCGAAATTGAAATCAGACAAATCAATCTTATCTTCACCAGAGATGAAATCATGGATCCAATCCGGGTTATCTTTCAGTGATTCTTTGCCATCCAGATAAACAAAGGTATCGTTACCTTCTCCGCCCCACAAATGATCCCCCCCCAGGCCGCCATAAATGACATCATCACCCGCGCCCCCTTTCAGGATATTGTCGGCACTGTTACCCACCAGAATATCATCACCGCTGCCACCTATTGCGTTCTCAATCACAACGCCACGGGCAATAGACACGTTACCTTTCAGACCACCAACATCCGAGAAAGTCCCTTCATTCAGGTTAATACGCTGATTTTGGGTAAAACCCGAGAAATCAAAGGTATCTTCGCCACCCGCATCCCAGACACTGAAAACGAGTTTGCTGTCTGCATCCGTTGCCGTCATAAAATCGCGATCAGTATTGGAATTGAAACCATAGACGGTATCTCCCTGACGGGTTTCCATATTTGCACCATACAGTTCCTGGATGGCAGCGATATCATTCAGTAAAGGTGCCGATGAATATTGATATTTGAAATCTTGACCGGTGAATTTTTCACTGAAGTAACTCATCACTGTGTAAGCACGAGAATCTTCGAAATAATCCGCAGAGTTGATATAGCTTGGACGCTTTTTATCAGAAGCATCATAATCGGCAGGATGTTCTAGCCCTAATGCATGGCCAATTTCATGCGTGAAGGTCTGACGAGCATAACCATTCACGTCAATGTCATTGTCGACAAAAGTATGGCTTTCAGAATCATACCAAGTATAAGCTGTTCTCTGTCCCTGTGGCAGGGTCGCAAAGGCATAATCGTTATCGACACTATAATCAAAAAAACCAAAAGTGATATTCGCTTTATTTTCGCTACTCACCTCAGTAAATTTAATATTGGCAACATCAGCCCAGGATTGTAACGAAAGTTTCGCGGCATCTTTTTGTTCTTCATTAAACGCACTGAAGCCAGAAATTTTAAACAACGGCATGATAGCCGGTTGTGATTCCAGAAAATGGTAAGACAATTCCAGAGTACCGGAATGAATATATTTCTTGCCCCACTGGTAATCGCCACGTAAAAGTTTATCCGGTGCGTCTTCTGCTAATACTTTATGCGCAACGTGAATACCAGGGTCCACGTTTGGCATATAGGCGGTGAGAAGTGAATTCACATCCTGTACGGAATGTGAATCAGATAACCCCACATAGGTATATTTTTTCTTTGAGGCCATATTAATCTCCTGAAAAAAAGACAAATATCCTAGAACCCGAAAATTTTAAATAACGGGAGTAAAAGTTTTAAATGCTTCCTGAAACCTACCTGGAAATAAAACTCCAGAATAAAGTAGCGTTAATTACCGCCTGTGTAAAAATAATTAATATATCTTTTTAGCATACAAATTAAGTGAATTTAATTTATGTAATTAATTATTCATTCTTTAATTAAATTTTTTGACAATAACAAAATAACATTATTGCGTTATAAATAATGTTGCTTTTATCTACTGAAAATTGATCCTAAGGGAGAATTATCTCTTCATCCTCTTCTTTAAAAAAAGAGAAAACCGAACAGGAAAAAGGACATAAAAAAGGGAATGATCACCATCCCCGTTCTTGCTGTCATTCCTGCCGTTTTTCGCTAACAGCAGCGCATACCGCCTTTTCCATCACCACCATAGCGAGCATTCTGGCGTTCGCGAAAAAATTCTTCATAAGTCATATAAGGTTTATCAGGATGATGTTCCTTCATATGCTGTACATAGGTGTCATAGTCAGGCACGCCCACCAACATACGGGCAGCCTGTCCCAAATATTTGCCGGCACGACCAAAATTACCACGCATAAATCTCTCCTCAGGGCTGATTATAGCTAGCTTGTTGCATAAGGAAGGTTCCTCAATTAAGTACCCCACACAATATAGAGTCGATTATGTGGGGTATCATTGTGACTGATACAGAACCGTTATTCTGCTTTCAGTTTATATATCCAATCAGTGCGTAGAAGAAACTTTGACCCCACCTTCTGGCACCGGAACATAAGGTGTTTCATTATCAGTACGCTCCGGGTTTTTGCTTGCTTTGATCGCCGTTTTAATTCCGTAGATGATGATGCTATATACCACCACCAGGAACAGAATGCTTAAGCCAGCATTGGTGTAGTTGTTCACAACAATGTGATTCATGTTACTGATTTGTTCGGCAGTCAATTCTGCTCCCCCTGCCGCAATCCGTTGTTTATACTCTTTCGCCAGGAAGAAGAAGCCTTCAAGTCGTGGATCATCACTGAATAATTTCAGCCCCAGAGCCCAAGTAGTACAAATCAATAACCAAACCGCCGGGATCACCGTGACCCAAATATATTGCGCACGCTTCATCTTAATCAGCACAACCGTACCCAATACCAACGCAACCGCAGCCAGCATTTGGTTAGAGATCCCAAACAACGGCCACAGGCTCTTGACGCCGCCCAATGGATCAACCACGCCCTGATACAGCAAATAGCCCCACAGACCGACACAACCGGCTGTGCCAATAATGCCGGCAATCAGGGAATCTGTTTTTTTCAGGAATGGCACAAAATTACCTAAAAGATCCTGCAACATAAAACGACCAGAACGTGTCCCTGCATCCAACGCCGTCAGGATAAACAGCGCTTCAAACAGAATACCGAAGTGATACCAAAAACCCATATCGGCCGCAGGCAGGATCTGATGGAAGACGTAAGCAATTCCCACCGCTAACGTTGGCGCTCCGCCTGCACGATTCAGGACAGAGGGTTCACCAATATCTTTGGCCGTTTGCAGAATTTGATCTGGCGAGATGACAAAACCCCAAGCGCTAACCGTCGCTGCCGCATGAGCTGTGACGTCTTTCAGCGAAGCCATAATGGCAGGCGCTTCAGCCGTCCCCAGATTATGCAGATCAGGCATGGTAATACCCAACGCAGCTGGTGGGGTATTCATGGCAAAATACAAACCCGGCTCAATAATGGATGCAGCCACTAAAGCCATGATCGCCACAAATGATTCCATCAACATGGCACCATAACCAATGAAACGCGCATCGTTCTCATTGGCCAGCAATTTAGGCGTTGTTCCCGAAGCGATCAGGGCATGGAAACCCGATACTGCACCACAAGCAATAGTAATGAACAAGAATGGGAACAGTGTTCCTTTCCAAACTGGCCCTGTACCATCAATAAATTGTGTGGTAGCGGGCATTTTCAGTTCAGGATTCAGGATAATGATCCCAACCGCCAGACCAACAATGACCCCGATTTTCAGGAAGGTTGCCAGATAGTCACGCGGCGCCAAAATAAGCCAAACTGGCAATAATGCAGAAATAAAGGCATAACCAATCAGGGCATAAGTGATAGTGGTATCTTTGAAAGTCAGAGCTGGTCCCCAGTAGGGATCGGCCGCAACGACACCACCAAACCAAATGACAGCAATCAGCATAATAATACCAATCACGGAAACTTCACCTACACGTCCCGGACGGATATAACGCATGTAGATCCCCATGAAAAGCGCAATCGGCACTGTTGAGCAAACCGTAAATACGCCCCACGGACTTTCTGCCAAGGCTTTCACGACGATCAAAGCCAATACCGCCAGAATGATAATCATAATTAAGAAGCAACCAAACAAGGCGATAGTACCCGGAACCCGCCCCATTTCTCCTTTAACGATCTCACCCAATGATGCCCCATTGCGGCGGGAGGAGATAAATAACACGATAAAGTCCTGCACCGCCCCGGCAAGCACAACCCCGGCCAATAGCCACAATGTTCCCGGCAGATACCCCACCTGCGCCGCCAAAACAGGCCCGACTAACGGGCCGGCTCCGGCAATAGCGGCAAAGTGGTGACCAAACAGGACATTTTTGTTGGTGGGAACATAGTTCAAACCATCATTATTCACAACCGCCGGGGTTGCTCGTGTCGCATCCAGCTTCATCACCTTAGTGGCGATATAAAGGCTGTAATACCGATAAGCAACCAGGTAAACCGCCACGGAAGCAACAATGATCCACAAAGCGCTAACCTGTTCTCCCCGACGCAGGGCAACAACACCAAGGCAAAATGCGCCAATTATCCCTAGTATTATCCAGGGAATATGTTTTAAAAACTTATTATTATTCATAAAACTTCCTTTCCACAATAAGACAAACAGTCATGCATTATTTATACGTTATTCCCTATAAACCAACCCTCTATGGCACAATAAAGAAGCAATATCCATAAAAGAGATGCCCCCTCGCCACACGGCACTATGATATAAAACTCTTTCAGGCAAGACCAAGAGGAACGGGGTCAGCGGTTATCGCATTAAACGGGATATTTATAAAGCGAAATTAATGGCATCATCCGTCAATTGATGAATATCTTGATATTCATCACTAAATGAAATCACTGTATGTTGGTTCTGGCACGTTTGATTGGAAAACCAATCACATTTGGATTCCAGGCGGGGTTCTGCAACGCCCAACCAGGTGGATAGCATAGGTAATAAATTCAGGCCACTGCGGGGGGCCTCTATGACATTTTTACCGGTTTTGTTTCCGTCAGTATTTTTGAAGGAAAAGTTGTATCCAGTAATGAAAAAAGGCACTTGATAGTTCTGTTTATTCGCGTCGTTATGGGTCAGATTCTCACTATCCGTATTTTTATTCACAAATGACAAACCATGATCCGAAAAATAAAGCATCGTCCAGTGCAATTGATTTTTATTGGCCATATTTTCAACATCAGCCAGCAAAGTATCCGTATTTTGGATACTCTGGAGATAACATGAGATCTGTTTGGCATGAAAATAGCGATGATACTTTTCGTTAGTTCTGGCACAAGGTTGTGGATGCGACCCCATTAAATGAATAACAATAAGTTTCTTCTTATTCTCTTTTACTAATGCCTTGCGAATGTAAGGCAATAATTTGTCATCCGGTATATAACTACGGTCATCTGAACTGCCTTCTTTTAGAAAAGTATAATGATTGGCCTGCTGGCCGATCAGTGCGACAGGAGAATCAAAACCCCCTTTCATTCCCTGATTGGACAGCCAGTAAGTTTCAAATCCTGCTTTTTTTGCCAATGCAATAATACTGTTATTCAGTTGGATTTCATTGTCTGCACGAATTGCCAGAGAATTAGTCAGAGATAACTGTGTTGATGGTGCCGCCGAAATGTAGTTGGTTAACACTGTGGCAGGCGTGTTATCCAACCAAGGGGTATTTTTATCTGGAAACCCATAGGCATGCATAAAATCTTTTCGGACACTTTCTCCAATCACCATGATATAAGTATCATACTTTTCTTCTTTCACCACCGGCTGCCAGTTATCCCGATATTGGATGATCTTGGCAAACCGATTATTTTCTGACATAACCTGATGGTAGCTCTGATAGGCATCACTAAAAAAGCGGACTTCCGGTAAACTGACATGCAAAAGTTCCGAACTCTCTTCAAAATCCGATTTGATATATCCTTTGACTGGTGACCAGAAAGCCGAGATAACAAACAGGGTAAATAACCTTTTTTTACTTTTGCCTGATAAGGTAACATTTAACTTACAGGCAAATAACATCAGAAAAAAAATAGCGATAGCTGTTAAATAAGTTGAAATTGGCAGTCCACCAATATACTCCGCTGTTTCATGCCTATTTGTATAGATTAATGATCCGACTGCGTTGACATCGGGATAACCGTAATTGAGACCGATTGGGGTATAAAGGGCACCGACCAAAGAAAAGAAAGCAATCGAACAGATATATATCCGTTTACTTATTGCAGCCAACAATAAAAAGAAAACAAACGCACTTAAAACATAGATCAGTTTTAATTGATATCCCAAACATTTATGTATCAAAAAAATAAGAGAGAAAAGAACAATAAAATAAGAAAAATTCTTATTATCATAAAACCAAGACATAATTCCCCTGTCATTTCACATAGCTTTAAATAAATTTTATTTAAGTCAATTAATGGTATTTAGACAAAATCGAACTCATAGATTTTGTTCAATCCCCTAATATATCGTCATTTTCGTCAAACTTGAAGATAAAGATAAGTTTACTTTGTATCACGTTATGTCAGTTCGTTTCGATGAGGCACTGGTACTCATGAACAGTTCAAGCCAATATGCATCTTATCACTCATCAACCCCAAAGGACAAAGGGTAAAGCAGGGACCAATCAGACTCAATACACACATCAAGAGAACAGGTGATACATTCCGTTAGTTTTACGATTTTGGCAACTATTGGGAACATGAAATTGTTCTTAAAGAACCATCCCATACAGAATACAGATATCAACACCCGCATTTTCTCGAATAACACATTATTTTTGTTCATGAAATTTGGCTAATTATGATCTCTGATCACTAATTAGCCAAACCAAGCCATTACCTTGCGATAACAACTTTTCCATTAATTATGGATAGATAAGGGTTGTAAGTAATATCTTCTTTATTTTTCTTATTATGAAAGATGATAGGAGAAGAGCCTAATACACCTCTTTCTAAACGGAATAAACGGCCGTTTTTATAGTTAACCAATTTATAATTTTCCCAATCAGGTTCTTTAATAGAAAATTTATCGCTTATGTTTTCTTCAAAATCCATAGAGTTAAAAAATATTTTAGCGCTACTATTTTCTGCAATAGCCCACTCTTCCCATGCTGGTTGGCTCATTTTCCATACTTTATCCAAATCACGATGAGAAAAAGCATTGCTGATTTCCTGATAAATAGCCTTTATAGAAGGTAAATCATTTTCAGTAACCGGTGTGGCTTTTGTCCACATCCAGTTTGGCAATCCAGTAACAGAAAAATTTTTTTGTGCGGCAAAGATGTTTTCTTCTCCTTTCTTTGTTGACATATTTGCGTAAGCAAATTTTTCATTCGGATTTATTGAATTTTTAGTCGTTACGTTGCCATGTTCATCCACCGTTAACTTAATATTACTGATCATTTCGCCTTGGTCACCATGGGAAGAAACTTTTTTGATTGTTGCTTCACACCATGATTCTGGATGAAACTTTTCGTTTCCTTTGTCAAATGATTTACGCCCCATAAGTACTTCCATTGTATTATAGCCATTTTCCAAAAATGCAGATATATTATAGCCGCTGGATTCTGTACCTGTTCGTGAAGAGATATTTTCTAGTGTTAACATTCCATTTATTTTTAAAACACACAGGCTACGATGAGTATTAAATGAGACGAGATATTTATATTCCATAGTTGATTTACCTGATGCACATTTTATTGTCATTAACAATAAAAAAAATAATAAGCTACCCCAAAGAGATCCTGTAAGGAGATTTTTCTTTTGGCAGTGGTTCTTGAAATATCCAGTTTTTTTCAATTGGTTTATCTTCATTTGTGTTCTCTTCTAATTTATCCCATCCACCATAAATACCTTCTTCTTTTTTGATGCTCATCCTATATTTCACACTCGCTGATGAAAAATTAAGCTTCTAATTATGTCTACTTTTTAAAATAACAATATCATTTATCATAAGATTCCCAATCAAACATAACGTTCAGATCAACACTAAGGGATTTTTATTTTTCTAATAGGTATTTGGCTAATCATGCTCATTGGTCATGATTAGCCAAATTACGCCATTACCTTGCGATAACAACTTTTCCATTAATTATGGATAAATAAGGGCTGTAAGTTGCAGTATCACCTGTATATTTATTATCAAGTAGTATAGGTGAACGACCAAAAGCGCCTTTTTCAAGGCGGAACAAACGGCCATTTTTATAACTCACTAATCTGAATTTTTCCCATTCAGGCTTTACTCTTACAGAGTAATTATCACTATTTAGCATTTCTTCAAAGTCCATTGAGTTAAAGAATATTTTGGGATTACTATTATCTGCAATAGCCCACTCTTCCCATGCAGACTTACTCATTTTCCATAATTTATCTAAGTCTTTTTGTGAAAAGGTATCAATAACTTCCTGATAAAAAGCTTTGATAGAAGGTAAGTTTTTTTCTGATACAGGACTTGCTTTTGTCCACATCCAATCAGGTAATTCATTAATAGAATAAGTTTTTTTCGCTTGATACAACCCTTTTTCCCCACGAGTTTTAGACATACCTGAAAAATCAAGATCTGATGAATTATCAGTAATATGATTTGGTGAGGTATGGGTAACAACATCTCCATTTTTATCTACAGATAATTTAATGTAACTAATAATTTGACCTTGGTCATGTGAAGATGCTTTTCTGATAATTGCTTCACACCATGAATCAGGATTAAATTTTTTAAAATCCCTATCAATAGCTTTTTTTCCCATTGAAACAGAAAGTGTATTATTACCATTTTCTAAAAAGGCAGTGACATTGAATCCACTGGATTCTGTTCCACTCCGTGAATCTACGTTCTCCAGTGCCATCATCTCATTAAGGCGTACAACACAGACACTCCGATGCGTGTTCATTGATAATAAATATTTATATTCCATATTTGTTTTCCCTAACACATTAATAGCGGCTATAGTAAAAAAGAGAATACTAACCCAAAGAAATCCTGTATGACGATTTATCTTTAGGTAATGGTTCGTGAAAAACCCATTCTTTTTCAGCATTTGTATTTACTCCGTTATCTTTCTCTTCATCATTGTCATTACCTTTCTTACCTACACCAAAAGCCAACTCTACATTCACCATTGCTTTTATACCATCATGGTAAAATACCAAATCTAAAACTTTTTCATTTTGGGGATTTGGAGCAAACCCAATAAGCGCTTTAGCGTCTGCCGTAGCAGTTCCATTGACATAGCCACTTATAATGCCGTAACACACTCCTCCGCTGATATTGGCCTCGGCTTTAATGCTAAATCCCACTTCAAATATATCGTCTTTTTTAAATGACCAATCTCCTTTTTCATCCGATTCCCAACCAAATTTTACATCTAAGGCGCCCTCTGCAATGAGGTTTAATTCTACACCTGCATAAGCACCATCTTCACCTTTTTTCACTTTTTCCTCATAGAGTTCCCTTGCTTCACGAAGCATAGAAACCGCAGTATTGATTCTATTTTTTCACTTATAGAATGAGATAAATCGCCAAATGCCATAAAAATAAATATTGGATTTTTATAATATGCTTTATTAGCATAATGGATGCGGGGATTATATCAACCTAAGTTATTCTATGAATAACGGGCTTTTATTAATTAGCATTTGGTTAACCAAGTTAATTAGCAACAGGTTAACCAAAATTAATTATCTGGCAATAACAACCTTCCCATCAATAATTGATAGATATGGATCATAGGTATAAATATAGTCAGTTCCATTCTCATCCATTATTATTGGAGATCTCCCAAAATTCCCTTTTTCTAAACGAAACAGCCGCCCTCCTTTATACTTGACTAATCTGAAATCTTGCCATTTAGGAGACAGTCTGGGGGTATATATCTTGCTATCAGTCAGTCTTTCAAAATTCATTGAATCAAAAAATATTCTGGGATTGCTATTCTCAGCCATTGCCCATTCATCCCATGCAGGTTTACTTATTTTCCATAATTTATCGAGATCCTTATGTGCAAGAATATTGAGAATGTCTTGATAAAAATGTTTAATTGCAGGGAGGTCATTTTCTGTCACCGGACGCGCTTTAGTCCACCTCCAGTCGGGTAATCCATTCAGGTTAAATGATTTTCTTGCCTTGTAAAAGCCTTTATCACCAGGTGTGGTTGCCATCCCCGTGAATTCAAACTCTGATCCTGTTCTTCCTATTTGATTGAGTGACTCTGATGTTAGGGTATTGCCCTCCTTATCGACAGTCAATTTGATATGACTGATTATTTCCTCATCACCGAAAGCGGATACTTTTTTTAATGTGGTTTCACACCGCGCACTGGGATCAAATTTATTTGATTTTTTAGATGTTCTATCTTTAAAAAGTAATTCTATGGTATTAGTACCATTTTCCAGAAAAGCGGTTGCATTTAGACCACTGGATTGGACGCCATGGGTACCCGCACCGCGATTATCCATAGCAGGCATACCATTTACGCTTAAGTAGCAAAAACTTTTACTTGTGTTTATTGAGAGCAAGTATTTATAGTCCATTTTAGATTTTCCTAATGCATTATTTGATAAAGTACATGCAAAAAATAGAACACTAACCCAATGAAATCCGATACGTTGAATCTTCTTTAGACAGTGGTTTTTGGAATACCCATTCTTTTTCAGCATTTGTATTTACTCCGTTGTCTTTCTCTTCATCATTGTCATTACCTTTCTTACCTACACCAAAAGCCAACTCTACATTTACCATCGCTTTTATACCATCATGGTAAAATACCAAATCCAAAACTTTTTCATTTTGGGGATTTGGAGCAAACCCAATAAGCGCTTTAGCGTCTGCCGTGGCAGTTCCATTGACATAGCCACTTATAATGCCGTAACGCACTCCTCCGCGGATATTGGCCTCGGCTTTAATGCTAAATCCCACTTCAAATATATCGTCTTTTTTAAATGACCAGTCTCCTTTTTCATCCGATTCCCAACCAAATTTTACATCTAAGGCGCCCTCTGCAATGAGGTTTAATTCTACACCTGCATAAGCACCATCTTCACCTTTTTTCACTTTTTCTTCATAGAGTTCCCCTGCTTCACGAAGCATAGAAACCGCAGTATTGATTTTTAAAGCAGCTGCGACTAGTTGGATAACATCGAGCTTTAGTGATAATCCGAACAGAGGGGAAGCCGAAATTTCAGCACCAAATTTGCGGTATAATTTAAAATCGTCATTATGAGAAAGCTCATATTCGCCATGAACTTGAATTTCAGGATAAAGAACTTCCAATTTCAGAATTTTGAATTTATCACTGGGATGACCTGCGGTAAGGAAATTTGTGAATTTATCAATATTCTGTTTGAGCGAGTCAATGGATTTTAAAGTATTTCTACTTTTCTTAAATTCCTTTTCTAATAAGGTTTTTTTCCATGTTTGACTCGCTCCGCCTTTTTGAGTTTTAACGGCTCCTTCAATAGAATAAGCATTCCTTACTGCATAACGTGTCGTGTCATTACGCCAGCCTCTGTGTCCTCTCTGTCCTAAACCTTGTTCTCTATTAGTTTTACGTTGCTGCTTTCTTCTTTCTTGGTCTGTAAATTCATCCACTTCTTTATCAGCACTAAACGTCAGATCAACTTCTATCTTTTCCTTAGTCACTAAATAAATACTTGAGTTAAGTACCGTTTTTTTGCCACGCAGATAGAATAATGCTTTGTCTATTCCAGACTGTGTTTCCTTTGTTAGGGGGTTGTTAGAACATTCATCAACCAGAATCTGGTAATGTTGTTTCTCTATTCCCACATAGAAATCCTTGTCTAAGAAACGTTTTAAGATCATGAATGGACCGGGTATTAAAGTTAAAAAATCCTGTTGCGTTTTATTGTAAAACAGTTTTCCTTTGTACGTATTTTTTGGGGAAAACTGAGCAATAGGTTGGCCCTGTTCATTGAATACATTACCAATCGGACATTCTGGATTATGGGAGACACAACCTTTACTGACCGAACTTAATTTAATTTCTACATTCGGTTTTTCCTCCTTAGGCCATTCATCCAGAGAGGTAAACGTTGTTTTTGGTGCATCAAGCACATAATAGAGGGCTTGTGGGAACCAAGATTGTGTGTAGCTGAAGGTTTTATCACCTAATGTAATATCAATCTTATGTGTACAATCATCCGGGTTATCACAACCACATATTGCTGAACCGGCCTTTGTTGATGTCATTGATTATCTCCTTAACCGATATTCACACTGCCACCGCCAATTACAATACCGCCACAATCAACGGCATCCCCTGTTCTGGCAGCCGGTTTCCCCTCAATAAACACGGAACCGGAACCCCCGGCTATCGCCCGTGAGTGTGACGAATGAGAAGCCAGTGCATCCCCCTGTCGGGCAAGATAAGCCCCATCCACTTTCACCGTGCTGGCCCCGGTAATGACGGGCGTTGCCGAACAATCACCGTGCTCTGTGCCGATATCACCAATTTTGACTGCATTTCCCATCTTATTGTTCTCTGTTTTGGTTAAAGAGGCACTTGCCCCATTTCTTGGATTAACAAATTTTCTGCTCGCATATGCCCCGGCTGGTTATATTCAGTTAATTGGGAATATATCGCAGTCGGCAGATCATCAATCGTGAGGTAATGCCGCGTAATAAAGAGCTGAAGTAATCCGCGAACATTGCGATCATCGGTAATGCCGTTCTGGTTAAACCAGTCAAAAAATTGCCGGGCACACTCCACCGTGTCAATATGAGGGATAAAATCAAAATGCGCCTTTTCCAGCCATCCCGGGATCATACTGGCCAGTTTCTTGATATAACGCGCCGTGAAAACAGCCTGTATTTTCTCCAACTGAATGTCGGTAATGGCGAGCATCTTACGCTTGCTGGTTGCACCGGCAGGAAAAGGTTCTCTGATTTTAGCAAAGTTATCCGTACGTTCTTCCTCGAGGTAAAGGGTTGTGATCCGCGTGATGGGGCCCAAAAAACAATGCACTTCCCAGTCACTTAATACCCCGAGAAAATCCCAGATATTGCGGGGATCATAAAAACGGAAAAAAACCGGTTTTTCCTGTTGCGGAAGCAGAACTTGCAGGTATTTTCGTAAATGCTGGCGCACGGTTTTCATGTCCGCCGCACTATGAACGAAAATTCCCCACGGCGTTTTGCAACATTCCAGCCAGATTTTGACTTCTTCAGTGACCTGTACCAGATAAGGAGCGATTTCCACCAGTTCGGGCTGGAGCGGTTCGCCATAAAGACAGGCGGAAGGCGGATCATAACGCGCCAGCATCAAAAACAGATCGGATTCCGCCGCACCATCAATAATGGCGTAGAGCTTTTCCTGACTCATTCCTGTTTCTCCTGCTCTTTCATTGGGCAGTGAGCGACAAACATGGAACCTTCACTGGCTGCCGCCAGCAGGATGGCCGGGTTGGCCGGTGCCAGTAAATCACCGGGACTGCCACCGGAGTTCAGGTTGATGGCGGCCCCTTTGATATCAATCCCGCCGGCATGAAGCACAACAAAATTCCCCCCAACACTCAGGGTGATTTTGCTGCCACTTTGCAAAGTCAGATCGCCCTGCGCATCCACACTGACGATACCCTGAATTTTTTCAGCCAGATCGCCTTTGAGCTGTAATGAGCGGTCACCGTCAATCTGTTCAATATAATTACCCGTGGTTTTATGATCCTGCTGACCTTCCACAGTCACCTTGCGGTTATTGGCTATCACCAGTTCATCGTCATGACCAATGTGGGTTGTACGGTCATAGTTGATCCGTTCTCCCCGGGAATTGCGTACCTGAATGGCGAGGTTTTTCTGTGCGTGGATAAAGACCTCTTCGCGATCTTTCTCATCTTCAAAGCGCAGTTCATTAAACCCTTCACCTTTGTGGGTTTTCGAGCGGATCGACATCTGGGTTTTCGCCATTGGCAGGCGGTTCGGCGGGATGTTGTTGGCGTGATAAGCCCGCCCGACAATAATCGGCTGGTCGGGGTCACCGTGGACAAAATCCACCAACACTTCGTGTCCGATGCGCGGAATAGCAATCATCCCCATTAATTGCCCGGCCCACGCCTGGCTGACCCGAACCCAGCAAGAGCTGCGGTCATTAAATTCACCGTCTCTGTCCCAGTCAAACTGGATGCGAACGCGCCCGTGTTCGTCACAGAAAATTTCTTCCCCCTCCGGCCCAACAACCGTGGCAATATGCGGGCCTTCCATTCTGGGTTTTGGATAGGGCGAAGGCCGATACGAATTTTTCCGGCTGGTGAAGGTAAACTGATTGGACAGCCATGTGCCGCTATCGCCGGACGGGCTTTCGTCGGCTTGTGGTTGCCGGCCAGAATGGGTGATTTGAATAAGCTGCCATTGATCATTGAACGTTTCTCTGGGGTGATCAGTCAGATAAAAGAGCTGCCCCGGCCACATGGCGAAACAGTCCCCCTGACCGTTGCCACGCTGAGTGTCCCGGCGCAGATATTCCAGACGATACTGACTTGCCCGTTGCCCCAGTTCATCATCCTTATAACGGCTGGGAAAATCGTAATAGTGATAGCTTTTCAGGACACGTTGATGATCAAGATTGCGCCCTTCGTACCAGAATTCCCGATTCCAGCGCGGGTTTTTGAACGTTCGGTCTTTGGTGGTGATATTGGCAACCCCAACACGTTCTGACCAGCTCACTTGACGGATACCGGTTGTTTCACCTGTCACATCACTTTCCGGGCGATAAGGCACGGTTATCACCTGATTGAGAGACAGGCAGGAATCATGAAACATGATGCGTTGCTCGTGCTGAGCCTGATCGAAAATGAAATAGTAGAAAATGCCCTCATCAGCCAGCAGGCGTTGGATAAAGGCCAAATCACTTTCATCATACTGAACACAAAATTCCCGGGGAGGATGTTTATAACCGAGCGCAAAGAAAAAACGATGTACCCCATTTTCCCTGAGCAGAGTTTCAACGATATCCATAACGCATTGGTTCTGAAAGATACGGCTATTGACCCGTAAGGATGCCCGCCATAACGGGGGTTGAATGGTGATATGGTAGTGGCTGCAATGGCGTCCGGTTGATTGCAGGGAAAAATGCGTCACCATGCCGGTGATTTGTCGTTCAACTTGCCCGTTGCGGTGCATGGCAAAAGCAGCGCTTCTGTCGAGGACATCAGCAAAATTAATTTCCGGGGTTTTACAGATTAGTGTCGCTTCCAGTCGAAAGGGGGAAGAGAGTGACTCATGAAGTGAAAAATCAACAACTGCGAATGTTTGTTCGGGTAAATTTTCTGTCATCAGTGTGAATATTAAACCTGAGCGATCAAGTAGTTGATTGATTTTATCCATTACCCAGCTCATTTTTGTTCTCCATAATCTTTTGGTGTGTCAATCCTTAGTTACTGCCTGAATAGTAAACGCAATTTAGTAAAAAATTCCTATTGCATATTTTGAGTTCATTACAACAGGGCAGAATATAATAAAACTATTTATATGTTCCAGTGCGAATAAAAGTCCATCAGGAAAATTGTGATTAACTTCTCTAACTAAATAAAATCAGATAATTACATCACTTAAATTTCACATATTGCAATAGATTGCAATAATACTGATACGTTGCGCTTATCTTCTCTGATTTGACTGGCTAATACATTAACCAGACAAACCCGATATTCTGAAAAACACGGTGCCAGCACATGAGTCATTGAGCCACCTAAAAAAACACCATGTCATGATGTTTGGCATTAAATCGAGCCGCTTCGCAATCTCTCTGAATAGTGAAAAAATCTGATGCATTCCGGCGAAGAATCCTGCTAACCTAACGGCAAAACCTTCCTAATCTAATCCACAGATGAATCACACAGATTATCAGTGATAAGATAGCATTTTCGCCGGGATGAGGTTTGTTAGCGTTCCATCCTTAGCTGATTATATTTAAGTTTTGTCATTTAGATGGATTGACTGAGCGTCGATGGCCCAACTGAGTCAACAGGAATAATAGAATTGAATCAAATCAATATGAAAGAATCTCCAGCAAAGGATATCGATAGCCACACCCCTATGATGCAACAGTATCTGCGCCTGAAAGCACAACACCCGGATATCCTGCTGCTTTATCGGATGGGCGATTTCTACGAGTTGTTCTATGACGATGCCAAAAAGGCAGCGAAGTTGCTGGATATCTCCCTAACTAAACGCGGGCAATCGGCTGGCCAGCCTATACCGATGGCAGGCGTTCCTTATCACGCAATCGAAAACTATCTGGCAAAACTGGTACAGCTCGGTGAGTCTGCTGCACTCTGTGAACAAGTGGGCGATCCTGCCACCACGAAAGGCCCGGTTGAACGCAAGGTCGTGCGGATTGTCACGCCCGGTACAGTCACTGACGAAGCGTTATTACAGGAACGTCAGGATAATCTGCTGGCCGCGATTTGGTATGATAGCCAGGGTTTTGGTTACGCAACACTGGATATCACGTCTGGTCGTTTCCGCGTTTCCGAAATGGCCGATGAAGATACCATTGCCGCAGAATTACAACGTACCCGTCCTGCTGAGTTGCTCTATCCTGAAACCTTTGAACATATGACGTTGATTGAAAGTTATCGTGGTCTGCGCCGACGTCCAATGTGGGAATTTGAGCTGGAAACAGCAAGACAACAACTGAATTTGCAATTTGGCACCCATGACCTGATTGGCTTCGGTGTGGAAAAAGCCACTCTCGCTCTGCGGGCTGCCGGCTGTTTGCTGCAATATGTCAAAGATACACAACGCACTGCCCTGCCCCATATCCGCAATCTGACCATGGAGCGCCAGCAAGACACGGTCATTATGGATGCTGCAACCCGTCGTAATCTGGAACTGACGCAAAATTTGTCCGGTGGTACGGAAAATACACTGTCCTCAGTACTGGATCAGTGTGTAACACCAATGGGCAGCCGCATGCTAAAACGTTGGCTGCATACGCCGATCCGTAATCAAGCTGTACTGGAGAACCGTCAGCAAGCCATTGCTGCGTTACAAGAAATCGGTGACGAATTACAGCCCTTTTTACGTCAGGTTGGTGACTTAGAACGTGTGCTTGCCCGTCTTGCACTCCGTTCTGCCCGCCCTCGTGATTTAGCCAGAATGCGCCATGCTTTCCAGCAATTGCCTGATATTCACCAAATCATGACATCCTCTGATTCCCCTTATATTCAGATGCTACAGCAGCGTGTCGGGCATTTTGATGAATTGCAGGCACTCTTAGAGAAAGCGATTGTCGAAACGCCCCCTGTTCTGGTGCGTGACGGCGGTGTCATCGCCACGGGTTATCATACTGAGCTGGACGAGTGGCGGGCATTAGCCGATGGCGCCAGTGATTATCTGGATCAACTGGAGATCCGTGAACGTGAAAAACTCGGTATTGATACCCTAAAAGTCGGTTTCAATGCCGTGCATGGTTACTATATTCAAGTCAGTCGGGGACAAAGCCATTTAGTGCCGATTCATTATGTTCGCCGGCAAACACTGAAAAACGCTGAACGCTACATCATTCCTGAATTAAAAGAATACGAAGACAAGGTACTGACTTCCAAAGGCAAGGCGCTTGCCATCGAAAAGGCGCTATATGAAGCGTTATTCGATTTGTTATTGCCCCATCTGGCCAATTTGCAAACCTGCGCCGAAGCACTGTCAGAGCTGGACGTATTAGCGAACCTCGCCGAACGCGCGGAAACCCTGAATTACACATGCCCAACATTATCGGATAAAACCGGTATCCAGATCACCGGTGGCCGACACCCGGTCGTCGAACACGTCTTGAGTGAACCGTTTATCGCGAACCCATTGGCACTCTCATCACAACGCCGTTTGCTGATTATTACAGGGCCGAATATGGGGGGAAAAAGTACCTATATGCGTCAGGCCGCGTTGATTACTTTGCTGGCCTATATTGGCAGCTTTGTCCCGGCTGAAAAAGCGGTTATTGGCCCTGTCGATCGCATTTTCACCCGTGTCGGGGCATCCGATGATCTGGCATCAGGGCGTTCTACCTTTATGGTGGAGATGACGGAAACGGCCAACATTTTACACAATGCAACCGAGCATAGTTTGGTTTTGATGGATGAGATCGGTCGTGGCACATCTACTTATGATGGTTTATCCCTTGCATGGGCTTGTGCGGAGAATTTAGCCAACCGTATCAAAGCCATGACACTGTTTGCGACTCACTATTTCGAACTCACAACATTACCTGAAAAGTTGGAAGGCGTCGTTAATATTCACCTTGATGCTGTCGAGCATGGCGATACTATTGCCTTCATGCATAATGTACAGGAAGGCGCAGCAAGCAAGAGTTATGGACTGGCCGTCGCATCATTGGCGGGTGTCCCACGTGATGTCATTAAACGTGCCCGTCAAAAATTAAAGGAGTTGGAATCTCACTCCAATCAGGCGGCAGCAAGCCACGTCGATACACCACAATTAACCTTGCTGACCGAAGAAACGTCGCCAGCAGTGGAAGCCTTGGAAAACCTGAATCCAGATACCTTGACACCACGTCAAGCATTAGAATGGATTTATCGTCTGAAAGATATGGTCTGACCATGGTCGGAATAGCAATGAATGGAACCGCGATGACTGGAGCCGCAATAAAATTTGATGCTAATCTGTTAGCCCCCATTTATCAGTTTTTACCGTGTGCCACCCCCGACGCGTGGGTAGAAAAAGCTCGGCAACCCGAAAACCTGCCGATTTTACTGCGCGATCATCTGCTATGTGAATTGAAAGCAGCACAAAGTGCGATGTTCTTAATTCGTAAATATGCGGTTGATCCTGAGAGTGCCGATACGTTACTGGCCTGGTTTCGGCCCTATGAGGATTTTGCCTATAAAAAAATTGGCGATATCAATTCATTAAAAGGGAAAAACCAAGTCACCAAGCAAATTATTGCCCGAGTAAAATCACCTTATAGTCAGGATCTGATCGATAAGATGGTGCTATTGATTAAAGAGGAGTTGCACCACTTTTATCAAGTCTTGGAAATCATGGATGCCAGAAAGATAAGCTACGACAATATTAGCGCCAGCCGTTATGCCAAATCGCTCTTTCAGCATATCACTCACCACGAACCTCATACGTTAGTCGATAAGTTGATTATTGGTGCTTATATTGAGGCTCGTTCATGTGAACGTTTCGCTAAATTGGCACCCCATTTAGATGAAGATTTAGGTAAGTTTTATATTTCTCTACTTCGTTCAGAAGCCCGCCATTATCAAGATTATTTAGCCCTGGCTCAATCGATATCCCAAGAAGATATTACAGCAAAGATAAATTATTTTGGTCAGATTGAAGCAGCACTCATTCAATCCCCTGATCATGATTTCAAATTTCATAGTGGTGTTCCCGTTGCCTGATATTGATAAATAAAATCCTCAGTCACCCATGAATATAAATAATCAGTAGATAAATAAAAGGTGGGCAAAATAAGCCCACCTTAGAATTATTATCTAATATACTTGCGTTTTTCTGTTGCAATTTATCAGATATAAAAATTTATGTATGAAATAATGATTCTATATTCAAGCCTTGGGTATGCAATATATCCCTAAGACGACGCAATCCCTCAACTTGAATCTGACGAACTCTCTCCCTTGTCAATCCTATTTCTCGCCCAACATCTTCCAATGTTTCTGCTTCATATCCAAGCAGGCCAAAACGGCGGGCAAGCACTTCACGTTGTTTGGCATTTAATTCAAACAACCATTTCACAATGCTCTGTTTCATATCATCATCTTGAATGGTTGTTTCTGGCCCTGAATCATTTTCATCAGATAAAATATCTAATAATGCTTTATCTGAATCCCCACTAATGGGTGTATCGACAGACGTAATACGTTCATTAAGCCGCATCATACGGCTGACGTCTTCAACAGGTTTATCCAGTTTTTCCGCAATTTCTTCAATACTGGGTTCATGATCCAATTTATGCGCCAGTTCTCTTGCCGTACGTAAATAGACATTCAACTCTTTGACAATGTGAATAGGCAGACGAATTGTGCGAGTTTGATTCATAATGGCGCGTTCAATGGTTTGACGAATCCACCATGTTGCATAAGTAGAAAAACGAAAACCTCTTTCCGGATCAAATTTTTCTACTGCACGAATCAACCCAAGGTTACCTTCTTCAATCAGATCTAGCAGTGCTAGCCCGCGATTACTGTATCGGCGGGATATTTTTACCACCAACCGCAAGTTACTTTCAATCATGCGTTGGCGTGCGGCAAGATCACCCCGCAATGCTCGTCTGGCAAAAAAAACCTCTTCCTCTGCTGTTAGCAGAGGCGAGAAACCAATCTCGCCCAGATAAAGCTGTGTCGCATCGAGAACCCGTTGGTTTACCTCTTGCAATACATCCAAATCTTCATCAAGATCAGTGACATCACCTTCATCTTTCAGCAACGCTTCATCAAAGTCATCGGCTTCCATGCTATGTTCGTCTAAGTCCGCATCATCATACAACTTATTAACTTTAAGCGTACTTTGGCTCATCAGCTACTCCTACCCATGATAATGCGGGCAGGAACTTCAGATCCTGCCCCGGTTTATCGCTGCGGAAGATAACGCAGCGGGTTTACGGATTTTCCCTTATAGCGAATTTCAAAATGCAATTTTACTGAACTTGTTCCAGTACTACCCATCGTGGCAATCTTTTGTCCCACTTGAACATTCTGCTGATCACGGACCAACATGGTGTCGTTATGTGCATAGGCACTTAGGTAGTCGTCATTGTGTTTTATAATTATTAAATTTCCATATCCACGTAATGCATTTCCGGCATAAACAACTTTTCCACTCGCTGTTGCAAATACGGGTTGACCACGATCCCCCGCAATATCAATGCCTCGATTTCCTCCTTGAGCATCGGAGAAACCAACAATCATTTTTCCTTTTGCTGGCCACCTCCAATTATTAATAGTGTCAGTACCATTAATAGCGCTGTTTATTCCCGCATCTGCCGCTGCAGGTGATTTTGAAACGGCATTATCACCAGAAGAAACAGTTTCTTTTGGCAACATATTTTCTGATTCTTGTCTATCAATATTTGCAGGATACGCATTAATTTTTTGAAAATCAACCTGCTTAATTTTAGATTGGGTACTATTTGATGCTATTAATACACCATTTCTGGAGGTTGCATTGCCTATTTTTAGTACTTGCCCCACTTTTAAGTTATAAGGCTCTAAAAGATTATTTTTGTGAGCAAGATCACGAAATTCTTCGCCTGTAATCCAGGCGATGTAAAATAACGTATCGCCGTGTTTAACGGTATAAGTATTCCTGCTGTAGCTCCCTTTCGGAATATTCTCATAGTTGCGGTTATAGATAATTCTCCCTTGAACCTCCCTGTCAGCAGCAGCATCATTCACTGGTATACGGTGTTTGACAGCACGATTATCTGACGTGCGATTCGTTGATATTGGGGGAGAAGAAGATGGCATAGGTGTCGAAATTGATGATGGTTTGGAGAGTAATCCTCCACTATTTTTCTTATTATCGATAGTAACTATCGGGGCTGGACGATTTGGTGTATTACTGCAACCGACCAGCACAGCCGCCATCACGGTACTGGCTATTATCCACTTCATTTTCTTCACTGTTTTTTTTAAATTCATACCCTATTCCCCTATAAAGGCAAATATCAGTGTCAATGATGACTTATAAAGAATTTAGAATCATAAAAGATTTAAGGCTAACTATTTGCTTAAATTAAGAAAAATAACAGCTAATTTTAAAATACATCTCAAATAAATTAGCTAATTATGCTAGCTCGCCTTGAATTAGAGGTACAAAACGGACAGATTCAACAACATCGCCATGAAAATCATTCCCATAACGGTGTACCACTTTCAATAATTGTGTGTGCTCACCAACAGGTAAAACCATGACGCCGCCATCGGCAAGCTGATGGAGCAATGCTTGTGGGATCTCTGGTGGTGCTGCGGTGACAATAATGGCATCAAAAGGGCTTTTTGATGGCCATCCTTCCCACCCATCACTATGGCGGGTTGAAATATTGTGTAAGTCAAGTTGCTTTAATCTGCGCTTAGCCTGCCACTGTAACCCCTTAATCCGCTCAACGGAGAAGACATGCCTGGCTAAATGAGCAAGGATGGCGGTTTGATAACCGGAACCGGTTCCGATTTCCAATACATGGGATTCCGGGGATAAATTCAGTAACTCGGTCATGCGAGCAACAATATAAGGCTGAGATATGGTTTGTCCATGACCGATTGGCAGTGCGGTATTTTCATACGCCTTATGTGCCAAAGCCTCATCGACAAAACGTTCCCTGGGTACGTTGGCAATCACCTCTAACAAATGCTCGTTATGAATTCCTTGCTGACGCAATTGCGCCAGCAGATTTTTTATTGAGCGATTTAGCATTCTCCAACATCCCCGACTTTTGCCAACCAATCATTGATTAATGCTTGGGCTTGATAGGCGGTTAAGTCTACCTGCAAGGGTGTAATGGAAACAAATCCTTCTTCTACCGCAGCAAAATCTGTTTCAGGCCCAAAATCACGTTTTTCTCCCGGTGGACCTATCCAATAGAGCATATTGCCTTTGGGATCGGCCAGAGTATAGACATTTTCAGCCGCACTGCGACTACCACACCGCGTCACCCGAAACCCTTTGATTTGCTCAATGGGGATATCAGGCACATTAATATTCAGAATGTTACCCGCTCTCAATGGATATTTTTGTAGCAAAGCCAATAAACGCAGCGTCACGTCTGCGGCCGTTGTATAATGTTTGTCACCATTAAGTGATATTGCCAGTGCCGGCAATCCCAAGTGACGTCCTTCCATTGCAGCCGCGACGGTGCCTGAATAAATGACGTCATCACCGAGATTAGGGCCGCAGTTAATACCTGAAACGACAATGTCAGGACGAGGATGAACCAGATTATTGACGCCCAAATAGACACAATCCGTCGGTGTTCCTTCCTGAACGGAAATATCGCCATTTTTCAGTGTGTTGATGCGTAAAGGACAATCCAGTGTTAAGGCATTCGACGCACCACTACGGTTACGGTCAGGTGCAATCACCTGAACATGATAGTGTTTACGCAATGTCGCCGCTAAAGTTTGAATACCCGGTGCGGTCACACCATCATCGTTACTCAGCAATATCCGCAGCATTAATATATCTCATTGATTTAATTATTAATAATATGTATTGATACGGTAACTGACCCTGTATGTTGTCCATGGGTTTCGTGTAACCGATACTTAGACGATATGAGAGTCATTAAAAAATCGATTGATCTTAGCATGAGGCCGCCAGTTTTGTAGAGTGCTTTGCATTCAGCCCCTCTCAATGACCATCGGCAACCTCAAGGAAAGCTATTTATTGTAGAATTCAGCGACACTCATTTTCAGGAAAAATGCAGGACAGCGTCGCCAAGATACCCAAATGCATCACGTCTTCCTGATGTATCCTGGCATACAAATATGATGAACGTGTTGTGTGATTAGCTGATGCCATTATTCCGTCATATCCACAGTATTACTGTGATCCTGACTGAGCAGTTCCCTGACAACACTGGTTGCAAAACTCCCTGATGGCAGAGAAAAATGGAGAATAACGGTTTGATCATCACGCCAGTCCCAACGCAGGTTAAGCGGTTTCACTAACATTGCCCGGCGACTGCTTTCCACCCGTTCACGTTTGACCAATGCCCAAAGCGGTTCATAATCCAATAAGCATTGTTGTTCAAAATCCAACGCCTGATGTTGCGTTCCCAATGCATTGTCACCCGGTAAAGGCGCCGTTATCTGTAACTCACCTGCCATGACTCGCTGCTGTAAGGCAGATAATTCAGCCTCATCCGCCACAAACCAGCTACCGCGCCCTGTTAATTGTAATGCATCTCCCTTTTTTACCTGTTGATGTTCATGCTGGGCGATGCGTGTACTGGTGATAGCATTAAACATGGCACTACGGCAGGCTGAAAGGTAAAAACTACGACGGTTACGCTCTTTAACATGGATTTCATTGGCCGCCCAACGCTGAGCCTGAACCAAATTTTGACCATCCCGCCCAAAACGCTGTTCACCAAAGTAATTGGGTACACCAGCGTGGGCGATTTGCTGCAAGCGTTTTTCCACCCATTGTCGATCAGAGATTTCTCTTAATACTAACGTGAAATCATTCCCTTTCAATGCCCCAATCCGTAGCTTACGTTTTTGGCGAGTCACGGCCAACACTTCACAACCTTCCAGTTGAAATGCTGCTAAATCCGGCGTCTGTTTTCCCGGTAAATGCAGGCAAAACCACTGTTCCGTAACCGCATTGCGGTCTTTTAATCCCGCATAACTGACAGCGCGCGCCGGGATTTTGGCAAAACGGGCAAGGTGATCCGCGACAAATTGGGTATTACAGCCCGTTTTACGGATATGTACCATTAAGTGTTCACCTTCTCCCTCAGGGGAAAACCCCAAATCTTCGCGAACAATAAAATCTTCTGGCGTGGCTTTGACAATCCCCGTTGCTTCCGGTTTACCAAACAGCCAATGTAATTCACTCAATGTCATCTTTATTCTTTTTTAACCTGTTTATTCTTTTACCAACAAAGCGACAGCTTCGCAGGCAATCCCTTCTTTACGACCAACAAAGCCTAATTTTTCGGTGGTTGTCGCTTTAACATTAATGTCATCCATATGGCACTCAAGATCCTCGGCCAGATTAACCCGCATCTGTGGAATGTGCGGTAGCATCTTTGGCGCCTGTGCAATAATAGTGATATCCAAATTACCGATTCGGTAGCCTTTTGCCCGAATACGACGATAGGCTTCTTTCAATAGTTCACGGCTATCCGCGCCTTTAAAAGCAGGATCGGTATCAGGAAATAATTTACCAATATCACCTAAGGCGGCAGCACCCAGTAGCGCATCTGTGGCAGCGTGCAACGCGACATCGCCGTCAGAATGGGCAATTAATCCTTGTTCATAAGGAATACGAACCCCCCCAATCACTAATGGCCCTTCTCCACCAAATTTATGCACATCAAAACCGTGTCCAATTCTCATTCAATAGATTCCTTAGATTTTCGGGATAGGTAAAATTCAGCCAGTGCCAAATCTTCAGGTTGAGTCACTTTTATATTGTCGGCCCGTCCCTGGATCAAGACAGGACGATAACCACAATATTCCAGTGCGGAAGATTCATCAGTGATACAGGCTTGTTCTGCAAGTGCTTTGATCAAGCAATCACGTAATAGTAGCAAAGGAAATAATTGTGGGGTCAGCGCATGCCAAAGCCCGTTACGATCAACGGTATGATCGATCAAGGTATGGGGAAGCATTATTGATGCTGATATTTTTTTCACCGATGACGATACCATGCGTTTCATCGTATCCCTTACCGGAGAAGCCAAAAGACCACCGCAGACGTCAGGCGAGGCGCTAGCGTGATCGACAAGTTGTAGCAGATTATCGAGATCCGTTCTCTGCAAGCAGGGGCGGGCAGCATCATGCACCAAAACCCACGTTGTTTTACTTGTAGGCCAGCTTGCCAGGTAATTCAATCCGGCCAGGACGGAATCAGCTCGCTCTTCCCCCCCCATAACGGTTGTCACTCTTGGATCAGAAGCGATAGGCAATCGGGCAAATTGGGTATCAACCGGATTAAGCACAATGATAATACGTTGTATACGAGGGTGCTCAAACAGTGCTGCCACAGTATGTTCAAGAATCGTTTTTTGGGCAATTTCAAGATACTGCTTTGGGCAATCGGATTTCATTCGACTACCAATACCTGCGGCAGGAATCAAGGCGACGATGTCAGTTGTGTCAGGATCTTCAACAAGGGTTTTGTCGGAAAGAAAAACATCAGCAGAGGAATGAGGTCGTGGATTATTCATTGCCATTAATTATTACTTACTGTTTTAATTTAAAAAAACTGAATCTCAAACGCTATTTCGAGTGATGTTTCGAGGCGTCTGGTACGATACGATAAAAGGTTTCATCCGGCTTAATCATACCCAATTCATTACGCGCGCGTTCTTCAATGGCTTCCATATTACCTTGAAGATTTTTAAGATCTTTGACTTCAGCAGTGAGCTGCTCGTTACGAGCCTTAATTTTAAGCGTATTTACCGCTTGTTTTTCAACGTCGGCCTGAACCCTCATATAATCGTAAATGCCATTTTTGCCGAGCCACAGCGTATACTGCAACCACCCCAGTATCACCAATAATAGTAGCGTTAATTTGCCCATATCCCCCCCTAAAAACCCGTTAATCATCCCACAACTAAAAGAATGATGCCACTGACTCTCAAAAAACCCGTTATCAGATCACTTATAAGGTGATTCATTGACAAAACCGCACCTGAATTCCCGGTAAAACGTGTTTAACCATAAACTTAATAAGCTGATTTCATGGTATACACAGCAAAATAAGGAATACATTGGATGAAATGAGAGTTGAAAATGCTTTTCTTCGCCTTAAACGCTGGCGTGGCATCGCGACTCGTTATACTAAAAAAGGTACATCGTTTCTGGCTGCTGTCCAGATCCGCTGTCTTGCGCTTTGGTGAAGTATCTCATGGCGATATTATGTTAATTTTTTAAAATTATTTTTAATTTCAATTAAATGATGAAAAACAATAAAATGATTATTAATTTGTTTTTCAACTTCCATGTAAATTTTATAATTTATTGTTGAAATTACTCCAATGTGTACTAATATTTTAAAGTATAAAGAAAAGACTATTTTGCACGGTAAACAGTAAAATATGACCTTGTATATATGGAGAGTGAAATAAGTCGCTATAACGTTAATATTAATGGATTGCAATTCATTTAATCTGTTAAATTTTAACATAATTTTCAATTATTGCGTCAAGTTTTCTGTATATTCATTAATGCTTTTTAAATTAAAGCAAGTGGAGTGATTTTTCAGAATAAAATCCAAATAACAATGATAAACATATTGAAGGATGGATAATTTATTCATTGTTAGATAATGTTTATAATGAGATGAGAAAAATTGATTGTTATGAAAAATTGACTCATATTTACATCTCAGGCAATTATCACCGTTAAGTGCGTATGGATTTATCCTATATATTAAATGGAGATATCTATACATAAAAAATAATAAATATTTTTCAATTGATGGATTGATGCATGAAATATCCATCACATTAACTTTTAAATAAGGTGGCCGTTATGTCTAAAATAAACACTGAAATTTATTCTGCATTCACAGATGAAACCAAAGATTCAATAACACGCAGTTTCAACCTTTCAATGCAAGATAAATTATCTCCTGATGAACTTAAAAAACAATCTAGTGAGCTTTTTAGCGTAAATAAAATTGCAATAAAACTAGATGCCGGTGCGTATATCATTCACAAAAATCTTTTTCAGACAGCTGTCACTGTGAGGGTAGAAGAAGAACCTAATATTTATTCTAAGAGGTTTAAAGGCGTGGGATCGGGGATCATTCTTGGACTCGCGGGATTATATTGGGGGGTGATATATTCTGACGTTGAGCCTGATACCCTTTTTAATACTACAAATAATTTTTGGGCAGGTTCAGCCATAGGCGGATTGTATGTTGGGTTCTATCATGACTCTTGGAAAATGGCATATTTTTTGGCAGCAGGTCTGGCGTTTATAGCTGGAGCCTGTGCTGGAGATGGACGTTTTTATGATATATAATCTCTACTATTCATTGTTAATTGGATTGTATAGTTGAATTTTTAATCTAAGAATCTATATATTAAATTTTAAAGCATAAAATAATTCTTAATGAGAAAGCTTAGTTGTTACTTGGTGAATATAAATACAATTTATTGTGGGGATGAAGAACATTATTTCTCAGATGATTTTTTTATTCTTAGTTGCTGACCATCTACAGTAAAGATGGTCAGCAATAGGGCTGGGTCACTCACGCGGTCGGTAATTGTCAACATATTTAGCACCAAAATAGTTGGCACCAAAATCCCCCCGGCAACCGAACAAAAGGGTTTTCCCCTCAACCTGCTTTTGACGGCGGAGGCAATCTCATGAAAGTCAATCCACCCTCCCTTTGCTCGACGGCATTGGCGTACAACACAAAAACGGTTTCATGAAACGGCGTGGCAAAACCGTGCTGGCAGATCAAAGCGGGTACAAAGTGACTTCAAATCAAAGTATATTGGTTATGCTGCATAAATGATGTATTTTGCCGCCGGGTTAATAATGAATTTTCATCATTAAATAATATTATGAAAAAATATATCATTAAATAATATTATGAAAAAATATATCATTAAATAATAATTTGTTACTATTTTTATTTTAACTTCTATCTGGAGTATCAAGTAATTTAATTAATGTAATATTTGTTTTTATGATTTATTCTTGAAGTATTTCAAGGTTGGGTCTAGTATTTATATATACCTAATGTGAACAATGGAATGTCGCTATATTATTCTTTAAAATCGTATTGGTGGGAGAATATCATTAACGATAGAAATTTCTATTGTTAATAGGATTGTATCTAATAGATCCCTGGTTATATCCTAATGGAAAGAACAAGGTTACATTAAAAGGATAATTCGTTTTTTTCATTCTTGCTTTTCAAAGGGGAATTATAATGAATACACAGCAAAATAAGAGTTTTTCAAAAGAAATCAAGGGACTACCAACCTTTAATCTCGTATTATCTGATGGCAGCATGAATGGCGAGCTGTTTGCCAATGGAAATATGCAAGTTGGTATCATTATTAATATACGAGCTGCGACTGATAATAATGAGGATATTGTACAACTATCTCCTGAACAATTAGATAGTATTGAATTAGTTAATAAAATAACCCGCGAAAAATTATCGGGTGAGTGGGAATACAGTTCTGAGCCAAACGATTACTTTCACCAGTTTCCACGCAGTGGTACAACAAGAGAAGCAAATGTATCATATGGAAGAGACACCGCCAATGATGACAATGAACCCCAATTAAAAATTTATTGGCTGAAAACAAAAAAAATTGAAACCATCGAGATAATAGCAAGAGTAACATTGGATGGAAAAACATTTTTATCAGATGATTCTCATCATAAGGGATCACATATTGTCGTTACAAGCCATCGACCAATCATTTATCATGCTGATAGTCTGATGTTACAAATTGAAAATCAAGTCGCTTATGGCACATATGAAGTTAAAGAGACCGTTGTTATGTATGATATTTTTGGAACACACTCGTCGGTTACATATAAATACCCGAATTGGACTCAAAATAATTATTATCTCATCCCTAAAGAAGGTAATGGATTTGCAGTGCATGATGTTGATATTCAAAACACCATAAACGATGATGATCCTCTTCAATATAATTACCGAAGATTTACCCATCATACAAAAGGTGACAATTTTTACCTTTGGTTTATTTGGGGGACATATAGCGCTAAAAGAACGGCTGGAGCAGCTTATCGAAGCTTAACACTGGAGCCCATGTCTCATAGTAGCAGTGTAACAAGGGAAGCAACCCCACAAGAGGAAATACTCACAACACCACGCACTGATGTTGTGAGTTTTAGTCGGCTTTATTTCGAAAGTCCAGCAGTTAATTTTTGGGTTGATAAACCAGATCAAATCCCAAAATTCAAATTCCGTGATATCTATGGTAATGAGTCTGTTTTTCTAAAAGTTATCATGGATAATGCAGATTCATTTCATCTACAAGAGGGCTGAATGGTATAATTTCTATTTCATACCCTAGAGATAGAGGATATAAACGGAAATATTAAAAATAGGATTATATTTCAATTATTATTTTTAAACCTAAATATTATTTAATGTTTTATCTGGCTATTAACCTTATTTATTCATGATATTAATTGTCATTTAAATAGCGATTTATGACTACCATAACATTCTGCCCTTAAAAAAGGTGATGAAGATGAATAATAATTTTTTCTCTCAGGCGGCTAATTTTCAGAGCACGGCGGCGGGTAGTGTCGATCCGCGTACCGGACTATTTAATTACGTGATGCCGGTGGCTCACCTTATCGGCAATAACCGTCTTGGTCCAGAGCAAATTTTCGCACTTACTTATAGTCCCCTCAACGGGGTGGATAGGGGATTTGGCATCGGTTTTTCCCTGGGACTCACTCAATATGATGCCAAAAACCGACTTTTAATGCTCTCAACGGGTGAGCAGTATAAAGTGTTTGAAACGGATGAAAAGGTCACTTTAAAACAATATAAACAGGATGTGGTTCGCTTTGAAAAGGACGTCGAGCAGAATGTCTACCGAGTGACTCATAAATCCGGTCTGGTGGAGATCCTCAACGGTTCCCGGCATCTCTATGATCTCAAAGTGCCTACTCAAATAGTCAACCCGTTGGGATATACCCTAAAACTGGACTGGGTTTATGATACGGAGAGTATACCCCGTCTTACTGCTGTATCGGACGAAGGGCAGATACTGTTAAAAATCCATGAAAAAACGGCCGCCTATACCTATATTACGGTCTGGCCTGAATCATCGGAATCTTATGGTATCCGGTTACTTTTTGAGAATGATAAAGTCACTCAGATTAACAATGAGACGAGTAACCAAACGTTAATCTGGAAGCTGGAATATGACTCAGACAGCGGTTTTTTAACCCGAGTTTTATCTCCGACAGGCAACACTGAATTTGTGGATTACGATTTTGACGGTCATCAGTTTCCCGAAGAGGCAGATTTGCCGCCTTTGCCGTATGTCACCCGGTACATACAACATTCAAAACAAAATCCTGAAATCATCAGACACTATGAATATACCGAATCTAATTTTCTGGGTTATGGGAGTAAAGAGAGCTGGAATGAGGATGAAGATTATCTCTATGGTGTCCTGACAGACTATCACTACGGCTCAACTGAATATTGGGACAATGGCCATGAGCAGCGTAGCATTACCCGACTTTACAATAACTACCATCTGCTGATTTCAGAAAATGTGCAACAAAACAGCTGCCAGCGGCAGCATGAGACGAAATATTATGCCCGAATAGGGCAGACATTTGATGAACAGCCGAAGCAGTTCCAGTTGCCGGAATCCGCCACGGTTCGCTTTATCAGCGACAGCGGTCAGCGAGAGGAAGAAACCCAAACCGAGTTTGATTCGACAGGCAATCCCACCGTCCAGATCGCGTCGGACGGTACTCGAACGGCGTGGGATTATTATCCGGCAGAGGGGGAAGCGGGTAAATGTCCGGCTGATCCACACGGGTTTGTTCGTTACGTAAAATCCAAAACGATCACTCCGCCATCGGCAGAGGGCTATAACGATGTGCCTGTTTATCAGGTGATCTACCACTATGATCCATTATCCACGCGCCCTGGCAGTTTGACCGATTATGCGGTCGTTTGTGCCTGGCAGGGGGTGTACAGTGACGGTCAGCTGCTGCACGCGAGTCAGACCCGGTATATGGATAAGGAGGCGTCTCCCCATCATGGGCGGGTGGCGTCCATTGAAGAGACCGTGTACAGCATACCGGAGGCCGGTTCAGCGGCAACCGTCCCACACTGGACAAGTCAGAAGACCTTCAGCTATATCCTAAAAGAAGGGAAACTACAGCGTACTATACAGTGGCGTGGGTATGACGGACTCACCGCAGTCGGAACACAGGTTAAATCGTGTTTCAGTGGTAAAGTGTTGCATGAACAGGATCCGCTGGGTTGCACGATCCATTATGACTACGATGATATCGGACGTTTACTGAAACAGGTGAATAATGCCCACACCCGTTATGCCCGGGAAACACAGTATGCCTACACCATTGAAGAACAGCCCTGGGCGGTCACCACTGCCCAGCAGGATGTCTGGGGCAATCAGGCCCGGATCCGATTTGACGGACAGGGACGGCCCTGTCATCAGGAAATACTGGCGAAGGGGCAGGAAGCGCAAGGCTGGTTTCGGGTGTTTGACACTGAGTATGACAGCTGGGGGCGGGTAGTTGTCCAGAACGCCTATGATTGGCTGCCTGTGGGCACAGACCCGGAACAGGTTGAGCCGATTTCTATCCGTCAGCAGGTCACCTATGACAACTGGGGGGAGCTCTGCCGGATAACGGATGGGACAGGCAAACGAGTACTGAAGGATTACGATCCAGTGACCCAGACAATCCGCAGTACGACGGAAGCGGATGGCCTGCTTTTCGGCCACACGGAAACGGTGTTCGATCTGCGGCATCGGCCACTGACGGTGACCCTGTACGACAGTCAGGGCAAACAGGCAAGTCAGCAACGGTATCATTACGACGGTTTGGGACGGTTGCGGGCTACGGTGGATGAACTGGAACAGAAGACCGAATACACCTATGACGTGTTTAACCGGATATCAACTATCCAGTACAGTGATGGTACGGTAGTCCGGAAATGCTATGCGCCATTCAGCACCGACAACCTGCTTACGCAGATTGAAGCAGATGGGAATGTGCTAGGTAAACGTGAGTTTGACAGCCTACACCGGATGATATCGACCACAGTTAGTGGCCGCACCTACCTCGCCACCTATCAGGAAAGTCTTCCTGCGCCTGAGACGGTCACCGACCCGCTCGGGCAGACCGTACACCATCAGTATGAACCCCTGCTCGGCAACGCTCTGCTCCAAATGACGGCGCAGGGCATCAAACAACACTTTACCTATGATACCAAAACCGGCGTGGTGGCCGGGGCGGTAGCGGAACAGCAGACGTCCCGGGTATTCAAGTATACGCCTGCCGGGCAGTTACAACAGGAAACCGTACGTTTTGATGATCCCGGTGCCGGTGCTGCCCGGAACACCGAGTACATTTATTCGCCGGCAGGGAAATTGACGGCGTACCGGGATGTGACAGGAAAAACCCACCAGATGCGTTTTGACACGCTGGGGCGTCCGATTGAAACGACAGACGAGGCGATTAGCGTGACATACCGCTATGATGCCGCTAGTCGAGTGTACAGCTGGACAGTACACGACAAAGAAACTGAGCAACAGCTGATCACAACCCTGACATGGGATGACTTTGGTCGGGAAATAGGTCGCCGGATTGAAACCGGCACGGAAGTTCTGACACAAGAGCAGACCTATACGATCACCGGTCAGCTGGCGAGCAGGATCACCCATTCCCAGCAGGTTGGGTTGTTACGTCAGGAAAGCTATACCTATGATATTGCCCGTCGCTGGCTAACGGAATATCAGTGTGCGGGGGCAGAGTGTCCGCAGGATGCGTATGGGATGTCTCTGACCTGCCAGCAATTTACCTATGACCGGCTGGGGAATATCCTGACCTGCGTTACGACGTTGTCGGACGGTAGCCGTGATATGGCTACATTCAGTTACAGTCCATCAGATCCCTGCCAGTTGCAGCAGATTACTCACACGCACCCGGAATATCCGGCTATTATCACACTGACCTATGATAAGGCTGGCCGATTGATCCGGGATGAGGCGGGGCGTGAACTCACCTACGATGCTCTGAGCCGGCTGGCTTCAGTGACGCTTAAAGATAACGCCAGCCGTTATGGGTATGATGCGGCTGGCCAGCTGGTGCTACAACAATTGGGCAGCGAACAAACCCGTGAACTGTACTATCAGGGCAGTGTCCGGGTGGCGGAAGTGCTGCGCGAAAGCGGGGCAGAAACCCGGCTGGTGCACGCAAACGGAGTACCAGCGGCGACATTGACCGGACGTGGTGCGTATTTGCTGGGTACGGACAGGCAGGGCAGTGTGTTGATGAGTCAACAAAATACAGACACACTGACCCGTTATTGCTTCACACCCTATGGGCAGCAGGCGGCAGAAGCGTGTAACCCGGATCTACCCGCTTATACTGGTGAACGGTTAGACCCGGTGGGAGGTGGCTATCATTTGGGGAATGGCTACCGCACGTATAACCCGGTGCTGATGCGATTTACAACGCCGGACAGTTTAAGCCCGTTCGGTGCTGGTGGTCTGAACCCGTATGTCTACTGTCTGGGCGACCCGATCAACCTGAGCGACCCGAGCGGGCATATGAGTCTGGGGAGTATTCTTGGAATTGTGTTTGGTACGATTGGTCTGATCGTGGGGGTGGCGGCGGCTATCCCGACTGGCGGGGCGTCTCTGAGTATCGGGGCGGCGATTTTAGCCGGCGTGGGTTTTCTGGGAGATGCAACGGGTATTGCCAGTGCAGCAACTGAAGAGAGCAATCCGCAGGCATCGGCAGTACTGGGCTGGGTGTCTTTAGGGCTGGGCGCTGTGAGCCTGGGGAGCGCGCTACTTGGCGGACTGGCTCGGGGAATGCGACAAGTAGATAAACGGTTGGTAAGCAGTTTTGCGCAGGGGCTGAGCGGAAGGGGTGCCGCTGCCGCGGGAGGAAGTGGTCTTCACACTACCGCTATGGCAGGTGCTCAGGCTGTCAGAGAAACAACGTATGTACGCGCTTTCAGAGAGATTAAAAACTTACTGGGTAGTGATGTTGTGGAAACCATAGGTAATAGCCAGATAAATAATATTGAGGTTAATTTGGAGACGCTTAGTAATAGGGTTCAACCCCAGAGTTATAGTACAGTGTTCGGAAATATTTTAAAATTAGGGTTTTGGGAAACCTCCCCAGGAAGTAATCTATGGAGAATAGATAACACTGTGGCACTCAGGTCTTTTCCTGGTCAAAGCACTCATGTGAATATAACAAGTGATATTTACCTAAAGTTATATGCGCAATATATTACTGACGTTTGTGCTGTAACGCATACTTCCTATATTAATTCAGCGCGTTCAATGATTGATTTTTACGTAGCAAATGGAACGCACTTTAATGAGAATATGATGTTAACAATACAACTAATCTGGGGGTACTCCGAATATACGCATAGCGTAGCGTTTAAAGATTGGCTAGTCACTGAAATGGCACTAAGATTTCCTTCCAGGGAACAAGATATACTAGCAAGTGGTACCCGTATTCCAGCCGACGACCCAAATGCCCTTTGTTCATTATATAATAGCTACTTTTAACCCGATTTTTGGATAAGAAATCGAACTAATAAATTTCTCAAATAGGGCACTCTCACCACCGAAGTATAACAGGATGTCTGTTGACCATTTTAGGGTGTGTGATTGCTGACCACCTTAAATGGAAGAAACCGTCACTGAAAATTTTCAGTGACGGTTTAAACGAAATTCGGGTTAATGACATAGAGTGTTTTTTTGATGTTGTTGCTAAGCTAACAGGAAACCGCGGTTTTTCAGGACAAAAAGGATTTTTTCAATAGAAGCGCCTATGGATTGTGCGCCATCCAAATGCACGTCTGGCCGGTCAGGCGCTTCATAAGCTGCATCAATTCCGGTGAAATCGGGTAATTCTCCCGCTCGTGCCTTTTTATACAATCCTTTGGGATCACGGGATTCACATATTTCCAGGGGAGTATCAACATAGACTTCAATAAATTGAGCTTTTTCCATTAATTCACGTACTTTTTGCCGTTCTGCCCGATGGGGGGAAATAAAAGCGGTCAATACGACCAACCCCGCATCCACCATCAATTTTGAGACTTCACCGATCCGCCGGATATTCTCCTGCCGATCCCTTTCAGAAAAGCCCAAATCACGGCACAAACCATGACGAATATTATCGCCATCCAGTAAATACGTTTTGATTCCCTGAGAAAATAATGCCTGCTCCAATGCCCCCGCCAGGGTCGATTTCCCTGAACCAGATAGTCCGGTAAACCAAATCACCAGGGCAGGATGCCCATTGGCATGTTCTCGCTGTGCTCTCTCTAAAACATGTGAGTGCCAGATGATATTCTGAACCACTTATTTTCCTCCCAGTAAATCACGCGCTTCCCAGTGAGGGAAATGGCGACGCACTAATTGGTTCAATGCCAGCTCAAACTCACTGTATTCTTTAGGCACTTCATCAGCTTCGGGTTGGATTTCACGGATTAATCCCGCACCGACTGTCACATTTGTCAGGCGATCAATCAGGATGAGGCCGCCGGTATCCGCGTTTTGTGCATAACTGTCGAGCAATAATGGTTCATCAAATGAAAATGCCACCAGCCCGATTGCATTAAGAGGCAATTCAGCCGCATCCTTTTGCGTCAATTTATTGATATCTAATTGATATTGAATATTATCGACTTTACCTCGACTTTTCTTACCTGCAACTTTGATATCCAGGCTTTGTCCTTGCACCAGCGGCTGCTCTGACATCCAGACAACATCAACCAAAGCATGACGCGCCACGTTCATCTGATCTTCAACCGCGACCAATAAATCACCACGGCTGATATCTATCTCATCTTTTAAGACAAGGGTGATTGCTTCTCCGGGGACGGCGAAGGCGAGATCACCGTTAAAAGTCACGATCCTTGCTACCGTAGAAACCACACCTGACGGCATGACTTTAATTTGCTGGCCCTGCCGTAATATCCCCGCTGACAATGTGCCGCTGTATCCACGAAAATCAAGATCGGGACGATTGACATACTGTACGGGAAAACGCAGAGATTGCTCTGTCGCCTCTGTTTGAACATCCACAGTTTCCAGGATCTCCAGTAGCGTTTCTCCCGTATACCACGCCATGTTTTCACGATGGTCAACAATGTTATCCCCTTCCAATGCCGAAATGGGCACGAAATAGAGATTGAGATCAGTCGGTAATTGTGTCGCGAAATTCAAATAATCTTGTTTAATCTGTTCAAATGTCTTTTGTTGATACGCCACTAAATCCATTTTATTGACGGCCACGACCAAATGGCGAATCCCCAACAAGGTGCTGATAAAACTGTGACGACGCGTTTGCTCCTGAACCCCTTTTCGGGCATCGATCAACAAAATGGAGAGATCACTGGTTGAGGCGCCTGTCGCCATATTACGGGTATATTGTTCATGTCCCGGTGTGTCTGCAATGATGAATTTACGTTTTTCTGTGGAGAAATAGCGGTATGCCACGTCAATCGTGATCCCTTGTTCCCGTTCAGCCGCCAACCCGTCAACTAATAAAGCCAGATCGAGTTTTTCCCCCTGAGTCCCTATCCGTTTGCTATCGCTTTGTAAAGTTGCCAGTTGATCTTCATAAATCTGGCGCGTGTCATGCAACAAGCGGCCAATCAGCGTACTTTTACCATCATCCACACTGCCGCAAGTTAAAAAACGAAGTAACCCTTTTTCTTGTTGTGTTCGGAGATAAGCTTCAACCCCACCCTGTTGCTTAATCTGGCTCGCAATGATTTCATTATGTGCAAGTGCTGGCATAACTGGACTCCTTAAAAATAACCCTGACGCTTTTTCAGTTCCATCGAACCTGACTGATCACTATCAATCAGTCGCCCTTGCCGTTCACTCGTGGTTGATATCAACATTTCTTCTATGATTTCCGGCAATGTTTCTGCTTCTGATTCCATCGCCCCGGTCAATGGCCAGCAACCCAGTGTTCTGAAACGCACTTTTCGCTGGCTAATCACTTCCCCGGCTTGCAGATCAATTCGATCGTCATCAACCATAATCAATGTCCCATCACGCTGAATAACCGGGCGGGGTTTAGCAAAATAGAGGGGAACGATATCAATCTGCTCCAGATAGATGTATTGCCAAATATCCAGCTCGGTCCAGTTGGATAATGGGAAAACGCGGATACTTTCCCCTTTGTTAATCTGGCCATTGTAGTTACGCCACAGTTCAGGGCGCTGATTCTTGGGGTCCCAACGATGGGAACGATCGCGGAATGAGTAAATGCGCTCCTTAGCCCGTGATTTTTCTTCATCACGCCGTGCCCCACCAAATGCAGCATCAAAGCCATATTTATCCAGTGCTTGCTTTAACCCTTCTGTTTTCATGATATCTGTATGTTTGGCGCTACCATGAATAAAGGGATTGATTCCCAATGACTCTCCCTGTGGATTACGATAAACCAGTAATTCAAAGCCATATTTTTCCGCAGTACGATCACGGAAGTGATACATATCCTGAAATTTCCAGCCAGTATCCACATGCAATAAAGGGAAAGGCAGTTTTCCCGGATAGAATGCTTTACGAGCCAGATGCAGCATCACAGAAGAATCTTTACCAATCGAATAGAGCATCACCGGGTTGGCAAACTCGGCCGCAACTTCCCGTATGATATGAATGCTTTCCGCTTCCAGTTGTTGCAAATGTGTCAGTCTTTTTTCGTCCATTACTCATTCCTTATACTCAATCAATCACTGCAGAGCGATTGACTTAATCCGCAATATTTCCTGGTTCCATTAAGGGGTGTTGATCAACAGACTTTTCTTGATCAATACATTGCTGTCCAAACCATGCGATCTGATGATGAAGTTTAACCACCTCGCCGACGACCAGTAAGGCAGGTAATGGCGCGTCTTGAGCCAATCGTTCCAATTCGGATAACGTTCCGGTCAATACTTGCTGTTCCGAACGCGTACCACAACCAATCACAGCAACCGGAGTATTGGCATCTCTACCATGTGCAATCAGCTTCTGGCTGATCAACGCAGCCGTCATAATCCCCATATAAATGGCCAATGTTTGGTTACCCCGCGCTAATGCGAGCCAATCCAATTCACTGCCATTTTCACGGCAGTGTCCTGTCATGAACGTGACACTTTGCGCATGTTCTCTGTGGGTCAATGGGATACCGGCGTAGGCTGAAGCCCCCACTGCGGCAGTAATACCAGGTACGACCTGAAAAGGAATGCCCGCTGCGGCCGCAACTTGTAATTCTTCACCGCCACGACCAAAAATAAAGGGATCGCCACCTTTCAGACGAACCACTTTTTTGCCCTGATTGGCTAATTTGATGATAAGTGCATGGATCTCTTCCTGTGCCACTGAGTGGCTGCCCGCTCTTTTCCCAACACAGATTTTATCTGCGTCACGTCGCACCAACTCCAGAATTTCGGCACTCACTAAATGGTCATAAAGAACAACGTCTGCTTGCTGGATCACCTGCAATCCCTTTAAGGTTAATAGCCCTGGATCGCCCGGCCCGGCACCGACCAACGCCAGTTCACCTTGGGGTTGCGGATCAGCTTGAGCTAACTGTTGTTCAAGCTGTTGCTCTGCCTGTCGTAATTGGCCATTGGCAACCAGTGTGGCAAAACGTCCATTAAACGCCTTTTCCCAAAAATAACGCCGTTGATGTATGGCGGTAAAACGCTGTTTGACGCGCCCACGCCAACGTCCTGCAATCGTTGCCATTTTGCCAAGACTAAATGGCAACAAGGACTCCAGTTTTTCTCGCAGTAATCTTGTTAAGACCGGGGATGTTCCGGCTGATGAAATCGCTACCATCATCGGTGAGCGATCAATAATTGATGGAAAAATTGCCGAACAAAGGGATTGGTTATCCACAACATTGGTTAAGATAGTGCGCTTATCGGCTTCGGAAAAAATCTGTTGGTTAAGGAGAGGATCATCGGTCGCCGCAACCACCAGAAATGCGCCAGCAAGATATTCTGTCTTAAACGTTCCCGGTAACCACGTAAATTCGCCTTTCTGATGACGTTGTTGTAATTCGACATGCAGCTCAGGGGCAACAATAGTCAGCACTGCGCCAGTACGAAGTAATAAGTCTGCTTTGCGAGAAGCAATTTCTCCGCCTCCCACCAGCAATACAGATCGGGCTTTAAGCTCAATAAATAAAGGTAAATAGTCCACGATACCATCCCGTGCAACCCGAAAAATAACAGGTATGAGCGTTTAATTATTATGATGACTAAAGAGACAATGAATATATGAGGCTGTGGTTAGGTTATGAAATGACAAAAAAGAATTATTTGTTCCTAAAATGAATAAGCATAATATTCAGGTTATCTTTGATTGTAATCCCTCTCAGATCACTGGATTGAGTATAACAATCAGCAATGCAATCAGGGGAAGACGATACCTTACCCAAGAAGATACCAAAACAGCACATAAATCACATAAATGTGCGCTCTCCCCCGCATGTTTCTATCTTGGTGACTATTCTTGGCAACTATTCGTGCAAACCGCATTCACGTTTCAAGCCAAAGAAACGGGTTTGTTCTTCGCTCATGCCCGGTTCCCATTTTTGCGTAGTATGAATATCACCTACCGACAGGTAACCCTGCGCCCATAATGGATGATATTCCAGACCATGTTTTGTCAGGTATTGATGTACCTGGCGATTATCCCAATCAATAATAGGCAGAATTTTGAAAACACCCCGTTGGATTGCCAGTACCGGTAAGTTAGTGCGGCTCTCCGATTGCTGGCGGCGCAAACCGGCAAACCAGCTTTGCGCTTGCAGTGTCTGCAATGCGCATTTCATTGGTTCCACTTTGTTGATGTGATTATAACACTCAATCCCTTCGATTCCTTGCTCCCATAATTTGCCATAACGCGCTTCTTGCCAGGCCGGAGAGTGCTCTGCACGAAAAATTTTCAAGTTCAGGCCGAGTTTTTCCGTTAATTCATCGATAAATTGGTATGTTTCAGGAAATAAATACCCCGTATCAGTCAGCACGACCGGAATATCAGGATATTCCCGGGTCACAAGATGCAAACAAACTGCCGCCTGAATACCAAAACTGGACGAAAGCACAAATTCACCGGGCAGATGCTCCAGCGCCCACTTCACGCGTTCACGCGCATCCAGTCGTTCCAGTTGTTGATTGGTTTCTGCCAATAACGTCGCTTGCTGTGCTGGTGTTAATGCGACCAGCTCCGATAAATCCAATCCACTCATACCGCCTCCTGCCAGTCATAAAAATCGACAGCGGAATTCAATACCGGCTTGATAATATCCGCACGGATCAGAAAATCGCCAAAACATTCATTGGTATGGCGTTCTGATGCCCAACGGCCAATGAGTTCATCCAATATCTGAAGGATCTCCGCTGAAGTGATATTTTCCCTGTACATACGAGGGATCCGGTCACCAATACGGTTTCCGCCAAGATGCAGGTTGTAACGATCCAATGCTTTACCCACCAGCCCAATTTCTGCCAGCATCGCCCGGCCACAACCATTGGGGCAGCCTGTGACTCGCAATATGATCTCTTCATCACCCACACCATGCTTTTCCATTAATACATCAACAGCGTCGATAAATGTCGGCAAGAAACGCTCAGCTTCGGCCATCGCTAAGGGGCACGTCGGGAATGAAACACAAGCCATCGCATGATGACGCAGCGTTGTCACGCTATCATCCATTAAGCCGTAGGCGCGAGCAATGTCTTCAATCCGTGCTTTTTCACGCTCAGGAATGCCCGCCACAATCAGGTTTTGGTTGGCGGTCAAGCGAAAATCACCTTGGTGGATTTTCGCAATTTCTGCGATCCCCGTTTTTAGCGGCTTGTTGGGATAATCGAACAACCGACCATTTTCAATAAATAAGGTCAAATGCCATTGATCATCAATACCTTTTAACCAACCAATTTGATCACCCCGCCCTGTGAATGCATATGGGCGAATGGCTGCAAACTTCACACCAGCACGCTTCTCAACCTCTTGTTTAAAAGTGTCGATACCGACGCGCTCAAGGGTATATTTGGTTTTCGCGTTTTTACGTTCGGTTCGGTTACCCCAATCACGCTGAGTTGTCACTATTGCCTCTGCAATAGCCAGTGTGTGTTCCAGAGCAATGAAACCAAATTCACTCGCCAGCCGTGGGAAGGTCTTTTTGTCACCGTGGGTCATGGCTAATCCCCCCCCCACCAGCACGTTAAAGCCAATTAATTGATCATCTTCTGCAATAGCAACAAAGTTCATATCATTGGCATGCAGATCCACATCATTTTGTGGCGGAATAACCACTGAGGTTTTGAATTTACGTGGCAGATAAGTCGCGCCCAGAATAGGTTCTTCATCGGTTGTGGCGATTTTTTCTTTATCCAACCAGATCTCAGCATAGGCATGAGTACGAGGCAACAAGTGTTCCGAGATTTTTTTCGCCCACTCATAAGCCTGTTGATGTAACACCGATTGCACCGGATTGGATGTACACAGCACGTTACGGTTGACATCATTGGCCGTAGCCAGTGAATCCAGTCCGATCTGTGCCAGTAATTGATGGGCGGGCTTGAGGTTATTTTTTAAGATCCCATGAAACTGGAATGTCTGTCGGTTGGTCAGCCTGATGCTGCCGTATAGCGTATTTTCGGTTGCAAAGCGATCGATGCCTAACCATTGGTTAGGGGTAATAATACCGCCCGGCAAGCGACAGCGCAGCATCATGGCATAGCGGGGTTCGAGTTTTTGTTCTGCGCGCTCTGCGCGAATATCACGGTCATCTTGCTGATACATGCCATGAAAACGGATGAGAAGGAAATTATCCCCCTCAAATCCCCCGGCCAACCCATTTTTTAAATCTTCGCTGATCGTGCCTCGCAGGTAATTGCTGGTCGACTTCATACGCTCACTGTCTGCCAGTTTGCCTTCAACGATCAAAGAACCTGTTTTTTCTTTGCTCACATTGCTCATATTAGTACACATCTCTCTGATAACGGCGCTCAAGGCGCAATTCGCTCAAGAATTCATCGGCCTGTTCAGCATCCATGCCACTATATTGTGAAATAATGCTCAATAGGGCTTGTTCTACGTCTTTTGCCATGCGGTTCGCATCGCCACACACATACACATGTGCGCCATCCTGAATCCAGCGCCAGATTTCTTCACCCTGTTCATTCAGTTTGTCTTGTACATACACTTTATGCTGCTGATCCCTTGACCATGCCAGATCAATACGGGTCAATAAGCCCTCTTTCACGTAGCGCTGGAATTCAACCTGATAAAGAAAATCTTCGACAAAATGGGGATTACCAAAAAACAACCAGTTCTTACCGGTGGCTCCCTGATTGTCACGATGCTGCAAAAATGCCCTGAACGGAGCAACCCCGGTTCCCGGTCCAATCATAATGACCGGGGTATTCGGATCTGTCGGTAAACGGAAGTTATTGTTCTGTTCAATGAAAACCCGGATGTTGTCATCCTCCTGCAAGCGATCCGCCAGATAACCTGACGCACCGCCAGTACGCGCACGCCCTTCAATGTCATAACGAACCACCCCCACGGTAATGTGGACTTCGTTTCCCACTTCCGAGGGAGAAGAGGAGATAGAATAGAGTCGCGGCGTCAACGGACGTAATAAGTCAATAAATTGTTGGGCCTCTGGGTGTGCTGCAACCGATCTGACCATATCGACAATCGGTGTTGTCTGGGCGTATTGCTGCAATGCAGGTTTGTTTGCCACTAATGCCAACAATGAGTCATCCTTTGCCAAGGCGGCATATTTCTCAACAATCATGCTGTTATTTTGCGTCAGCTCTACATGGCTGATCAGCGCTTCACGCAATGAAAGTGACTTTCCATGCACAGTGACGTGTTCTGAACCATCCCTCCAAAGCAGAGCGATTAATTCATCCACTAAAGCCGGATCATTTTCAAACCAAACCCCCAGCGCATCTCCTGGCTGATAACGCAACCCGGAATCACCTAAATCAATTTCAATATGGCGAACATCTTTGTCAGATCCACGCCCGGTTATTTTCTGATTAGTCAACAGAGAGGCCGTTAGAGGCATTTCTTTGGTATACGTTGGGGCTTCTTTGCTATGTTCTGCCATTACCGTTGACGGAGTCGGTCGTGTAGTTTGCGCTGACAACCGCTGTGTCAAAATCGCCGTGATTTGCTGACGCCATTGATCCGCTTGTTCCTGGTATTCCACATCTGCATCGACTCGTGCTAGCAAACGTTGTGCCCCAAGTTCATGCAAACGACGGTCAAAATCTTTCCCCGCTTGACAGAAGTTTTCGTACGACGTATCACCCAGACCAAAGACGGCATATACTGTCTCTTTCATGGATGGCGCTTTTTTGGAATAAAGATATTTATACAGTGCTACAGCTTCTTCAGCAGGCTCGCCTTCACCTTGTGTTGAAGCAATCACAATCAATACGCGTTCTTGAGAAATCTGTTTAAATTTATAGTCACCCGCATTCATCAAGTTCACGTTGAGATTTTCAGCCAACAGTGAATCTCTCAGTTGTTCAGCTAAACGACGGGCATTGCCTGTTTGCGATGCAGCAAGCAAGGTTACGGTTTCCGGGGCGGAAACGGTTAAAGCTTCCACCCCAGTTTGAGGTTGTTGGTTTACCATTCCCCAAAAATAGCCAGATAACCAAGCTAATTGATGTGAGGAAAAATCACTAATTGCAGATTGCAAGCGTGATAATTGTTCTGGAGAAACAGGTAGTAATACTGTTGAAGGTGGTTTTACGGTCATGATCCCAGTGCCTTTTGCCATCGCCAATATCCATGCCGTAAAAAGTGTAGAAATCATAAACATGGATTAATTATCAGGTTATCCCAGAATAGGCGCAGTCTTTAAAGAAAGGATCGCAATATATCATAACCAAAATGCCTAACTTTATTTACAGATTTAATATATCGATAAAGTCGTTAAGGATTGTGCTTTTTACCTCCAGAAAAATCACGTTATGCTTGCAAAGTTCAGGTAGAATAGCCGGCCTTTTGCAATCAGGGGAAAGCATTATGAGTACAACTATCTTTAAAGATTTTCAATTCGAGGCCGCGCATCGCCTTCCAAACGTACCTGAAGGACACAAATGTGGGCGTCTGCATGGGCATTCATTTATGGTACGTCTGGAAATAACCGGAGAAATCGATCCTGTCAGTGGCTGGCTAATGGATTTTGCCGATGTGAAAGCGGCTTTTAAACCGATCTGGGAACAACTTGATCACCACTATCTCAATGAGATTCCTGGGCTTGAAAATCCCACCAGTGAAGTCTTGGCGAAGTGGATTTGGGCAATGTTAAAATCAACATTACCTCAACTCAGTGCTGTGATCGTCAAAGAAACCTGTAGTGCAGGCAGTATCTATCAGGGCAAATAAAGATTCAGCACCAGAAGCTGGTGCTGAATGTGATTTAAGCAATATTCAAGTACTTATGCGTTTGCATCGAAAAACGCCAGTTACGAGCAATACACGTTTCGATGCACAGGCGGGTTGCATCTTCTTTCTGACTAATCGGCTGTAAGGCGATAACGGGTATCGGGTTTCCATCAAGCATAGTCAATAATTCATCCAATGCTTCAATATCGCGCTGCCGCCCGACAGGATGTTTGATTTCATCAGCGCGTTTCAGCGCTTCAGGCAAAACCTGATACCCTCCACGCATTTTCACTTTCGGCGAGACTGTTACCCAAGTTTTATCCGTACATTGAATCACGTGTGTCCCGCTTGTCTCTATCTGACATTGATAGCCTTCACTTTCCAGTGTCGCGGTCAAAGGGCGCAAATCATACAGGCACGGTTCTCCCCCAGTGATAACAATATGTTTCGCACTGTAACCTTGATGAATAAATATATTCAGCAACTGTTTTGCAGTAGCGACACCCCACAAATCACTTTCTTGTGATTTCAATAAGATATTTTCTATCGGCTGCTGTTTATCCGCCTCTTTTTCCCACGTATGTTTGGTATCACACCAACTGCACCCTACCGGACATCCTTGTAATCGAATGAAAACCGAAGGTACGCCGGTAAATACACCTTCTCCCTGTAAAGTTTGAAAGATTTCATTTATTGGGTAAATCATAAAAAAACTCTGGTTTTAATAAACTGCCCGTTATTATTACAGATATCTATCCCGCGAACATCCCTCTTTATGATATGGTACGAGGTTGCTTTTACTGGCATCTCACGCCAGACAGAGCATTGTGTGCCTGAAATACTCTCTGGCATGAAAGGATAGATGGGAATAACGAATGCAAAATAATGAAAATCAGCTTAAACAAGGTCTAAGCGTGCGGCACATTCGCTTTATGGCTTTAGGCTCTGCAATAGGTACAGGGCTGTTTTATGGCTCAGCAGCGGCGATACAGCAAGCCGGCCCCGCAGTATTGTTGGCCTATTTACTCGGTGGTGCTGCCGTATTTATCGTGATGAGAGCACTTGGCGAAATGGCCGTTAACCATCCCGTTTCTGGTTCTTTTTCACAATATGCCAGCCATTATCTGGGGCCTTTGGCCGGTTTTTTAACTGGCTGGATCTATATCCTCGAAATGCTGTTTGTTTGTCTGGCTGATATTACTGTATTCGGCACTTATATGACATTTTGGTTTCCCGATGTTGAACAGTGGATCTGGGTTCTGGGCATTGTATGTTTTATTGGTGCCTTGAATCTGTGTCATGTCAAAATTTTCGGTGAAATGGAATTCTGGCTTTCGATCGTTAAAGTCAGTGCCATTATTGCGATGATTATTGGCGGGCTGACCATTATGTTTTACGGTTTCGGGCAAACAACTGCACATGCCCCCGGCTTGTCTAATCTATGGGAGCATGGCGGCTTTATGCCAAATGGCATCAGCGGCGTGATCGCTTCATTCGCCATTGTCATGTTCGCTTTTGGCGGTATCGAAGTTATTGGGATTACGGCCAGTGAAGCAAAAGATCCAGAAAAAACGATCCCTAAAGCAATTAATGCGGTTCCCTTTCGTATCTTGATCTTCTATGTCTTGACGCTGTGTATTCTGATGAGTATTTATCCATGGAATCAAATTGGTCAAAGTGGAAGCCCATTTGTACAAATTTTTTCCAATTTAGGTATTGGTTCAGCCGCAAATATTCTGAATGTGGTCGTGATTACCGCCGCGATTTCGGCTATCAATAGTGATATTTTTGGCGCAGGCAGAATGATGTATGGCATGGCTCAAGAAGGACAGGCGCCAGAATCATTCAAAAAATTGACCCGCAATGGTGTTCCATGGATGACCGTGTTGGTCATGATTGCAGTCCTGTTACTCGGCGTGGTTCTCAATTATCTGATCCCTAAAAAAATCTTTATTCTTATCGCCTCTGTCGCCACATTCGCAACCGTCTGGGTATGGCTGATGATTTTAATTTCACACGTTGCTATGCGTCGCCAAATGAGTGCGGAAGAAATCAAAACACTGAAATTTCCAATCCCAATGTGGCCAATTGCGCCTGCAATTACGATCGTTTTCATGATCAGTGTTATCACATTGTTAGGCTATTTTGAGCAAACAAGGGATGCGCTCTATGTTGGTTTAGGTTGGGTATGCGTACTTACTCTGGCCTATTTTTTCGGTGTGAAGAAGAAGCTATCAACAACACGTTCCGCTAATCGGTAATCATTAATCCTGTTGTAAAAAGCGTCGGTCATCTCCGGCGCTTTTTTATCTGTTCTTTCTCTATAGCGCCCGAATCTTTTTTCTTCCCTGTGATCAGCCCACAAAATATGGTCACAAGGAGAAATTCACTCTCAGTGGGTTATGATCAGAAGCGCCTGTCGTAACAACAGTTGCTTGCGAAACTTTTAGTCCACGATAAAAAATAAAATCCAACGGTTTGCCAAAAACGATCGTTCTATGATCATCATTAAAATACACTTCTTTCAATTCCATGCGATGTGTGAAACGTTCCAATATGTCTAATCGCTGTCGACTCCATGCATTAAAATCTCCGGCAAAAATGACCGGACCATGATGCAAGCTTATATGCATACCAATATTATTTAATTGCCGACGATAAACATCGACACCAAGACTGAAATTAATGGCATGCACGTTAATCACCATCAACTGGCGTTTATCGGGCAGCGAATAAACGGTGATTAATGATGATTTAGATAACCTGAGTATTGGCTCTTTCTCACGAAGTGGACAGCAATATATTGGTGGAGACGAGGCTAATGTCATCACTCCTGATGGATGCTGAGGAAGCGATAATGCTGGCACCTGATCAGCAACCAAACCACTCTTTGTAATGAATTCCTGTAAAGCTGGGGTGGTTTGTGCCTCTTGCAACAAAATAAGGTCACTCCCCTTAATTAAAGCAGCTAAAACATGGTGCCATGATGGACGGTGTTGCTTATAGATATTCCAGATAGTGACAGAAAGTTCAAGATTGTTGGTCAGAAACGGCTCACCATGTGGTAACGATGCCTCTTCAAGTAGTTGCTTAGATGTGGGGAAAACGCGCTCTACAGGCTGACCAGCGACATATCTCATTGCGTAATCTTTTTGAGCATATTCTTTTCTTGCCCAACTTCTTATTAGATAACTGTTTCTGATCAAGTTTCCCCCAACCGACTTTAACACCGCCACCCGACTAATATGACATTTTACCCATTGATTTCAATTTTTAATGCTTAAAAATACCACATTGTGCTATAACACCATGTAAAAATTTATTTGTTTTAATCTAAGCATGAAATCAATAGCGTAATAAATTAACATTAAAAAAACGTCATTTTTAACTAAAATAAATTAATTCATCAAATTATTTACTATTCATTAAAAAAGCAGAAATAAACGGGGACCTGCACTAAAGGTGTCACGCTATCAACATGGGATAAGATCAGCCTGTATCAGGCGTAATATAGAAGAGTGTCAGAATACGACTTTTATCGCTATAGAAGACGACAAACAGAAAAAACCCTGCGAGAAATCTCTCAGGGTTTTTTCCAAATACGGTGGCGGTGCGGACGGGACTCGAACCCGCGACCCCCGGCGTGACAGGCCGGTATTCTAACCAACTGAACTACCGCACCACCGAATTTCTTTCGCCTGGCTGCCTTTTGTGCCGGCAACCGGCCTTTTAATCAATGTCTGGCAGTGTCCTACTCTCACATGGGGAGACCCCACACTACCATCGGCGCTACGGCGTTTCACTGCTGAGTTCGGCATGGGGTCAGGTGGGACCACCGCGCTATTGCCGCCAGACAAATCCGGTTTTCAATCTCGAACAAGCTATTTCTCTCTGAAACTCTCTCTCTGCCCACTAAAACACCTTCGGTGTTGTCAGGTTAAGCCTCTCGGTTCATTAGTACTGGTTAGCTCAACGTATCGCTACGCTTACACACCCAGCCTATCCACGTCTTCGTCTTAAACGTTCCTTCAGGACCCTCTAAGGGTCAGGGAAGACTCATCTTAAGGCAAGTTTCCCGCTTAGATGCTTTCAGCGGTTATCTCTTCCGCACTTAGCTACCGGGCAATGCCATTGGCATGACAACCCGAACACCAGTGGTGCGTCCACTCCGGTCCTCTCGTACTAGGAGCAGCCCCTTGCAATCTTCCAACGCCCACGGCAGATAGGGACCGAACTGTCTCACGACGTTCTAAACCCAGCTCGCGTACCACTTTAAATGGCGAACAGCCATACCCTTGGGACCTACTTCAGCCCCAGGATGTGATGAGCCGACATCGAGGTGCCAAACACCGCCGTCGATATGAACTCTTGGGCGGTATCAGCCTGTTATCCCCGGAGTACCTTTTATCCGTTGAGCGATGGCCCTTCCATGCAGAACCACCGGATCACTAAGACCTACTTTCGTACCTGCTCGCGCCGTCACGCTCGCAGTCAAGCTAGCTTATGCCTTTGCACTAACCTCACGATGTCCGACCGTGATTAGCTAACCTTCGTGCTCCTCCGTTACACTTTGGGAGGAGACCGCCCCAGTCAAACTACCCACCAGACACTGTCCGCAACCCGGATGACGGGTCCACGTTAGAACATCAAACATTCAAGGGTGGTATTTCAAGGATGGCTCCATGCAGACTGGCGTCCACACTTCCAGGCCTCCCACCTATCCTACACATCAAGGCTCCATGTTCAGTGTCAAGCTATAGTAAAGGTTCACGGGGTCTTTCCGTCTTGCCGCGGGTACACTGCATCTTCACAGCGAGTTCAATTTCACTGAGTCTCGGGTGGAGACAGCCTGGCCATCATTACGCCATTCGTGCAGGTCGGAACTTACCCGACAAGGAATTTCGCTACCTTAGGACCGTTATAGTTACGGCCGCCGTTTACTGGGGCTTCGATCAAGAGCTTCGCCTTGCGGCTAACCCCATCAATTAACCTTCCAGCACCGGGCAGGCGTCACACCGTATACGTCCACTTACGTGTTTGCACAGTGCTGTGTTTTTATTAAACAGTTGCAGCCAGCTGGTCTCTGCGACTGGCCTCGGCTCCGGACGCGCGGTCCTTCACCTAACGCCAGCGTGCCTTCTCCCGAAGTTACGGCACCATTTTGCCTAGTTCCTTCACCCGAGTTCTCTCAAGCGCCTGAGTATTCTCTACCTGACCACCTGTGTCGGTTTGGGGTACGATTAATGATAATCTGGAGCTTAGAGGCTTTTCCTGGAAGCAGGGCATCAGCAACTTCGCCACCGTAGTGACTCGTCATCAGACCTCAGTGTGATGGTCAGCCGGATTTACCTGGCTCACCCACCTACATCCTTAAACCGGGACAACCGTCGCCCGGCCTGCCTAGCCTTCTCCGTCCCCCCATCGCAATTATCACCAGTACAGGAATATTAACCTGTTGCCCATCGACTACGCTTTTCAGCCTCGCCTTAGGGGTCGACTCACCCTGCCCCGATTAACGTTGGACAGGAACCCTTGGTCTTCCGGCGAGCGGGTTTTTCACCCGCTTTATCGTTACTTATGTCAGCATTCGCACTTCTGATACCTCCAGCAGACCTCACAGTCCCCCTTCAACGGCTTACAGAACGCTCCCCTACCCAACAACACCTTAAGTGTCGCTGCCGCAGCTTCGGTGCATGGTTTAGCCCCGTTACATCTTCCGCGCAGGCCGACTCGACCAGTGAGCTATTACGCTTTCTTTAAATGATGGCTGCTTCTAAGCCAACATCCTGGCTGTCTGAGCCTTCCCACTTCGTTTCCCACTTAACCATGACTTCGGGACCTTAGCTGGCGGTCTGGGTTGTTTCCCTCTTCACGACGGACGTTAGCACCCGCCGTGTGTCTCCCGTGATAACATTCTTCGGTATTCGCAGTTTGCATCGGGTTGGTAAGTCGGGATGACCCCCTAGCCGAAACAGTGCTCTACCCCCGAAGATGAATTCACGAGGCGCTACCTAAATAGCTTTCGGGGAGAACCAGCTATCTCCCGGTTTGATTGGCCTTTCACCCCCAGCCACAAGTCATCCGCTAATTTTTCAACATTAGTCGGTTCGGTCCTCCAGTTAGTGTTACCCAACCTTCAACCTGCCCATGGCTAGATCACCGGGTTTCGGGTCTATACCCTGCAACTTAACGCCCAGTTAAGACTCGGTTTCCCTGCGGCTCCCCTATACGGTTAACCTTGCTACAGAATATAAGTCGCTGACCCATTATACAAAAGGTACGCAGTCACACCCTAAAGGGTGCTCCCACTGCTTGTACGTACACGGTTTCAGGTTCTCTTTCACTCCCCTCGCCGGGGTTCTTTTCGCCTTTCCCTCACGGTACTGGTTCACTATCGGTCAGTCAGGAGTATTTAGCCTTGGAGGATGGTCCCCCCACATTCAGACAGGATACCACGTGTCCCGTCCTACTCATCGAGCTCACACTGCCAACGCCTTCGGATACGGGGCTATCACCCTTTACTGCCGGCCTTTCCAGACCGTTCTCCTGACGCTGACACTGCTGATGGCTCTGGGCTGCTCCCCGTTCGCTCGCCGCTACTGGGGGAATCTCGGTTGATTTCTTTTCCTCGGGGTACTGAGATGTTTCAGTTCCCCCGGTTCGCCTCATTAACCTATGAATTCAGTTAATGATAGTGTGACAAGTCACACTGGGTTTCCCCATTCGGACATCGCCGGCTATCACGGTTCATATCACCTTACCGGCGCTTATCGCAGATTAGCACGTCCTTCATCGCCTCTGACTGCCTAGGCATCCACCGTGTACGCTTATTCGCTTAACCTCACAACCCGAAGGTGTCTTCGGAGATGCGGGTTGAGAGACGCCTCAATACTGTCTTAACAGCACTGAGTGTTTCAAATTTTCAGCTTGTTCCAGATTGTTAAAGAGCAAAAATTTCACAACACACGCCGTGCCTGTGTTCTGAAATGGTTTTATTCATCGAAGAGGATGGTGGAGCTAAGCGGGATCGAACCGCTGACCTCCTGCGTGCAAGGCAGGCGCTCTCCCAGCTGAGCTATAGCCCCATTAAGATACCGTGCGCCTTCACCGTCTGCCGGGTCTGGACTTGGTAGGCCTGAGTGGACTTGAACCACCGACCTCACCCTTATCAGGGGTGCGCTCTAACCACGTGAGCTACAAGCCTATGCCGATACCGTCTCTTCATTTTCATCAGACAATCTGTGTGAGCACTGCAACAATAACCTATCTTCGGTTTAAGGAGGTGATCCAACCGCAGGTTCCCCTACGGTTACCTTGTTACGACTTCACCCCAGTCATGAATCACAAAGTGGTAAGCGCCCCCCCGAAGGTTAAGCTACCTACTTCTTTTGCAACCCACTCCCATGGTGTGACGGGCGGTGTGTACAAGGCCCGGGAACGTATTCACCGTAGCATTCTGATCTACGATTACTAGCGATTCCGACTTCATGGAGTCGAGTTGCAGACTCCAATCCGGACTACGACAGACTTTATGAGGTCCGCTTGCTCTCGCGAGGTCGCTTCTCTTTGTATCTGCCATTGTAGCACGTGTGTAGCCCTACTCGTAAGGGCCATGATGACTTGACGTCATCCCCACCTTCCTCCGGTTTATCACCGGCAGTCTCCCTTGAGTTCCCACCATCACGTGCTGGCAACAAAGGATAAGGGTTGCGCTCGTTGCGGGACTTAACCCAACATTTCACAACACGAGCTGACGACAGCCATGCAGCACCTGTCTCACGGTTCCCGAAGGCACTTTCGCATCTCTGCAAAATTCCGTGGATGTCAAGAGTAGGTAAGGTTCTTCGCGTTGCATCGAATTAAACCACATGCTCCACCGCTTGTGCGGGCCCCCGTCAATTCATTTGAGTTTTAACCTTGCGGCCGTACTCCCCAGGCGGTCGATTTAACGCGTTAGCTCCGGAAGCCACAGCTCTAGGCCACAACCTCCAAATCGACATCGTTTACAGCGTGGACTACCAGGGTATCTAATCCTGTTTGCTCCCCACGCTTTCGCACCTGAGCGTCAGTCTTCGTCCAGGGGGCCGCCTTCGCCACCGGTATTCCTCCACATCTCTACGCATTTCACCGCTACACGTGGAATTCTACCCCCCTCTACGAGACTCTAGCCAACCAGTCTTAGATGCCGTTCCCAGGTTAAGCCCGGGGATTTCACATCTAACTTAATTGACCGCCTGCGTGCGCTTTACGCCCAGTAATTCCGATTAACGCTTGCACCCTCCGTATTACCGCGGCTGCTGGCACGGAGTTAGCCGGTGCTTCTTCTGCGGGTAACGTCAAACGCCAACCTTATTCAGGTTCACGCCTTCCTCCCCGCTGAAAGTACTTTACAACCCGAAGGCCTTCTTCATACACGCGGCATGGCTGCATCAGGCTTGCGCCCATTGTGCAATATTCCCCACTGCTGCCTCCCGTAGGAGTCTGGGCCGTGTCTCAGTCCCAGTGTGGCTGGTCATCCTCTCAGACCAGCTAGGGATCGTCGCCTAGGTGAGCCTTTACCCCACCTACTAGCTAATCCCATCTGGGTTCATCCGATGGCGTGAGGCCCGAAGGTCCCCCACTTTGCTCCACAGAGATTATGCGGTATTAGCCACCGTTTCCAGTGGTTATCCCCCGCCATCGGGCAGATCCCCAGACATTACTCACCCGTCCGCCGCTCGCCGGCAAGAAAGCACGCTTTCTCCCGCTGCCGCTCGACTTGCATGTGTTAGGCCTGCCGCCAGCGTTCAATCTGAGCCATGATCAAACTCTTCAATTAAAAGTCTGATGCTCAAAGAATTAAACGGTTTATTCATAATGAATTCACTGTTAGTCACTCTTTAAGACTTGATTCTTTCTTTCGCCTTTCGGCGTTGCGATAGTGTCTTGCGAGTGCCCACACAGATTGTCTGATTAATTTGTTAAAGAGCGTGTCAACCGGGCATTGCTGCCGGGTTGCGAGGCTGCGTATCTTACGCTTTCCTCTCTCAGTGTCAAGCCTTATTTTTCAAGGCGTTTCACTTTGTCATCCTGACAGGTTTGTGTGTTTGTCGTGACAACGGATGCGCATTATAGGCATCCTTCTAATTTAGGCAAGCCTTTTTTTGTGATTTATCATTTAACAGCTCACAATTTAGTCCAACAGGCTATTTTTGCCTGTTTTTTATCACATCTGGCAGATCTGACAAGCGATTAATGACTAAATCGGCAGCATGTTCTGCATCTTCTGTGATGGGTTTTCCTGTACGAACGAGAACCTTAGTACCAATTTTCGCGGCATCGGCTGCCAACATATCTTCTATTTTGTCCCCGACCATATAAGAAGAGGACATGTCGATATGTAATTCTTTCTGTGCATCCAGCAACATACCCGGTTGTGGTTTGCGGCAGTTACAGTTCTTCTTATATTCTTCATCCTCTGCTTCTGGATGATGTGGACAATAATAGATGCCATCAAGATCAACCCCCCGATCTGCTAATGACCAATCCATCCATTCAGTTAATTGCATAAACTGCTCTTCAGTAAAGAACCGACGTGCAATACCTGATTGATTTGTCACCAAAACCAGAGCATAACCCATTTTTTTCAACTCAATCATGGCTTCAATCGCACCATCAATAAATTGAAAGTTATCTATCTCATGGACATAACCATGATCGATGTTAATCGTGCCGTCACGATCTAAAAATACGGCGGGAATACCTTGAGTCACCTGATTGCTCCAAGAATGTACCGAGTAATGTACCAAGTAGAGAGTATCGCATGATTTATCACTGAATGAGAATGCAGCATTTAATTTATTCATAGTTGACTTAGACGTCTAGACGCCTTAACATCCACTTTAATTCATGACTTGTTGAAGTATTCTCAAGTCATTCATCTTGATATCTAATAAGAAAAAAAATGATAAGACTGACTCAGATAAATAAAGTATTTCAACAAGGAACGCGCTCGATAAAAGCGCTTTCAGATATCAACCTACATGTCCCACAGGGACAAATTTATGGTGTTATTGGTTCTTCCGGTGCCGGTAAAAGCACATTAATCCGCTGTGTTAATATGCTGGAACGCCCGACTTCTGGACAAGTATTCGTTGCAGGGCAGGAGCTCACTTCGCTTTCGGCGCGTGAACTCACTCATGCACGTCGTCATATTGGTATGATTTTCCAGCACTTTAATTTGCTGTCATCCAGAACCGTGTTTGATAATGTTGCGTTACCTTTGGAACTGAGTAACACGCCAAAAACTGAAATAAAGGCCAAAGTTAACGAATTACTAGAATTAGTCGGTCTCGCTGACAAACATGATGCCTATCCTGCCAATTTATCTGGTGGACAAAAGCAACGTGTTGCAATTGCACGGGCACTCGCTAACTCACCCAAAGTCCTTCTGTGTGACGAAGCGACCAGTGCTCTTGATCCAGCCACAACCCGTTCTATTCTGGAGCTATTAAAAGACATTAATCGTCGATTGGGGTTAACTATTTTGTTAATTACCCATGAAATGGATGTCGTTAAACGTATCTGCGATCAAGTGGCCGTCATCAGTGGGGGGCAACTCATCGAACAAGATAGTGTAAGCGAGATCTTCTCGCATCCTAAGACGCCTGTAGCTCAGGAATTTATCAAATCGACGCTGCATTTGGATATTCCTGAAGACTTCTTGAAGAAGTTAAAACCGGAACCTGCGCCTGATCTTAGCCCATTATTGAAGTTAGAGTTCACGGGTCAATCCGTTGACGCACCTCTGATTTCGATGGCTGTTCGCCGCTTTAATATTGATATCAGCATATTAAGTTCTCAAATCGACTACGCTGGCGGGGTTAAGTTTGGCGTTATGCTGGCTGAGTTAGATGGGGAAAACGATAGTATCAAATCAACAATTGTCTTTTTAGAAGAGCATCATGTAAAAGTGGAGATTCTCGGTTATGTCTGAAGGAATGATTTTATTGTTAGCTCAAGGAGTCTGGGAAACTCTTGTAATGACTTTCGTTTCCGGTTTCTTTGGTTTTGTTATCGGATTACCGGCGGGCGTACTTTTATATGTCACCCGTCCTGGGCAGATCATTGAAAATGTAACGCTTTATCGCGTACTTTCTACCCTGGTAAATATTACACGTTCAATCCCTTTTATTATTCTATTGGTATGGATGATTCCATTTACTCGTCTGATAGTCGGAACCTCCATCGGTTTGCAGGCAGCGATTGTTCCATTGACCGTGGGAGCTGCACCATTTATTGCCCGCATGGTAGAAAATGCATTATTAGAAATTCCGGCCGGTTTAATTGAAGCGGCACGTGCAATGGGAGCAACACCGTTTCAGATTGTCAAAAAAATCCTATTGCCAGAAGCATTATCCGGTTTGATTAATGCCGCAACCATAACCCTCATCACATTAGTTGGTTATTCCGCCATGGGCGGTGCCGTTGGTGCTGGTGGTCTGGGGCAGATTGGCTATCAGTATGGATATATCGGCTATAATGCGACCGTGATGAATACCGTATTAGCGTTATTGGTTGTTTTAGTGTTCTTAATTCAGCTAAGTGGTGATCGTTTAGTCAAAGCTGTAAATCGTAAATAAGATTATTTCAACAGGGGTGAATATGTCAGTAAAATTGAAATCCATTGCTACAATCAGCGCATTGTTAGGAACATTAATCCTCGCAGGTTGCGGACAGGAACAACGTGACCCAAACCAAATTAATGTTGGCGTTATTTCAGGACCTGAACTTCAAGTTGCTGAAGTTGCCAAACAAGTAGCTAAAGAGAAATATGGCCTTGATGTTAAGTTGACGACATTCAATGACTATGTTCTGCCAAATGAGGCATTGAGCAAGGGAGATATTGATGTGAATGTCTTTCAGCATAAGCCTTATTTAGATCAGCAAGTCAAAGAACGTCACTACAAATTAGCCATTGTTGGTCACTCTTTTATATTTCCAATGGCCGCTTATTCCAAAAAAATTAAGTCACTGGATCAGTTACAAGATGGTGCTCAAATTACCCTCCCCAACGATCCAACCAATTTAGGCCGCGCTTTGCTGTTATTACAAAAACAGGGTCTTATCACCTTGAAAGAGGGGGTTGGTCTGCTACCCACTGTACTGGACATTACCAGTAACCCTAAACACTTAGATATCGTACAACTGGAAGCGCCACAACAACCACGTTCACTGGACGATCAAAAGATTGTTTTTGCGATTATCAACAATACCTACGCTGGACAGGTTGGTTTAACGCCAGAACAAGATGGCCTCTTTGTGGAAGATAAAAATTCACCTTACGTCAATATTATTGTCAGCCGTGAAGACAATAAGGATGCGGAAAAAGTGAAGAAATTTGTGGAAGCGTATCAATCTCCAGAAGTAGAGCAAGAAGCACAGAAAGTCTTCAAGGGCGGTGCAATAAAAGGCTGGTAATCTTTCATATTCAGTCAATCAAGATTAAAATTATCGGGCGGATATGTTATATCCGCCCATTTTTATGAGGAAAACCCTCAGTTACTGACTTGATTAATATAAGGATTCAGATTGATGCGTGTGTTACCTGTCTGTTTCATGGTGCTTTTCATGGTTGGTTGTTCTTCCCTGCCAACGCAAGTCAATAAGGCGGATACGCCAAATTCAAACTCAAAATCGCCTTCGGTCACGAAAAACAAAGCTTCTTCTTATGTCCGCCTCTACACCAAACCGGATGAAATTTCAGGTTTATCATTTAAAGAATTAGGTATTGTTGCCGGAGAATCCTGCCGCAGTACGTTTCAGGACTCTCCGGCCAGTATTGCAACCGCACGGCAAAACATGTTAGCAAAAGCCGCTTATCTAAACGCAAACGCAGTTTTACTACACAAATGTGCCATTTTATCTGGTCAGGGTTGCTACCAAATTGCCATTTGTGAAGGCTCAGCATTACTCATGACTAACAATTAATTGTAATTAAAACAATAGTATAAAAATAATTATGGCAAATTTTCATTTTACGCAAATAGGTACTATTCATTCTCCTTATAAAGAGAAATTTGCCATTCCCCGTCAACCGGGTCTGGTCGAAGATGGTACAGGGCAACTCGAATTACTTGCCCCCTACAATCAGGTTGATGCCGTACGCGGGCTGGAACAGTTCAGCCACTTATGGGTTATTTTTGTGTTTCATCACACGATGGAGGGGGGCTGGAATCCATTGGTGCGGCCTCCCCGTTTGGGTGGAAATGCAAAAATGGGTGTGTTTGCCACTCGTTCAACTTTCCGTCCCAATCCCATTGGCATGTCATTAGTGGAATTGAAGGGTATCCAATGCGAGAACAGCCGCATCATGTTAGAACTGGGGAGTTTAGATTTGGTGGACGGTACACCTGTTATCGATATCAAACCTTACCTGCCTTTCGCCGAATCACATCCAGAAGCCAGAGCGGGTTTTGCCCAGACAGTGCCAGATGCAGATATGGTGGTCAATTTCACCCCAGAAGCAGAATGCCAACTTTTATTCCATAAAACGCATTATCCCCACTTGAAACGATTTATTGACCAAATATTGGCTCAAGATCCCCGTCCCGCCTACCGTAAAAAAGCACAGGAAAACCGAATATATGCCGCTCATATTCTGGATTTCAACGTTCGGTGGCGAGTTTTTGATGCCATGACCGAAGTGGTTTCTATCGAGCCTCGCTAAAACTCCTTTTGACATCGTAATCTCGCTGGTAGACTAGCGGTTTGTCTTTATTTTCTGGGGTGGGTGGTAATATCTTATCGCCCAGAAGCAATTTGCTATCCAATGGAAACTTACTATGCGTACTAGCCAATATCTGCTCTCTACTTTAAAAGAGACGCCTACTGATGCGGAAGTCGTCAGTCATAAACTGATGCTTCGAGCCGGAATGATCCGTAAACTCGCCTCAGGTCTATACAACTGGATGCCGACCGGTGTCCGCGTATTGAAAAAAGTTGAAAACATTGTTCGTGAAGAAATGAATAATGCAGGGGCGATTGAGGTTTCCATGCCGGTAGTTCAGCCAGCAGATTTGTGGCAGGAAAGTGGCCGTTGGGAACAATATGGCCCAGAATTGCTACGTTTAGTTGATCGGGGTGAACGTTCTTTTGTGTTAGGCCCAACCCATGAAGAGGTTATTACTGATCTGATTCGTAACGAAGTCACTTCTTACAAACAACTGCCACTGAATGTGTTCCAGATCCAGACCAAATTCCGTGATGAAGTTCGTCCACGCTTTGGTGTGATGCGTTCACGTGAATTTATCATGAAAGATGCTTACTCTTTCCATACCAGCCAAGCGTCTCTGCAAGAGACTTACGATAAAATGTACGATGCCTACAGTAAAATCTTTACCCGCATCGGTCTAGATTTCCGGGCAGTGCTGGCTGATACGGGTTCAATTGGTGGAAATGCGTCTCATGAATTCCAGGTTCTGGCTGCCAGCGGTGAAGATGACATCGTTTTCTCTACCGTGTCTAATTATGCGGCTAATATTGAATTGGCTGAAGCGGTCATGCCATCTCAGGAACGGGCCGCCCCATCTGAGGAAATGCATCTGGTCGACACGCCAAATGCAAAGACCATCGCTGAACTGGTCGAACAATTCAATCTGCCCATTGAAAAAACCGTCAAGACCTTGATCGTTCATGCCGCAGAAGAAAGCGGGCATCAATTAGTCGCTTTGCTGGTACGGGGTGATCATGAGTTAAATAGTATAAAAGCAGAAAAATTGCCTTTGGTCGCCAACCCTCTCAATTTCGCTACCGAAGAAGAAATTCGCACCATCGTAAAAGCTGGTCCCGGCTCTTTAGGTCCTATCAATTTGCCTATGCCTGTCATTATTGATCGCAGCGTATCCGTCATGAGCGATTTTGGTGCTGGCGCGAATATTGATGGCAAACACTACTTCGGCATTAACTGGGAGCGTGACTTACCTTTACCAGAAGTGGCGGATCTCCGTAATGTCGTTGAAGGTGATGCTAGCCCTGATGGTCAAGGGACGCTGTTAATCAAGCGGGGAATTGAAGTTGGGCATATCTTCCAATTAGGCACTAAATATTCCGACGCACTGAAAGCGACAGTGCAAAATGAAGATGGACACAATCAAGTTGTCACAATGGGATGCTATGGTATTGGTGTGACCCGTATTGTTGCCGCGGCCATTGAACAGAATCACGATGAGCGTGGAATTATCTGGCCAGATGCGATTGCCCCATTCCAGGTCGCCATTTTGCCAATGAACATGCACAAATCTTACCGCGTGAAAGAAGTCGCTGAAAAATTATATGCCGATTTACATGCCAATGGTATTGATGTGATTTTTGATGACCGCAAAGAGCGCCCCGGCGTCATGTTTGCAGACATGGAATTGATCGGTGTACCACATGTGCTGGTTATTGGCGATCGCAATTTGGATAACGGTGAGATCGAATACAAATATCGTCGCACTGGTGAAAAACAACAATTGAAATTAGAAGATATTGTTGATTTTCTGAAAAGCCAGATTCAACAAGCCTAATTTTGCTTGAAAGTACCCGCTTAAATTGAAAAGCCTGCGCATTTATTGTGCAGGCTTTTTATCCGTCGCTTATTTGCTAATGTCACTCTCCCCTCTTTCATTGAAGGGCAAGGTCAAGGTATTGCTACGTACTTTTTCTTCCGTGGCAAGAAACCTACGGTCGAGGTATCGTATGCGAATCAGTAAACAAAACCTTAAGCACTTCACTAATTCTATGATCAGACGCCACTCAGTGACTAAGATTAAACACGAAGAAGACTCAGTGAGGAAAATCAAATCGTGTGACTGAATGTCGTTGCTTAATGGTAAGATACTGGTTTAACCTATTCTTTGCTTTAGCAAATTTTCACAAAGTTATCCAGTAATCACGGAAGCTTACTGTGTTATAGTCGTAATTAATATTTTGCGTTTGATTTTGGTCAATCACGGGCGGCACGATAACCGCCACTGAACATAGTGGTGAGCGAATATGTCTATAGATAACGAAGTATATCAACCAATTAACTGTGATGATTACGATAGCCTTGAGCTAGCGTGCCAGCGCCATCTGCATTTGCATCTCCAATTACGGGATGGTGAGATATTTAACGGGAAAGCGAATAAGCTGATTTTAAGAAAAAAAATTGAATATCTCCTCATGGATTCAAACGAGGGATCCCGAGAATTTAGGTTGGATTATATTATCAGTTTCAGCAATCCAGAAATAGGAACGATTGTTATCGAGCATTCGTCATGATCTGTCAATAACGATTGAACCCTCCTCCCAAAGCACACCGCTATCCCGATAAAAAGAGAACCGCTCGCGCTTAAGCGAGCGGCATTACCTGATAGCAAGCCGTTTTTTCTATGAATCAACGTGATAAACTGCTACCACGATCAATAGGTTTATTTACTGATCTTTTTATACTTAATACGATGAGGCTCCAGGGCTTCCGCTCCCATCGTCCTCTTCTTGTAATCTTCGTATTCGCTAAAGTTCCCTTCAAAGAAAGTCACCTTACCTTCGTCCTGGTAATCAATGATGTGTGTCGCAATACGGTCAAGGAACCAACGGTCATGGGAAATAACCATGGCACAACCCGGGAACTCCAACAAAGCGTTTTCCAAAGCCCGCAGCGTTTCAATATCCAAATCGTTGGTTGGTTCATCGAGCAGCAACATGTTGCCGCCAACTTGCAGCAATTTGGCTAAATGCAAGCGACCACGCTCACCACCCGACAATTCGCCAACACGTTTACCTTGATCTACGCCTTTGAAATTAAAGCGGCCAACGTAGGCACGGCTTGGGATCTCAAAGTTGCCAATGCGCATGATATCTTGCCCACCAGAAACTTCTTCCCAAACCGTTTTTTTATCATCCATATCATCGCGGAACTGATCAACAGACGCTAATTTAACGGTTTCACCTAATGTAATTGATCCGGAATCAGGCTGCTCTTGACCAGATAACATACGGAACAGGGTTGATTTACCCGCCCCATTCGGACCGATAATCCCAACAATCGCCCCTTTCGGCAAAGAGAAACTCAAGTTGTCGATCAGAACACGATCACCATAGGATTTGGTCAGATCGGTGACATCCAACACCTTGTCACCCAAACGTGGGCCAGGTGGAATGAACAATTCACTGGTTTCATTGCGCTTCTGATACTCAACATTATTCAGTTCTTCAAAGCGAGCCAGACGAGCCTTCCCTTTTGCCTGACGTCCCTTCGGATTTTGGCGAACCCACTCAAGCTCTTTCTCAATGGATTTACGGCGAGCCGCTTCTGACGCAGCTTCCTGTGCCAGACGAGCATCTTTTTGCTCCAGCCATGAGGAGTAGTTACCTTCCCACGGAATACCCTCACCACGGTCAAGTTCCAAGATCCAACCAGCAACGTTGTCCAGGAAATAACGGTCATGGGTAATCGCAACGACAGTCCCTTCGTAATCGTGCAGGAAACGCTCCAACCAAGCGACAGATTCAGCATCAAGATGGTTAGTTGGTTCGTCAAGCAGCAGCATGTCGGGTTTTTCCAGCAGCAACCGACAAATTGCGACACGGCGACGTTCACCACCGGACAGGTGTTCAATCTTGGCATCCCATGCAGGCAGGCGCAGGGCATTCGCCGCCCTTTCAAGCTGATTTTCCAGATTGTGTCCGTCATGAGATTGGATGATTGCTTCCAATTCACCTTGTTCTTTTGCCAGCTTATCGAAATCTGCATCCGGATCAGCATAAGCAGCATAGACTTCATCAAGGCGAGTCAGGGCATTTTTGACTTCGCTAACCGCTTCTTCCACTGCCTCACGAACAGTATGTTCATGATTCAGTTTGGGTTCCTGAGGTAAATAGCCAATTTTAATCCCTGGTTGTGGGCGAGCTTCTCCCTCAATATCTTTATCAATCCCCGCCATGATGCGCAGTAAGGTCGACTTACCCGCACCATTCAGGCCGAGAACACCGATTTTTGCTCCAGGGAAAAAACTCAGAGAAATATTTTTCAGAATATGCCTTTTCGGGGGAACGATTTTACCCACCCGGTGCATACTATAAACATATTGAGCCAATGTAGTTTACCTTTTGATTGTTAAGGAAATTTAAAAATAGTTTGCGCTTGTAGGGCTTAAATGACGTATTTTACCCTAAATTTTAGGTATCGTGTTTTTATGTCTCACATACTACCTCATTAGGATTAAATTTAGGTCATTCTCGGCGGGTAGTCTGATCGAAGGATAAGTCACGAGGGAAACGACTAAACGGAGTAACTAATCGAGTCCCTCTGGCTCTCATGCAACTGGAGGTGAATATCTCGATTTATCCGGTTCCTATCGTTCGGCATGAAACATTTTTGCACGTACCGTTTTGCGATAATCCCTCGGAGAAACACCTGCTCTACGTTTGAAGTGGCGATTAAAATTCGTCATATCTTGATAACCAACTAAGGCGGCAATTTCCTGAACAGTCAAATTTGTTAATTGCAAAAAATCAATTGCATAGTCAATTCTAACTTTCAGTAAATATTGTAAAGGAGACATGTCTGTTGCATTTTTAAAGCGACGATTGAAGTTTCGTAGGCTCATGCCAGCTATATCCGCAAGTTTTTGCATTTGCATTGGCTCGCCAGTCATGCAGTTATCTTTCATCCACATTTGAATTTGAATAATATCCTCATCTGGATGAAATTTATTTTTATCACTATAACAATGACGCTCAACATTACTGCGGATCTCATGGAAAAATGTACGTTGTGTATGATTAGCGACTTGTTCCCCGTAAAAAGTCTCAATAAAGTGTATAGTGAGATCGGAAAGCGCTTTTACACTGGCCGCACAAAAAATATTATCCGCTTTTGTAATAAAATGTTCTGTTTTTAAATGAACAGATGGATAGTCACGTGCGAATTGCTTGAAATAGTGCCAGTGAGTCGTTGCTGGTTTATTATCCAATAGTCGCGCGTCTGCGAGGAAACAACATCCTGTACCGACAGCGGTTATACAGGTTCCTTTTTCTGACTGGGCTGACAACCACTGCGTAATGGCAATATTACGTTTAACAACAGGGCGGGGATTTCGCCATAAGGCGGGAATGTAAATAATATTATAATCTATATCATCCGTTAACATAGTATCAGCAATGAGATTAAAACGACTATATGTAGGGATGGGATTGTTATTAACCCCGATCATTCGGATGGTGAGTAGATCATCTGGTTTACGTAGTTTAGAAGAATTCTTATTTTCTTTAGGAAAGAGTACTTTTTGCTCAGAAAAATAGCGGCTGGCTGCTGATTTCCACATTTCTATTGGTAAGCAGAGACCCGAGCTTAACATATTCTCACACAGTAAAAAGCCGATCGTTATCTTTTTCATTTATTGATTATTAATACCTTGCTCATTATTTTACTATTAAGTTTTTCCACTTGTCTGGCCAAAAACACCTATATGTTGTCCTTATTTACATATTAAGTTTTACTAATAGTTTGTAAACTAAAATTGTAAATCTCATAGTGTGAATGACTGATGTCTATGTCATGACAAGATTAGGATGTTCTATGGTTAGGTTACCTGTCATAACTGCATTTGGTGGCTTTTGCCCTGCTGGTAGAAGTTCTTCACATCATGCGTTTCGTCGTATGGTAATAGAGTCTTTGACTGAAGATCAACGTCAGGAAACACTATTATCATTAGCTGTATTAATGGGATTGCTTAGGTGTGACAACAATGGCTATCGTGACATGCATAACAAAAAATTATCGGCTGGGCAGGCGACGGAGCAGATAAAGTACGCGGTGTTGGAAGGTACATTGATAAGAAAGATCGACAAGAACTATTTTGATGTTGATGCCATCGCCAGCCATGCCCGACTAAATATGGCCTCGGGCGCGAGTCCCTTTAGTTTTGAGTTACCCTCCCGACAATTACCTGATCCTCTGCCACAGGGGTGGTTTGTCGAGCCACTAACCGACGATAAGTTGCGCGTAACCGTGCAGGGCGAGATGACGTGCAAAGTCGATGTGAGATTACGCACGGAGGTTCAGGGGGCGGGCCAATTACCACAGGGATTCCGGCCTGGCGAACACTACAATTCTCAGTTTCATCCACGCGCGTTGCAAATGGCGATTGTTGGGGCATCCGATGCCATTAATGCACTTGGTATCCCGTGGAGTGAAATACGTGCAGTGATAGCGCCAGATCAATTAGGCGTCTATTCCGGCAATATTATGGGTCAGCTCGATGATTATGGTTTTGGCGGTATGCTGCAATCACGCCTGAAGGGGCATCGAGTCAGCGCCAAGCAGTGCCCGTTGGGACTGAATAGTATGTGCGCCGATTTTTTAAATGCCTATGTACTTGGCAACGTGGGTCATACCAGCGCAACCCTGGGTGCCTGTGCCACGTTTCTTTACAACCTGAATGCAGCAGTTGAAGACATTAAGGCCGGTAGGATCCGCGTGGCGATTGTTGGAAGCGCGGAAGCACCGATCACTCCGGAAGTGATCGAAGGCTTCGATGCGATGGGGGCGTTGGCGACGGAAAGTAAACTTCGCCGTGTCGACGAAACGGCGACGGCGGACTGGCGCAACAGCAGCCGACCGTTTGGCAACAGTTGTGGTTTTGTCATGGCTGAATCCAGCCAGTATATCGTGCTGATGGATGATGAACTTGCTCTGCAGTTGGGGGCGGAAATTCACGGTTCGGTGAGTGATGTTTTCATCAATGCCGACGGTTATAAGCGTTCTATTGCCTCGCCGGGGCCGGGTAACTACATCACCATGGCGAAAGCGGTGGCTTCTGCGGTCACAATGGCCGGGCTGGACACCGTACAGACGGGTTCTTTTATTCAAGCGCATGGCTCCAGCACGCCGAAGAATTGCGTTTCCGAAGCGGAAATTTTTGACCGGGTTGCAGAGGCGTTCTCCATCCATCACTGGCCGGTCACCGCCGTAAAATCTTATCTGGGTCACTCGTTGGGACCTGCCAGCGGTGACCAGTTAATTAGCTGTTTGGGTACATTCCATTATGGAATTTTGCCGGGGATTAAAAGTGTGTCGCATATTTCACCACAAGTGAATGACGCACGTCTGATGATCTCGATGCAGGACCAGGCATTATCAACTGAACAGACGCAAATTGCCTTTATTAATTCGAAAGGATTTGGCGGAAATAACGCTACCGGTGTGGTTTACTCGCCACATCTGACGGTGAAATGGTTGCGAAAACGGTATGGCGAGCAGGTTTTTGCCGATTACCAGCAGCGTAATCGACAGGTGCGGCAGCAGGTAAGCACTTACGATACGGCGGCATCGCGGGGCGAATTAAACGTGATTTATCTTTTTGGGCAACATGCACTGAACGAAGATGAAGTCAGAATTGATATGAACGGCATTACAATGCCAGGTTTTGAACAACCGATTCTATATTCAAAAACGAAAGAATATATCGATTTTTAAATTTGTAGTTAATCTCAGCTTCGTTTAAGAATAACGATATCATTATCCTGTAAATTCAAGCTCGATTTTTTAGGTTGGAATATATAAGCAATGAGACCCGCGGTATCACGATAATGGCTCATGTGGAATAAAATGAGGTTCATCATGCCTGAGGATCTCCACGATTTTGTTTTCTTTAGCAAAAACTTTACTCGTGCCTCAGGCGCTTTAGTTCCCTTCTTAAACAAATCCCAGGTTTATTACCCTTCACCATTTACCGAAGCACCTTACAGGGTTCTGTCGCATTAACAGAAAGATCGCGTGCTAAATCATTTTGAGTCATTTTCATGCAGTTGGTTGATAGAAAAAAACGACATATTATCCATTCCCCCATTAATGCGACAACCCCTTAATTGCAATAACGTATATCAATAATATGGTTATAATTACACTATATTTTGACAATACGCTGTGCCAATACATTTGGGCACTGTAAATTCAGGCATGAGCAGTAGCTTTCTGGAGAGATGTGGCAATGAGTAAGTGGCAGTATTACGTAATGGCAGTAAGTGTAGTTTCTCTTTTTGCTGGGATGGCACAGGCGAACTCTCTGGATGCCCAACGTCAGCGGTTTCAAGAAATAGAGCGAGCATGGAAAGTAAAAAATATGGCCGAAGTGAAACGTCTGATGCCAACGCTGAAAGATTACCCTCTCTACCCTTATCTCGAATATCGTCAATTATCCCAGACGTTAGCAACAGCAACACCCCAGCAGGTACAGCATTTTATTAATACTCACCCTACTCTGCCCCCCGTACGTTTACTGACGTCTCAATTTATCAATACACTGGCTAACGAGGGGGACTGGCGCGGAATTCTGGCATTTAGCCCCACTCCACCAAGTTCAGTAGTAGGGCGCTGTCATTATTACTTTGCTCAATGGGCAACTGGACACCAGCAAGTTGCCTGGCAGGGAGCTCAAGAAATTTGGCTAAGCAGCAACTCATTGCCTGATAACTGCAATAAATTATTCAATGTCTGGGAGCAAGCGGGGCACCTTTCTCCAGATTTAATCCTGCAACGCATCCAATTGGCCATGAAAAGCAATAACCCGACACTGCTGACTTATCTTGCCAAGCGTTTACCTTTGAACGATCAACGTCTGGGTGCTAGTTTGATAAAACTGCAACATGATCCTGCATCGATTGAACAATTTGCCACCACCACTCCCACTGATTTTACTCGTTCAATAATCCTGTCAGCCTTTTCTCGGTTTGCCCGCATGAATGCTGAACGGGCTATCAATCGTGTTCCGGTGCTCGCCAAAGCACAAAAAATGAACGACACTGAGAGACAGCAATTAAAAGATACCGTCGCATGGCAATTGATGGGAAACGTCACACCAGAACTGGCAAAATGGCGAGATGATACAATCCGTAATTCTCACTCAACCACGTTACTTGAGCGGCGTACTCGCCTGGCATTACAACATAATGATCATGCCGGCCTTAAAGAATGGATTGCACTGCTACCTCACCAAATATGGCAAAAAGAGGAATGGCAATATTGGCGAGCGATGATTCTCCTCAACCAAGGAAAAACCGCAGAAGGCAACGCGATATTACATAACTTAATCCAATCTCGTGGTTTTTATCCCATGGCCGCCGCCCAGAAATTAAAAATCGCTTACCCTCTACTTATCAATAAAGCAGAAAAGCCCGACAGTGCTATCGCCAACATGCCGGAAATTAAGCGTATTCGAGAGTTACTGTATTGGAATATGGACGGCTTTGCCCGCTCAGAATGGGTTCGTTTGGTTTCTTCGCAAGATCGCGTAAAACAAGAACAGTTAGCCCGTTATGCGTTTGAGCAACACTGGCCAGCATTCAGTGTACAAGCAACCATTACCGGAAAAATGTGGGATTATCTCGAAGAACGTTTCCCACTGGCGTGGGAAAATGCATTTACACATCTCACATCCGATAAAAGTATTTCACGCAGTTATGCTATGGCCATTGCCCGTCAGGAAAGTGCATGGAATCCACAAGCCCGTTCTGCCAAAGGAGCCAGTGGCTTAATGCAGATCATGCCCAAAACCGCTGAGCATATCGTCAAGCGCAATAAAATTCAGGGTTATATCAGCAACAACCAATTATTTGATCCTATCACCAATATTAAAATTGGCACCGCCTATCTGGACTCACTTTACCAACGTTTTGATAATAACCGCATTCTTGCCAGCGCCGCGTATAATGCCGGCCCGACAAATGTTGAGCGTTGGTTGGCGAATACCTCCGGTAATGTTGACCCCGTCGCCTTTATTGAGAGTATTCCTTTTTCTGAAACACGCAATTATGTCAAAAACGTTCTGGCCTATGATTTGTTCTACCATCATTTTATGGGGAAAATGACGAATGTCCTGACAAATAACGAGTGGCAAAGACGTTATTAACTTCGTCGTTATTAACTGCGGCGTGATTAAATTCGACGTGATTAACGTCGACGTGATTAACTTCGCAGATAAATGTGATATGCTGCCGTACTAGTTAGATAGTATGGCAGCTAATAGAGTATGGCAGTTAATTATGACACCTAATCACTTGATTGATCCGGCCCTGGCTCCAGAAGATGGAGACGACTGGCTCACTTTTGTCAGATTGTTACAAACCGCATTTGAGCAAGATTTGCAACATCCTATTTTACAGCTATTATTGACTCCCGATGAACGCACGGCTTTATCAACTCGAGTGAGGATCATTCAGGAGTTAATGCGTGGGCAAATGAGCCAGCGTGAACTGAAAAACGAGTTGGGTGTCGGGATTGCGACAATTACACGCGGCTCCAACAGTTTAAAAAATGCACCCGCCCATGTTAAAAAGTGGCTGGGGGTTCAGTTATTAACTGATGATTCGAAGTCGTCATGATAAGATAACGCGAATGCCACTCTGTGGGGCCAGCCTACGGTGCCCCCAGAGACTATCGTATGATTATTGTATGTAGCATATCCGGTTAGCACTGACCGGTGCCGTTAAGATTGATTATTCAACGCTTTGTAAATTTCATGATGGATAGGCACAAGAGCCAGTATCAGAGCCTGATGATAAACGCTGGTACGCGTCAGAATACCGTTGGTAAAAAAGCCGATTGCACCGCCTTTTTGCTTGATATTATCGATGCCAGCCACATAAGCCATTTCATGACCAAGCTCGCGTCCTTCACGAATGCCCGCCAGCACTTTTTCAGGCAACATCAGGCTGGCAGAACGCGATTCTCCACGAATTTGTTTATGCTCAACGACCATCCAGGCAAATGTCATGTCATCTTCAATTCCTGCTTCAACCCCAACCCAGAAATCAGCTTCAGGCCGAACTTGACGAGCAGCCATCACTCGATGGCGGGCACCAGTACGGGTTTCAGTATTACCCATCGGTTGCTGAGGTACGCTGCTATCTACATTGACATCTTCTATATGATAAGTGCCTGGGCCAAAAACATCATCGAATGCAAGGCTAATCGCTTTTATCTTCGCAGGATTAGTTGTTGCTGCAATAACATGGTACATATAAATAAATTATCCTATAAATTATTTCATGATGCAGTATAACGGAAAATAACTATGTTACAGGTCTATCTTGTTCGTCATGGCGAAACCGAATGGAACGTAGCTCGTCGTATTCAGGGGCAATCTGATAGCCCTTTAACTGAAACAGGTCGGCATCAAGCTCTCCTGGTTGCGCAAAGGATCAAATCAGAAAACATTACCCATGTTATCACCAGTGACCTGGGTCGGGCACGCCAAACAGCAGAAATCATCGCTCAGGCTTGCGGCTGCGACGTCATACTGGAATCACGTCTGCGAGAGCTACATATGGGCGTTCTGGAAAATCGTGAACTGAGCTCCCTCACACCAGAAGAAGAGTCTTGGCGTAAAAGTCTTGTCGATGGTACACCAAATGGACGGATCCCAGAAGGTGAATCGATGCATGAAGTTTCCACTCGTATGCGCGCCGCACTGGAAAATTGCCTTAACCTGCCTGTCGGCAGCCGTCCACTGTTGGTCAGTCATGGCATGGCGCTCGTCAGTTTGGTCTGCTCTATTCTGGGTCTGCCTGCTAATTCAGAACGTCGCTTGCGGTTAAGAAACTGTTCTATCTCGCGGGTGGATTATCAGGATAGTCCCTGGCTGGCATCAGGTTGGATAGTTGAAACAACGGGCGATATCACACATCTGGATATGCCCGCTTTAGACGAATTACAAGGCTAACGCTCAATCGGGATGAGATACTCAAATTCCACAACATGGTTTTGGGACTCATCCCCAAGATTTTTCCATTCAAGGTTGGTGAGGTAATATCGCTCAACATCATATCCCTTTCTGCGAGTGATGTTCAGTGTCGGTAAACAGATACCATAAATGGTAAAAAGGAACTCTTGTAACTGCTCTTTCTCACCAAAATAACTAAATGAAATATAATCTCCCCCCGGTAAGACAACCGGCCGACTATCTTGCGTATCAAAGGTCGCGTATTCAGGCTCGATGGCAGTCGTATAGAGTACCATCTGTTCATCCTCGCGTTCCGTGCTGAGCGTAGCATGGTGTAATCCATAAAGCCTTGGAGGTAAAACCTCAGCATCCTGTAGATAGTTAATCCAAAAGTCATGACGCATCGTTTTACAAGCATCTGACCATTGCTCAAGCGTATAACTACAAGTGTGCTCAGTACCGATCAGCGGCTTTTCTTCCAATGTGACAAATTTATGCGCTGGCAGAGGCTTGTTATCCAGCAAGATAGGTGGACAGATCCCCCCGGCGCACCACTCTTCACTCCGACGATAGGATGCCGGTGTCCGATCAAATTGTTTTTTGAAAGCTCTGGTGAAGGTTTGCTGAGAGTCAAAGCGATATTGTAGGGCAATGTCCAAAATAGGACGGCTGGTTAAACGTAATGCAACGGCAGCTCTGGATAATCTTCTCGCACGAATATAAGAGCCTATTGCCTGACCGGTTACCTCCTTGAACATACGTTGTAGATGCCATTTGGAATAACCCGCTTTTGCTGCAACATGATCAAGGGACAATGGACGATCCAGATTATTATCTACCCAGCGCAGCAAATCCCGAATGATGTTGGTTTGATCCATACATCTCCCTAAGCCATTAAGACAAAAAGAAAATCATATAAATGTAAAGCAACTTAATTAATTTGAAAACACATAGTTTCTGACTAAAAACATATTTTATGGCGTTTGAATAATCATCAACATCTATACTTTCCCTAAAAAATAAACACAGATTTTATTTATTTCACTCAACATGATAATAGTGACATCTACATGAAAAAAACGACAATGAACCTTGAGTAAGTATTCAGCTATAATGCTATGTCTTTTCATTCTGGAGACATGCCGGATGAAAAATATTTAACTATTGATTCACATTATATGTGAATGATAAATATTTTCACTGTATTTATTTAATTCAAGTAGGATGATATGACAGTAATGAAAAAAGCAGTCATCACCGTAGCCTTACTTTTTTCTCCAGTCATTCTGCATGCTGAAGAAGTTGGCTCAGTCAGTACCGTGTTCAAAGTTTTTGGCCCTAATAACAAGATAGTCGTAGAGGCTTTTGATGATCCTGATATTAAAAATGTGACCTGTTATTTAAGTAGATCTAAAACCGGTGGGATCAAGGGAGGGTTAGGATTAGCAGAAGATACGTCCGATGCAGCCATATCCTGCCAGCAAGTCGGCCCGATTGAATTGACAGATAAGGTAAAGGAATCGTCTAAAGAGGGACAAACCGTTTTCCAGAAACGAACTTCTTTAGTATTTAAAAAATTACAGGTTGTCCGTTTCTATGACGAAAAGCGTAATTCCCTAATTTACTTAACTTATTCTGACAAAATCATCGACGGTTCCCCTAAAAATGCAATCAGTGCCGTACCGATTATGCCGTGGAAAGGGTAACTAATACATCAAAACAGGCACACCATCAAAAAAGCCCTGATGTAAAAAAAACATCCAGGGCTTTTTTCACTGATACACTCACTTAAAGCGGTATGCCTCTCACAGTCAACATCACGCTTTCAGTCACGGATCAATTAGTCTTCTAAATCACCACAAAAACGATAACCTTCACCGTGGATGGTCGCAATAATTTCTGGCGTATCGGGTATTGATTCAAAATGTTTACGAATACGGCGGATTGTTACATCAACAGTACGATCATGAGGTTTCAGTTCGCGGCCCGTCATTTTTTTCAACAATTCTGCCCGGGTCTGGATTTTTCCTGGATTTTCACAGAAATGAAGCATCGCCCGGAATTCGCTGCGTGGCAGTTTGTACTGATCGTCCATTGGGCTAACCAAAGAGCGGCTATTAATGTCCAACTCCCAGCCATTGAACTTATAACTTTCAACCTGACGACGTTCTTCACCTGAGTGGCTCAGATTCATGGTCCGCGAAAGCAAGTTCCGCGCACGAATGGTTAATTCACGCGGGTTAAATGGTTTGGTTATATAATCATCAGCGCCAATTTCGAGACCCAGGATCTTGTCTACTTCGTTGTCACGACCCGTTAAGAACATCAGAGCGACATTTACCTGCTCACGCAATTCACGAGCAAGCAGTAATCCATTTTTCCCTGGCAGATTGATATCCATAATGACTAAATTGATATCATTATCTGACAGAATATTATGCATTTCTGAGCCATCAGTGGCTTCATAAACAACGTACCCTTCCGCTTCAAAAATGCTTTTAAGGGTATTGCGTGTGACAATTTCGTCTTCAACAATCAAAATGTGCGGGGTTTGCATGGTTGCTACCTAAAAATCGCTAAAAAACAGAATCTGTATGACACAAGCTGTTATTATTAAAAGAAAAAATATACTGATCTCGTTCTGAGTCACAGAAAACCAGCTTATGTCCAAAATAAGTGTTGATATGTTTTACGCTAAAAGCCAGCTTCGCTTTTCTGAGGGTACATACCCGAAAAAACCCGATTTAAACAAGGCACTATATTAGTCTATTAACAGCAATATAACAGCTAGTAATGCACTCGCCTGCTAAAAAAACTAACTTTTGTTGATACATATCAAAACCAATTGTAGCACGTTAACATTCATTGTAATTGTTAATTTTAATTTAGGCTGTTTGTTATTAATCTGAATAAAATATGTTAATGAATGTCGAGGCCTTATCCGTGCTTAAAGCGCCTGGTGCAGCATAAAAAAATCCAGACAGCACGTTTTTATCATAAAGATGAAATAATTACAAAATATGTTTTTTCCAAAATTAAATGCTAGTGTAAAAGATAACTCACCAGATAATGATTTGTTCATGTTGTTACATTTTGAATAATTACGATACGGAAAATGACGGTTTTTTCTCCTTTTTCATAAAAAAATATTTGACATTGACCACAATTTAATTTACCCAATAAAGGGTCAAACAAATTAAAAAGACAGACAGGAAACTATGCAGCGTCTCAGCCCGAAAAAAGTGGTTCTCAGCAATATCGCCATCATCGCGACAACCACCATCACGACGATTACCACCGGAACCTTAAGTTGCGGGGCGGGCTGACGCATATCACGAACACAATCACAAGCCCGTATCCCACAAGATACGGGCTTTTTTTTGGACAGAAATCAAAAAGAGGAACGTTAATGCGCGTATTGAAATTCGGGGGAACATCAGTTGCGAATGACCAACGTGTACTGAGTGTTGCAGATATCACCGAGAATGAGTTATCCCTTGGGTCCGTTGCCCTGGTTCTCTCTGCACCGGCAAAAATCACCAACCATTTGGTGGCGATGATTGAAAAAACGGTTGCAGGGCAAGATATTGTTTCCAATATGAGCGATGCAACCCAAATCTTTGCTGATTTACTGTCAGGATTAAAAGCACGACAACCCGGTTTTGATTATGAACGTCTGAAAGGGCTGGTAGAACGTGAACTGGCGAGCCTGAAACAGACTCTGCACGGTATTGCTTTATTAAAACAGTGCCCGGATAGCATTAACGCTTCCCTGATCTGTCGTGGTGAGAAGCTGTCAATCGCGATCATGGAAGCCGTACTACAGGCTCGTGGACATAAAGTCACGGTCATTGATCCCGTCCAACATATTTTGGCGCATGGGCACGCTCTCGAATCGACCGTCGATATCCATGAATCTTCCAGACGCATTGCTGCGCTTAATATTCCTGCTGACCATATCATCCTAATGGCAGGCTTCACGGCGGGGAATGAAAATGGCGAATTGGTTGTCCTCGGGCGCAATGGTTCTGACTATTCAGCGGCGGTACTGGCCGCATGCTTAAAAGCGGATTGTTGTGAAATCTGGACGGATGTAGACGGTGTTTATACTTGTGATCCAAGAGTCGTTAAGGATGCACGCTTACTGAAAAGCCTGTCATACCAGGAAGCGATGGAATTATCTTATTTTGGTGCGAAAGTCCTTCATCCCCGTACCATCGCCCCTATCGCCCAATTTCAAATTCCTTGCCTGATAAAAAACACCGCTAACCCCGATGCTCCCGGGACGTTTATTGGTAACGCTCCCGCCGATGTTGAACAAAAAGCCCATGACATGCCGATTAAAGGGATTACCAACCTGAATCATATGGCAATGATCAACGTTTCCGGCCCCGGCATGAAAGGGATGGTTGGCATGGCAGCACGGATATTTTCCGTCATGTCACGTAAAGGTATTTCTGTCGTATTGATCACACAGTCTTCATCGGAATACAGCATCAGTTTCTGTGTCCCACAAAAAGAGTTGGTGAAAGCACAAAAAGCCTTAACAGAAGAATTTTATCTGGAATTGAAAGACGGTGTCCTTGATCCTATCGACGTCATGGATAACCTTACTATCATCTCTGTCGTTGGGGATGGTATGCGTACCCGGAAAGGCATTTCTGCCCGTTTTTTCTCCGCATTGACTCGCGCGAACATCAATATCATTGCGATTGCACAAGGATCTTCTGAACGCTCCATTTCCGCAGTCATTGAAAATAATGCGGCAACAACGGCTGTCCGACTCTGCCACCAAATTCTGTTTAACACAGCTCAAGTTGTGGAAGTCTTTGTTGTTGGCGTGGGAGGGGTAGGAAGTGCATTAATCGAGCAAATACGCCGTCAGCAAATCTGGCTCAAACAGAAACATATTGAATTGCGTGTCTGTGGCATCGCCAACTCCCGTGCTTTATTGACGGATATGCAAGGTATCTGTTTGGATAACTGGCAGCAAGCACTGTCAGAAGCCACAGAGCCGTTTAGTCTGAGCCGGTTGATCCGCCTTGAAAAAGAGTATCATCTCCTAAACCCGGTCATTGTGGACTGTACTTCTAATCAGTCGATTGCGGAACAATATGTCAGTTTCCTTAACGACGGTTTTCACGTTATCACACCGAATAAAAAAGCCAATACGTTGTCGATGACGTATTACCATCAACTCCGTCAAGCAGCAGAAAAGTCAAAACGCAAATTTCTGTATGACACCAACGTAGGCGCCGGGTTACCCGTTATTGAGAACTTACAGAATCTGCTTAATGCCGGTGATGAATTAATCCAATTCAGTGGCATTCTGTCCGGGTCGTTATCTTACATTTTCGGTATGCTGGATGAAGGCATGACGCTTTCACAAGCAACCATGCTGGCAAAAGAGAAAGGTTTTACGGAGCCTGATCCACGGGATGATCTCTCCGGTATGGATGTTGCCCGCAAGTTGCTTATCCTGGCGCGAGAAGCCGGTTATGAACTGGAATTGGAAGATATCCATGTTGAACCCGTTTTACCCGACTCGTTCGACGCCAGTGGCGATGTTGGCAATTTCCTGCAACGTTTGCCACAGTTGGATCAGGCATTCAACCAGCGCGCTCAAGATGCGGCTGAACAAGGCAAGGTTTTACGTTACGTTGGCCTGATTGAACACGGCCGCTGTACAGTGAAAGTAGTTTCTGTGGATGGCAATGATCCACTTTATAAAGTCAAGAATGGCGAAAATGCGCTGGCTTTTTATACCCGTTATTATCAACCCATTCCGCTCGTCTTACGGGGTTATGGGGCAGGAAATGATGTCACGGCGGCAGGGGTTTTTGCTGATATATTACGCACTCTATCATGGAAATTGGGGGTTTAATGGTGGTCAGGATTTATGCGCCTGCCTCTATCGGGAACGTTAGCGTTGGTTTTGATGTACTCGGCGCAGCGGTTTCTCCTGTTGATGGCTCGTTGCTGGGAGATTGTGTCTCCGTCAGTGACGCTGAACGTTTCAGCCTGAATAACAAAGGACGATTTGTTGGTAAATTACCGGCCGATCCGACACAAAATATTGTCTACCAATGCTGGCAGCTTTTTTGTCAACGACTGGGGAAACCATTACCCGTGGCCATGACATTAGAAAAAAATATGCCGATCGGTTCGGGACTGGGTTCCAGTGCCTGTTCCGTGGTGGCCGGCTTGATGGCATTGAATGAGTATGCTGGCCGACCGTTTAACCAAAACCAGTTACTGGACATGATGGGAGAGTTAGAGGGGCGTCTTTCCGGCAGTATTCATTATGATAATGTCTCCCCCTGCTATTTAGGCGGGTTACAATTAATTTTGTCGCAGGAAGGGGCTGTCAGCCTGCCCGTTCCCTCATTTGATGATTGGTTGTGGGTCATGGCTTATCCGGGTATCAAAGTATCGACATCTGAAGCCCGCGCGATCCTGCCGACACATTATGTCCGTCAAGATCTCATTGAACATGGGCGTCATCTGGCGGGTTTTATCCACGCCTGCCATACCCGGCAATCAGAACTCGCCACCAAATTAATGAAAGATGTTGTGGCAGAACCTTATCGCATACCTCTCTTACCCGGGTTTATCCATGCTCGTGATGCCGTCAGAAAATTAGGCGCGCTGGCGTGCGGCATTTCCGGCTCAGGCCCGACAATTTTTGCAATTTGTAACGAACTGGCTGTAGCAGAAGAGGTTTCGCAATGGCTACAACAACATTACGTACAGAATGACGAAGGCTTTGTACATATTTGCCGTCTGGATCTCGCAGGCGCACGACAGGTAAAGTAATCATGAAATTATATAACTTAAAAGACAGCAGCGAGCAGGTCAGTTTTTCACAGGCGGTCAAACAGGGATTGGGTAAACAGCAGGGACTCTTTTTTCCACAGGATTTACCTGCCTTCAGTCGTGATGAGATCGATGATTTATTGAAACTGGATTTCGTCAGCCGGAGTCAACGTATTCTCTCCGCCTTTATTGGCGATGAAATCCCCGCAGAACAATTGGCTGCCCGTGTGCAAAACGCATTCACCTTTCCAGCACCCGTTACCGCTGTTGAAGAAGATATCGCGTCACTGGAGCTGTATCACGGCCCAACACTGGCTTTCAAAGATTTTGGCGGCCGTTTCATGGCGCAAATTCTTGCGCAGATCGCGGGAGAAAAGCCCGTGACGATTTTGACCGCAACATCCGGTGATACCGGCGCCGCCGTTGCCCATGCTTTCTATGGTTTAAATAACGTACAGGTTATCATCCTCTATCCCGAAGGAAAAATCAGCCCGTTACAAGAAAAACTCTTTTGTACTCTGGGTGGTAATATCCATACTGTTGCCATCAAAGGTGATTTTGATGCGTGTCAAGCGTTGGTCAAACAGGCCTTTGATGACGAAGCATTAAAACAAGCCTTACATCTCAACTCCGCCAACTCAATTAATATCAGCCGCTTATTGGCACAAATCTGTTACTACTTTGAAGCGGTAGCACAAATCCCCGCAGAAAAACGGGAGCAGTTGGTTATTTCCGTTCCAAGTGGCAATTTCGGTAATTTGACCGCCGGGTTATTGGCAAAATCACTGGGGTTACCAGTAAAACGTTTTATCGCAGCAACCAATGTTAACGACACCGTTCCTCGTTATTTGGCGGAAGGTCAATGGCAACCACATCAAACCATCGCTACCCTTTCCAATGCGATGGATGTCAGCCAGCCCAATAACTGGCCACGCATTGAAGCCTTGTTTACACAAAAAGGTTGGTCACTGAGTGAACTCGCAAGCGGGGTTGTCGATGACGCCACCACTCAAAACACGCTACGTGAACTGGCAGCAAACGGTTATATTTCAGAACCACACGCGGCTGTTGCTTATCGTGTTCTGCGAGATCAATTACAGGAAGGAGAATATGGTTTGTTCCTGGGCACCGCGCACCCTGCCAAATTTAAAGAAAGTGTCGAAGCAACGCTCGGCCAGCCGCTTCCCTTACCTGTCGAGTTGGCAGATCGTGCTGATTTGGCTTTGCTATCCCACTTTTTACCGGCTGATTTCGCAACATTGCGTGAATTCCTGCTGCAAAAAACACCAAAATAAACCTCACTGACTTTCTATTAAGCAAGGACATCACTCCCCTAAAGGGGGAGTGATAACTATCGAAGAAATTAACCCTGCGCTGACCGCTTAAATACCCACTCATTTCCTTTGGAAAGCGATTCATCAAAAGCATACCCTGCCAGATTAAACGCCATCAGATGCTCTGGATCAGTCAATTGATTCTGAATGATAAAACGGCTCATCAATCCACGCGCCTTTTTAGCATAAAAACTAATCACTTTATATTTGCCATTTTTTTCATCAAGAAAAACAGGTTTGATAATCTGAGCGGCTAACTTTTTGGTATTGACTGATTTAAAATACTCATCAGATGCCAGATTGATCAGAACATCATCACCTTGCTGCTCCAGTGCCACATTCAAATTGTCAGTAATGCGATCGCCCCAAAACTGATACAGATCCTTGCCTCGCGGATTTTCCAGCTTAATGCCCATTTCCAGACGGTAAGGTTGCATCAAATCAAGAGGACGTAAAACACCATACAAGCCAGATAAAATTCTCAAATGTGTTTGGGCAAAATCAACATCGTCAGCCGAAAAAGTTTCAGCCTGCATACCAGTATAAACATCGCCCTTAAATGCCAAAATCGCCTGACGGGCATTTTCTAGTGTGAAATTGGGCTGCCATTCACCAAAACGGGCAGCATTCAACCCCGCCAATTTATCACTGATATTCATCAAACTTGCAATTTGCGCAGGCGTTAACGTCCGGCAAACCTCAATCAGTTGTTGGGATTCCGCCAATAATAAGGGTTGGCTAAATTTCGCGGTTGCGAGTGGGCTTTCATAATCGAGTGTCTTTGCCGGTGAAATGGTAATAAGCATGATTTTTTTCCTGATAATCCAGACATTCTTCACTTTAACAAAAAAGCACAAAAAGGGGAGAATCTCAGCGAGAGGATTTTCCTACCTTACAGCCGCGCTTGACCATGTTATTATCACTGGATGGCGAGGCAACGTTGCCAAAGATTTTACGTATAACGATGAGATATTAAACATGACCGATAAACTGACTTCCCTGCGTAAACTGACAACAGTCGTAGCAGATACCGGGGATATCGCGGCAATGAAACTGTACCAGCCGCAAGATGCGACCACCAACCCTTCCCTGATTTTGAATGCAGCTCAAATTCCAGAATATCGTCAACTGATCGATGAAGCCATTGCCTGGGCTCGAGGTCAAAGTGATTCCCATGAGCAGCAACTTATTGATGCCAGCGATAAATTGGCTGTCAACATTGGTCTGGAGATCCTGAAACTGATCCCTGGCCGTATCTCTACTGAAGTCGATGCTCGCCTGTCTTATGACACCGAAGCAAGCGTAGCGAAAGCAAAACGTCTGATCAAACTGTACAACGAAGCGGGCATCAGCAATGATCGTATTCTGATCAAACTGGCTTCCACATGGCAAGGTATCCGTGCGGCAGAACAACTGGAAAAAGAAGGCATCAACTGTAACCTGACGTTGTTGTTCTCCTTTGCCCAAGCCCGCGCTTGTGCAGAAGCCGGTGTCTACCTGATTTCTCCATTTGTTGGTCGTATCCTTGACTGGTACAAAGCAAATGGCGACAAGAAAGACTTCGCACCACATGAAGATCCTGGTGTAGTTTCTGTTTCTGAAATTTATCAATATTACAAAGAACACGGTTACCACACCGTGGTGATGGGAGCTAGTTTCCGTAACGCCGGTGAAATTCTGGCGCTGGCAGGGTGTGACCGCCTGACTATCTCTCCCGCTCTGCTGAAAGAGTTATCGGAAACAGAAGGTGAGGTAGAGCGCAAATTGGGTTACGAAGGCGAAACGAAAGCGCGTCCGACCCCAATGACTGAAGCAGAGTTCTACTGGAGCCATCACCAAGATGCAATGGCAACTGAAAAACTGGCAGAAGGTATCCGTAAATTTGCCGTAGATCAGGGTAAACTTGAGAGCATGATCGCTGATCTGCTGTAATCTGCAACGATACGCTATTTTTTCTGATATCAAGGCGACACATAATAAGTCGCCTTTTGTTTTTTTATTTCACCATCCATCACATTGACTCTACTTTTGTCGTGAATTGAGGTTTGTATGAACGTATTGCGCATTGGCCTCGTGTCTGTTTCTGATCGGGCTTCCCATGGAATTTATCAGGATAAGGGGCTACCGGCACTGGAAACATGGCTCACCAAAACAATCACCACGCCCTTTAATATCGAAACCCGTCTGATCCCTGATGAGCAAATCCTGATTGAACAAACATTGTGTGAATTGGTGGATGAGTTGGGTTGCCATCTGGTACTGACGACCGGCGGAACTGGGCCAGCACGCCGTGATGTCACCCCCGATGCAACATTGGCAATTGCAGATCGTGAAATGCCCGGATTTGGGGAACAAATGCGCCAAATCAGCCTTCAATTTGTGCCAACGGCAATCCTGTCCCGACAAGTCGGCGTGATCCGCAATCAAGCGCTGATTTTAAATCTTCCGGGACAACCTAAAGCTATCGCAGAAACACTGGAAGGCTTAAAAGACGAAAATGGCAATGTACTGGTGGCAGGCATTTTTGCCAGTGTTCCTTACTGCATTCAGCTATTAGATGGCCCTTATGTTGAAACAAATGAGGCCATTGTGGCCGCATTCAGGCCGAAAAGCGCTCGTCGTTAAAAGCCCACATGTTATTTTTTGTTCTCCATGATTGAATAACAAAAAGACAGGCTATCAAGGTTCTGAACAAACTCAGAACCTTACGAATAAATTCTTCTTCTGTATCGACCCAAAAGATATATCACTACAATAGACTCATTCAAAAAATTGTAGAATAAATGTCTTTTAATATAGTATAAGACTCTTTTTCATCCATTTTGAATCAGGCAGTTTCCTTAAAAAAATTTATTAAAAAACCATTTTATAACGATAAATCGGCCACTTATGTCACAACATCACAATCGAACATTAAACAAACAAGATTATAAAACGCTGTCTTTGGCGGCGTTAGGTGGTGCTCTGGAGTTTTACGATTTTATTATCTTTGTCTTTTTCGCTACGACGCTTGGCGCACTGTTTTTCCCTGCAAATATTCCTGAATGGTTAAGGCAATTACAAACCTTTGGTATTTTTGCCACGGGTTATCTGGCCAGACCCTTAGGTGGGATCATCATGGCTCATTTTGGTGATCTGGTTGGGCGTAAGAGAATGTTTTCTCTCAGCATATTACTGATGGCCATTCCAACACTGACCATCGGCATGTTACCCACCTATGATGCTATTGGCCTGACAGCCCCTGTGTTGCTGTTACTGATGCGGATCATACAGGGAGCGGCAATAGGTGGAGAAGTCCCCGGAGCCTGGGTTTTTGTGGCCGAACATGTTCCCGATAAACGTATCGGATTTGCCTGTGGTGTTCTGACCGCCGGATTAAGCCTGGGAATTCTATTTGGTTCTCTCGTGGCAACCGTTATTACTTCCACTTATACCAAACATGAAGTTCTGGATTGGGCATGGCGTCTGCCCTTCTTTTTAGGCGGGATTTTTGGCCTGTGTGCCATGTACCTGCGCCGTTGGTTGCATGAAACGCCTATTTTCAAAGAAATGCAGGCACGCAAAGCACTGGCAGAAGAACTCCCCCTCAAATCCGTGATTTCTAATCACAAAAGTGCCATCACAATTTCCATGCTGCTAACCTGGCTACTTTCCGCTGGCATTGTCGTCGTCATATTGATGACACCAACCTATCTGCAAACAGTGTTTCATTTGGAACCATCATTGACGTTGAAAGCAAACAGTCTGGCGATTATTTCATTAGTGATTGGCTGCATTTTTGTCGGTTATTTATGTGATAAATGGGGAGCCAGTATCGTGCTCATGATCGGCTGCATACTGTTAGCTTTCTCAAGCTGGTTTTTCTATCACAATATTAGCCATGAACCGCTCAAACTCTTTAGTGCTTATTCCCTTGTTGGTCTGACGGTCGGCACCATTAGCGTAACACCTTTTATTATGGTCAACAGTTTTCCACCAGAAATCAGGTTCAGTGGTATTTCATTTTCATATAATGTGGCTTATGCCATTTTCGGCGGACTCACTCCGATTCTCGTCACCTTGCTGCTGAGGTATACCTCACTGGCACCCGCTTATTATATGATAGCTTTATCGGCTGTTGGTTTCATATTAGGAAGTTACTTGTGGAAAAGTCAGAGGGGAAAATGAAAAAGTACCGTGAATGCCCTTAATCATAAAGATGAAAATTCAGGATGAGCGTCAATCACTCATCCTGTCTAATCTAGATTTATCTAAACTAAATTTATCTAAAATAGTTAAGCGTGTTTCACTTCACCAATGGGCAAAATAGTACGGCCATATTGTTCATTCAGAACTTCAGCCATAGCCAGGTAAAACGCACTCGCACCACAAATAATGCCTTCAAAACCAGCAAAGATCAGGATACTGGCATTACCTGTTATATTACCAATTGCCAGTAATGCGAACAGCAACGTCAGGCTGCCAAAGACAAATTGCAGAACACGGTTCGCTTTTAGCGTACCAAAGAACATGAACAGGGTGAAAACACCCCACAGCGCGAGATAAACACCCAGGAATTCACGGCTGGTTGCTTCAGCCAAATTCATCATTGGCAGGAACAACAAAGCAATCAGGCTCAGCCAGAACATACCATAAGAGGTAAATGCGGTTGCAGCAAACGTATTCCCCTTTTTGAACTCAAAGATGCCAGCCAGCACCTGAGCCAAACCACCATAAAAAATGCCCATGCTCAAAATAACGGATGTCAATGGGAAAAGACCTGCGTTGTGCAGATTCAACAAAATGGTTGTCATGCCAAAACCCATTAATCCCAATGGGCCTGGGTTCGCCAACTGATTAGAATGCATATATCCCCTAGAAAATACAAATAATACAATAAATTAAAACAGCTTACCTGGATGCGTTCTTGCACCAAGAAACCCTAAAAGGCGGCGGATCATAATGTGATGACAACAACTACACAATGGCCTTCGAAAAATTTTTTGATTAAATCTCAATTTTTTTTCAATTCCCCCCTTGAGGATGAGATGAATGACCCCATCTAAGTTTCAACTACAGTTACTACTGAATGTTTCAGCATTAGCTGAAAAAAGAAATGAGGAATTTCTGGCAAACAGAGCCATTGAAAAGAAAACATTCGTCCTCATATAGCTTAGTAACTTGACCGAATATATGAATTCTTTGTGGAGGCGTTTAGATGGGTAAGATCATTGGTATCGACTTGGGAACTACCAACTCTTGTGTAGCAATTATGGACGGCACAACAACGCGTGTGCTTGAAAACAGTGAAGGTGACCGTACCACGCCTTCCATCATCGCATATACTCAGGATGGTGAAACTCTGGTTGGTCAACCAGCTAAACGTCAAGCTGTTACTAACCCGCAAAATACGCTGTTCGCCATCAAGCGTTTGATCGGCCGCCGTTTTCAGGACGAAGAAGTACAGCGTGACGAAGCCATCATGCCATACAAAATCCTGGCAGCGGATAACGGCGATGCATGGCTGGAAGTGAAAGGCCAGAAAATGGCACCTCCTCAGATTTCTGCTGAAGTTCTGAAAAAAATGAAGAAAACAGCGGAAGATTATCTGGGTGAACCCGTTACCGAAGCCGTTATCACCGTACCGGCATACTTCAACGACGCACAGCGTCAGGCCACTAAAGATGCTGGCCGTATCGCAGGTCTGGAAGTTAAGCGTATCATCAACGAACCTACAGCTGCTGCGCTGGCTTACGGCCTGGACAAAGAAATAGGCAACCGCACTATCGCAGTTTATGACCTGGGTGGTGGTACTTTCGATATCTCTATCATCGAAATCGATGAAGTTGATGGCGAAAAAACGTATGAAGTTCTGGCAACGAATGGTGACACTCACTTAGGTGGTGAAGACTTCGACAGCCGCATGATCAACTATCTGGTTGACGAGTTCAAAAAAGAGCAAGGCATCGACCTGCGTAATGACCCACTGGCAATGCAGCGTCTGAAAGAAGCGGCAGAAAAAGCGAAAATCGAACTGTCTTCTGCGCAACAAACGGACGTAAACCTGCCATATATCACGGCAGATGCAACCGGTCCTAAGCACATGAATATCAAAGTGACTCGTGCAAAACTGGAATCTCTGGTTGAAGATCTGGTTAAACGCTCTATCGAGCCACTGAAAGTTGCCCTCAATGACGCCGGCCTGTCAGTCTCTGACATCAATGACGTCATCCTGGTGGGTGGTCAGACACGTATGCCAATGGTGCAGAAAGCCGTTGCAGACTTCTTCGGCAAAGAGCCACGTAAAGATGTGAACCCGGACGAAGCAGTTGCAATGGGTGCGGCAGTTCAGGGCGGAGTATTGGCGGGTGATGTGAAAGACGTTCTGCTGTTAGACGTCACACCGCTGTCTCTGGGTATCGAAACCATGGGTGGCGTGATGACGGCCTTGATTGCCAAGAACACCACTATCCCAACCAAGCATAGCCAGGTGTTCTCTACCGCAGAAGACAACCAGTCGGCGGTAACCATTCACGTATTACAAGGTGAACGTAAACGTGCTGGCGATAACAAATCATTGGGTCAGTTCAACCTGGACGGCATTCAGCCAGCAATGCGTGGCACTCCGCAGATCGAAGTGACTTTCGACATCGATGCTGATGGTATCCTGCACGTTTCTGCGAAAGACAAGAACTCAGGTCGTGAGCAAAACATCACCATCAAAGCATCTTCTGGTCTGAACGAAGAAGAAATCCAACAGATGGTACGCGATGCCGAAGCAAACGCAGAAGCTGACCGTAAATTTGAAGAGCTGGTTCAGGTGCGTAACCAAGCTGACCAACTGATTCACGGTACGCGTAAGCAGGTTGAAGAAGCGGGTGACAAACTGACTGCTGACGATAAATCAGCGATTGAGAAAGCAACGTCCGAGTTGGAAACAGCGGCGAAAGGCGAAGATAAAGCGGAAATCGAAGCGAAAATCCAGGCTCTGGTTGAAGCATCCAAGAAACTGCTAGAAATCGCACAGCAACAAGCTCAGGCAGGGGCTACCGATGCGGGTGCAAGCAACGCGAAGAAAGAAGATGACGTTGTAGACGCAGAGTTCGAAGAAGTTAAGGACAAAAAATAATAGCCCTTAGCGGGCAAAGTAACAGGGCGCCTGTTACTTATTAACTGCACGGGCGTTGAGGTAACTCCACGCCCGTGCGTGCGTGTTAAGGGTAAACAATACGATGGCTAAAAAAGATTATTATGAGGTTTTGGGCGTCACCAAAACTGCTGACGAAAAAGAGATCAAAAAGGCCTATAAACGGCTGGCAATGAAATATCACCCTGACCGTAATCAGGGGGATAAAGAATCTGAAAGTAAATTCAAAGAGATTAAAGAAGCGTATGAGATCCTGACCGATTCTCAGAAACGTGCCGCTTATGACCAGTATGGTCACGCTGCCTTTGAACAGGGTGGCATGGGCGGTGGTGCCGGTGGCGGCGCTGACTTTAGCGATATCTTTGGTGACGTTTTCGGCGATATTTTCGGTGGTAGTCGTCGTCAGCAGCGTCCATCCCGCGGCTCAGACCTGCGATACAGCATGGAATTAACCCTGGAAGAAGCCGTCCGTGGTGTAACCAAAGAGATCCGCATTCCAACACTGGAATCTTGTGATCGCTGTCATGGCAGTGGCGCGAAAACCGGCACCCGCCCGGAAACTTGCCCGACCTGTCACGGTGCTGGTCAAGTACAAATGCGTCAGGGCTTCTTTGCTGTTCAGCAACCTTGTCCTCAATGTCATGGACGCGGAAAAATCATCAAAGAACCTTGTGGTAAATGTCATGGGCATGGTCGTGTAGAAAAATACAAAACCCTGTCTGTCAAAATTCCCGCCGGCGTCGATACAGGTGACCGTATTCGCTTGAGTGGCGAAGGTGAAGCAGGTGAACAAGGTGCACCAGCAGGTGACTTGTACGTACAGGTTCAAGTCAAGTCTCACCATATTTTTGAACGTGATGGCAGCAATCTCTATTGTGAAGTTCCAATCAACTTCGCAACGGCAGCACTGGGTGGCGAAATTGAAGTTCCGACCCTTGATGGTCGCGTCAGTTTGAAAATCCCTGCGGAAACTCAAACAGGTAAACTGTTCCGCATGAAAGACAAAGGCGTTAAATCCGTCCGTGGCGGCGCTCAAGGCGATTTGCTGTGCCGTGTCGTGGTAGAAACGCCAGTTAAGCTAAACGAAGAACAAAAAGAGCTGATGCGTAAATTAGGTGAGTCTTTTGGTGGAAAAAGCGGTGAAACCAACAGCCCTCGTTCCAAAAGCTTTCTGGATGGCGTGAAAAAATTTTTTGATGATTTGACTAAGTAATTGATACCTTAGTGAAATCTTTATTAACAATACCTCCTTATTATTCCGATCCATTGATAATAAAGAGGTATTTAACCCGAATTCCGTTTAAGCCGTCATTGGAAAATCTTCTTCTGAGTAGAAAACTTTCAGTGACGGTTTCTTCCATTTTAGGCAGTAAGCAATGACACCACCTAAAACGGTCAATAGAAATCCTTTTATACTTCGGTGCCGGGAATGCTCTATTTGAGAAATGGTTTTTAATTGCCCATTAATTGTTTCAATAATAAAACGCTTTGATAACATCATATTATCCCATTCAGCCAGCACTTGCGCTTTCATGTGACGGCGCTTTTTTGTCATGAACGTTACACCCGCTTGCGCTAAAGCACCTGCCAGTTCTTGACTAAGATAGCCTTTGTCACCATAAAGAGAACCCGTTAATGCTTTTGCTAATTCGCGAACCGGTTCCCGATCATCCACATTACCGGCGGTGATTTTGAGTGCCAGAATTTCGCCCTGATGGTTAACAATCAAGTGTAATTTGAAACCGTAAAACCACCCTATCGAGGTTTTTCCTCGCTGTGCCACCCCCTCAAACACCTTATGGCGGGGAATACGAATGTTATGGCACACGCGTAAACTCGTGGAATCAATAAAAGCGATCCCCGTGGGCTTTCCTTTTAACTGAGTCAGATAACTGCACAGCGGCACTAAAACGGAAGGGGAAACACTGACAAAACGGGTATAACTGAGCAAAGTTGGAAAATCGTGATGATGATATTTCCAAATATGCTCCAGATAAAAATGTTTAAAATCACGGTAATGCGACATGTGAAAGCGGATCAGGATGGTCATCATTTCACTGGGATACATGTGACCTTGCCTGCGGCGTAGACGATGCCCCTTATTAAGACAAAACTGTTCCCATTGAGGAATGAAAAAACGACAAAAGTCATCGACATCGCAGAAAATTTCAACTAGTTTGTTCATTGCCTGTTCCTTCTTAGAGCGGTTTTTGGTGTGCACCAAAACTTTGCTCTTGGAACAGGCACTTCGCCAATTTTTTATCCAGAATTCGGGTTATTTATTTTGTGTTCTTTCCGACCACACTAAAAAATAGAGAGACTTTCTTGCATAGTCATATGGAATGAAAAGATATAAGACTCAACATCTGGAAATCATAAGTTGGTCGGGTCGTCCAGCTTTCTGACGCCAAAAGCACGGCCTTGATGCAGTCACATACTCACCTATCATGGGTCGTATCATGCATCCATTCAGGGGCTTCTTTTTGAGCACCTGTCAGATTAATTCGCCTGGGTGAGATCATGAGCTGATACGCATAAGGAGAAATCATTACACTTCAATAAAATATTCTGTTATTACACAGCAAGTTTTATTTTTTCTATTAACCAGTTATTAAAAATTTCATTTTTGTCATCCTCTTTTACAGCATAGTAGACCATTCTAATATCCTGATGTGCGTCTAAAATGAGTGAGCAATGTTCGAATTTTAGCGTACCTATTTCATCAATAAATAAATTTCTCTCTCCACTACAAGGTCCATTAATATCATAACAATCCCATAACTCATTAAATTCATTTGATACTTCCTTAAGCTTATCAATTAAACATAGTAATTCTTTATTTTTTAGTGCCTTTGCGTAATCTCTTCTGAAACTATTCACCATCTGTATGACTTGTTCTTGGTATGGCTTGATACGCGATTTTATTTTATTATCCGTGAATAATAACCATAATAAATTACGTGATTGCGATCTATGCTTAGAAAAATGAAATATACAATCCGCGGCATGATTCCAAGCTAATACATCCCACCTTAAATTTAAAATATAGCTAGGCCGTACAGGTAAATCATCTAACAATTTTTTAATCAACGGAGGCACATAATACGTCGTTTGCACTAATTCATAAGGAAGTCTCTGTTGTACCAGTAAATACAAGTGTTGTTTTTCTGATTCATTTAATTTCAATACATTGGAAATATTATCTAAGAGCGTAGTTGAAACGTTGATTTCTCTGCCTTGTTCCAACCATGTATACCAAGCTACCCCAACTCCTGCTAAAGCAGCCACTTCTTCTCTTCTTAATCCTGGTGTTCTCCGCCTTTTTCCTGTCATCAATCCAACATCTTCTGGCTGTATTTTTCTTCTTTTTGAACTCAGGAACTCTTCTAATTCAGGTCGTGTTCTGGGAGGAACTTTATTCATGCTCATCATGATACCCTTACTAATAGTATATTGAATTATATTGTATCAATTATTTTTAGTCATAAAATGATATTTAAAAATCAGGTATGGCTTGTATCAATAAAAACGCGCTGAATTATATCCACACGATTACAAGAGGAAAATATGTATCAACACTGTCTTCAAAGATATGAATCGGTGTCATTATTAGAAATTTTATGCCAGATGCACCGTGCGTTCACAAGCGAGCTAATGACATATTTAGTGGATATAGATGGTTTTATGATCCTGAATCTATGCATTCCAATACATATTCTTGGTTAAAAAAATACAAAATTGAATTGAATTTTTGATAAGTACTCATGCCGCATTTTCACTTTTGAAAATAGCATAATAACAAAAATCACTGAGGTCTGAATATGCACTCAAACAATCCTTTTTCTGTATATCTCATCGCCATTGGTGCATTTTCCCTTGGTATGGCTTCATACGTAACAGCTGGATTAATCCCTTTAATCGAAACATCTTTTTCTGTATCCGTCTCTATGGCTGCACAGCTAGTGACAGCTTTCACATTGGCATATGGTTTGGGTTCGCCATTATTTGTTGCAATGTTACCGATGAATAAACAAAGACAAGGGCTTTTGATAGCACTTGCTATTTTCTTTGTGGCAAATGCAGCCAGCGCATTAAGCACTCATTTTCACACCTTATTACTATTCAGAGCAATTGCAGGCATTGGTGCCGGGGTCTATCTGGCTATGGGGATCGCAGCGGCGGCAGCCCTTTCAGGACGTAATAATCAAGGTAAATCCATCGCCATTATTATGGGAGGAATGGCAAGTGGTGTGGTCTTAGGTGTTCCACTAAGCCTTATCTTAGCTAATCATGCTGGCTGGCCAGCGGCATTATGGCTAATCAGTTTATTGGGATTGGCTTCATTTATTGGACTGGTTTTAAAACTTCCAACCTTACCTGATGCGCCACATATTCCCCTAAAAAGAAAAATAGCGATGTTAGCGGATAAAAAAATATTAATGATTCTGTTGGTCTCTCTTTTAGCGGCAATATCCAGTTTGGGAATGTATACCTTTATTGCTCCATTAATTTCAGATCCAAGCTATAACGTGACGATTTCTATTACTTCTTATTTATGGGTATGGGGAATTGGTGGGGTTATCGGCAGCTTCCTGATTGGGCCAATTGTGGATTGGATTAAAGGCCCATTACTAACACTGATTATCATGATCTTGCTAGCGATTTCCTTATTATTACTTCCGCTATTCGCTGAAATCAATCAATGGCTGGTGATGTTGCCAATCGCATTATGGGGAGCCGTGGGATGGGCATTACAAGTCCCACAAAATAATGAATTACTGAGTACACGTGAGAAACTGGGAGATGGTAATTTAGCTGTAGCGTTGAATGAATCAGCACTTTATCTTGGTAGTGCTATTGGTGCTGGACTCGGAGGATTATTACTTTTATTCAATTTCTCGGTATGGTTTCTCGCTATTGCTGCTGGTATCGTTGCGTTTCTAGGGGGTATTATACAAATCTTTTATCTTCTTCAAACAAAGAATAAGGTAACGAAAATTTCTCAGTAGAATGATGATAATCAGATATTGCATCAAGCTCAATCCGGCTAAATTATTTTATTATTCAATCCGATTGAGCTTTCAGCTATTTTTATAATCCCCTCAATAAGTAAACGTTTTATCAACTACATAACGGCAGCACCATTGCCCGCAGCGTTAACCAACTTAACAACACGATCATTCCCTCTGGCGATGGGAGAAACCGAAGCCAAATCTCCCATAGTCGTTGTTGCTTAAAATATCTTCTATTATTGATCAGTGTTATTTATCAATATGCCAGCCGGTTACCTCGACAAAAATACAGATCGGATATCACGAATAAAATCACACAAATAATCTGCTTTTTCCGAAGTCATAACTAGCATAACATAACGACCTCAAACAATTTCATAGGTTAATTTATTCATGACTGCAATCATTCGCCAATTCCTGAAATTAGAAGCAGCCGGAGGAATCCTTCTCATCATTGCGGCCATCATCGCACTGATGATGGCGAATACGCCATTGCAGGGTATTTACCATCAATTCCTCAATCTTCCTGTTGCTATACAATTCGCCGCATTGGAAATTAACAAACCGTTATTACTCTGGATCAATGATGGATTAATGGCGGTATTTTTCCTGATTGTCGGGCTGGAAGTGAAACGGGAACTCATGGAAGGCTCACTTGCTGGGCGTGACAAAGCCATTTTTCCAGCCATTGCAGCACTGGGCGGGATGCTGGCTCCTGCATTGATCTACCTACTGTTTAATGGCGGTAATGAGATCACACAGCAAGGTTGGGCAATTCCCGCAGCAACCGATATTGCTTTTGCGCTTGGGATCATGGCGTTGCTAGGAAAACGTGTGCCTACCGCCTTGAAAGTGTTTTTACTTGCCCTGGCAATCATTGATGATCTCGGGGTCATTATCATTATCGCGTTGTTCTATACCAAAACCGTCTCTTTGGGCGCATTAAGTCTGGCTGCTGCGATGATTGGGCTGCTGGTTTGGATGAACAGGAAAGGCGTCGCTAAAACATCCGCTTATCTGGTTGTTGGTGTTGTTTTATGGGTGTGTATCTTGAAATCAGGGATTCATGCCACCTTAGCTGGGGTTATCATCGGGTTTTTAATCCCGCTTCGCGATAAAAAAGGCGACTCCCCTTCTGAAACACTGGAACATGAACTGCACCCGTGGGTCGCTTATTTTATTCTGCCACTGTTTGCTTTTGCCAATGCCGGCGTTTCATTGCAGGGAATCACATTCGATGGCCTGACAAGTATGCTGCCTGTCGGCATTGCACTTGGCTTGTTTATCGGTAAGCCATTAGGGATTTTCCTGTTTAGCTGGACGTCAGTAAAACTGGGGATCGCCAAATTGCCGGAAAAAATCGGCATGTGGCAAATCTTCGCAGTTTCCGTCCTGTGTGGTATCGGCTTTACTATGTCTATCTTTATTTCTAGTCTGGCATTTGACGGTCACCACGACGCGTTTAGTACCTACTCCCGCTTAGGCATATTGATTGGGTCTACCAGCGCCGCTGTCATCGGTTATGGGCTGTTAAAGCGCTTATTACCGAAGAAGAATACCAAAGAAAAAACATAGCCAAACGAAAACGAATAGACTAATTTAAGCACAGAATCAGAAAGAGTTTCCGAATTCATTCATCCTTTTTTATTTTCGCGGCAGGACAGTGATAAAGAACTGATAACGACGATGCCGCGAATATTTCATCTCAATAGAAATTAGGAGAACGCCATAATCTGGCGGCCTGAAATGTATGGTCACGGCTGTTATACAGATGTGAGGCAATACACAAGGATCAATATATGCGGGTTTCACATTTAAACTTTAACCACCTCTATTATTTTTGGCACGTTTGCAAAGAAGGCTCTGTTGTGGGAGCTGCCGACGCACTCTATCTGACACCACAGACCATTACAGGGCAGATAAAAGCGCTGGAAGCACGGCTAGATGGGAAATTATTCAAACGTCAAGGAAGAGGTCTCGTGCCCTCAGAACTGGGGCAATTAATTTTCCGCTATGCAGATAAAATGTTTACACTCAGTCAGGAAATGCTCGATATCGTGACTTACAGCCAAGAGTCAAACCTGCTGTTTGATGTCGGCGTCGCTGACGCACTCTCCAAACGCCTGGTTAGCAAGGTATTGGAAACCACCGTCGTCGAGCATGAAAAAATTCACTTACGTTGTTTTGAATCAACACATGAAATGCTGCTTGAACAACTTAGCCAGCATAAACTGGATATGATCCTCTCTGACTGTCCCGTCGATTCATCGCAACAGGAAGGATTATTTTCTGTCAAGTTAGGGGAATGCAATATCAGTTTTTATTGCCGTCAACCGATCCCGGAAAAACCGTTTCCTGAGTGTTTGGAAGAGCGCCGTTTGTTAATTCCAGGTCGCCGCTCTATGCTGGGCCGAAAACTCCTGACATGGATTCGTAATAAAAACCTTCAAGTTGAAGTGTTAGGTGAGTTTGATGATGCAGCCTTGATGAAAGCCTTTGGCATGTATCACAATGCCATTTTCATTGCACCGTCTTTCTATGCCAATGATATTTTTGCCGATAGCGATATTGTTGAGATCGGCCGATTGGAGGCCGTGCAGGAAGAATATTATGTTATTTTTGCCGAGCGGATGATCCAACATCCGGCAGTTCAGCGTGTATGCAATAAAGACTTTTCTGCTTTATTCAGTTCTCCACCCAAAAGCCGACCTGAGAAATTACGTTAAAAAAATATTTTCGTAAAATCATCATGTTAATTTCAACATTGCCTAACTGACAGGTATAAAAAAACCGGCTTAAGCCGGTTTTTTCTAGCATATCAAAACCAATAATTACATTGCCTTGATTTGCGCTGCCAGAGCAGATTTATGACGTGCTGCTTTATTTTTGTGGATCAGACCCTTACAGGCTTGACGATCAACAATTGGTTGCATGTCATTGAATGCTTTCTGTGCAGCTTCTTTATCGCCAGCAGCGATAGCCGCGTATACTTTCTTGATAAAAGTACGCACCATGGAACGACGGCTTGCGTTGTGCTGACGGCGTTTCTCAGACTGTATGGCGCGTTTCTTAGCTGATTTGATATTAGCCAAGGTCCAACTCCCAAATATATTCTATCGAGGACAATTCAAAGGCCGAGGAATATGCCTGTTCAGCCTTCTTTTGTCAATGGATTTGTGCAAATAAACGTCGTTGTACGGCGACGCTGCTTACGTTGTGATGGGGCGAGATTTTATCAGCTTACTGAGAGGGAATACAGTCTTTCGCAATAAAAATCTGAATGAATCACCGATAAATGCGATAAATTAAATATTTTTCGGGCATCAGGCCTATTTTTATTGTATGAATCAGGTTATTAATAAAAACCCTTTGTGATCGTGGGTTAACCTTGCGCTTTGTACAAGGTATAATCCGGCAATTTCCACGGTATTGAGCCAGCTATGGAGCTAATTCGCGGTATACACAATATCCGGTCGCGTCACCATGGTTGCGTGCTGACGATTGGTAATTTTGATGGTGTCCATCGCGGGCACCAGGCTTTATTAAAACACTTGAAGCAAGAAGGGCTGAGTCTCGGATTACCGACGATGGTCATGATCTTCGAACCGCAGCCTCTGGAAGTTTTTGTGGCAGATAAATCGCCAGCCCGCCTCACAAGGCTGAGAGATAAAATAAAGTATTTGGCTCAAAATGGCGTTGATTATCTGTTATGTGTGAAATTTGACAGACATTTTGCGACCAACACACCTGAAACCTTTGTTTCACAGTTGCTCGTTAAAAAACTGGGTGTTAAGTTTCTGGCAGTAGGGGATGATTTCCGTTTTGGCAAAAATCGCCTCGGGGATTTCCACTATTTGCAGCAAGCAGGTCAACAATACCATTTTGATGTCGCCAGCACAGACAGCTTTTGTGACAGCGGTCTCCGGATCAGCAGTACAGCCATCCGTCATGCACTACAAACTGATGACTTAGCCTGGGCCGAAATATTACTGGGGCATCCTTACAGCATAAGTGGCAGAGTCGTTCATGGTAATCAATTGGGGCGCACGATTGGCTTTCCTACGGCTAACTTACCCTTGAAACGTCTCGTGACGCCTGTTAAGGGCGTTTATGCTGTTGAAGTCCATGGATTGGGCGATACTCCCCTACCGGGTGTTGCGAACATAGGCAATCGCCCTACAGTTGCAGGCCAGGGTCAGCAGCTTGAAGTGCATTTGATTGATACCCAAATGGATCTGTATGGACGTCATATTGATGTGGTATTACGCAAAAAACTGCGTAATGAGCAACGATTTGCGTCGCTTGATGAACTTAAACAACAAATCGCAAATGATGTGATTGCTGCCAGGAACTATCTCCTGCGGCTATCCGAGTCATGTATCTAGCGGAAAATTGGAACTGAGAATCTATAATGAGTGACTACAAAGACACCCTGAATTTACCAGAAACAGGGTTCCCTATGCGCGGGGATCTAGCCAAGCGCGAACCAGATATGTTGAAACGTTGGTACAAAGAAGGTTTGTATCAGGCAATTAGAAAAGCAAAATCTGGTAAGAAAACGTTTATTTTGCATGATGGCCCTCCCTATGCAAACGGCGATATTCATATTGGTCACTCAGTTAATAAAATTCTCAAAGATATTGTGATTAAATCCAAAGGGCTCTCAGGCTTTGATTCCCCTTATATTCCGGGTTGGGATTGCCACGGTTTACCCATTGAACTTAAGGTTGAGCAACTTATTGGTAAACCGGGAGAAAAACTTTCCACCGCTGAATTCCACGCTGAGTGTCGCAAATATGCGCAGTCTCAGGTTGAAGTACAGAAAGCAGGCTTCAAGCGTCTAGGCGTACTCGGTGATTGGGATAACCCTTACCTGACCATGGACTTCAAAACCGAAGCAGACATCATCCGGGCACTGGGACGTATCATCAAAAATGGTCATCTGCTGAAAGGGGTAAAACCTGTTCACTGGTGTACTGACTGTGGTTCCTCCCTCGCAGAAGCAGAAGTTGAATATTACGATAAAACCTCGCCTTCCATTGACGTGCGCTTTACTGCGGTTGATGCCGATGCCGTGTATGCCAAATTTAATGTACAACCCCAGCATCTGCCTGTTTCTCTGGTCATCTGGACAACCACGCCGTGGACATTACCCGCAAACCGGGCAATCTCATTAAATGCAGAGATCACTTACCAATTAGTCAAAGTTGGCAACGAATGCCTGATTCTGGCAGCTGAATTAGTCGAATCCGTGATGCAACGGGCGGCTATCACTTCATGGGAAGTGATCGGGGATTGTACTGGCGCTGAGCTGGAACTGATGCGCTTCAACCATCCCTTTATGAGCTTTGATGTACCCGCTATCCTCGGTGATCACGTCACACTGGAAGCCGGTACGGGTGCAGTCCATACCGCCGGTGGTCACGGCCCGGATGATTACGCTATCAGCTTAAAATATGGCCTTGAAATCGCCAACCCGGTGGGGCCGAATGGCTGCTATATCAAGGGGACTTACCCTTCACTGGATGGGCAATTTGTCTTTAAAGCCAACGATATCATCGTGGAATTACTGAAAGAAAAAGGCGCACTACTGAATTGCGTTAAGATCCAGCACAGTTATCCTTGCTGCTGGCGCCACAAAAAACCCATCATCTTCCGTGCAACACCTCAGTGGTTTATCAGCATGGACAAAAATGGCTTACGCGAACAATCACTGAAAGAGATCAAAGACGTTCAGTGGATCCCTGGCTGGGGACAGGCACGTATTGAATCCATGGTAGAAAACCGCCCGGACTGGTGTATCTCCCGTCAACGTACATGGGGTGTACCAATGTCACTGTTCGTACACAAAGAGACACAAGAACCCCATCCTCGTACCGTTGAATTGATCGAAGAAGTCGCCAAGCGTGTCGAAGCAGATGGCATTCAGGCATGGTGGGATCTGGACGCCACAGAACTGTTGGGTGATGAAGCCGCTGATTACGTTAAGGCACCCGATACGCTGGATGTTTGGTTTGATTCAGGAAGTACCCACTTTTCCGTTGTGGATGCACGTCCAGAATTTAACGGCAATTCAGCCGATATCTATATGGAAGGTTCTGACCAACATCGTGGCTGGTTCATGTCCTCATTAATGCTGTCTACCGCAATCAAAGGCAAAGCCCCTTACCGCCAGGTACTGACTCATGGTTTCACCGTTGATGAGCAAGGACGTAAAATGTCCAAATCCATCGGTAATACCATTAGCCCGCAAGATGTGATGAATAAACTGGGCGCAGATATTCTGCGGTTATGGGTTGCCTCCACTGATTATACCGGTGAAATTGCCGTTTCTGATGAGATCCTGAAACGCTCTGCGGATGCTTATCGCCGTATCCGCAATACCGCGCGCTTCCTGCTGGCAAACCTGAATGGTTTCAACCCAGAAGAGCATATGGTAAAAGCAGAAAATATGGTTGTCCTGGATCGCTGGGCAGTCGGCCGTGCTCAAGCGGCACAAGCAGATATCCTCAAATACTATGAGGAGTATGATTTCCATTCCGTAGTTCAGCGCCTGATGCAATTCTGCTCCATCGAAATGGGTTCGTTCTATCTGGATATCATCAAAGATCGCCAATACACCGCAAAAAGTGACAGCCTTGCTCGTCGTAGCTGCCAGACTGCGCTGTTCCATATCGCAGAAGCGCTGGTGCGCTGGATGATGCCTATTCTGTCGTTCACTGCGGATGAAATTTGGCATGAACTTCCCGGCAAACATGCCCAGTATGTCTTCACAGAAGAGTGGTATGACGGGCTGTTCGGTCTGGCAGAAGGCGAAGATATGAACGATACTTTCTGGGCGGATCTGCTGGCTGTTCGTGGTGAAGTCAACAAAGTTCTGGAACAGGCTCGCGCCGACAAACTGATTCGCAGCTCTCTGGAAGCGGCTGTCACACTCTATGCAGATGAAGCACTGGCAGAAAAACTCAACAAACTGTCTGACGAATTGCGTTTTGTTCTGCTGACCTCTCAGGCTGAAGTCGCTGCTTATGCGGCCACGGGAGAGGATGCGCAGCAAAGCGAACTGGCTGGTCTGAAAGTGGCCTTCCGCAAAGCTGACGGAGAAAAATGTCCACGTTGCTGGCACTATGCTAAAAATGTGGGGCTGGTAGCGGAACACGCTGAACTTTGCGGCCGCTGTGTCACTAACGTTGCCGGAAACGGTGAAGAGCGTGAATTTGCCTGATGAATAAGCCCATTTGTTCCACTGGACTTCGCTGGCTTTGGCTGGTTGTTATCGTCTTACTCCTGGATTTGGGAAGTAAATACTGGGTATTGCAGCGTTTCACGCTGCATGAATCCATGCCATTAATCCCTTATTTCAACCTGACTTATGCTCAGAATTTAGGGGCAGCATTCAGTTTTCTGGCGGATAAAGGCGGCTGGCAGCGTTGGTTCTTTGCATTAGTGGCGGGGGCTATCACCGTTGTCTTACTGGTGATGATGTCTCGCTCCAGTGCTAAACAGAAACTCAGCAATATCGCCTACGCCTTAGTGATTGGTGGGGCATTGGGGAACTTGTTCGATCGGCTGATCCACGGTTTTGTTGTCGATTTCATCGACTTTTATATCGGAGCATGGCACTGGCCGACCTTCAATGTTGCTGATTCTGCCATTTGTATCGGTGCAGTTCTCATTATCATAGAGAGCATGATCAATTCAGATGACAAAAGCAAGAAAACAGCCCCGAAGGCCTAGTTTTTATAAAAAATAGTGATTTAAAAAAGCTATCGAGAGAATGATAATAAACAGCCCCGGTGCGTATTCACTGGGGCTACTCACATCATCTTTGCCTGATGGATGTCAAGATGCAGCAGGTGATAACCCATTACGGTATACCTGCCATCGTTTTTAGATAAAAGGTTTGAGCAATATGTCAATGCAGGTGCAAGCGCACAGTGCCGTTTTATTACACTTCATATTAAAGCTGGATGATGGCTCTACGGCAGACTCGACTTACAGTCAAGGCAAACCCGCATTATTCCGCCTCGGTGACGGAAGCCTCTCTGCCCCACTGGAACAACAGCTTCTCGGTTTGAAAATCGGTGATAAACACCAATTTACGCTGGCAGGAGAAAGCATTTTTGGCAAACACAATCCTGATTTAGTCCAATACTTCACTCCCCGTGATTTTTCTGACGCGGGAACACCAGAAGTCGGCACCATCATGCTATTTACGGCCATCAATGGCAGTGAAATGCCTGGCCTTATCAAAGAAGTAGCAGAAGGTTCTATTACGGTTGATTTTAACCATCCACTGGCTGACCAGAACATCACTTTTGAGATTGAAGTGTTAGAAATTGACCCTCAGTTGGAGGAAAACCATGCAAATATTGCTGGCTAACCCTCGTGGTTTCTGTGCTGGTGTTGATCGTGCCATCAGCATCGTCGAACGGGCGCTGGAATTGTACGGGGCGCCTATTTATGTCCGCCATGAAGTCGTGCATAACCGCTATGTCGTTGACGATCTCAGAAATCGTGGGGCTATTTTCATTGAGGAAATTTCAGAAGTACCCGATGGCGCTATTCTGATCTTCTCCGCACATGGCGTTTCCCAAGCCATTCGTACCGAAGCCCGCTCCCGTCATTTAACCATGTTATTTGATGCGACCTGCCCGCTGGTCACTAAAGTCCATATGGAAGTGGCAAGGGCAAGTCGCAAAGGTAAGGAAGCGATATTGATTGGACATGCCGGTCATCCTGAAGTAGAAGGGACGATGGGGCAATACAATAATCCAGCAGGTGGCATGTATCTGGTGGAATCCCCGCAGGACGTATGGAAACTGCACGTCAAGGATGAAAATAACCTCTGTTTTATGACACAAACGACACTGTCTGTTGATGATACTTCAGAAGTCATTGATGCGCTTCACGCAAGATTCCCCAATATTGTTGGCCCACGCAAAGATGACATCTGCTATGCCACGACCAACCGCCAGGAAGCCGTGCGTGATTTAGCGGCCGGTGCTGATGTTGTTTTAGTCGTCGGTTCAAAAAACTCATCAAACTCTAATCGCTTAGCTGAACTTGCACAACGTGTAGGGAAACCGGCTTATTTGATTGATTCTGCGAATGATATTCAAGAAGAGTGGATTAATGGCGCCAATGCCGTTGGGGTGACAGCAGGTGCATCCGCACCGGATATTTTGGTGCAGCAAGTGATTGAACGACTAAAAAATTTCGGGGCAGAAACAGTTAACGAACTACATGGCCGTGAAGAGAATATTGTTTTCGAAGTACCGAAAGAACTGCGAGTTGACGTGAAAGAAATTAATTAATGCCAGTTCTGCCGGGTGGGTATTTGAAAACTGACTATACGGGGGAACGCGGGAGGCTCTGTCCACCAACCGGGTATTTGCCATTCCAGGCAGTTAAGTTAAAACAATTTCCTTTGTGACCTCACTTAAACATGATTAACAGAGAGGGCCTTATGGCTGATACAGATATTCGCATTGCTATCGTGGGCGCAGGCGGCCGTATGGGGCGTCATCTTATTCAGGCCATTCAGCGATTGGATGGCGTAACGCTTGGCGCTGCATTGGTGCGTTCCGGTTCTTCATTGGTGGGCACTGATGCCGGAGAGCTGGCCGGCACGGGTAAAAATGGCGTGATGATCAATGATGATTTGCATCAGGTCATTGAACACTTTGATGTCCTGATCGACTTTACCCGTCCAGAAGGCACACTGGCTTACCTCGCCATTTGCCGGCAGCATCACAAATCAATGGTTATTGGCACAACCGGTTTTGATGATATCGGGAAGCAGGCCATTACAGAAGCCACTGGTGAAATCCCCATTGTTTTTGCAGCGAATTTTAGTGTCGGTGTCAATCTGGTACTCAAATTGCTGGAGAAAACCGCCACCATTATGGGGGAATATAGCGATATCGAAATTGTTGAAGCACATCATCGACATAAAGTGGATGCGCCGTCGGGAACCGCACTGGCAATGGGAGAATCCATCGCTCATGCACTAGGGCGTGATCTTAAAACCCACGCCGTCTACGCCCGTGAAGGGCATACCGGCGAGCGAAGCCCAAAAAGTATTGGATTCGCTACTATCCGGGCAGGGGATATCGTTGGCGAACATACCGCAATCTTTGCAGATATTGGTGAGCGGGTGGAGATAAGCCATAAGGCTTCAAGCCGTATGACCTTTGCAAATGGCGCTATTAAAGCTGCATTATGGCTAACAGGCAAAAAGAATGGTCTTTATAACATGAAAGACGTATTAAGCCTCGATAATATTTAATTTACAAATACTGTAACTCCATATAATTACGTAGTTATTTATAGGTTAACTGCGTAATTTTCACCATATATAAATTTTCACTAACATCGCTAAGTTAATGCCTTCTTTTATGAAAAAAAAAAGCTTTTTTGTCACTTTTTTCCCCGGAGTCCGAAAAAAAACCGCCTTTTTTTCTGTTATTAAGTTTTCCCTCACCATAATCGGTAACCTACGCCGACTTTTCTGATATTTTTTCACTGAATTGGCTTAATACAAGACTCAGTGTTGTAAAAAGGCCAATAAATTTGCCATTTTTTGTAGACAACCCCTCTTCTCATCATTAGAATGCGCGGAATTTGCCAAAATTTTGACAAAAATTATGATTGGCATTGATTTTAAGGATTAATTCTGAATTAATATGCATGGAATGCGATTGATTATTCATTCTGGAGGGCGTTTTGATTAAGTCAGCTATATTGGTTCTAGAAGATGGAACCCAATTTCACGGTCGCGCCATTGGGGCTGAAGGTGTGGCTGTTGGAGAAGTGGTCTTCAATACCTCAATAACCGGATATCAAGAAATACTTACCGACCCTTCCTATTCCCGCCAAATTGTTACTCTTACTTATCCCCATATTGGTAATGTCGGCATCAATGCCGCTGATGAAGAATCCCCCTCCATTCAGGCTCAAGGCCTAGTCATCCGTGATCTACCGTTAGTGGCCAGCAACTTCCGCAGCGAAGAAAATCTGTCTGATTACCTGAAACGCCACAACATTGTTGCTATCGCAGATATCGATACGCGCAAACTCACCCGTCTCTTAAGAGAAAAAGGGGCACAAAACGGCTGTATCATTGCCGGTGATGGCGCAGATGCTCAGGTTGCCCTGGAAAAAGCACACGCTTTCCCCGGCTTAAAAGGGATGGATTTAGCAAAAGAAGTGACAACCGCCCAAGCTTATCAATGGGGACAAGGGAGCTGGACGTTAGCCGATGGGCTACCAGAAACAAGTGAAGCGCAAGCATTACCTTACCACATTGTCGCCTATGATTTTGGCGTGAAACGCAATATCCTGCGTATGCTGGTCGATCGCGGCTGTCGCGTGACCGTTGTACCGGCAAAAACCCCGGCAGATGAAGTACTGAAAATGGCACCGGATGGTATTTTTCTGTCCAATGGCCCGGGTGATCCAGAACCCTGCGGCTATGCTATCGAAGCAATCAAAACCTTCCTGAATACCGAGATTCCTGTCTTTGGGATCTGTCTGGGGCACCAATTACTGGCGCTGGCCAGCGGGGCAAAAACCGTGAAAATGAAATTTGGTCATCACGGTGGCAACCATCCGGTTAAAGATCTGGATCGCAATGTCGTTATGATCACGGCACAAAACCACGGCTTTGCCGTTGATGAAAGCACCTTGCCAGCCAATCTGCGCGTCACACATAAATCACTCTTTGATGGCACATTGCAAGGTATTCATCGCACCGATAAACCGGCCTTCAGTTTCCAGGGGCATCCTGAAGCCAGCCCCGGCCCACATGAAGCGGCATCTTTGTTCGATCACTTTATCGAACTGATTGAAGAATACCGTCAGACACCCGTTCAGAACACCAAATAATCAGGAGAAAAAGAAAAATGGCAAAACGTACTGATATTAAAAGTATTCTGATCTTAGGTGCTGGCCCCATCGTTATCGGTCAGGCATGTGAATTTGACTACTCAGGTGCTCAGGCTTGTAAGGCGCTGCGGGAAGAAGGTTACCGTGTCATTCTGGTCAACTCGAATCCAGCGACAATCATGACCGATCCAGAAATGGCAGATGCGACCTATATCGAGCCAATCCATTGGGAAGTCGTACGTAAAATTATTGCAAAAGAACGTCCAGATGCCGTCCTGCCAACCATGGGCGGGCAAACAGCACTCAACTGTGCGCTGGAGCTGGAACGTCAAGGTGTCCTGGAAGAATTTGGCGTCACCATGATTGGTGCAACGGCCGATGCGATTGATAAAGCCGAAGATCGTCAACGTTTTGACCAAGCGATGAAAAGAATCGGTCTGGATACCGCACGTTCCGGCATTGCCCACACCATGGAAGAGGCGCTGGCTGTCGCGGAAGACGTTGGTTTCCCTTGTATTATTCGTCCTTCTTTTACCATGGGCGGCACCGGTGGCGGTATCGCTTATAACCGTGAAGAATTCGAAGAAATCTGTGAACGTGGTTTAGATCTTTCGCCCACCAATGAACTGCTGATCGATGAATCATTAATTGGCTGGAAAGAGTATGAAATGGAAGTGGTGCGGGATAAAAATGACAACTGCATCATTGTCTGTTCCATTGAAAACTTCGATCCAATGGGCATTCATACCGGCGATTCCATCACCGTAGCCCCCGCGCAGACACTGACCGATAAAGAATATCAAATCATGCGTAACGCTTCGATGGCGGTACTGCGTGAAATCGGTGTTGAAACCGGGGGATCAAACGTTCAGTTTGCGGTGAACCCGAAAAATGGCCGCCTGATTGTCATTGAAATGAACCCGCGTGTATCCCGTTCATCAGCGCTGGCGTCCAAAGCAACGGGCTTCCCGATCGCAAAAATCGCGGCAAAACTGGCCGTCGGCTATACCCTTGATGAACTGATGAATGACATCACGGGCGGGCGCACGCCGGCATCTTTCGAGCCTTCCATCGATTATGTTGTGACCAAAATCCCCCGTTTCAACTTTGAAAAATTTGCTGGCAGCAATGATCGTCTGACCACTCAGATGAAGTCTGTTGGTGAAGTGATGGCCATCGGCCGTACTTTCCAGGAGTCGATGCAAAAAGCCCTGCGCGGTCTGGAAGTCGGCGTAACCGGATTTGATCCTAAAGTCAATCTGGATGATCCGCAGTCTCTGACCAAAATCCGCAGTGAATTGAAAAACGCGGGGGCTGAGCGTATCTGGTATATCGCGGATGCTTTCCGTGCGGGCATGTCCGTTGACGGGCTTTTCAATCTGACCAATATTGACCGCTGGTTCCTGGTGCAAATTGAAGAACTCATTCGTCTGGAAGAACACGTGACAGAACAAGGCGTAAATAGCCTGACCGCCGATTTCCTGCGCCACCTTAAGCGCAAAGGTTTTGCTGACGCCTATCTGGCGAAACTGGTGGGGATCTCGGGTCAAGAGATCCGCAAACTCCGCCATCATTACAACTTGTATCCGGTTTATAAGCGTGTTGATACCTGTGCGGCAGAATTCGCAACAGATACGGCTTACCTGTACTCCACCTATGAAGATGAATGTGAAGCTAACCCGAACAATGATAAACCGAAAATCATGGTGTTGGGTGGCGGTCCAAACCGGATCGGGCAAGGCATTGAGTTCGATTACTGCTGTGTACACGCTTCTCTGGCGCTGCGTGAAGATGGTTTTGAAACCATCATGGTGAACTGTAACCCGGAAACCGTTTCCACCGATTACGACACGTCTGATCGTCTTTACTTTGAGCCTGTCACACTGGAAGATGTGCTGGAAATTGTGCGCGTTGAACAACCAAAAGGCGTGATTGTTCAGTATGGCGGCCAGACTCCCCTGAAGCTGGCTCGTGAACTGGAGGCTGCCGGTGTACCGATTATCGGCACCAGCCCTGATGCTATCGACCGGGCAGAAGACCGTGAACGTTTCCAGCAAGCGGTTAACCGCCTTGGCCTGAAACAGCCAGCAAACGCCACCGTCACGGCTATCGAACAGGCCGTTGAAAAAGGCAATGAGATTGGTTATCCGCTGGTCGTTCGTCCCTCTTACGTTCTGGGTGGACGAGCAATGGAAATTGTATACGACGAATCTGACTTACGCCGTTACTTCCAGACAGCCGTCAGCGTCTCCAACGATGCGCCGGTGCTGTTGGATCGCTTCCTTGATGATGCGATAGAAGTCGACGTAGACGCTATCTGTGATGGTGAGCGTGTTCTGATTGGTGGCATCATGGAACATATCGAACAAGCCGGGGTCCACTCTGGTGATTCCGCCTGTTCTCTGCCGGCTTATACGCTAAGCAAAGAAATTCAGGATGTTATGCGACAGCAAGTTGAAAAACTGGCCTTTGAACTGCGCGTCCGTGGCCTGATGAACGTTCAGTTTGCAGTGAAAAATAACGAAGTTTACCTGATTGAAGTCAACCCACGGGCAGCACGTACCGTTCCCTTCGTTTCCAAAGCCACTGGCCTGCCTCTGGCAAAAATAGCCGCGCGCGTCATGGCCGGTCAGTCTCTGCTTGAGCAAGGCACGGTTGAAGAGGTGATTCCGCCTTACTACTCCGTGAAAGAAGTCGTACTGCCATTCAATAAGTTCCCGGGGGTTGATCCCATTCTGGGGCCAGAAATGCGCTCTACGGGGGAAGTGATGGGCGTTGGCCGTACCTTTGCTGAAGCTTTTTCAAAAGCGATGCTGGGCAGTAACTCCACCATGCGTAAAATAGGCCGGGCATTACTGTCTGTCCGTGAAGGCGATAAAGAACGTGTTGTCGATTTGGCCGCTAACTTACTCAAACATGGCTTTGAATTAGATGCGACACACGGTACTGCGGTCGTCTTGGGTGAAGCAGGCATCAACCCACGTTTGGTCAATAAAGTTCATGAAGGGCGTCCGCACATTCAAGACAGGATCAAAAATGGTGAATATGACTATATCGTCAATACCACCGAAGGCCGTCAAGCCATTGAAGATTCAAAACTGCTACGCCGTAGCGCACTGCAATATAAAGTGCATTATGACACGACCCTGAATGGCGGTTTCGCAACCACGATGGCACTCAGCGCTGATCCAACTGAGCAGGTCATTTCGGTTCAAGAAATGCATGCCAAAATTGCCAGACAGTAAAAAGATTATCACACTCACTGATAGGATAACGTCATTTTTGACAATATCCTTCTAAAAAAACGGCCTCCCCAACGTTGGATATTCAACGAATAAGGAGGCCGTTTTTATGAGGTCGTTACAGGCCCAATACCGTTTCCGCGACACAAGCATACTGATTATTCATATTAACCTTAGGGGGCGTAAAACAGTCCACCAAAAACCAATCCACCGGCGTCTTCAGGGCGATAGAAATAGCGACCAAATGCTCCAGACTGATCCTATTTGTTCCCCGCTCATAGCGTGACAATTGCTGATGGCTTACTCCAATTCGGTCTGCCAGCTCTACGGCAGTCACACCAATTTCTTTTCTTTTCATTTGGATTCTTTTTCCTACCAGCATACTGACTTGCATAATATCTCTATTCTCACTTTATAGATAAGTTAAAAAAACGACTGCAGTACCTTCGTATTGACCGGGTTTGGGTAGCGTTATGGTATGTAGTACTGATTTGAGGTTGAAAGAAACGGGAATATTATTTCCCGGCGCAGTGATATTCACACCATTTTCCGCATTTTTTCCATTAATGTGTAATGTTGAATATATTTGTCTGTCAGAATCGAGATACACTCTCTCTTCATTATTAATTGATCTGGCAAGCAGCATTATTTGGTCGCTATAAACAGCACATGAGAATTGGCCTGTAATTGTGCGTGTTTGATTATTCACCTCTCTCGCAATTAATTCCCCATAGGCGATTTCAGAGGGAAGATTGAGTTTGCAATTTTGATTTGGAGGAGGCGTTTTGTTACAGGTTGAATCCGGGAATTGTTGTGCATCCCCATATTCCGGATTCAGCTTTTCGGAGTAAAATAAACCGACGCAGTCGGCCTCTGTACTAATAATGGGAAATGAAACCCGTATAGGGACACCAAACTGTCTTTTATATGCTCTCATGACATCGGCAGTTGTCGGATATAAATGCGCATTTTCCAGGCATACTCTTGAATCATGACAGGAACCGTACATACCGGGCGGATAACCATTTCGATAATTAACATCAGGCCCCACATAGCATTGTTCGTTTCCATAGCAGGGATTAGGAATCCCTTCTTCTTCTGTCCAGGCAATAATCTCCAGGGTCGCACGAGCTTGACCATATACGACTTCCATATTCACCGGCATGACATAAGCACCCGCATAAGCATGGGCGGTACTGACTAAAATAAATAAGGCTGCTAGCTTCAATAACGTTTTTTTAATATGGTACATAACTTATTTTCCAAATAGCCTCTGATTCTGATTACAAAAGCGTGAATGAAAAGTTAATCAGCATGACTAGTCATAACTAACTTCAAAATTTGCGATTGCCGTAAAATAACCCGCACCAATTGTTTTTCCTTTAATCGCACTCGGTTCAGCTTGTACAAATGCCCGGAGTGGGATCACGTTTTCTCTGCTATTTTCTAATAATGGGAATTCGCTGATTTTATTGAAAGGCATTAACGTGCCATCAGTTTTTTCTATTCCAATAGCAATTCCACTCACTTGACCATCAGATCTCACGGCTAATAAATCAGGTGATTCTTGGCTGGTTTGTCCTAAGAATTTAATTTTCAGTCGCTTTGTGATACGAGGATCACAATTTTCTAAATGCAGATTAAATTTATAATCACCGGCACGTGGTTTATAGTAAAAATCACGGTTAATAATTTCTCTAAAATTAATTTCTAAATTGAGATCGTCTGTCTTAATTGAACAAGCCGGAGCAAGTACCGTTAGCGAAATTTTGACGTTTTGACGCAGTGTATCTTTTGCCTCTGCCTTTTGCTGGCCGCTAATGCCAAAAAGAAACAGTACTGGCAAGACATATTTGGATAATTTAATGCTTAATGAACCCATTATCATTTACTCTACTTTTATCCGCTCATTGACGAAAAACTCATCCTATTCCAGCCAGTTATGCGTCGATATCCCGTCAATATTATGATTGATGGGATATCACTGACATAACCCAATCAGTTATTTTCAGCGACGGCTTCTGACACCGTGCAGGTATTGCCACCACATTTGAATGTTAACTGTGGATGTCCACCATAATCATTGACATAAGTCAGTACCGGTGTATTCCCCAGTGCATTAATTGTTCCACCTAGTGTTTCGCTGCTTTTGGGCGCTAACATCAGGGGTTTAAATCCCACCACACTATTCCCTCCTATCTTGTTTGATGCTTCTGAAATAGTGATGTAATAAGGTGTCGGGTTATTGACGACATAGTGATTTTCCTGGCGGGTTAAGGTGAGTTTTTCCTGCCAAGGATTATCAAGATCTATACGGCGTGCAATGACCGCTTTCGGGCGGTAGAACAATTTGATACGAGTCTGCAAAGCCAATTGCAATACATTTGGCTTGTCACTGCGTGGCGGAATTTCACGAATGTTGAAATAGAACACACTCTCCCGATCTTGCGGCAATTGAGCAATGGCGGGTAATGTCTGGAGCTTAACCTGACTTTTTGCTCCAGCTTCAATACGTTGTACCGGCGGCACAACCACAATCGGGCTATTGATCTTATTGCCATTCTCATCTTCGATCCATGACTGAGCCAGATAAGGCAAATCAAGATGTTGATTTTCCACGTTAAGACTAACGGATTTCATATCCTCATTAAAAATGACCCGGGTACGATCCAACGCGATGGCTGCCATGGCCTGATGAACTGACATCAAGCTGCTGACCGTTATCGCCGTTATCATTAGAATTTTTTTCAGTTTCATAATGTTCTTTGCTCATACTCAAAAAAGTTCAGGTTTATCTTACTACGCTCAACAATGTCTCTGTTTTTACGTCAAAATTTCACATAAACAAAACAATATAATACGCTGTTTAAAACAGATTTCATGGGCTGTTTTATTACATTTTATTTAGCTTTCCCTGTTAAAAACTGACAAGACAATAATGTTGTAGTGAAAGATTTCGCAGAAATATCATCTGGCACAGTGATTTCACACTGCGCCTCCCCATCCCAATGTACCTGTACTTTTTCCCCCTGATTCATGCCGCTGAGGTAAGCATATCCCTCATCACTGATAATCCCGATCTCCCGCTGAGCAGCATTCACAACAGAAGCACCAAAAGGCGGGAATGAACCGTCAGGCAGACGAATAAGGGTCATCGCCTTGATCCCTGACATCACCTGGAATTGACGATAACCAATCGCCCCTTCCGTCAATGTTGCCTGCTGGACAGAACGTAATGCCTCTACATCATCCGGCAAATTATCTAAATCAACATTTGCCTTATTACGGAAGTAGTTGTTCACATCAACCAGCACCGCCTTACCAAAGTAGTTAGTATGCACTGCCGAGCCAAATCCACGGACCGGAACGTTACTAACGCCTTCGGTATCGACCATCAAACGAGTCGCGCCCGGCTGATTGATACGGTGCAGAGCCGCGCCATGTGCTGTGACCGTCACTCCTCCCTGCAAACCAAGGGCAACCGTTGTATTGATACCATCCTGATAACTGGCACTGGCATTCAACAACGCCTTATCGCCATAGTGAGTGTAATAAGCATCTGCCAATGCTCTGCCACCCATGCTGGTTCCTGCTGAAATACGATAATTATTACGATCATCGATACGGTTAAAATACCCTACCCGATGAGCGTTGCCCTGACGATTTACCATACCGTTGTAGCTGAACGTGCCACTTTCTCCCCACGGAATAGAAAGGTTCAGGTACATGCCATCATCTTTTTTATTGTCAAAATTATTGCGGTAAGCAGAAAGATTCACACTGATATTTTTATAACGCCCAATATCGACGTATTTGGATAATGAAATGTTATAGCGATCATTTGTTGGACGATTCCAATAAGTCTGGTGGCTATAATTAAGGTGGGCACTCAAACCAATATCACTAAACTGTTTATTGAAAATAATGGTGTATAGTTCTTTGCCGCTATCGGAAGAAAGATCACGATAACGACGATTAATATACTGCCCCATATTCATGAAATTACGCTCAGAGAAACGATATCCGGCGAATGTCACCTGGCTATTGTATTGATCAAAACGTTTCGAATAACTCAGACGATAAGATCCTCCCGTCAGCGTCTCGCGCTCTTTCGGTAATCTTGCCCTGGATTCCGTCGCATCAAATGACAGGGAGCCAAACATCATCAGGTCACGACCAATCCCCAATGACAGGGCGTTATAGTCTCCGGCAGCCAGAAGACCACCATACAATGACCAACCGTTATTGATACCCCAGGAAAATTCCCCCATACCAAACGCGGGTCCTTCCCGACGATGCTTATCATTAGTCGATTGACCGCCCACAATTTTATACTGCACCCGCCCCGGGCGAGTCAGATAAGGGATCGTCGCTGTATTGACCTGAAATTCCTGTACACTACCGTCTTGCTCTTCCACTCTGACATCCAATGTGCCTGATACCGCATCACTGAGATCCTGAATACGGAACGGACCAGACGCCACTTGGGTTTCATAGAGTACTCTGCCCTGTTGTTTCACCGTGACCTTAGCATTGGTACGTGCAACCCCTGTCACTTCGGGCGCATATCCCCGTAAATTCGGTGGTAACATATTTTCATCAGTGATTAAACTGACGCCCGTGTAACGAAAGCTATCGAAAATGTTGGAGTTGAGGTAATCCTCACCCAAGGACAGTTTTGCTTCCAGGCGAGGCAACACCCGATACATGTAGTAACGGCTCCAGTCCCACTCACGCTCTCTCTCACTCACATGGCCAAACTGATCACCCTGCTTATCTTTCGAACGGTGATATCTGGCCTGCCAATCAGCCCGAAAACGCCACGCACCTGCATTCATCCCCGCTGTTCCGTTCGCACTTATCTGCTGATTACTGTTACCGTGAGCAGGTTTGGTGTTTTGTGCATTCAGGTTATAGTCAAACAGCAATCCGGGAATTCCATTATCCCAACGAGAAGGCGGATCCCAATCCGGTAAGTCATATTCCAGATAGATTTTCGGGACGATTAAATACAGGCTATAAGTGGCCAAATCACCTCGGGCTGACATACCGGGCAACGTATTGAGATCAAGGCATTTTCCCTCATTCCGCCAACCTAATTTTTCCAGCCATTCCTGTTTCAAATCGATTTGCTTCACTATTTCGGGAGATACACAGGCTTCACTGCCTTCTGGATCATCCGCGAGCGTAGTGAAATCAACAGAATGCATCTCCAGCAATTCGTTTTGATTCACCCGGACAGCCATGATGTAGTTGCCCGGCATGATATAACCTGCCCGGGCGAACTTATCCAAATCAATATTGGCACGTTCACTAATATCCAAAGCGTCAGTATTGAACTCAAGCGGTGGTCTGGCATAGCCGACCTGAATACCAGAGAGAATCAACAATACCAACGCAGCAAAGGGGGTAATTCCGGAAGCGAAGTATTCTGTTTTTGCCTGACTAGCTATCTTCTTTTGATTAACTATCTTCTTTTTACTCACCCCAATTTTTTTATTAAAAATATCTTTTCTATTACTGGTTATTCTTTTATTAATAGGTGAAAAATCATGATTCATAGAATCTGAAAACAAAGCCATAGCATCCTCTAAACAATGAATCGTTAACAATCCAATTTGAATTTAGCTGCTGTTTGATACTGCCAAGTCTGTCAGTGTGTCGGGGTTATCACCAAATACATGGCATCATTAAAATTCATCGTTCTAAATTGAGTACTGTGACCGATACTGGGTTTGCAGAGGTCGCCACATATCCTGCATCCGTAATAGTTACGTTCTCTGTTTTACGATTTACTGGCTTTACCATACTGCGGGGAATAAAGAAAACATTGTCACCATCGATATGCCATTAAACATGATTTTTGAACGGCAAAATTTGTTATTTTCCTAATACAGCCAATAGAGAACACCGTAGACTAAATAAACAAAAAAGGGTATTTCAATTTACCTCTACAGAAACCATTTGGTTAATAGCACTGCTGTTTACCTAATTGTCAGTAATATTGATTTATATCAATATTACTGTTCGCGTTACAGAATATCGTAGTGCTATTCACTAACGCAGGATGTTCAAGAAATACCCTTAAAGTATCATCAGGAAACTTATAATATAAATCGCGATAGGTTTCCTGATATTCAACGAATAAAAACTACCTGTCAGTGCTTAATATTACAGGTAGTTTAAAGCGAAGTTTGCGATAGCCGTAAAGTTACCGGTTTTCACTGCAACTGGATCTTTACCTTCCGCGCCTTGCAGGCCTTTCAGACGGGCAGCGAAACGCAGGGTGTTATCACCGTCATGTAAAGACATGACGTCTGACGCTTCACCTAAAGGAATCAACTGGTTACCGTTATTAGTGATCTTGATCGCCGCACCTTCCGCTGGGCCTTCCAGCGCTAACAGACCTTTCACTGTACCATCAGCTTCTGGTCCAGTGAACGTTGTTGTGACACCTTTAAGTGTACCAAGCACACAATCTTGCAATTCAATCTCAAATTGCTTAGAAGCAGATTCACCACCGTCTTTCAGAATAACGTTGTTGACTTGTCCCAAATCAACTTCAACATTGTTATTTTTGATTGAACAAGCTGCATTGATAATAGCGCCAGTGAATTTAACTGTACCATTACCTTGAGAAGGTGCTGCATTTGCTGCACCTGCAGTTAAAGCCACACCTAAACCTAAAACCATCGCCAATTTGTTGAGTTTCATAATTAACTTAGACCTTTAATAGTAAAATAAATACTGATAGTCAAAAGGAATCCAAAGCACAGAAATTAATTTCTGACGCTTAGACGAATGATTATTTAGTTTTTTGACACAAATCATAACAGGCCAAAATAAACCAAATCGGCGGTATCATTCTACATAACATATCTTAAGTCAAATTTCAGGTGATAAAACTACTTATGCGCCTTAACATCATATTAAATATGAATTTTTGTCAAAAAGTACGTGTGGCGAGTAGTGTATTTTACTAATAATTTTTTTATTTTGGGTTATTACCCTGAATTATATCAAGCGATGTTTAGTAGTTTAGTATCTTAATTGGCATCGCTTTTTGCTTTGTTTTATTTTCCTGAAAAAACCACCCATTTATTAATGAATAAAATAACCATTTCACCCAATAAATAAAAAGCCCCTTCCATTATTGGAAAGGGCTTATCATTTTTTAATGATGCACGAAAACAAGTTATGTTTTCTTAATTATCACCCATCAAAATAGACTCAAGGGCAATTTCAATCATGTCATTAAACGTAGTCTGTCGTTCTTCGGCCGTGGTTTGTTCGCCCGTACGAATATGATCAGAAACAGTACAAATTGTCAGTGCTTTTGCACCAAATTCAGCAGCAACACCGTAAATACCAGCGGCTTCCATTTCAACACCCAGAATGCCGTATTTTTCCATGACATCGAACATCTGAGGATCAGGTGAATAAAACAGATCAACAGAGAAAATGTTACCAACACGTGCGTTGATATTTTTCGCTTTCGCCGCATCCACCGCATGACGAACCAGCTCAAAATCAGCAATCGCTGCAAAATCGTGATCTTTAAAACGCTGGCGGTTGACTTTGGAATCAGTACAAGCGCCCATACCAATCACAACATCACGAATTTTAACGTCTTCGCTGACTGCGCCACAGGAACCAATACGGATGATTTTTTTAACACCAAATTCAGTGATCAATTCTTTGGCGTAAATAGAGCAAGATGGAATCCCCATTCCATGACCCATAACAGAAATGCGGCGGCCTTTATAAGTCCCGGTGAAACCGAGCATACCGCGAACATTGTTCACCTGACGGGCATCTTCCAGATAAGTTTCTGCGATGTATTTTGCACGTAGTGGATCACCTGGCATCAAAACAACATCAGCAAAATCGCCCATCTCAGCATTAATATGTGGGGTGGCCATAAGTTTATTTCCTTGTTTTTATTACGTATCAATATAGGTGAGAATGTGGAGACTCATGTGTCTCCACCAAATATTAAAACATTACCTTACCGTGCTCCATCGGTGTCAGACCGAAGTATTTTGCAACAGTCTGACCAATATCGGCGAACGTTTCACGATGCCCCAATGAACCCGGCTTAATTTTCTCCCCGTAAACCAGCACCGGGATATGCTCACGGGTATGATCAGAACCCGCCCAGGTTGGGTCACAACCATGATCAGCCGTTAAGATCAGGATGTCGTCTTCTTTCACTAATTTCAGCATTTCGGGCAAACGGCGGTCAAACAACTCGAGTGCTGCCGCGTAACCCGCCACATCACGACGGTGACCGTAAGAAGAATCAAAATCAACGAAATTGGTAAATACGATGGTGTTATCTCCCGCCTGCGCCATTTCAGCCAGTGAAGCATCAAACAGCGCATCAATGCCCGTGGCCTTGACCTTTTTGGTGATCCCGACATTCGCGTAAATATCGGCAATCTTACCAATGGAAACAACTTCCCCCTGCTTTTCATCAACTAATTTTTTCAGAATAGTGGGCGCCGGTGGCTCAACAGCCAGGTCATGGCGGTTGCCAGTACGCTGGAAATGACCGACTTTGTCACCCACAAATGGACGGGCAATCACGCGACCAATGTTATATTCACCAAGATTCAACTCTTCACGGGCAATTTCACACAGTTCATACAAGCGATCCAGGCCAAATGTCTCTTCATGGCAGGCAATCTGGAAAACGGAATCCGCCGAGGTGTAGAAAATCGGTTTACCAGTTTTCATATGTTCTTCACCCAGTTTATCCAGGATCACGGTGCCTGAAGAGTGACAGTTCCCCAGATAACCCGGCAAATTAGCGCGTTCGACCAGTTTATCCAGCAACGCTTGTGGGAAGCTGTTTTCTTCATCGTGGAAATAGCCCCAGTCAAACAAAACTGGAACACCGGCAATTTCCCAATGGCCTGACGGCGTGTCTTTACCAGAAGAAAGTTCACTCGCGTAACCATAAGCGCCAATAATTTCGGCATCGTTATCCAAACCAATCGGAAAAGTTCCACAAGATTCTTCCGCGGCCTTACCCAATCCCAGGCGGCTTAGGTTTGGCAAATGCAGTGGCCCTTGACGGCCGATATCAGCCTCACCACGGGCACACCATTCTGCAATATGCCCTAACGTGTTAGATCCCTTATCACCAAACTTTTCCGCATCCGCACTTGCGCCGATACCAAAGGAATCCAATACCATGATGAATGTACGTTTCATTATTTTCTCCTGCGTCAATTCACGCTATTCATGCGGAAATTGCCCGCTATTAAAATCGATTTTCAATTCTTGCCTGATTTATCCAATGATATGACGATAAATCATGGGTGTGGTGGCTTGTGTTTCTGTCTCATTAAACGCAATGTCTTTAAAAACAAAGGCATTACGGACGGTTTCTGCGGCTTCATGCCAATCATGTTCACTGTTAGCGTGGAGCATGGCCAACGGTGTATCCGCCGTCACTTCTGTGCCCAGGGCAACGATCTCACTGAGCCCCACACTGTAATTAATCGGGTCAGCCGCCTTACGACGCCCGCCCCCCAATGCAACAACCGACATGCCCAACGATCGGGTATTCATTTCGGCAATGATACCACTTTGGCCTTCTGTGACCTGCTCAGCAAATCGCTGTCCGGCCAGTACCGGCCTGATCACGGCGGCGGTCGGCAAGTAACGGTCGTAATGGTCAACAAAATCCGTCGGTCCTTTTTGCGCGGCGACCATACGACCCAATGTTTCTGCGGCGCTGCCATTGTCTAGTACGGCCTGTAACTTACGGCGTGCATCATCACGATCACGGGCTAAATTGCCCGAAACCAGCATTTCAGCAGACAACGCCATCGTGACGTCGAATAAACGAGGATTCCGGTATTCCCCCGTCAAAAATTGAACCGCTTCACGAACTTCCAATGCATTCCCTGCGCTGGATGCCAACACTTGATTCATATCTGTCAATAGTGCGCTGGTTTTGCACCCTGCACCATTGGCGACTTCAACGAGCGATTCAGCCAGCTTTTCTGATTGTTCGTAGGTGGGCATCAATGCGCCAGAACCCACTTTCACATCCATGACCAAAGCATCCAGCCCTTCAGCCAACTTTTTACTCAAAATAGAGGCGGTAATTAAAGGGATGGAGTCAACTGTCGCCGTAATATCACGGGTTGCATAAAAACGTTTATCTGCCGGTGCTAACGCGCGGGTCTGCCCTATAATGGCAACCCCCACGTCACGAATAATGTCCCGGAAACGGTGCTCATCGGGAAAAATGTCAAAACCGGGAATAGATTCCAATTTATCCAACGTGCCCCCGGTATGCCCCAGGCCACGTCCCGATATCATTGGCACATATCCCCCACAAGCAGCCACCATTGGGCCCAGCATCAAAGAGGTGACATCCCCCACCCCCCCTGTTGAGTGCTTATCGACAACCGGGCCGGGTAAATTTAGTGCCTTCCACGCTAAAACCGTACCAGAATCACGCATTGCCAATGTCAGTGCAACGCGCTCTTCCATTGTCATATCATGGAAATAGATAGTCATCGCCAGTGCTGCTATCTGCCCTTCGGAAACCGTATTATCACGAACTCCGTTAATAAAGAAGCGGATTTCCTCTTCATTCAAAGGGTGACCATCACGTTTTTTGCGGATAATTTCCTGTGCCAGAAACAAAGCTACCTCCCAATCATGATTATCTGAAAAGAATGGCAGTCATGCCCACTATCTTAGCGTACATTCAACGCATAATTAGTGTGCTCAATAACCGTTACTCTGTTTTTGTCCCTGATACCCCAGTGTCGTCAGCAAGCTGTTCAACAAACTGGATGCACCAAAACGGAAATGACGGGCATTAATCCATTGTTCTCCCATAATACGCTCTGCCAGCGCCAGATATTGTGTTGCTTCTTCGGCGGTACGTACCCCGCCTGCGGGTTTAAAACCCACGCGATTGCCTACGTTCATATCTCGAATGACGTTCAGCATAATTTCAGCACTTTCCAGGGTGGCATTAACAGGCACTTTACCGGTTGAGGTTTTAATAAAATCAGCACCCGCTTTAATGGAAATTTCAGCGGCTTTGCGGATCAACGCGGCTTCTTTTAATTCACCCGTTTCAATAATGACTTTCAGCCAGACGCCAGATTCAGCACAGACCGCCTGACAAGCGTGAACCAAATCAAAGCCAACTTGCTCATCACCCGCCATCAAAGCGCGATAAGGGAAAACAACATCCACTTCATCAGCACCATAAGCGATAGCTGCCCGAGTTTCAGCCAGCGCAATCTCGATATCATCATTACCATGCGGAAAGTTGGTTACGGTGGCAATGCGGATATCGGGCGTTCCCTGTTCACGTAATACCTTACGTGCCAGTGGAATAAAACGTGGGTAAATACAGATCGCGGCGGTATGCCCTGCGGGGCTGTTTGCCTGACGACAAAGTGCGGTTACCGTCTCATCTGTATCGTCATCATTCAGTGTCGTTAAATCCATCAAACTCAGCGCATGCTGAGCGGCAGCGGTTAAATCGGTCATAAAACTCTCCAACGGTATGATTATCGTGACTGAATCAGTTCACTCATTCTTTTGTACGATTATTTTGCATGAACGATGATTTTTGAAGGTGATTAATCTTTAATCATTATATCTTAATCACAAACTCGTTCATTTGTTGGTGAGCGGACTTGGTTCCTTGAAGATGTTGCTACAGCCATGAGCCACGACAACAACAGAGTTCCCTCTCTCCGCGCTATAATTTTTTTTACACACCATCATTTGAACATGTAAATGAACACCAATTTGTGCTTAAAATCACGCTAAATGTATGAAGATTGCAACTGAAATCATTTTATTGTGAAATCAATCACATTAAATGCTTGCAGGAAAAACAAATGCAGGTGAGAAATCTCACCTGCATTCAATTGGATAGGTATTCCCTGCGTGTTACAACGAGAGGAAGAAGCCTGCAATGGTTGCACTCATCAAGTTAGAAAGTGAACCGGCTAATACCGCTTTCAGGCCGAAACGGGCGATATCACCACGGCGATTTGGCGCCATTCCGCCTAAGCCGCCCAACAGGATCGCAACAGAAGACAAGTTCGCGAAACCACACAAGGCAAAAGAAATGATCGCTTTCGTGTGTTCAGAAAGGACTTGCAAGCCCGCAGCCTGAACCACATTATCCGCTTTCAGGTATTCACCAAAGTTCATGAATGCCACGAATTCATTGACAACGATTTTCTGCCCGATGAAAGAACCGGCAATGGTCGCTTCATGCCAGGGAACCCCGATCAAGTAAGCAATAGGGGCAAAAACCCAGCCTAAAATCAGTTCCATCGATAATTGAGGATAATCGAACCAGCCGCCGACGCCACCTAAGAGGCCGTTCAATAAAGCGATCAACGCGGTGAAGGCCAACAGCATTGCACCGACGTTCAAAGCCAGATGCATCCCCGATGACGCACCCGATGCCGCCGCATCGATAATATTGGCAGGACGCTCGTTCTCTGAAACCAATGACATCGCATCAGCAGTATCGTGCGTTTTTTCTGTTTCCGGCACCATCAGCTTCGCAAACAACAAACCACCTGGCGCAGCCATAAACGAAGCCGCGATCAAGTATTCCAATGGAACACCCATTGATGCATAACCTGCCAGGACTGAACCGGCGACGGACGCCAGGCCACCACACATCACCGCAAACAATTCAGACTGCGTCATGGTTGCAATATAAGGACGCACAACCAGCGGGGCTTCAGTATGTCCTACGAAAATATTCGCCGTTGCAGACAACGATTCCGTCCGTGATGTGCCCAATACTTTCTGTAATCCACCACCCAGTATTTTGATCATGAGCTGCATAATGCCCACGTAATACAACACGGCAATAAGTGATGAGAAGAAGACAATGACAGGCAGAACACGCAGCGCAAAGACAAAGCCGCTGCCACCGAACAACTCAAACATTTTGTCGGAAACCAGTCCGCCAAAAATGAAATCAGTCCCTTTTTGACCATATCCAATCACGTTGGAAACACCTTTTGACATTCCTATCAGAATGTCTTTACCGGCGGGTACGTAAAGTACAAATGCCCCAATAGCGACCTGAATCAGAAAGGCGCCCAGGACAGTACGGATTTTAATGGCTCGATAGTTACTGGAGAAAAGCACTGCGATAAAAATCAGTACTGCCATCCCGATCAGGCTCATAAGGAGTTGCATTGGAAGAATCCCTGTTCACTGAATAAATAATAAAGAAATATGCCAGTTACTTTATAAATTCCTACTGACATTGTGTGTGCGCCGATTATACCTAGTACCAAAAAAGAACAAGCAACTAACATCACAAATTATTGCAGCAAAAAGTAATATAAACACAAAAAATGAGATCTAAATCACATAAATCCATTTAGTTTCAGTGGGATTAGATAATTTAACGGAAAAAAAGGGGAAAAAGAGGATAAATAGGCAAGGTTTATAAATTAAACATTATTAATGTTTACAATGTCCTCCATCAATTTGAGCCAGTCCCAATAAGTACTCAAACATCACTCAGGCAATGGCGAATAACGTCACACTATTTTGATAAATTTGACGGGCAATATCATCTGGCCGCTCTTGACGCAGTTGACACAATACAGAAAAAACCTGTGCCACCCTTTCTGGCCGGTTAGGCTGTCCCTGAAACCCCGATAATGGCATGTCAGGCGCATCCGTTTCCAAGACCAACGATGACAAAGGTAATTGTGAAATGGTGTGACGTGTTTTTTGCGCCCTGTCGTAAGTGATTGTTCCTCCGACGCCAATGTAAAATCCCAGCCGAATAAAGGCTTGAGCCTGAGATAAACTGCCTGAAAAACCATGAATAACCCCGGTTCGTGGTAACTTATGCTTTCTCAACATCGCGGCCAACTGATCATGACTTTTTCTGGCGTGGAGGATCACGGGTAACTCATGTTGTTTCGCCAGCATTAGCTGTGCACCTAACAGGCTTTTCTGCTTTTCAAACTGCGGATCGGGCATGAAAAGATCAAGCCCAATTTCGCCCACGGCGACACATTTAGCTTCTTTTTTCTGTAGTTTCTGATCCAACGCCACTAAATGCATTTCTTGGTGTTCAGCAACATAGAGCGGGTGTAAACCAAATGCCGCATAGATTGAAGAATACGTTTCAGCCAACGCAGAAACGCTCTGGAAGTGCATGTGGCTCACCGTGGGAACGATTATTTTCTCCACCCCCATTTGTCTGGCTTGTTCCAGGCTCGCTATTTCATCACCCGCAAAAGGGGGAAAGTCAAAATGGCAATGTGTATCAATAAACATCTACTTATTGTCTGAGTTGTCCATCATCATGGTTTCTGTCGTGTGTCCGTGTTCCATGCTATCAGATACAGACGATCCCACTATCGGATAAGTGTCGCAGGTGTTCAGAAAACGGTTTCTTCGGAAACAGTGATGCTTGACCTCCTCAGGATGTAACTTCATGCGGCTTACTCCATAATTCTTACATTCTTCATACCCAAATTTTCTTTCTACAAAAGTATGGCCAATTGTCGCCAGAAAATACCGTCCACAACGCCGTCCCAAATGGTAATCCTGATGTAGTGCGCTGAAACTGCTTCCCAGAGCCATCGTCGCTAAGGGAGCAGGCGGGTAGATTTCAAAGATTTGGACATCATTCGGTGGGTTTTTTATAAATTTATGTGTCCGGCGGTAACTTTCTGCATGACGGCTGATCATCTTGACCATTTTTTGTAAGCTACTGGTCTCTAACCAGCGCTTCATACGCTTAATCCACTGAGGGGTATAATAAAGTTGTGAAGGAACTGTCCGAATCACGACAATCGTATCCGCGCCGCGCCGATAGGCTTCCTGCACAGGAATCGCATCGCCAATACCGCCATCCTGGTAAACCACATCATCCAGAGTAACCCCATTACGGTAAAACCCCGGAATCGCACTTGACGCTTTGATAATATCCATCCAATTCTGAGCGTCAGGATGCAGGTAAACCGGCTCAAAATTATCCGCACGGCAAGCGCACATATAGAATTCACGCCCGGACTCAAACTGACGCATTGCAACAGGGATATTGAGTGGCAATTGCGCAGAAATTGTCTCAATATACCAATCCAGATCGATGAGATGCCCGCCGCGTACAAAACGTAATGGATTAAAGAAGGCGGGATCGGTGGTATAACGGTTAATCACTTTACGTGCATAACCGCGCTGACCGCAAAGGTAGGCGGAAATGTTTTGGGCTCCCGCCGATGTCCCAAGAAACAGTTCAAACGGATTAAAATTAAGACGGAGAAATTCATCTAAAACACCCGCGGTAAAAATTCCCCGTTGCCCCCCTCCTTCACAAACCAGTGCAATTTTTCCTGGTTTTATGTGTGAGTGATAAGCCAACGGTGCGATATTACCCAACGTTACTGGAACATGTTTTCCCACGTTTCCCCCTCTAAAAGTCAATGGCTGTCATTAAGGCCAATCCACACGATGAATATCTATCAGTATATGGTTTCAAATAACTTTTTTATAAAATTTACGTTACATCATGAAAAAATAGAATGCGGATTTATCCGATAAGATTTCAAACCGTAGAAATAGAAAAGGAAAAAACGACGGGATTTATCCGTGATCCGAGCCAATAATGAATATTATTGGCTCAGAAAACGGAGGCTGAAAAGCGTATTAGTGTTCCCGGGTCTTACGGAAAACAACATCAGGGTAGCGCTCACGGGTCAAATTCAAGTTGACCATTGTGGGGGCAATGTAAGTGAGATTCTCACCGCCATCGAGAGCCAGGTTTTGTTCATTCTTGCGCTTGAACTCTTCCAGTTTCTTCACATCACTACACTCAACCCAGCGAGCCGTCGTTACGTTAACAGGCTCATACAGTGCTTCAACGTTGTATTCACTCTTCAAGCGAGCAACAACAACATCAAACTGAAGGACACCTACCGCCCCCACGATCAGATCGTTATTGGACAGAGGACGGAAGACCTGTACCGCACCTTCTTCTGATAACTGAACCAGACCTTTCAGCAATTGCTTCTGCTTCAACGGGTCACGCAGACGGATACGGCGGAATAATTCAGGTGCAAAGTTAGGGATACCGGTAAATTTCAGCTCTTCACCCTGGGTAAATGTATCACCAATCTGAATTGTGCCATGATTGTGCAGACCGATAATATCCCCCGGATAGGCATGTTCAACATGCGAACGGTCGCCTGCCATAAACGTCAGTGCATCAGAAATCACGACGTCTTTCTTAATGCGGACTTGACGCAGTTTCATGCCTTTCTCATATTGACCAGAAACAATCCGTAAAAAGGCTACACGGTCACGGTGCTTCGGATCCATATTGGCCTGGATTTTGAAAACAAAACCAGTGAATTTTTCTTCGTTGGCGGTCACTTCACGCCCATCGGCCTGACGCGGCATTGGCGTTGGCGCCCATTGAACAAGGCCATCCAGCATGTGGTCAACACCGAAGTTACCCAATGCCGTACCAAAAAAGACAGGCGTCAACTCTCCCTGTAAAAATGCGTCTTGCTCGAATTCATGGGATGCACCTTTGACAAGCTCCAGCTCTTCACGGAGTTGATTTGCCAGCTCTTCGCCCACAGCGGCATCTAGCTCTGGATTATCCAATCCTTTAATCGCCCGCACTTCCTGGATCGTATGCCCTTGACCAGACTGATACAGATAAATTTCATCAAGATAGAGATGATAAACCCCTTTGAAGGACTTACCACAACCGATCGGCCATGTTATCGGACTACAGGCAATGTTCAGTTCATTTTCCACTTCATCCATCAACGCCATGGGATCACGGATATCACGGTCAAGCTTGTTCATGAAGGTCAGGATCGGTGTATCGCGCAGGCGGGTCACTTCCATCAGCTTACGGGTACGATCCTCAACCCCTTTTGCGGCATCAATCACCATCAAACAACAGTCAACCGCGGTTAGCGTACGGTAGGTATCTTCAGAGAAGTCTTCGTGTCCGGGGGTATCCAGTAAGTTAACCAGACAATCGCCATAAGGAAACTGCATGACGGAAGTGGTAATGGAAATACCACGCTGTTTTTCCATCTCCATCCAGTCTGATTTGGCGTGTTGGTTAGAGCCTCGCCCTTTTACCGTACCCGCTTTCTGGATCGCCTGTCCGAACAGTAATACTTTTTCGGTAATAGTCGTTTTACCTGCATCGGGGTGGGAAATGATGGCAAATGTGCGTCGTTTCGCAACTTCTTGCAGAAAGGGAGAATTTGACATTAATTGGGATCTTCTAGTCTGTACACGGATTGACACCATTTGGGAAGTCCCCCCTGTTGGTGCTTCCCATGCCAATCCGTCATATTGTTAATCGTGATTGGCCGTTATTTTCGCTGAACTTGGATTTATAAACAATCAATGATTGCGCATGTGCCGAAACCGCTACTGAACGTTTTCTACTCAGCAGAAAGTGTTTCAATGACGGCTTAACAGTGATACTGTTCAGAATTCACTCAATAACGGCAACGCCATAATAATGGCATCTTCCTTTCCCGTCGCCGTCGGGTAGTAATTCTTGCGGACAGAGACTTCATTGAAGCCTAAATCTTCATATAAACGAATCGCGGCGTGATTAGAACGCCGCACCTCAAGCCACAAGGTGTTTATCTGCTTGTCAGGCAATATATTGATGAGATGGGTTAATAATGCTCTACCATATCCTCGTAATTGATGTTCAGGATGAATAGCAATATTAAATAGGGTGGCTTCATCCATCACATATTGGGTTATCGCAAAACCGATAATCTGGTCATTCTGCGTTATTTTATAGTTGATATAACGTTCTCCCTGATTGGAATAAAACGTTTTTTCACTCCACGGAAACGCATGGCTGGCCTGTTCTATCTGAAATGCGCTGGGAAGGTCAACGGGGATTAATAGAGAAATATTCTTCATAATGGTAAATTTGTTGCCAAAGAGCACGTTTTGCATTCCCATCAAGAGATAAGTCATTTAATGTTGGGCTTCTCAAAGAAATCCCTTGTATTGATAAGGTAATATCAACGCCCAACAGCCAAAATGGGCAGTGGATTGATTCCAAAAGTAACTCAACATCTTTTGTCGTGATGCAATATACCGATGAGGCATCAATCCCCATGGCGGTAAAAATGTCAGTAAACAATGAATGACTTAAGTCGATGTGATCGTGGCTAATGATCAATAGACGGGTTGAATCAGGGATGAGGACAGATAATTCACCTTGCAAAGCCATTGGGCTACGCAAAACCCATTGGGTGATCCCCAGTTGGGAAAGTAATCTGTCACGCTTTGTCATCGTGTTTTATTCCATCTGCCATAAAAAAATAACAGGTAATATATTATCAGAGGGCTTAGCGCGGCGCCAATCAACATGGCATCCCGGTTCTGCTCACTGATACTTATGTTTGGATAAAGATTTATAAGGAGCTATACATAGATGTCAGTATTAACCCCGGCCAGCGAAGTGATCCTGCGCCACCATGAGCATTTACGTGCTCATCATCTGCTCTTTGCCGGTGATCTTCAAGACGACCTGGCAACGGAAATTGAAGCGGCCAGTGTGCGTGTACATACTAACCAATATCACCATTGGCAATCGCTGATCCGCAAACTGGGTGATCATGCCTGGTATGGCCTGGTTGCAGACAGCGCATTTATTCAAGACTGTGATACGCTGATTTATTACTGGCCAAAAAGCAAACAAGAGGCGCGTTTCCAACTGCGGAATCTGTTTTCCATCCTGCCCGTCAATACGAATATCTTTATTGTCGGTGAAAACCGCAGTGGTGTGCGCAGTGTGGATAAATTAATGGAAGATGTGATGACCTTCCGCAAAATTGATACCGCACGCCGTTGCAGCTTGTTCTATGGGCAGTTGAAAGATCAGGTTCAGTTTGATCAAAATAATTGGTGGAACAGTTATCAGGTAGGCGATGCCACCATCAATACGCTACCCGGCGTATTTAGCCAAGATGATTTGGATGTCGGCAGCCGTCTGCTGCTTTCTACCTTTGATGCGCCTATCTCTGGAAAACTGCTGGATATTGCTTGTGGTGCTGGCGTTCTGGCAACCGTATTGGGTAAAAAGAACCCTGATTTGTCCCTGACACTCAGCGATGTCAGTGCTGCCGCCATCACATCCAGTAAGGCAACATTGAAAGCCAATAAGCTGAAAGGCAATGTGGTTGCCAGTAATGTCTATTCTGCGATTGAAGAGAAGTTTGACTGGATCATTTCTAATCCACCCTTCCATGATGGTTTGAAAACGACCTTAGTTGCCGCCGAGGATATGATTCGGATGGCACCAAGTTATCTTAAATCGGGTGGTCAATTGCGAATTGTCGCCAACGCTTTCTTGCCCTACCCGGATCTGCTGGATAAAGCCTTTGGCGGCCATGAAGTCATTGCGCAGACAGGCAAGTTCAAAGTATACCGCGCGACAAAGAAATAATCATTCAGGTCACCAACGCCATGGCTGTTTTGCCTGCTCCAGTGTCATGGGCAGGCAATCTGTTTTTCAGTCTTTCATTTCTGCCTGCTCGGTGTTCAGCATATGCTGATTTTTAAACCAATCGCACGTTTTCTCACTAAATAATGATTGACGTCAGCCATAAAATCTCTAGAATGCGCCCCCATGCTATCTGTTTGAGTGATAGTTCTGAAATATGCGAGGGTGGCGGAATTGGTAGACGCGCTAGCTTCAGGTGTTAGTGTTCTTACGGACGTGGGGGTTCAAGTCCCCCCCTTCGCACCAAATCAGAAAACTATTCAGTAAACAAATGAGATAAATGGCAGTACCTGCGAGGGTGGCGGAATTGGTAGACGCGCTAGCTTCAGGTGTTAGTGTCCTTACGGACGTGGGGGTTCAAGTCCCCCCCTTCGCACCACTGTTTCATTTTCTTCCCCACGTTTCACCTTATTCCCCAAATGACCTTACAATCCCATAGCCCCGCGTAGGGTAAAGAACAGATCCGTCTGATCGGTCAAACCCACAACGTTAGCGGCATGAGGGCCATAAGCGGCAACACGCAGCTGTGTTCCGGTATGCTCCTGATTATCCCCTTCCGAATTGCCATAATTCACTGTCATCACTGCGCCATCTTTTGTTATCAGTGAACGTGTCAAGCCGGGGGATTCAACATTGGTACCAATGATCTGGCTGGCATGAGCGTGATCCGCCGTCACAATCACAAGCGTATCACCCTGCTCTTTGGCAAATTGCAGGCCAACCTGTACGGCCTGGTCTAAAGCAACGGTTTCACCAATCTGTGCGCAAGGGTTGGCATTATGATCCTGTTTATCAATCGAAGCACTTTCAACTTGCAGGAAAAAACCATTTTGGTTCTTTTTCAGTAAATCAATGGCTTTTTCTGTCATTTGCGCCAAAGTGGGGGCATTAGGATCTAATTGAGAATTCACGGCGCATTTCAGCGGTTTTTCATCAATATTACCGTGATAAACGGCTTTTGCCCCTTCCCAGGCAACATCCATATTTCCCTCATGGAACAACCCTAACAATGGTCGTTGTTGATTAGCCTCTTTGACCGCTGCCAGCGATTTCGCATCAGTTACCCATTGATATCCCTGTTCCAATGCCTGTTGCCGCAACGTTTTCCCTTTATTAAGGCCGAAAACCGATTGTTGGGAAAAAGTTTTCGCCCCTCCTCCCAACGTGACATCTGCCCGTGCTGCCAGCAACTGTTCGGTAATAGATCCCTTGCCGCCATTTTCTAACGCATCAGTGACACATTTCTGCGAAGTTTCTTCTGGACCATAACATTTACGCATCGTGACATGCGCATATAAAGCCGCGGGGGTGGCATCCTGAATTTCAGCCGTGGTGACATTTCCCGTTGCCTTACCGTTCTTTTTGGCCAGTTCCAAAATGGATTGATGCGGTTTGCCAAAAACATCAATGCCCAACGCGCCATTATAGGTTTTTACGCCCGTCGCCCAGGCTGTAGCAGAAGCGGCTGAATCTGTCACATAGTTGGGTTTCTGCGTCTTCCTATTCAACGAATAGTGTGTATATTGCCCTGTGAATGGTAACGCATCGATCCCTTTAAAAAATCCACCTGCACCTTCTGCATAATTACGGGCAATGGTAATTTCAGAATCGCCCATACCATCACCGATAAATAAGATCACATTCTTAGCCTTGTTGCTATTCAAGGCTGCCTTAAGTACGGCAGTTTGATCCTGAGTCACACGGCGCGCACCACCAAACTCGGTAATATTGCCTTGTGCTGCCCGGTGTTGATCCAGCACATGATTGGCATCACTGACCGCCCAGACAGGCAGCGTTGCGCCTGATATCAATATCGCAACCACCGTAGCCAACCGATTTTTTTCATCATTACGCGACATATTGTTTTCCTTGCAATCAGATAAATAGAATAAAAAATCATCGTGCTCATTTGCTCGGATAATAGATATGTCATATGACATTTATGTGAATCTATGACGATACTATTATGACAATGCATGTATGACAATGCATGGCTAAACCCATGTTTCAGCAAGTCAGGAAAGAAACTGAGCGTTGCAGCAACCAAAGATCGAGCCACGATCCAACCGTACCTGACGTGATCTTATTAACAAAATGTAATTTTTATATTTCCAATTTGTGATAATTTATAGGATGTTTTTCCGATAGTAAATCATTATGAAAATAAATAATTTCATACCTATCTAATAGGTGTCGAGTTGCCACTGACAAAACAACAACTTGAAAAATAATAGGTATAGTGACTAGAAGGAACAAATATGCTACCCAAGAAAATTATCCTGGATTGCGATCCCGGACATGATGATGCCATTGCGCTTCTGCTTGCCCACGGAAACCCTGATATTGAACTATTGGCTGTCACGACAGTTGTTGGTAACCAAACCCTGAATAAAGTCACCCGTAATGCCCTTTGCATCGCACATATCGCCAATATTCACAACGTTCCCTTTGCCGCAGGGTGTCACCGTCCACTGGTCAGAGAGATCAAGATCGCCCCGGACATTCACGGGGAAAGCGGCTTAGATGGCCCGATTCTGCCTGAACCAACAATGAAACTGGATGCGCGTCATGCGGTTGATTTAATTATTGATGTGATTATGGAAAATCCCCCCAACAGTGTGACACTGGTTCCGACTGCAGGTTTGACCAATATCGCGATGGCCGTGCGTAAAGCGCCGCAAATCGTTGAACGTGTAAAGGAAGTCGTATTGATGGGAGGGGGTTATCATAAAGGAAACAAAAGCGCCGTTGCCGAATTCAATATCGTGATCGATCCCGAAGCCGCCCACATTGTTTTTAATGAAAAATGGCCGCTGACGATGGTCGGTTTAGATCTTACCCATCAGGCTCAGGCAACACCGGACATTATTGATGCAATCACCCAGATTAACACACGTACATCTCAGTTCGTGTTAGATGCACTGAAATTTTTTGGGGACAGGTATCGTGAACATCAGGGATTTGGCTATCCCCCGGTCCATGATCCTTGTGCTGTAGCCTATGTGATCGATCCTCATGTAATGACGACGCAAAAAGTTCCCGTGAATATCGAGCTAACAGGCACATTAACAACCGGGATGACCGTGGCGGATTTCCGTTTTCCGCCCCCTGAAGATTGTCATACCCAAGTTGCAGTCAAATTAGATTGCGCCAGATTCTGGCAGTTAGTGATTGATGCCCTGAAAACAATCGGTGAAACCACTGATCCTGGTTAATGTCGTTCAATATCTTCTTTGACTATTAGACACACGTTTTCGTCTTAATGGTCAAAGAAGACGCTATCAAACTAATCGGAATCCCATCAACACGGCGCTGCACAAGATCAAAAATAATGTGACGTATTGTAATACCTTGTCAGACAAACGCTTCATCACATACCGGGCAAAAGGAATTGTCAGCAAAGATCCCACAAACAGCACCAACGCTAGTTTCCAATTCGTATGCCCGCCATATGCATAAGCGAAAGCCGATGAGCCGGATAACATCATGGTGACAAAAAGGGAAGCACCAACGGCTTGCTTAATACTCATCTGTGCATAACGCAACATTAACGGCAGCACGACGATGCCCCCACCGACCCCCGTTGCCCCCAGTACTAACCCTGCCCCTGTCCCTGGCAATAAGAGCGGTTTAATCAGCCTGGATTGTTGTGTCTGGCTTATCTGTGACTGTGGCTGACGTATTCGGTGATAAAAAAGATAAAGGGAAAATAAGATAGCCAATAAAACTAACAAATTAATTCCCCATTCAAGTTGCACCTGATGATGACTGACATGATTCAACATTGTTACCCCATAACTGGCCAACATCGTACCAGGTATCATGATAAGCAGAATAATCAACGATTGACGTAAGGGAATGTTGCCCATACGAAAGTGCATATAAGAAGATGATATTTTCATCAACATTGAAAGGAGATTCGCAGTGGCTACAGATGCCAGCGCATCCAATCCAAACAGATAGGTCAGGATTGGCAAAACGACGACGCCACCACCCACACCTGTCGTGCTGATAATTAAGCCTACCATTGCCCCAACCGCCAGTTCAGGGATCAATAACATCGTTTCTTTTCCCGTTTGCCTCTAATCAAAGCACATCTTCTCACCCGACTTCGGCTATCATTGCTCATCATATGACAAAAAAGAATACCATACTCTAAAAACAGAATAGGCATTTCAACGTTGCTGGCGGTCACTCAAAAAGCCCTTGCAAGAGGGTAGATATAGGGAATTAATTGCTGGAATGATTTACCGTTAAAACCGGGTATCCAACGTATTCTTTGGGTAACGTTTTAATGAGGGTGATGGATTACCTCAAAATTGAACAATTCACTCAGTTCAATCTGTAGGCCATTCGCTATTATGTAAATAATTTCTAAGGTAGGATTTCTGACACCGCGTTCAATGCCACTGACATAAGTTCGATCCAGCCCGCATTTGTCAGCAAAAGCTTCTTGTGACATCCCAGCTTCTCTCCTGAGATACCTAATTCTTTGCCCAAAACGGGATCTGATATTGTTCGATGTTTTCATCCGATAAGTATCGATTCGTGTTACTTATCCGACCACGGACTATGAGTCACGTTTCAATCTGAGTTATGCTATGATGTGTGACTTATAGTCTACTTAATAGTTAATGGCTTTTTAATTGAAAAAACAATAGATAATTGGAGATATTAAGGATGGAAAAAAAAGATTGGCATCCTGCTGACATCATCGCTGAATTAAAAAAACGCGGCACCACATTATCAGAAGTCTCTCGAGAAGCAGGGCTGGCGTCATCCACTCTTGCCAATGCACTGCAACGACACTGGCCAAAAGGTGAGCGTCTGATTGCAACAGCGCTGGAACGCACGCCAGAAGAAATATGGCCTTCGCGTTATGAAAGAAAATAGTCAAAGACAGAACCCAGCCCCGCTGGGTTTACTGACAAAAAATCAACTCGCCAGTTTTAAGCCCATAATGCCAATAACTATCAGACCAAGGCTCAATATCCGGGCAACGTTCACCGATTCGCCTAACACCATAATGCCAAAAATGGCTGTTCCTACAGCACCAATACCTGTCCACACGGCATACGCAGTGCCGGCTGGCAGCGTTTTCATCGCATAGGCGAGTAATCCCATACTGACAGCCATCGCGCCAAGTGCCATAACACTTGGCCCTAAACGCGAAAACCCCTGAGTATATTTCAGCCCAATGGCCCAAACGACTTCCAACAAACCCGCAATAAGAAGGATCAACCAAGACATGTCTTTCCCTTGATATGATAATGAGTGGGGTCGTCCCCAATGAAATGACGTTTATCCAGGTCGTCCAGGATAACGATGAGAAATGAAATTGTATTATAACTAGCCGATTTGCCAGCCGCAATGAAATGTAACGAGTGATGGGCGATAACAAAAAAAACCGCGACCTCTAGACGAAGCGGCTGCGGTTTTCTAGAATAACAACAGCGATTATTTCACGCGAGATACGTATTCGTTAGAACGGGTATCAACTTTGATGACTTCGCCGATTTGTACAAACAGAGGTACTTTTACCACAGCACCCGTGCTTAATGTTGCAGGTTTACCACCAGTACCCGCGGTATCACCTTTCAGACCGGGATCGGTATCAACAACTTCCAGTTCAACAAAGTTTGGTGGTGTGACAGCGATAGGACGGCCATCCCACAGAGTCAGAACACATTCTGCCTGATCGATCAGCCATTTGGCATTATCACCAACCGCTTTCGTATCCGCAGCCAACTGCTCGAAAGTTTCGTTGTTCATGAAATGCCAGAATTCACCGTCGTTGTACAAATAAGTCAGGTTGACATCCATGACATCTGCACTTTCAACAGAATCGGTTGATTTAAATGTTTTTTCTAACAGTTTACCCGTAATCAGTTTACGAATACGAACGCGGGCAAATGCTTGTCCTTTACCTGGTTTAACAAATTCACTGTCAAGAATAGCGCACGGCTCGCCATCTAACATGATTTTAAGACCTGAACGGAATTCATTGGTACTATAAGTAGCCATGGAGATCCTCTAATTTTTAACAAAATGGCTTAGCCAAAAAAATGGCACATATTATAACCCATATTAACCCCGTCAGAGAAGTCTGGCTAAAACAACTTGCGGATGTTATTACTGATCCCAGTGAGTTATTACAATTATTGTCCTTAAACACGCATACCATGCTGAAAGAAGGCAATGAAGCAAAGCGCTTGTTTCCTCTGCGGGTCCCAAGAACATTTGTTGCTCGGATGAAAAAGGGCGATCCCCGTGATCCGCTCCTATTACAAGTACTCACCTCTCGGGAAGAATTCGCCACCTCCCCTAGTTTTTCCACCGATCCGCTGGATGAACAACGTAATGTTGTTCCCGGCCTGTTACATAAGTATCGCAATCGGGCGCTGCTATTGGTCAAAGGCGGTTGCGCGGTCAATTGCCGTTATTGTTTTCGGCGCCATTTCCCTTATGAAGATAATAAAGGGAACAAAAACAACTGGCAGCTTGCCCTGAATTATATTGAACAGCACCCTGAACTTGACGAAATCATCTTCTCTGGTGGTGATCCCCTTATGGCTAAGGATCATGAACTGGATTGGTTAATCAGTCGAATTGAATCCATCCCACACATTAAGCGACTACGAATTCATACACGCTTGCCCGTCGTGATCCCCGATCGTATCACGCTTTCACTGTGTCATCGTTTGGCACAAACCAAATTGCAAGTCATCATGGTGACCCACATCAATCATGCCAATGAAATTGATGATGCATTACGCGAAAGTATGATGCGGCTAAAACAAGTTGGTGTGACACTTTTGAACCAAAGTGTGATGCTACGTGATATCAATGATAATGCAGATACGCTGGCTGATTTGAGCAATGCTTTGTTCAACGCAGGGATATTACCTTACTACATTCATGTTCTGGACAAAGTGCAAGGTGCGGCTCACTTTCTAGTAGAAGATGAAGAAGCAAAATCTATCATGCGGGCATTATTAACGAAAATATCCGGTTATCTGGTACCGAAACTGACCAGAGAAATTGGGGGGGAGCCAAGTAAAACGCCTTTGGATTTAGGGCTAATCCAGAATGCGTGATATTTTTTACATGGGTCGATAACTGGCTCGCTCTCCATCACCGCTGAAATGATCTGAATGGGCAGCGCACAGAAGTTGAATATTTATATGCAACGTTGAATGTTACGAAACATTCGTTCTGAGCATTGCCCAACTCTCTTTCTCACCGATCCCAAACAGAGAAAGCGTACTATCAACGTCCTTCATGCTTATGGACACTGATAGACCTGACCAACCATTTTGCTATCTAAAGGAACAAAACTTGTCAGTAACCCTTCTGATGGGCTATTTACACCATAAATAACATTGCCACCTATTTCAGCGGCCTTATTACGTAAGTCATTGGCGGCGCTACGCATCGAGCTACTTTCATGACTGACGCCATTAAGCCAGTTGCTTTGTATACCAGCGACTTCCCCTAACCGCTGGCATTCGCTGCCTGGTTGAGTATCGACAAAGCGCACCTTAGCACCAGCAGAAGTTAACTGATGAGTTGTCGAACAACCTGCCAACAACAAGACTGACGCGCCAAGCAACATTTTGATTCGCATAACATTTCCTCATTGAGTATCGGCATTCCCACGATGATGATAACTATACCCTTTTGTATCCGATGAAGACAAAAAAATAAAAAGGCGAGCAATTTTTTCTGCTCGCCTTCAATGTCTTATCCTAGTGGATGGGTAATCCCATCAGCAGGATGAACAGCATTACATCATGCCGCCCATACCACCCATGCCGCCCATGCCACCAGCAGCACCTAAGTCTGCTTTGTCATCTTTAGGTAGCTCAGTCACCATGGCTTCAGTCGTGATCATCAGACCCGCGATAGAAGCTGCGAACTGCAATGCAGAACGAGTCACTTTAGTTGGATCCAGGATACCCATTTCGATCATATCGCCGTACTGTTCAGTTGCAGCGTTATAACCGTAGTTGTCTTTACCTGCTTTCACATTGTTAACAACAACAGATGGCTCTTCACCCGCGTTGTCTACGATCTGACGCATTGGCGCTTCCATGGCACGCAGTGCAACACGGATACCTACGTTCTGATCTTCATTGTCACCGGTCAGGTTAGCGATAGCGCTAGCGACACGAACCAAAGCAACACCACCACCCGCAACAACGCCTTCTTCTACAGCCGCACGAGTTGCATGCAGTGCATCGTCAACGCGAGCGCGTTTTTCTTTCATTTCAACTTCAGTTGCTGCACCCACTTTAATGACAGCAACACCGCCTGCCAGTTTAGCCACACGCTCTTGCAGTTTTTCGCGGTCATAGTCAGAAGTTGATTCTTCAATTTGCTGACGGATTTGAGTCACACGTGCAGCAATTGCGCTTTCTTCACCAACGCCATCAATAATGGTTGTGGTGTCTTTGTTGATAACAACGCGTTTTGCCTGACCCAGATCTTCCAGAGTTGCTTTTTCCAGCTCCAGACCGATCTCTTCAGAAATAACAGTACCGTTGGTCAGCGTCGCGATATCTTGCAGCATGGCTTTACGACGATCGCCGAAACCAGGTGCTTTCACCGCAGCCACTTTCACGATACCACGCATATTGTTGACAACCAGAGTTGCCAGCGCTTCACCTTCAACATCTTCAGCGACGATGATCAAAGGCTTGCTTGCCTTAGCGACACCTTCCAGAACTGGCAACAGTTCACGGATGTTAGAAATTTTCTTGTCAACCAACAGGATGTAGGGGTTTTCCAGTTCAACAGAACCTGATTCTGGTTTGTTGATGAAATAAGGAGACAGGTAACCACGGTCGAACTGCATACCTTCAACAACATCCAGTTCGTCTTCCAGACCAGTACCTTCTTCAACGGTGATGACACCTTCTTTGCCAACTTTGTCCATCGCTTCTGCGATCAGTTTACCTACTGTTTCGTCGGCGTTTGCAGAGATAGTACCAACCTGTGCAATAGCGGTGGAATCAGAACAAGGTACGGACAGTTTTTTCAGTTCTTCAACGGCTGAAATCACTGCTTTATCGATACCTCGCTTCAGATCCATTGGGTTCATGCCAGCAGCAACAGCTTTCAGACCTTCGGTGACGATAGACTGAGCCAGTACGGTTGCTGTCGTAGTACCATCACCCGCTGCGTCATTGGCTTTAGAAGCAACTTCTTTAACCATCTGAGCACCCATGTTCTCGAATTTGTCTTCCAATTCGATTTCACGAGCTACAGACACACCGTCTTTAGTGATAACAGGCGCACCGAAAGATTTATCCAAAACAACGTTACGACCTTTAGGCCCCAGGGTCACTTTAACCGCATCAGCTAGTACATTCACACCACGTAGCATTTTGTTGCGAGCATCATTACCAAATTTTACGTCTTTAGCTGCCATTGTGTCTTTCCTTTAAATTCATTCAATTAAGAAGATCTAAGCGTAAAAAATTACGCCTCAACAATTGCCAGAATGTCGTTTTCAGAGATGATCAATACTTCTTCATTATCGATCTTTTCTGTTTTAACGCCGTAACCTTCATTAAAAATGACAGTATCACCCACTTTTACGTCCAGCGCCTTAATCTCCCCATTTTCCAGGATGCGACCATTGCCGACTGCCAAAATTTTTCCACGGGTAGATTTGCCCGCAGCTGAGCCGGTTAGCACAATCCCGCCAGCGGATTTTGATTCAACTTCTGTACGTTTGACAATAACACGGTCATGTAATGGACGAATTTTCATTGAGAGATCTCCTATAAATAAAGTCCATATCAGGTAAAAGGATTGATACCAGAACCCAACAGAACCAGTATCATGAAGCTACAAATTGGGGCTTGCGATGATGACTTCAAGGGTCGGGAGCAAAAATATTTTACTTTTTTTCATCCACGGGGATTTCGGCCAAAGCAAAGAGCACTACTTCTTGTTGTGCTCACTGCCATGTTCATCATGCTTTTTTTGCTCACTGGATTTCTGATGATCTAATGTAGGAGACGCGCCATCTTGCCTGCGTTCATACTCTCCCTCAAAAGTCTGGCCATGTTGGTTATCACCGCCGTTATTATGGCCGAAGCCGTAAAAAGTATTCGGGCGGTATACCTTAATATGGGGTAATAACTTCGCTGTCAGAAGCGCCTGTACCGGGGACAGTAACAACAGTAACCCAAGAAAATCCGTGAAAAATCCGGGTAATATCAGCAAAAATCCGGCAATGACCAAGGAAACACTTTTGATTGCTTCTTTTGCAGGACTCTCACCCGCTACGATTTTTTGCTGCATAGAGACAAAATTTTTGATGCCTTGATTACGTACAAGGGATACGCCAAGACAGGAAGTCAGAATCACTAACAACAGGGTCAGCAAAACCCCTATTTCGGAGGCAATCCGAACAAACAGGACGGACTCGATGTAAACCAAAAGGCAGATAAGAATAAGTGGGAGCCAGCGCACGTGAGTCTCCTTTGATTATCGGTGAACGTTCATACTATATTGATCATTCACTCGCTATTCGATCACATAATATGGGCTTAGATAGCACATGTTGGGACAATGCTCATCGTTTTCAATACTTCAGACGTTTAACTTTCCCTCTGTGTAATTGTGACTTCAATCACACATATGTTATTTCTTCGGTAGAATAGCACTATATAGTGATCCAGATTCAAGGCATTTCTCACAAATCCACCTATGATCGCGCCAGCCATTCCCTGATAACTTATTAATATCAGGTAAATTGTTGGCGGCAACATTATTTCTCTACAAACACGAAATAGAACACTAAAAAACGTATCCAATTTTAAGAAGGTTCTCATGTCAAACAACATTCGTATCGAAGAAGACCTGTTAGGAAAACGAGAAGTCCCTGCTGAAGCCTATTATGGTATTCACACTCTGCGTGCGATTGAAAATTTTTATATCAGTAACAGCACCATCAATGATGTGCCTGAATTTATTCGAGGCATGGTGATGGTAAAAAAAGCAGCGGCACTCGCCAACAAAGACCTCCATACGATTCCTGGTAAAATAGCGGACATTATTGTCAAAGCCTGTGATGAAGTCCTCAACACCGGCAAGTGTATGGATCAATTCCCTGTGGATGTCTTTCAGGGCGGCGCCGGTACTTCATTGAACATGAATACCAATGAGGTCCTGGCGAATATTGGTCTTGAACTGATGGGACATAAAAAAGGTGAATATGAGTACCTAAATCCTAATGATCACCTTAATAGAAGCCAGTCAACCAATGATGCTTATCCAACAGGCTTCCGTATTGCCGTTTATAACTCCTTAATGCACTTAATTGACGCGATTGAGTTGCTGAAAGCCGGCTTTGACAAAAAAAGTGTTGAATTTGATGACATTCTGAAAATGGGTCGTACTCAGTTACAGGATGCGGTTCCAATGACTCTCGGTCAGGAATTCCGTGCTTTCTCCGTGCTGTTAAAAGAAGAGATCAAAAACATTACCCGCACGGCAGAACTGTTGCTGGAAGTAAACCTTGGTGCTACTGCGATTGGTACAGGCCTAAATACTGCACCTGGCTACCAACAACTGGTCGTTGAAAAACTGGCTAAAGTCACCGGTCTGCCTTGCCAACCAGCAGAAGATTTGATAGAAGCTACTTCTGACTGTGGTGCTTACGTCATGGTTCATGGGGCATTGAAGCGTCTGGCTGTTAAGATGTCCAAAATTTGTAACGACTTGCGTCTGCTTTCTTCCGGCCCTCGGGCTGGCCTGAACGAAATTAACCTGCCAGAATTGCAGGCGGGTTCTTCCATCATGCCAGCAAAAGTCAACCCCGTGGTGCCAGAAGTCGTTAACCAAGTTTGCTTCAAAGTCATTGGTAACGATACCTGTATCACCATGGCAGCAGAAGCAGGTCAGTTGCAACTTAACGTGATGGAACCCGCGATTGGTCAGGCGATGTTTGAATCTATGTCTATTTTGAGCAACGCATGCCGTAATCTGGTTGAAAAATGCGTTAATGGCATTACTGCCAACAAAGAAGTTTGTGAAAGATTCGTCTTCAATTCCATCGGGATCGTCACTTATCTGAACCCATTCATTGGTCACCACAATGGCGACATCGTGGGCAAGATCTGTGCTGAAACGGGCAAAAGCGTTCGTGAAGTCGTCCTTGAGCGCGGTTTACTGACTGAAACTGAATTAGATGATATCTTCTCTGTTGAGAACCTAAAACATCCAACGTATAAAGCAAAACGTTTTAATGACTGATTAATGATTATAATAACGAGTTCGTCTTAATTATTAAGGCACGCTATTCCAACCGGAAGCGTGCCTTTTTAATTTATTATTATAGATTATTCTATTTTTATCATCTTAAATACTACAGCCATAACAAGAGTAAAATCAGTGCATTATCTGACACTCAAAAAATTCAGAAATAGCATCAATTCAAGCTATTCTATGTGTTTATTCTCTATTGAGCAAAGTGAATACGGCTGTAGTATAAAATAGCTTCATCATAAAATGCTTAGCCAAAGCTCGAATCAGCAGATCTGAACAGTAGTAAGAAATGAAACACTATTTTTGGCCTAGTGGGTCGCTATACCACGCAGCGTTTAAGATGAAAAAAACATTTTCAACTAACTGCCTGAGTCGATAGAGGTTCCGATCATATTCTCGTTTCACTTTGTGATTTTGTGGCTGGGAATATGCGCGACTACTCCTTGTTTTTTGCCTGTTCAACAGCGGAATGACTGTCATAGCTCCGATCCGCTAATCAGTGGCATGCTTCTATTCCTTCAATCAAGTCCTCAGCGTGTGAGCAATCCGCTGTAGTATCACGTGTAATCAACTCTCTGATGCATACCATATGCGTCCACAGTCAGATGTATCTTGGTATTGAGCCTCCTTTTGCGCCACCCCATATCCTGATTGTTTCCTGCAGCATGGGGTGAGCCTCAAGCAATCTTTCCTACATGTTTTTGTCCCACACCGACAAAAACGGCGATGCATATTTTTCCAGTCACCACCTTCATGCGATAAATCTCTCTAGGGGAATCTGCCCGTAAAATCCAGAACATGGCATTAATAAATACAACACACCCTAAGCTCCCTTACATTCCGGTAATGAACGGCTATTATTACATGAAAGAATTAATTTATGACGATAACATCTAGTAAAAACAAAAAAAATCACTAATAACAACAATCACATTATTAAATTAATAGATAAAGTAAAAATCCCATCATTAAATTAAAGCAATAATACCTAATGTCATTTCGTTCATATTAAATATTATTACATCATGATATTTATTATTTATTTACACAAGCAGAGAAACACCGTATTATCAAAAAACAAAACCCACGTAATAAACATTAACACCAAGAATATAATCATGAAAATCGTTATACCTAGTCAAACATACAAATTATGGCAAGAGGAACTTTACGTAATAACAAGAAACGTAACAGGAATTAATAAAGGTATAATTGTAAAGAGTAAAGAAATAGCTGAAAAATTTTTACCTGACATTAAAGAACTTCGTAATGAAATTAATTACGGGAAAGGGTATATCCAGTTTTCTAACATCCCTATAGATAAAACCATACCTTCCGTTCCAACTGATGGCACGGTCTCTAAAGAAAAAGGAATTATCTCAGAGCTTAGTATTCTTGGAGTAAGTAACGCACTAGGCTTCAATCCATTCTCATATAAGGAAGAAAAAAATGGAGCCCTTGTCCACGAAATTGTTCCTGTTAAATCCAAAGAAAATATACCATCGAGTAATGGAACAGTAGAGTTTGATTATCATACTGATGCAGCTTACTTAAATAGGAATATTAGACCACATACTCTATCATTAGTATGTTTGACTGATAAATATAAAACAGGAACAAGATTAGCATCACTTAGCGAAGCCTTGGAAAAAATCTCAAAAGATGAAATAGATATATTAATGAGTAAATTATATATTCATACTGCTCCTGCTACATTTAATGTTAACTTTGAAAAAACAAAAACATCTGTACTAGATCGTATTGATGGAATTTATGAAATGAAAGTAGCATTCCATAATACAGCTGGTATAAATGAAAAAGCCCAAAAAGCCTTATCTAGCTTACATGATGCCATTGATAGTGTCGTTTTTACTCATGAATGGCAACCTGGAAATCTTATTATATTTAATAATTTAAGATGCGTACATGGTAGAGGGGAAGTGAAAGGTGAACGCTGGCTTCAGCGGTGTTATGGTTCATCCATAATTCCAACGGCTACTGTACTGGAATTAACATGTTAAAGTTATAAGCCTACTAATTTGTAGGCTTATAATTTTATAAAAATTAGGTGATTTATGTTTTTTGAAGTCATGTTTAGAGTATTTTTATTAGTATTTATCACATTAATAGGCTTTGTTATTGGCAAGGTGTTAAATTTAAAAACAAAAGATATATCATCATTATTAATATATATTATATCCCCTGTTGTTATTTTCACCTCAATAATACAATCCCCCTCAGACTTAACCTATTTCTCATATTCAATCGCAAGTTTTTTGACAGCGTCAATTTCTGCATTCATGGCTTATTTAGTAGGAAAAATCTTATGGGACTGCAATAAATCAAATCTATTCGGATTCGCAGGTGGAACAGGTAACACTGGCTATTTTGCATTGCCGATAGCCTTTGCTATTTTTAACTCTAATCAAATAGCCATTACCATTTTTATCATTATAGGCATCAATCTATATGAATTTACAGTGGGCTATTTTATTACCGCCAAAGGTAATTTATCCACAAGAGAATGCCTAATAAAAATCATTAAATTACCAATCATTTACTCTGCAATATTAGGCGTGTTTTTTAAAAGTAGTGAGATCACATTAAATCCAATACTCATTTCTACACTAGAAAATTTCAAAGGTGCTTATAGCGTTCTTGGCATGATGGTTATTGGGATTACTCTATCTTCTTTTTATAAGATAAAGATTGATTGGAAATTTTCTTTCTTTTCATTGTTATGGAAACATCTGATATATCCTGTTGTTGGTATATCCTTTTTTTATTATATAATTGATGTCCCTAATAACTTACTAACTGTAATAGCATTAATGTTAGCCACACCGATGGCCGGTAATGTAGTTGTTATTGCAAGTAACCTTAATTTACATCCTGAAAAAGCAGCTTTTTCAGTAATGTTGAGTACAATACTTGCCATTATTACTGTACCAATTTCCATCATCATATTTAGCAATTTTACTAGTTGAATTTAATAATTATACTTAAAATCACATCCTCTTTTAAATAGAAGTCAAAATATAATATGAGCTACAACATGGCTCATATTATAACAAGTAAAATAACATTACATTTTTCTCGATTCCGCATAGTAACTGCAACATGAAATTTACATTAAAATCACTTATAACGATTTAATGTAAAATACTATTTTCTAACTATAGTCAACCTTCATATCAAAAATTAAACGTAATTTATACTTATAAAAACATAAAAAGTTTGTGTTAAAACAATATACAATGATGTAATCTCTATTAAATTACTCAATAAATAAAACAGCATATAAAAGTAAAATGCTTTGATGACGATGGCATACAATATAAATATTTTTAGTAAAAAAATCAATTAATTAAGATGATTTACTGATTTTTATGTCGTTACAATCAGGAGATTCTTGACCTCAATTCTGAGTCGATCACATAACTCAACATCGACTGAAAGTCTTGTATATCAGGAACCGAAATAAAGAGTCCTATTATTGGGAAATTAGAACCTAATGGGTAGATGTTTAGTTAGATACAGAGTGTTTAGCTTTACCAATCACACTAAAATTTAACAAAAAATTTTCACAATATTAAAAAACAAAGGAGTACGTAATATGTTAGCCGTAGAATTAATTATCGTTCTGCTGGCCATTTTTTTGGGAGCGCGATTAGGGGGAATCGGTATTGGCTTTGCAGGGGGAATTGGTGTCTTAGTTCTGTCTATAATCGGAGTCAAACCGGGAAGTATTCCATTTGACGTTATTTCAATCATCATGGGAGTTATTGCGGCTATTTCTGTCATGCAAGTAGCTGGTGGGCTAGATTATTTGGTCCAACAAACAGAGAAGCTACTGAGAAGAAACCCGAAGTATATCACTATCCTCGCACCAATCGTCACTTATTGTTTGACGTTGTTGGCTGGAACAGGAAATATCTCTCTGGCAACACAACCGGTGATCGCCGAAGTAGCAAAAGAACAAGGCATTAAACCATGTCGGCCACTATCAACAGCCGTCGTAGCCGCACAAATTGGACTCACCTCTTCACCAATCTCCGCCGCAGTAGTTTATATGTCTTCTATTATGGAAGGGCAAGGTATTAGCTATATTCAAATGTTGATGGTAATAATCCCCTCATCGTTTACTGCGGTTATTTTGATGTCATTCATTATTTCATGGTTTTTCGATTCTAAATTGTCTAACGATCCGATTTATCAAAAACGCCTTGCAGATGGCCTAATCGAACTACGCAGTAACCATAAAATTGATATCAAACCCAAAGCAAAGCTCTCTGTCCTACTGTTTCTATTAGGGGTAATTGGGATCGTTATTTATGCAATTATCAACAGTCCGAGTATTGGTCTTGTTGCAAAACCCCTGATGAACACCACAAATGCAATTCTGATCATCATGCTCAGTATCGCTACTCTTACCACCATTCTCTGCTCTGTCGATACGGATGCCATTCTGAACTCAAGTACTTTTAAAGCAGGCATGAGTGCATGTATCTGTATTTTAGGGGTTGCATGGCTAGGGGATACTTTTGTACAGGCTAATCTTGACTGGATCAAAGCAACTGCCGGGAGTTTGATCCATGCTCAACCGTGGCTGCTGGCCGTCATTTTCTTCTTCTGTTCCGCTTTGCTTTACTCGCAAGCAGCAACAGCAAAAGCATTGATGCCAATGGCACTGGCACTGCATGTCACACCATTAACCGCAATTGCTTCTTTCCCGGCAGTATCGGGGTTGTTTATCCTGCCAACGTACCCAACACTGGTTGCCGCAGTACAAATGGATGATACTGGAACCACCCGTATCGGGCGTTTTGTCTTCAATCACCCCTTCTTTATTCCAGGCACTGTTGCCGTTGTCTTGGCGGTCGCATTCGGCTTCCTGTTTGGTGGTATGATTTTGTAGTCTTAGACTTGAAAGGTATCAGGGGTGGAACACCCCTGATACCTTTCTTCTTATCTCTCTTTTCCTGTCAAAAAAACCGTACTGACTTAATATTAGACAAGCGGCTTTCTGCCATCAGCTTCATCGGTTATAGTGCAAAGTCGGATAGCTTATCTTTACAAATCAAACCCACGATTAAGCAGGTTAAAGATTCTTATGATGAAACGTATTCTCATGTTGTGTTTCTTGTTTAGCAGTATTGCGTTATCTTCTGTCAAAGCTAATGCACTGTTTGAACAAACCGGCAACAGTTTTTACCTTCCTGCTAACCAGGCATTCATGTTTGATTTCCAACAACAAGGAAACAAGCTCATCCTGAACTGGGATATCAAACCCGGTTATTATCTCTACCAACGACAATTCAATATCGTTCCTAATGAAGAAATATCATTGGGTAAAATTGAGTACCCCCAAGGGGTAACGCATCAAGATGAGTTTTTTGGCAAAACAGAGGTTTATTTTCAATCGGCACGCATTGATATCCCTCTCCTCTCTGCCACCAATGACGGCGCTCTCCAAGTCACATACCAAGGATGTGCAGAAGCAGGCTACTGTTATCCCCCTGAAACCGTCAGCGTACCACTGCAAGCCATTGTGGCCTCCAGCCAGTCACCATCAGCTGATAGCGCCACAAATGCAGAAAACACATCCTCACAAAAGACACTGCAACAAAAAGAGGTTCCCGCTACACCCCATGATGCACCATTTTCACCGCTCTGGGCATTGCTGATTGGTATTGGGATCGCGTTTACTCCCTGCATACTGCCCATGTACCCACTGATATCCAGCATCATTTTGGGTCAAAAACGCCCTGAGAGCCTGAAAAAAATCTTCTGGCTCGCCATGAGTTATGTCCAGGGAATGGCCCTCACTTATACGTTGCTTGGGTTAGTCGTCGCAGCGGCGGGTTTACAATTTCAGGCTGCCCTGCAAAATCCTTATATTCTTATCGGGCTGTCAGTACTCTTTATCCTGCTCGCTTTCTCCATGTTCGGACTATATACATTACAACTACCTTCTACTCTCCAAACGACTTTAGTGAACTGGAGTAACCAACAGCAAGGCGGCTCTTACATTGGCGTATTCGTGATGGGGATGTTAGCAGGATTAATCGCCTCTCCCTGCACGACTGCACCTTTGAGCGCTATTTTGCTTTATATCGCCCAAAGCGGTAATACCTTGATCGGTGGCTTAACACTGTATCTCTACGCATTGGGAATGGGTTTACCGCTGATCGCAATCACCCTGTTTGGTCACAAACTGCTACCACGCAGTGGTCCGTGGATGCAGTACGTAAAAGAAGCCTTTGGATTCATCATATTGGCTCTGCCAGTATTTTTATTGGAGCGGGTGCTTGGTGACTCATGGGGCATAAGATTGTGGAGTCTATTGGCTGTCTCTTTCTTTGGTTGGGCATTCGCATTAACACTGCATAGCAAAAATGGCTGGCAGCGAGTCTTACAAATCGCCTTCCTGGCTCTGGCACTCATTGCTGCACGACCTTTACAAGACTGGGTATGGGGAAGCCCTGCAGCAGAACAGCAAAAAACCACCTTACAATTTCGACAAGTCAATGACTGGCAAGAATTAAATCAAATTTTAACGGAAAATCGCCATCAACCGATGATGTTGGATCTCTATGCTGATTGGTGTGTCGCCTGCAAAGAGTTTGAAAAATATACTTTCAGTGATCCACAAGTACAGGCACAATTGAGCGAATTTATCCTATTACAGGCAGATGTTACAGATAACACCCCAAAACAGAAAGAATTGTTGCAAAAGCTGAACGTACTGGGGCTTCCCACTATCTTATTTTTTGATACACAGGGAAAAGAGCTGCCCCATTCGCGAGTCAACGGATTCATGGATGCACCACGTTTTGACCAGCATATTCAGCGGATACAACAAAATTGACAGTAAAATCATCTGAAAGGAGAGCACCTGTGCAACGCGAATACGTGCTTAGTCATGTTCTTAACTCATTAGAACAACATGGGCTGTCTGCAACACTGGAGACACTGTTAACGCCTCTACCTCTTGATATGAGTCAACTACTGCATTTTTGGCCGAATCGTGAAGCGTTAATCTATGATTGTCTTCGTTATCACGGCCAACAGATTGAGATCTGGCAACGCCAAACTCTGTTGGATGAGACTTTATTTCCTGAGCAAAAACTATTAGCGCGCTATGATGCCCTCAAAGAAAAAGTCCAAGCACAACGTTATCCAGGTTGTCTGTTCATTGCTGCTTGCAGTACTTTTCCTGATGCTGATCACCCCATCCACCAATTAGCGGAATTACAAAAACAACATTCTTTTCACTACACCAAAGAGCTATTACAGCAACTTGATATTGATGACAGTGAACAAGTAGCCAAACAAATGGAACTTATCCTTGAAGGGTGTCTTAGTAAGCTATTAGTGAAAAGAGAGCTTGAAGATGTGAACATCGCAAAACGGCTGGCACAGGATATATTAACCATCGCAAAATGCCGAAAAAACGGGGCGTTAAGTTAATAAAAAACAATCAAAGCTGAATAACCATACTAAATTGGTGCAAAAACACAGCAATCAATCAATTTTTATTGTTTTTTCGCAGAAAATGTTTGACGGATTGGGCTGAATACGGTTTAATGCGCCCCGTTAGCCCGGATAGCTCAGTCGGTAGAGCAGGGGATTGAAAATCCCCGTGTCGGTGGTTCGATTCCGCCTCCGGGCACCAATTTTAAAACTCGTTTGTTGAAGTGATATCAATAACTTAACAGATGAGTCAGAAATAAGTGCTGTTAAGCAAATGTTAATGAATATAATCTATTACTTTGCGTAAGTTAATAAACTAAGAACAGCCACTCTATACGAAGTCAGGTGAACACAGTTTGTGCTCACCTTTTTACGTTTAAAGTAATGATTTCAGTAATTGATTCTGATGTCAAGTCAGGTGATGGTCAGAATTGCTCTTTGAGCACACTTCCCGGTTTCTTCGTTTTGTGTCTCCACCTCCAAACCATCCCATAATCCAGTGACACAGTCAGGGCAATCCCGCTGATATCCTGCCCTGTTTTTTTACATCACGTTAACGAGTTACACAGCAAGATCCAGATAAAACGCCAGTTCATTCGCCAGGGTTTTACCCGCGATTTCCATATCGATATCAATATATTCCATCGTGGTCGCCACACTGCGGTGTCCCAGCAGACACCTGACCAGCTGCAAATTGCGGTCGGGGGCTTTCATCAGCTCTGTCGCCAGCGTATGACGGAAGCGGTGGGGCGAGACAGCAAAACCACATTCTTTAGACAGGCGGTTAAAGAAAGAACGGAGATGTTGCTTTTCTCTGTCATGATGATACTGGTGACTGACATGGCGTCCGTGATGACAAAAACGCAGGCGGGTTAAATCAAACAGCGGATCATCCTCTTTCGCGCCACAGGCTTTTGCCTGTTCAACCAGCTGCGCCAGCCGGGGTTTCAGCTGCGGGATCATCGGCACCCGCCACTCACTGTGGTTTTTACTGCCTTCCACACGCAACTCAATGTAACTGTTGTCCAGATTAATATCCCGTAACCGCAGATGCAGCAGCTGGTTCAGGCGCATGCCCGTCAGCCGGAAGATATCCAGTACGGTCAGCCAGTACCCCGTCGGGTATAAGGCACAGCGTCCTCCCCGCGGGGCAGTCTGTATCTGTAAACGTTCTTCCTCTTCATACTGCTGCATCCGCAGGTAAATCCCGGTTATCTGAGCCTTACTCAGGGTTTTCTTTTGTTTCTTCTCTTTTTTGACTGCCGCGTCATTAAACGGATTTTTGGGGTGTGACAACAGTTTTCTTTCCATCCCGAAATTAAAAATGGCCCGCAGGTGCGCCACCTTATTGTTCCACGTATAGCCGGACTGATTTTTTTCCATCAGCAGATGACGCCGCCAGCGCAGGACATCCCGGTGAGTCACGCTCTCCGGCGACCCCGTTTCCCCCAGATACCGGATAAAGACCCGCACTACCTTGCGATAACTCCATTCGGTTGCCGGCCGTAATATCCGTGAGAAGAAATACTCGTCCAGCAACGCATCCCAGCCCATTTTTTCCTCATTATTTAACATATTGTTGTTTCCTTAGTGTGTAATATTGTGTCCCGGTACAGAAATGTCCCGTTAATAAACTGAAAGATTAATTAACACATTGAATTATTTCATTTTTCATATAATGACCTTTTGTACATTGCAGAAACAAGGCCTTCCGGCGCTGATGTGGTGCGTTCGGATAATTTCGAATCGTTATCGTTACCATTTGCATTATTTTTCATCAAAATTTCATTCCTCTGCCTGAAACAATGACAGTAATCTCCGGGTATCCTCGGTGGTGTCGGGCGCAGGGGCTATTCCCGGTGTGACAGGCGGAATAACCGGATCGGGTTCTGATGATGACAGCCTGGTATCGGTAGCCGGTTTAGCAGATTCAACGGGATTCAGCAGCGGTGACTGCACCTGCTCAGCGGCAGACTGAAGCAGTGAGTCCGTCAACGGGACAGAAGACGGATGTCCGCCAAGATGCAACATCAGGCACTGCCACGCACCGGGCACTAAAGACAGCCAGGTCACCGCTTCCTCCGGTAACAAACGGGCAGCCAGCAGCGTCTTATAAAGGACAGGCAGCTCAGGCCGCAGTGCCTGAAACCGGAAGCGGAAACGACGTTCAGGTATCCACAATCCCGGCGGCCAGTGATGCCCGTCTTCCAGTTCCCCTTCCAGTTGCCGCAGCAGAGGCAGGTGGTAAAACAGCGCCGCCCAGAACACCACCGCCTGCCACAGCAGACTTTGTGCGGCCTGTGTTTCCGGTGCCACCCCCGGTGGCAACATATGCCCTTTTGCCAGCCGCACGGCACAGGCAGTAAATTGCAGGGTCAGATCGATAAATCCACCGCGATAAGACCAGATGCCCTCTTGTGTCGCGGGAACATGCTGCACACGGGCGCATAATTGCCGGAGCGGATCCAGATAGAATTGCTGATACAACCCGGCGGGCAGCGCACTGTTTTCCCACAGTTGCCGGAGATACTGACCACGCTCTGAAGTTGCCAGCAGCACCTCTGCTGACTGTGGACGGAAATAGCCCCGGCTGTCGTGAAGGGTTTGTGGTTGTTGTCCGGATAATGTTGGCTGTGTCACAGACTGACGGGTAAAACGGGATTTAAAACGCTGAAACATGGTCTTCCTCTTTCGGTTCAGATTTGGCTCAGTGTCGGTGAATCCCGGCCGGAAACAAGGAACAACTCTTTTTGCAAAAATGAAAATTAATCTGACCCGGTTCATCCCCTGACTGACAAAATCAGCTTAATTTTCACCATAATTCATTGTATTAACGCCATTTAAAAACAAAAAAAGCGCCCCGAAAGGCGCCAGTGGAAGAAAAGAAAGTCAATGTGAAAAAAGGTTCATGCGGCTTGTTCATATGCCTGCAAACGGCTTGACCAGTTGCCCAGATAATGGGCGGGTGTGTAACGGGTCCGTTTGTTGTCGCCATCCTGTAAGGCATCACCGATAGTCACGGCGGCCGGTATGCCGGTCAGCGAAAACTGGATATAAGCCATCACCGCCGCCAGCGGGTCAATATCAATCGCGGACACCCACAGGCTGCATAACGGGTCATGCCCCTGCTCTCTCAGGACGTCGGCGGCGGCCAGGGTCATGCAGCCCGCCCCGCAGGCGGGTTCATACAGTGTTACAAAGGGTTTCTCCTGCAATAGTATAGAGACATCCTGCAACTGTATTTTCGCCATCATTCTGGCCATCTCCCAGGGGGTGAAAAATTGATTGAGGGCTTTATCCCCCAAATTCAGCTGCATAAACACACGGCCCAGAAAATCACAAGGACTCTGAGCCAGTCCCAGCACGGTATAAGAAAAGAGTTTTACAATCCGGTCAACATCTTCCCGCTCGTACTTTTTGTGGGTTTTCAGGTAGTACTGCTCCAGCTTCTCGCAATAACTGTACTTATTGTGAATCGCAGCCATTGCACAATTACAAAAATCCTGAAAGACCTGATAACGACGGTGGTAACGCGCCGTCTGGTTAAACAGAGAAATAAACTCTTTCTGATGATCGGGTCGAGATGCCATAACGTGTTTTCCTTGCAAAAAAAATACGGGGAAAACACGTCCGAAAAGGGAAAATGTTTCCCCTTTCGGTTGAAGTGAAGATAAAACAATAAATTAATGATGAGTTAAACGAATGGCTATTGCCCAACGGCGATGGCCGATACGGGCAGGTTCATATCCCGCTTTTCATCGTTGACCAGATAAAGCGCAGGCCGGTTCTCCCGTCCTGACTGCCCGTTGCCACTGTCCACATGCTCGCCCTGGTCATAGCAATCGTAGCCTTTGAGGCTTCCTGATGCTTCGCTGTACCAGTGGCGGATTTCACAGTCAAACACCGATGACAGTTCGCCCACCAACTCGGCCGAAGGCGGTGCCCAGGGGGAGTCAAAACGCATGGTTAAGCTGCTGACATTCCGGCGTTCCCAGCGAACATGGTGGCCAAACGGCCATTCCATTCCGTATTGTTCTTCGTAAAACTGCGCCGTCGTGGCAATGCCTTTCAGCAGCGTGCTATTACCGTTGATTTCAGTCGCCAGATTCGTTGACATAATCATCAGCATATCGCAGGGCTGTGCCGCCTGCGGGTACGCATTCAGCTTATCCCAGCATGCCCCGATATCGGGTGTGTCAGACCAGCCCACCATGCCGAACCAGTCGGTATACTGGCGGGTCAGAAGACGGGCGATAATATCACGCGCCGCTTCCGGCACCTTGTCCCAGGACATCAGGCTGAGACCGGACTGACGATACAGGTTATCAATGCGTTTAATATTGTCCGTATTCAACGGCACATTATTCTGTAACAACAACAACCACTGTTCAAAGGCCAGATGCTGCGCCGTTGGCACCGCCGTGCCGCGCACCAGCGCCGGGTACGGGGTGTAGGTTTGTGGTTTGGTCGGTTTCAGTATTCCCGCACAACCCGCCAGAAATAACCGCAGGCTTTGTAACACCGCCTGACGGTAACGGGGGACTTCTTCCCCGCAGACCCACTGCTGCATTACATCGAGACAGACGGATTTGCCGGTGATTTCCAGTTGATTGGTGCACCATTCTGTCATAATTAAGTTCCTCACTTGAATGATAAAAATAAACAGGAGGAACCGCCCGGTCGGGGCACAATTCCCCCGATGGGTAGATTGAACAAAAAGTATTACTGTCCGGTCTGCCTGAATAGCCTGTCAGCCAGACCACTGTCAAAAATAACCGTCAGCTCATCGTGGATATCCAGATAAGGCGTACTGCGCGGGATAACCTGCGTGTTCAGCCGGATTAAGTCGTATTTATCCACCAGTTCGTTAATGGCTTCTGAAGGCTGGACACCGCGGGCTATCAGTGCTGCCACCGTGTCGGTTTCACACAGGACCGTATCGGTCAGGCTCAGGCCAAAATGCCGTTTCAGCAAGGCAGCCGCAATCACCTGCCAGACGGTTAAACGTAACGTGGTCATAACGTCACCTCAGAAAAGACACTGACGGAGACGCCATACCGGAGAATATCCCGCACTTCATGGCACTGCTGATAACAGGAGGAAACCCCATGCAGTGACAATAAATGCGCCTGATGCCATAACGCACGGGCCGCCGGCGCATTCTGCCAGCTCTGCTCAAGCATTGCAGCCTGACATAATCGCTGTTGCTGTCGTTTCAGTGACAAACGTTCCGACGTGAGCGTGACCGGCTGCGCCCAGACAATTTCGTCATCAAATCGGCCACCGAGCACTTTTCTGTCCTGCGCGTCAACAATCATGACGGTCAGCGGAAAAAAAGCCCGCTCACACTGACCGGATAACGTCTCCAGTGCCGGCCAGTCCCCCAAAATGTGAATGACCCTCAGGCGTTGCACCACTTCTGTAATGGTGGAGGCTTCCCCTATCGTCAGGGTATCTGTCAGCAATGGCTGTGACGCTGTCGGATGTTGTCTCAGGCCGGTTACCTGCGCAGTAAACAATGCCTCATGTACTGCGGTGTCGGCATCATCCGGTGCCGGTAAAAAAATAGGGCTCATGATGGTGTTCCTTGATTTCACGTTAAATAAAGAAAACACCCGCCCGAGGCCGGGAAGGTGTTTTTGCTTCCCTGGTCAGGCGCTTAAGAAAAGCGTTAACAGCCTCATGCGCTGATAACGTCAGTGATGATTATTGTTGTTATGAATAAATGACAGGCTGATAGCCGCTTCTTCAGGCTTCAGTGTCATGACCATTCTTATCAGGTCGTTTTCAGGGTGCTGCTGCGCGTACTCCTGCAATGCACAGAACCGATACGTTTCCTCATTCGGTTCATCCAGCACCACAACACGGGCCAATACGATTGAGGTAACCGCCAGTCCGAAAGCATCCGCGGAGAGCGTGACCGTTAATTGCGTGTCCGGCAGGTAAACAGAATAGGTTTCTGCCCGCATCGGCACCAGATAGATCAGTGACTCAGACACGTGTCGGCTCGTCCACTGTTCAGGCTGGTAATCGCCGTATAACGTTGACGCGGTATTGGCCAGCAGGAACCCCAGAAACAACCGTTCCAGCGGGGTCTTATCGGGAAATACGGCCGACAGCGCAAGACTGTCCAGCATAATGTGTGCATTATTTGGCATCACAGTCTCCTTTTAAGCCCAGAGCCGCCCGGATGCACTGAGCCTGGGGATGCAGTAACGCCGCATATTCCCGCAGGTTACAAAACTGCTCAGCATACTCGCCTTGCTTCATGAGTGCGGCCAGATAACCTAATACGGTCAAGGTCACCATCAATCCGAACGTATCAGCAGAAACTTCGCCGTTAAAGCCCGTTGTATTGACGTTGACAACATATGCATCCGACCGTGTTGGTACGACATAAGCAACAGTATCTGACACCTTTCGGCACTGCCACCGATCACGCCGATAGTTTTCACATAGCACAGCGGCAGCTTTAACGAACGTGTGCTCCAACAGCATCCGCTCCAGTGAACTGGTTTGCGAAAAAAGGTCAGCAAAAGGGGAATGTTCAGACACGGGCGCAGTGTGCACCGTGGTCGGGGGTGTATTTTGTTGCATGGTATTCTCCTGAATAAAAAACGGAGAACACCGACCCAATGGGAAACGTATTCCCCGTTGGGTGACTGGCCGGCTGGCCATGATGGATAAAATTAAACAACCTTCATCGTCATCAGACTGACGATATCTGCTTCCAAAGGTGCGCAGATGTACCACACGGTCGTGTACTCCCTTGCAGGCTACAGGAGTATTGCTGTCGCTGCCCGAAGGTGATCCTTACAAGCGACCGGATCATCGATAAGTCTGACTACGCTAATAAACGGACATCATCAGGTCAATGGGTAATTCATTTTCTGGGACAGAAAATAAGGTTGGGAGATAGGTTGGAATTTAGGTGACCACATTGAATGATATTGGGTGATCTGCTTTGAGCGAGAAGCGGACATTGCCTGTTCTTATCAATCATAGCAATCAACTAAAATGACGACTGCCAAAGCGGTGCCAATGCCTTCGGCCATTAAATCGTCTGTGTGATGGCTGAACAACTAGCTGTCTCAAAAAGTTCGTGGAACTAAAACGGAAAACCGGACCCGACGCCACAGTCATCTGGGTAGCGTCTGTCCGGAAGCTTTCGAAAAGTCCTCACCGTGAGGGCAGCGAATGTCTACGAGGCGTGGTCATTCCAATATTATTCTGAAATAATCTAATTTTGGAGCCAGTTAATCAGGGGGAATGCAGGTGAGTGAACACAGTGAGTCGGTGAAAGATTATATACAGATAAACCTGTTCTCAAAAACAGGTGAAATTTTCTTCAACTATGAAGATGCAGAGGATGATATTTATCAAAAACTGAACGCGATAGGGATCCGGCTGACCAAAAATTATATTCCAGGAGATTCAAGTTTTTATCTTGTGGAAAGTCAGCGAGTTCAGGCTGCCGCTGTTCATACCCATCATATCGTTCTGGTCTACAAAGGGATGCTGGAGTACATATTTCGTACGGCATCTATGATGACCGGCGTTGAATGTCGTCAGAGAGAGCCAGCCACAAAAAGATTTATGCCTTGGGAAAATAATATGGGCAGTTGGTTGCAGGGTGGCGAGTTTGAATGGAAAAATGAGAAGTCCTGGTGGTTATGGGAGCCAGACTACCGTCTAGTTTTTAATGAATTCGTTGAAACGTTGTTCGTATTCCTGGTTCTCCATGAGATTGGTCATTTCCATAACTTACATGGTGAGAGAAGAACGCTTAACAAAAAGGGAGATACACCAACCACATCTGATAGTTTTTTCATTCACCGCGCTGTTGATGAGGGGGATGATAAAATACTTGCTGATCGGATTGCAGGTCATGTCAGGGAAATCGTTGCTGATACCTTTGCGTTTCAGTTCATGGTGAACGAACGTAAATACGATTTTTTCCCGGAATTAAGGCTACCTGCTATTGATTCGGATTCACGAAGTGCTATGGAAGTGACAAACTTCGCATACTGCCTCTATGCCGTAGCTGCATATTTCTGGGCTTTACATTATCGCAGTCCCATGACTAATGACTCTCAGGTGAATAGTTACCCTTCCCATGCTTTCAGGCTTGTGAGTATCGAAGCTACTTCATTAGAGCACGGTCTGTGTGCAGACCGGCACGATCCGGCTGCAGGGCTAAAGCTTGGAATACAAAATTATCTAACTAAATTACCTATTGCCTCTGGCAATACTGATTTTATCGACTGGCGTCGCTCGGTAGACAATAAAGCTAGTGAGGCGCATTACTTTAAAATCTGTAATATTACAAAGCATTGGTCGAATATGGTTTTTGGTGTTCGCGACGAACACTGGTTGAATCACCACGGATAATCTAGATACTTCCGAGCCGTTGATAATATTGGTTTTCGTATTCAGCAAGTGTCATCTGATTACTCGAACTCAATGCGGGGCAGCTCAGCTTAGCAGTGAGAGCAGCCCTACCCCTAGCTCTGTATAGAATTGCAGCATTTTGTTCTAAATGCTTGTAAAAAAATCAGTAGATAGCATATAAATAACATGAGGCTAAATTACTAGTGCTAATATAAGAGAACCTTTTCTTATTAAGTGATTCTTGCTAACAGAAATGATACCCATCTTAGCAAAGGGTGTTAATGCATCTTGAATCATCCTATCTTCAGCAATAAGTGAGTCAAGGGTAGATAATGCATCTTGAATTATTCTATCTTCATCAACAAGTGAATCAAAGGTAGTAATTGAAGTATTTAAATCTTTAAACTCTTTCGATAGGTATCGATATTGTTCTGATAAATCATATTTTCCTGCGAGTTCAATAAATAAATCGTGATAATATATCTTCTGGCTAACAGGGTAAGCATCCACCATTTCTGCTAAATGACTTAACACTATTATATCCAATGCTTGGAATGGCCAGAGCATGCGATACTCCCTCTTCTTCAAGATATCAGGGAATGAAGGATTTTTTTTATTTTGGCTAGGTATAAATAACTCTTTGTTAATCATCCATCTTTTCCATTTCTGATAGTCCCGATTAAAGTAACATTGACGGTTATCTAAGTATTCGGATGCGAGTTTGGTCACCTCACCCTTTAGATATACTGACCTTACTCTTTTATGATAGACATGCTTGCAATCAGATATGAATTGTAACTTTATTTTATTAAATTTCGCGGATAATGATGGATGCTTAATCCAAGTCCACTTTGATGCATTCGATTCATTTGAATAATGACGACAAACTATACTTCTGTCATCTTGATAATTTAGAGTAAATATCTCTTCGGTAAAAGAATAGATAATCGATATCACACGATTATTACTATATCCTTCGATTACCGCATAGTCACTTGATTCATAACAAAGTAAAACCTTGTCACAGGTTATATTCCTTTTGGAATAGATCAACAGTCTTTCTTTATAAGATTGTCCTGCATAAATATACTCCATCTCTTTATGTATATTGGGTAAGTGAATTTTTTTGCTAGATATGGCCTTCCGAAGCGATGATAAAGCCCTGTTTCTTCTTTCTGCCTTTTTATTCCTTTTCTCTTCTTCTATCTGTTTAAAATACTCGATTTTCTTAATTTCAAGTTCTGAGTGATAAATCCATTTGTATTCAACGAGATTATTTCTTACTAGAGAGATCCATTCAGAGATGCTATTACCTTTAGCAAGAGGAAAGTAGTACTCAATTGAATCAATCTGTTGGTCAATGTAATACCGTTCTTTATCCTCATCACATTTGTGAGTAACACAAACTTCAATAGCTACATCGCCAGTATCTGTCGCAAGATATACGTCTGCCAGGTAGGGCCCGATCCTATATTCTAGTACTGACTTTTTAACTTCAGTTGTTAGGTCAGAAATGACGATATCTGTTTTGTCGATGGTTATCTCATTTGCTGGAAGAGTAATTTCAGATAGCGAAGAAAAATGTAGCTGCATCGCTATATGTAACTGCGTCATTCGACAGTCACGGCTTTCTTCCTTTGTAGTATGAGAAAAGTGGTGTGCGACGATTTTCCCATTATTCCTTGCAATGAGGGTATCACCACAGTGCTTACAAACACAGTTACAGCGCTTTCCGTTCGGCACTGAATCTACGTGAACTATTGTGTTTGAATCATTATGAAGGGCATATTCAAAAAGCATCCGTACTGTCCACATCCTAATTTATCTATATACTTAATTAGACATATCTAGATCCGGTTTCTATTGTCTACCTATTCAGACCACTCATCAAGCTTAGCAACCCATTCTTATCCCACTTTAATTTAATATGTCGTTATCTCTCACTTAATCAAAGCATCAATTGATGTGATGGACGTTCCCTTCTTCAGTGGCTGACAGTGTCATCTTTAACTTGATACTGAGTATATTGCATTTCGGGAGATCCTCTCATGAACACAATTAAAGTGGTGGGCATTGATCTCGCCAAAAACGTTTTCCAAGTCTGTGTCTGGTTAACGGATAACTCTGTGGCCTGGAATAAAAAAATCTCACGGCAAAAATTGCTGGATACGCTCAGGGCGTTTCCGCTCAATACCCTCATTGCGATGGAAGCTTGCCAAGGCGCCAACTAAAATTGGTCACATCAGGACTATTTTTATAGGAGATCGACCTAGACGCTAAAGGAACTTGTGGAGCCTCCGGTCAGACTGAATACCGGTTTGCTTATCTGAGTCATCATCCCATACCAATAACATATAAACATTATACATGCGATGTCGTAGTATGTAGGATGATTTTTATCCATCACACATAAGGAACAGCATAGCATGGCTCTTCAGCGGGCGTACTACGGTCAGGACAGAGATCGGGAGTTTTTCGAGCGAATTTTCCAGTCTGCTAACATCAATTTTCTTATCGGCTCAGGCGCTTCCCTTCCTGCAATTAAAGTTCTTGGTGATATTGAGAATGAACTCGAAGCCCTTGTGCGGTCAGAGAATGATGAAGAATACTTCAACAAAGCAGAAGAATTTCTCAGCGACATATGGAGGGCAAATAATGTTCTTCTCAAACGAAACCAGCCTAGTGAAGAACTCCTCCCAGATATCGCGCAAGAGGTTAAGGTGACTCAGTGTAACTATACAAAGTTTATGCGGGCGCTTGAAATGCTCCTGACACGGCGACGAACAGGGCTGTTACCTCGTAGGATTAATTTATTTACGACCAACTATGACCTGTTTATTGAGAATGCAGCGGTTACCAACAACAATATTATTCTTAACGATGGCTTCCGCCAGCGTGCCGATATCTATAATCGAATGATATTTGATGCAAAATGCTTTTATCAAACGATCCATGCCACCGGAAATCTGTATAATTACAGCGTAGAACTACCTACCGTTAATCTGATAAAACTTCATGGTTCCCTCTCCTGGCATAGTTTTGAAAAAAATATATATTACTCAATTAAGGAGTTTAAGCCGACGTCTTTTGACAGCCTAGTTAAAAGGCAGGAGTGGGTCACTTCGCATCAGCTTGTTCTTCCAAGAAAAGACAAATTCCGTGAAACTGTGTTGGACAATATCTATTACGATTTGCTGCGCACTTACGCCAATGAACTGGATAAGGAAGGCACGTTACTGGTAGTTTTCGGCTTTTCGTTTGCGGATGAACATATTGAAACGCTTACGAAAAAAGCTTTACGCAATGCTACGCTAAAGATTGTTATTTTTGCTTATGATGACGCTGCACGCTTCCATTTCATTGATAAATTTAGTGATTACTCAAATGTCGACGTGGTTTATACTCCTGGTGTTTCCCTCGACTTTTCGAAACTGACTGAAATTATTACCTGTTTTTTAGGAGAGAGGAAATGACGTTCGCTCTTGTTAATGAAGAGGCAATATTAAGAATCGGAGAGGTCTGTGAGGTATCAGGCAGAACGGTGAGCGTACTGGTTGATAAAAACAAAAATCTCAGCGATCTTTTTTTTCACGGGAAAGTACTCAAAAATGTTTCAGTAGGTAGTTTCATTGAAATAAAAAAAGGATTTGTGAGCCTAATTGCTAAAGTGGAAACTGAAAAAATCGTCGAAGAAAAGCCCTCTTCCGGCAGCGGAAGTGATTCGCTGCGTTATCGTAGATATCTGACTGCTACCCTTTCAGGATACATTGATCGCTACGGTAGGTTCACGGGCGGGACGCGCGAGCTCCCTTTGATAGGTAACGAGGCCTTCATTCTTACTGAAGAAACCCTTCAGCTTATTCACTCCATTACAGATGCAAGTAAGGGCGGACTGCAATTCTCGCGTACAGATCTGGAGGATATTGATATCACCCTTCCGGTCAGTGGCCTACTCAATTCACACATTGCTATTTTCGGTAATACGGGCAGCGGGAAATCAAATACGCTCGCTGCCCTTTACCAGCACGGCTATAAAGCGCTGGGTGAGCTACTTGGCGAGGGTTTTAAACAACAGGCACGCTTTATACTGCTTGATTTTAATGGTGAATACGGCTGGGAGGACTGCATCACGCGTGACAAGGTTGTATATAACCTTAACACACATCGTAATGACGGCGATCGTATACCGATGCCTGCGGGTGTGTTACTTGAACATGAAATTCTCTCCGTGCTGACAGATGCGACAGATAAAACGCAGAAGCCTTTTCTGAAGCGCGTTCTTGAATTCAGGCAGTATGTTGAAGCAAAAGAAAATCCTCAGGCTTATTTTCGCGGAATTCTAACAAGACGGGTGACTGAAACTCTTTTCAGATGTGAAAAGAAGAAAAGCGATGATCTCATTGATTTATTCCGTCCAGTATTAAAGGATGAAAATCTCACCGCTGACATTAATTTTTATTTTAAAAATGGGGGAGTATGGCGAACGAATTCTGGTATTCATTTCAATAAAGAAGAAGATACACGACAGTGTAATATGTACCATAAAGCTGAGGCCTATAAATTTCCTGATGACCTTATGGAAGAAATGCTAGATTACATGTATCTGCAGTTGATCATCGAATATCTGTCCAACCGCTCAAATCCTGAACATCTTTCTCCGGTCATCAACAGAATGCGCGGGATACGCAAGGATATAAGGAAAATATTTGATACCTCAGCCGGTGATGATCTCTGGAAAACTAAAAATTTTGTCGTATTGAATTTGAACATGGTCAATCTCACCATGAAAAAAACTTTACCCTTACTGCTGGCAAAGTGGGCTTACTCGGTAAAAAAATCAAGCCAGATTCCGTCTACACTACATCTAATTATCGATGAGGCGCATAATATACTTTCCAGTGCATCATACCGTGAATCTGAAAACTGGAAGGATTACAGGCTCGAAACATTTGAGGAAATAATCAAAGAAGGCAGGAAGTTTGGCGTTTTTGTAACTATTTCCAGTCAGCGTCCAAACGATATATCCCCGACAATTATTTCTCAGGCGCATAACTACTTCATTCACCGACTGATAAACCAAAACGATCTCTACGCAATCGAGAAGTCAGTTTCTTATATTGATCATCTTACTGAGGAATCAATTCCAACGCTTGCAACCGGCACCTGTATATTCAGCGGCGTGGTTTGCCCGATGCCACTGAAACTGCGTATTGCAGAGCTTGGAGAAAACGAGAAACCGCGGAGTCATACTCTGACTTTTGAGGAGTTGGCTCGTCTGAATTCTTTACCGTTTGATGAGCAACTAAATGGTGGAGTGCCTGACTAGTTAAAGAGCATCGTACAGGCAGAATGTCAGTTAATGGCCTCTTTTTCGCGGTTTCACTGGGTAATTCGGGGATCAAATCGGTCGTAAAGGCAGGCCGGGCGTGTTCTGGACGTTGGTCGCCTGACGGCGTCACTTGGTAATCGCGCTGCGTTTACGCAAGTGACGCCGCACTGCTGTGGACGCTGAAAATATTGACGTCATCTGATCCTGATGTGCCATCACTGTACAGGATTCAGAACGTTTATCGTGCGTGACTTAAAACGTGGGTTAATGTCATACCTCATTCGGATCGAAGCAAAGAAGGTTCTGCCCGTATTGTGTGGTAAGCCGATTGTTCATAACACCGGATAACTTTCATCGCCGGACAGTGGGTTATTTACCCGACGATATCTGCTTCCAAAAGTGCGCAGATGTACCGCATTGTGATGCACTCCCTTGCAGGCTACGGGAGTTTTGTTTCGCCATCTAATCGGTGATCCTTACAGGCGATGGATCATACGTAGTTACAGTTAAATACTGTATCGGTTGGGTTAAACGGGGTCAACTTTTTGTTTGATGATAAGTTGTGTTAAGGAAGGGAGTCATTATTTTCTGAATGAGAATAACAAATTCATCGCGATTCATCACATTAACAAGTTCAATCTCCTAAAATGTTCTGACTTATTTAACAACAAATTTATCATAGATAATTTCCACCTTCCTACATCTCGTCTGTACACCTAATATGTTAACTCAGCAGCACCCATTTCATTTTCTAAAACATTTGAATCCCCTCCCTATGAACGAGTATCCACCGTTACCGTGGCAGATAATCCACTATCAATTTCTTCTGGCAGATCAAAGACTATCTTTACTGATACTCGTTGAACTATCTTTGTAAAATTTCCAGTCGCATTATTTGGGGGAAGTAAGGCAAAAGTAGCTCCAGTCGCAGGTGAAATACTATCTACCTTTGCCGGAAAAATTTTATCAGGATAAGCATCAATAGAAACTTTTACTGGTTGGCCTTTATGCATACGTGAAATTTGCGTTTCCTTAAAATTGGCTCGTATCCATGGTGTTTGATTAGATACAATATTGGCAATGCTTTGTCCTGCTTGAATCATCCCACCAACTTGTATGCTACGGTTAGCGATCACTCCATCCCTTGGTGCAACTATCCGTGTATAGTTCAACATAAGTTCCGCTTGATTTAAAGAAACTACGGCCTGCCGTATAGTGGCTTTAGCTTGTTTAATTTTACTCTCTTGTACAACAAGTTTGCTAATTTGTGTTCTTAGCTTTGCTTGTGCTTCATGATACTTAGATGTAGCGATTTTATAATTCGAAATAGCATCATCTAAATCATTTTGAGAAACATAATGTCTTTTTTTTAAAATCCAAAAACGTTCAAGTTTTTGATACTCATATTTTAAACTCACTTTTGTCGAAATTAAACTATTACGATATTCTTCAACTACATTCTGTTGCATTTTGTAGCTTGCCTGTGCATTAATTAATGTGCTTTCATTCTGTTCCAATTTTGCCATAGCTTTTTGTTTATTTAGCATAAATTCACTCTTATTTAACTGTACCAAAAAGTCACCTTTTTTCACTTTATGGTTATCCTGAATGTTAGATTCCATTACTATGGCACTTAAATGGGAATTAACATTTGTAATATCCGCTTGCACATAAGCATTATTTGTAGTTTGAAAAAAACGCCAATAAAAATACCAATAAAAATAAAAGACCACTAGAGACAAAACAAAAGCAATGATAATTATTCTAATGCTTTTCATCATGCTATTTCCTATGATTTACTTTTAAAGTATCTATGGTTTATAAAAAACTCACACTTATAACAATTAAATATTACAAGCCAGAATAAAACATAGCTTAATAAAACAAAAACTTAATATATTATTTAATAACTTTCACTTACTACTTACAGTGTTTATTATACGCATTAGATTTCCAACGATATTTTGCCCACCGAAAACTAAACAATATCATTAAAAATGTTAATGGCCAGCCACTAATAAAAATAATTATATCAATAGGTATATTGCTTTGACGAGAAAGAATATAGATCCCCATTGCTTTCAATGAAAAGACCAAAATCCAAGCTACTGTAACTTCATGCCAAACTCTGGTATACAACGCTGTACCATAAGCAGGAATGCTCTTCAATCTCGGCATAGCTTGCTCAGCTATTATCTGGATGATTGGCAATCTGATTAAGGAATAAAAACTAAATACCACTACTACAGTAAGAGCACCACTGACAGATAAAAAAACATTTTCTTCACTAATGTTGAACAAAGTATACCCATGAAGGTAAAGATAGTGACTGCCCCCTGACACCACTATTAAAACAACAATGGATAAAGAGCCTCTCTGTCGGCTAACCAACTGTACTACACCAGAATAAAGGACAACTGTCAGCACAGCAATACCAACTCCCATTATCCAGAACATGATATTGTAAAGAACAATAGGAATAATAATGGTCATTACCCCATCACGTGATAATAAGTAATGCCAAATAGTCATTGGTTTTTGTTGATTCATTATGATTCCTTCTTAGCCAAATGCAAGTAAAAATCATAAGTAGAAAATAATACTAAAAAAACTGTAATCAGCATTATTCCTCCCATGATCAAAAACAAATCGTTGAAAGCCATAATTTCAGCTTGCTGCACTATATTCTTCTCCAATATAGCAATAGCTGTATGTTTCACATCCTGTGTATCAGATTCTAATCCATGATGAATCATCAGGTTTTTGACACTGTTAAGATAATAAGTAAATACACCACTACTAGATATTAGAGATGTTTTAATATCATAAAAATGGGTATTGAAACGCGAAATAAAAAATGTGGTCAACATAGCAATACCGCATGAACCACCCAAACTACGAAAAACATTTATTAAGACAGCAGAGGAAGTGCTATCTCTTTGCTGTATATGGCGAGTGGCTAATAAAGAAAGTGGAACCATAATAAACGGTTGTCCCAGTGCACGTATCAGCATTGACCAAATCATCTGTGATTCAGAAAAATCCCCATTCATACTACTATTCATAAAAGCACTAATTGCTAATCCAGAAAAGCCAATACAAATTAGATACTTTAGATTGAATCTTTTCACCAAAAAAGGAATAAATGGTAGAATAATTAATTGTGGAAATCCCATCCAAATCACCATACTACCAATTTGTGATGCATTATAATCATATACTCTAGTCAAGTAATAGGATACCAAAAATAATGTACCATAAATCGATAACCCAAACATTGAAAAAATGAAAAGAGAAAATGAAAAATAAAAATCCCTAAACAATTTAATATTTATTAACGGATATTGATAAGTAAACTGATTATATATAAACACAATTAAACCAATCGTAGATATAATAGTTAAAATGCAAATCATGTCAGATTCAAACCAATTTAGCATACTACCTTTTTCTAAAACAACTATCAATGCCCCTAAACATAACATCATAGAAAAAACACCAACAAAATCACCTGTTCGAATAGCATTCCAATTAATTTTTTGATATTTTAGAGAATAACTAATTAATATATATGATAATAATGCAGGAATTGCGTTAATATAAAATATCGCGTGCCAAGACAATTTGTCGGTTAACCACCCTCCTAGTGCAGGCCCAACAGCAGGAGCAAATGTGCTGATAATACTAAACAATGACATACCTAATGGACGTTTTTCCTGTGGAAAAAATTCAATAATCAAACGAAATGAAATAGGAATCAGTGCACCACCGCAAAATCCTTGTAATGTACGAAAAAGAATCATTGAATTGAGATTCCACGCAAAGGAACAAAGCAATGATGTACTTAAAAATCCGACAATGCACCATAGGGCATAGCGTCCCGTTCCCAAAATCTGGCAAAGCCAGCCACATAGAGGAATAGCAATGATCTCTGATGTAAAATATGAAGTTATCAACCACGAACTTTCATCCAAACTAGCAGATAATGCCCCTTGAATCACTTTCATTGATGAATTGGTGATTTGAATATCCAAAATAGCCATGAAACCACCAATTAATCCACCACCAGCAACACACCATTGACGGCAAGTAAGTTGAGGCCGTTCTGATTCCACTGTTATTATGTTACCTCTCATAGAAGAACGTTCCGAAGCTGGTCGTGTATTAAATGGTTAGAAGGATCACTAAATATAGTTTTCACGCTCAATGAAAGTGCCTATCACTTTATCGTGCATTTCTTCAGATTTGGAATAACCGATTGTTTTTCTATTCAGCCTTTTTATTCGGGTACGATGGGTAAGGTTGGTTCTCTCTATACGTTGGGTAAATATCTTTCCAGTAAGATGGACTTCTTCAGGAAGACAATCATAAACGGCATAATCATCCGTACAGTAAAACCGGATATTAAAGGGTGACAAGAGTGCCAGTAGTTTTTCCCATGTTTTTCTGCTGCGATCCCCAAAAGTATGTGCCACTATCCGTTTCATACGCGGCTCCCAGGCATACCAGAGCCAGCGCTGATTTTTCTTACTCCCCACAAACGACCACTGCTCATCCACTTCACAGATAAGATGAATGTCATCCCCGTCAAGAGGAAGCGTCGTCACGTTCCGGGGGTTGAGTTTTTAAGCGTTTTCATCACAGTAGCTGTTGCCACCTTCAATACGCGGGCCGTGTCACGGATGCCGCTGTTATTCATCGCCATATCAATAATCTGCTCTTTGACTCCCGGTTTGCAAGCTTGATAGGTGTATGCCAACTGAAAGACTTTACTGCAGGCATAGCAGCGGTAGCGGGGATAACCTCTATGACCTTTTCCATGTCCTTTAACATCTTCTGATTTGTGACAATAACGACAATCAACTTCTACTTTAGCCATGTTCCACCACGAAATACCGGAAGATTATCATAACAACTAACTATTTAATACATGACCATCATTTTTTGGCTATAATAAATGGCATATCCCATACACCACTTAATATCCTGATAAATAATAAAAAATAGAGTTACTTTATCTCCCTGTATCAACCTTTAACCACCGCGCCACATCCATTTTTCTGGCCACCAATACCGCCGCCGCCAGTTCACTGCACTGATGTTCCCGCATCAATGCCCGCCGTTCGGCTTTTTCTTCTTTTTCTGTCATGCCCAGCGCCAGATATAGGCTTGGCGGAACAACCCGGAACAAGGCTTCGATTTTCTTTGCCAGCACCACGCCTTCGGTATAACAACGGGGTAATTTACTGGCAGAGAGCAGCACCGCTTTCTGCTCTTCAGTCAGCTTTTTAAACCGGGCGATTTGCTCCACTTCATCCGGCGGCATGGTCAGGCACAGCCACCATTCCGCCATATTCAGCATCTTTTCAGCGGTATCGGGGTAGTCCGCCAGGTTTTGGGTGGCGAGCCATAGCCAGGCACCGAGTTTACGCCACATCTTGACCACTTTAGTCATATAGGGTGATAACAGCGGGTTAGTGGTGGTGATATGTCCTTCATCAATCACCAGTTGCAGTTCGCGATCCTGATATTGATCCCGTTCAGCCAGGTTATTGACTTTGTTAATCAGCGAGACCATCGCCAGTGCCATCTGCGCCGAGTAGTTCTCCCGCGCCAGTGTCCCCAAATCAATCAAGGTGACATCCACTTCCGGCCACGGCGTACCGGGACGGTTAAATAATTCTCCCTCAAACCCCTGTGTAAACATCGACATGGCGCTGGCCATTTCATCCGCCCGTGCCCGCCGGTGTGTAGTAATTAAAGGCTGACCGTGTTCATCCTGCTGGTGATTACGGGCGATGGCATAAAGGGCATTCTGTAAATCCGAGGCCACCATCTGGCGTGATTCGTCAAAACTGGTCTGAGCTGCCTGCATAATGGCTTCACGGATCAAACCACGGTCTGAACGGGTCAGACGCTCTTCTTCTCTTTTTTCACCACCGGTGATCATCAGCCGGGCGGCAATTTCCATTTCGCCTAGGATATCGCGCTGTTCATCCCCCTCCTCTTCCGGCTGTTCATCGGTATAGGGAATATCGGCTTCGTTAATCCGCAATTGCTCAGGACTGAATTGCAGCAGTTGATGGGCATCGGCAAACAGTGCCAGACTCACCCCACAGCCCGGTCTGATACCGATTTTATTGACCGTCAGCCCCAGACTTTCATAGTAATCGGCCAGTAAACCAAAACTGTTGCCGGCTTCAACAATAAACAGACGTGGACGGTGGATGGCCATCAGCTGGATAAGCGAAGCACACAGGGTGGCGGATTTTCCCGCCCCGGTCGGACCAAACAGCAATAAATGGGCATTCTGAGTACGATCCTGTTTGTTCATCGGATCAAAGGTCAGTGGGGAGCCGCCCCGGTTAAAGAAACTGAACCCCGGATGCCCGGTGCCGGTCGAACGGCCTGTCACCGGCAATAACCCGGCCAGATGCTGTACCCAGGTCAGGCGGCTGTACCCATGTTTTTTGTCTTTCTGCGGGTTAAAGCACATCGGCAGTGCCCGTAAGTAGGCATTCAGCGGTAACACACTGAATTCCGGCCGGACGGGCTGTAATCCGGCTGTCAGCAGGGTGGAGGATAACTGATGCACCCGGTGGTTGATATCATCCAGATCCTTGCCCCGCACCAGAAAAGTCAGCGCACTGCGGTACAGTTTATGCCGTCGCCCCAGCAACTCTTTGACTTCCTGCACATCCTGCCGGACGCGCAGCGATTCGGTATTTTCTCCCACCGCATTTTTTGAAAGCTGGGTAAAGTCCTCTTCCAGCCTGTCCTGTGCCTGTGCCACAATGGTCAGGGAAACTACCGTCCCTGCCGGCATCATATCCATCAGGGCATTGATATTGTCGCCCCGTTTCACTTCGCCTGTCAGTGTTCCCGGTTCTGGTGGACGGCGCAGGCGCTCAACCGGCACCGCTTTATGGGGCAGTCCGTCAAACCACCAGACACCGGTCTCAGGATCAGACACCGGCGGGTTAAACCATAAACTTTCGGCGAAATCATTATTAACCGGGAGATCAGGCGGCCTGGGAGGTTCGTAACCCACAGTACGGTAAAAATCGGCTTTTGCCATCCCCCAGTCCGGCGCCGGATTAAAATGACGCAACAGCCAGTTATGGATCTGCTCCCCGTTTTGCCTATGGGCCACGACACCGGCCGCTGCCAGTGATGAGACCAGCCGTTCGCAGACCTGATTGAGGGCGGCAACAGCCGGTAAGGTTTGGTTGTCATGGCGGGATTTTCGCGTGACCGGAAGCCATCGGTAAACCACCATACGGGTCTGGCGCTGCTGGCCCCGCCACGGCTGCCCGGTGATTAAGCTGTCCTGAAATATCCCGTCAGGCCGGGCAATGCTGGTCAGGTGGTGTTCCGATTCAGACAAAAAGGCGTCAGTAAAGGCTGTGCCCTGTGCCCAGGGTTTCACATAGCCCCGCAAGGTGTTGAGATAGTCAGCAGGATCATCTTCATCCTGACAAAAAAACTGCACCACCCACGGCGAAATATCGTCTTCTTCCAGACTGTCCTGGATCGCATCTTCCAGCTGATCCCGGATTTCAAGCAACCGCGCAACCGGGCGCCCTTCCGTGGCGATGGGGTCAATCCGGTAGACCGCCCCGACGGAAATCCCGTCATCCAGCAGCAGGCATTGTTCTTTTTCCAGATATTCCACCCAGGGCAGGTAATCGATGATGGAAGGGTTTGCATGGTAAATAGTAGTTTCATCCGCCTCACGCAATTTACCGGGACGGTTCAGTGCCTTGGGTTTTTCCATTACAGTGCCTCCGTGCGTTCACCCGGCAGGGCATATTGTACTTGGCTGTAAAACGGGAACACCGTGCTGTAGCCCGGTATCGGCGTATTGCCGGCGACCAGATGCGGAAAAACATACATCACCATATCGGGGTTGGGTAAGCGGGGAAATTGCTGGCTGATTTCCTGTGCCGCTGAACGGCTGTAATGATAAGGTGCTTCCAGTGCCCTGCGCCGTTCGGCGGGGGTTAACGTCCGGCGCAATGTTTCCCTTGCCGATACAGTAGCATGACCGACCTTGTTCCCCTGCCACATCGCCAGCACCGTCTGCTCCCCGGCAGGGAGTAAGGTCTCTTTCGAGGTCGCACAGCCGGCCAGCAGTCCGATTAAGCTTAACACTAAACAGGGGCTTAGTTTCCGCATGGTTCGGTCTCCGTCGTGCCGATGGCGGTAAAGGTGGCAAATTCAGGGTGTACCGCCAGTTCCGATAAAGTAAAGGGCAGCCGTTCCCACTGTTCAGGCTCTGCGCTTTCTTTGTTTTCAACCACGGCCTGCCACTGCGTCTGCGTCAGGCGAAAGACGGTAAAATCACCGTCACACAATGGCTGACATTCTCTGCCGGCTGAAAGATACAACCGGCACGCTTTTTTGCGCACTGTACGCCAGTAAAGCTGTACCTGTGCGGGTTCAGCCCGTGACGTCACCGACACTTGCAGGCAATACGGGGAACCCGCACTGAATATCCACTGAGAAGAGGTATTTTCCATTAATCTAATGCTTCCTGATTGTCACGTTGGGTGGTCTCACGCACGCCGTAGCGCACCTTACGTCCTTTCGTTTCATAATCAATCGCCAGGCGTTGTGTGATATGCACCACAACACGGGCACCGGGCGGGACGTAAACCGCATCAAACGTCTGGCTGTAGCGCTGTCTGAGCCATTCACTCAGGTCATTCATGCCGCCGGCCATCGCTTTGCCTAATGCCGCCTGTCCGGCATTGCCCGTTAGCGCGGTGGTGATACCGCCGGTGCCACTGGTCTGGGCGGTACGCTGACTTTCACTCAGGGCATCGCCGGCCGAATGCATGGCCGAGAGCGCAAACAGGGTCGGCAGATAGGTGGCGGCGTTGGATTTGCGCTCACCGCTGATACAGGGAATGCCGTTTTCATCGGACAGCCAGCCGATGCCGTTCGCGCTGGTATTGTTGTTTTGCCCGCTGCCCGGCAGGGTACGCACCGTGCCATCCTGAAAAACAAAGGTAATGGAATTAACCTGACCGCGCACGCAGGAAAGCGTCCAGTCGCCGCTGGCCGAACCGGATACCACCGCCCCTTCCACCGCCGGCAGTTCAATACCATTGGCGGTCAGGTTGTCTTTGCCGATAAGGATTTTGAACGGATAGGGGTCAGTCACCGTGCCATTCACGGGAACCCGGCCTAATAACGCGGTCATCGCCTGACTGCCCACTAACGTGGCATTTTCAGGCAGGGTATAGACCGGCTGTTCATTTTCTTCCTTTGACGGGTTTTGAAGCGAAGGGCTTTGGGGCTTACTTTGCCCGGCGGCGAGCTGTTCACTTAAAAATGAGGTCGGGAACTGCGCCGTGGCTTTTCCACTGCCGGGGGTTTGTATGTCTGCGGGCTTTTCATCGGCGGGTGTTATCCAGATAAGTTCATTCTGCCCTGAGCCTGAATTGGCAGAATACGGAATACTTCCCGACCCAAGTGGTATCGGACTGTCCGGCGCAGACAAAGGCGCTGAATTTAAGCGTTCCGTCAGTAAATCAATCTGTGCAAGCAATCCCTGCTGTTCATCCTGTAATTCACGCCGGCGCTGTTCATCGTCCTGCCGGATAGCTGCCACCGCCGCGTCTATCTGACCGGCGACATCCTGACGCTGATGCTTTAACTGGTCATTTTCTTTCAGGATATCGGCATTCTGCTGACCTAAACGCTTTTGCTCTGCCCGCACGTTATTGAGCGTTCCCACCAGCGTTCGCAGGGTATCTTCCGGCGTATCGCCACCGACACCCAGCGCCTGTAACTCCTCCGGTGACAATGTGGCCAGGACATTGTTGGGTGGCGTATCGGGCGCGGTAGTGTCGGTTGAACTGCAACTTTTCATCCCGATAAACCCGCCGAGAACCAACACCGCCGGCACCAGCATTTTCACCAGACTGTTGGATTTAACCTGCATGACGGCCTCCCGGTTTCACCGCTACCGGCTCAGGGATAAAAGCATTATCCGACTGTCCTCGGGTCACAAGATACAGCACGGTGGTATCTTCCGGTGTCCCGGCTTCGCCCAGCCAGCGATGCTGAAACGTCGCCGAGACAAATTGTCCCTGCAAAGCCCGTGGGTCAAGCGTGATATTGCGCTTAGCCGTATTGCGCAGTTTCAGGGCTACCACGGTGTAATTTTGCACGCCCCAGCCGGCCAGCGGGGAAACCGCAATCGGTTCTGAAGGGTAGAGTGTCGTGATAGATTCGGGTAAATGCAGACTGACCGGGTGGATCCCCGTAACCGGCTCGACGGTACGCAGCGGGGCATAAAGCTGCTGAGCGGCATAGCGGGTTAATATCACAGGCGCGGGAGCCGAAAGTGCTGATTTTCTCTGATACGGTGACCCCTCTTTTGGGGCAGAATTTTTTTCATCCGGATAAAGAATGCGGACGGGTTCCGTTGACCCCATTTTGGTGGCGGTGATATCCAGTAAGATAATTTCGCCGTTTTCACTGTCCTGCAATTGCAGACGAGTAGACGGAAAAGATTGGCTGGCTTTCAGGTAAACCGCGCCGCCTGCGCTCTGCACCCGCAGTTTATCGCTGAGTGACGGGGACAAACCAACACGGACATTTCTGTCTACGAAAATAATCCGCTCCTGACCCACTTTCAGCGCAATGGATAACGGAATGCGTTCCCATTTCATTAGCTCATCGGCCTTTGCACCGAGGCTGAACCACAAGAGACTGAAAAATCCCGCCAGAAAGTACAGATAACGAGACTGAGATATCACTGAAACACTCCCTTTTTCTCTTCCACAGGTTGTGGCATCGCTTCCAGTCGCTGCGGCATTCCGTCGTAACAATCCAGCGCCAGCCCAAAGGGGTTACGCTCCGCATCGCCCTCCCAGCGCACCACTTTCAGGGGATAGCGCACCAGCGCCCGTTTGACCGGTTCGGCGTGATAATATTCATCAGCCACCAAATCCAGCCGCACCACCCAGTTATCCTGGTTACGCACCGTCACACTTTTCGTCCCGTAGCCCCGGCCAGGGATCTCATACACCACCCGCACCCGGTCGAGCAGTTCACCACTGTCGGCCCGGGTTTTAGCATCTTCCCGTAAAAAATCCTGACAGGCGGGGGTCAGATAAGGCGACAAGGCCGCAATTTTAGCCGGGTAGTCCTGTGCCCCGTTTTTCGGCCAGGCGTTCAGTTGCTGGAAAAGATAAAACGCAAAACTGTAGACACTCGGCGCAGGCACTTCCCACCACGGGCGGGTGCTGCCGCTGCGTAAGTCCGGTGGATTATGGATGGTGAGACTACGCGGTGAGGCCATCCAGCCCGTGAGCGTAATCAGCAAGACCAGTACCAGCACCCCGCAGGCAAGCCGCAGGGTCAGGATATGCTGGTCACGGTTTTTCAGCGCATGACGAAACCGGCTCATCGCAGGCTCCCGTTACGATGAGACAGACTGCTTCGGCGCAACGACCAACCCTGAGCCGCAATAATCAATGCCGGATCACCGATGCCCAGCCGGCGTTTTTTCTCTTCCAGCTTCAGCCAGAGATAATTTTCCGGTTTGCCGCGCTTAAGCTGAGCGAGCCAGCGACCGCCAAAACTAATCAATAACAAGGGCATGAACAGCATACCCGTCGGTATCATGACCCAGCCGGCTAACGGGATAAAAGGAAGGCTCACCATCAACCCGAATGCCAGCCTCAGCAAAGCGGTCAGCCCCATTTCCGGTGTGGTGAATCCCCGGAATACGACCGGTTCGGCATTTAAGCGATCGGGTAAAAACGGGATCGTCTGCATCAGCGGTACCTCAAAAGATAATGCCGGCCGATTTCGCCAGCAACCAAATCACCGCAACCAATAGCACCACGCCGACCACGATAATGGAGCCAAACTGTGTCCAGGTGGCTTTGCCGTCCCGCACTTCCGAAAAGGTTTCAACCGCCGCCGAGGCGACCTTAAAAAACGCCACTGCCGAAAGGATCAGCCCGCCAATCACAATACCATCCTGGGCATAGCCCTTCACCTGTCCCAGTAATCCGCCCCCGCCACCACTTTTTGGCGGTTCGATAGCCGGCAAATCGGCCCAGGCGGATTGACAGAAAAGACCGGACAGCAAAAAAACGGTACTTATTCTGGTTATCAGATTCGCACTGATACGACGGCAAACGGTAAAAATTGGCTTCATGTTCAATTCATTCCTTTTTCATTATGTTCGTTGCATCAGCTGGCAAACATCCAGACCGCGACCACCAGTAAGATGGCGGTTCGCATAGCAAACTGGCTTATCGTCTGATTACGTACTTTTTCATTCGCCCAGCCGTTCCAGACATCCACTGCGGCCCAGGCCGCCCAAAGAAACAGGGTGGCTAAGAAAAATCCGACGCAGACCAGATACAAAAAGGTGATATCAAAGTGCCCCGAGGCCACGGTAAAGGCAATGCGTTGTGCCTCCGTCATTGCGGATGTTCCTGACGGTAATGACCGGATACACTGCCTGATCCCTGCTGCTGGGCGCGGGAAGGGGTCAGATAGTGATCGATACCGGCTTTGATGGTGCTGAGATCCGCTTTGATACGGAGGTAATCAAAGTGATAGCGAGGGCGGGTTGATATATCATCCTGTTTCTCCGCGAGGCTTGCACGCTCCAGTGCCATCTGCACCTGATCAATCAGATTTTTTGCACTGGCCAGTTCGTCTTTCTCAGCCGCCTGCGCAAGCGGTACACACACCAGGATCAGACTCAGCAGACAGGCAGAACGGGACAGGGAAAAGCAACCGTGCATAAACATTCACCTCGTCATGGAATTCAGGTAATCGAGGATGCGGGGTTTTTTAGGTCAAATCAGCAATAAACTCTTTATGCTTTGATGAAAATTAGCTAAATAGTCTGACTAATTTATTTGGTTAACGATTTAAGAATGAAGGAAAGCAGTAAGCGTCAACTAAACTACACCTTGCTTATCACTTTTTTCCAGGGCAGTAGTTTTTCCAGATCCGGGGTGGGTTGGCATAACTCATCCAGGCAAGTCATGACATAATCGAAAGGGATCAATCCATTGGCTTTGGCCGTTTCAATGACGCTGTAGAGGATCGCACTGGCTTGTGCACCGCGCGAGGTATGGCTGAACAGCCACGCCTTTCGCCCGATGACAAACGGTTTGATCGCCCTTTCGGCCCGGTTATTGTCGATTGACAAGCGGCCATCCTCACGATAGCGGATCAGTTTTGCCCATTGATTGCTCAGATAAGTGACGGCCTCACCCAGCTTGCTTTTGGGGATCACCTGGGATTGGGTTTTAACCAGCCAGGCCGATAACTTATCCCAGATAGGAAGCGCTTTTTCCTGGCGGATCCGGTATTTTTCTGCCGGGCTTAACTCCTTGATCTGATGCTCGACCCGGTACAGTGACTGGATCAGGCTCAGCGCGATATCGGCTTTGCCCGTTTTGTTTTTTCCCTGCGCCTGCTTCGCTTCCATAAATTTACGACGGGCATGGGCCATGCAACCGACCAGCCGGGCACCGGTCTGCTCATAGCCTTGATAGCCATCCACCTGCAGATAACCTTGGAAACCGGCGAGATAGTCAGCAGCGCAGGTGCCTGAACGGCTGGCCTGGTGGTCATACAGCACAATATTCGGTGTGAGCGCCGCCGGTTCGGGGGTATCAGTGCCCACACAATAGACCCACATGTAATGGGTCGTTTTTTCAGACGTCACCCCCTTCACCGGGGTTTCATCCGCATGGAGAACCGGTTGTTGCAACAGCATTTCCCTGAACCTGGCCACCAACGGCGTAAACAACTGCGCGGATTTTAATATCCAGTCACTCTGGGTCTGGCGGCTGAGGTCAATGCCATACTGTTTGAACACACTTTCCTGACGGTACAGCGGTAACCCATACTGATATTTACTGGTGATAAGCTGGCTGAGCAGGCTGCTGGTCGCCATACCTTTCCTGATGGGCATCGCTGGCAGGGAGGCTTGTTTGACAGGCGTCTGAATGCCGGATTTTTCACATTCACGGCAGGCGTATTTGGGGCGGACATGCTCAACCACCCTGATTTGAGCGGGAATGAACAACAGTTTTTCACTGCGATCTGCCCCCATCTGATGCAACCTGCCGCCACAGCACGCACACTGTTTTTCTTCCTCGGCGATATCATGGAACACGGTTTCGCGCGGTAAATCTTTGGGCAGGGGGTTGCGTGTCGGCTTACGGCGGGGAAGTGTGAGGGTTTCCTGTGCGGCGGCCGTTTCAGCCGGCAGCGCAATTTCTTCCGCTTCGTTAAACAACTCCCCCTGGCCGGGGAACGCTTCCGAGGAAGCCCCAAACCGTTTTTGTTGGGCTAAACGGAACTGCTCTTCCAAAAAGGCCAGCCGCTGCGACTGCTTAATCAGCAGCCGTTTCAGTTCAGCGGGGTCATTGGGCAGGGCATCAATATCAATTTTCATGGGGACATTTTATGCCATCCCCGGCGAAAAAGCGTAATTAATGCCCGTTGGTTTGATGATCATCAAGGGATCAGGCGACATGGCAATCCTGTACGGAGAAGGGCTGGTGCCCGATGACATCATAACCCGATAACAACCCGTGCAGTTGCTGCTCTGTCAGGGTCAGGGAGGCGCTGTTGACGGCGGTGGGCCATTTGAATTTCGCGTTCTCCAGCCGTTTGTACCAGAGCGCAAACCCGGTTTTATCCCAGTAGAGGATTTTGAGTTTATCCCGCTTCTTGTTGCAAAAGAGGAATAACGCGGTTTGCGTCGGAGACAGTTGCATTTCCAGCTCCACCCAGACCGCCAGCCCGTTGATGGATTTTCGGAAGTCGATAAATGAGCGGCACAAATACACCTCCGGCACATCCACAAACATTTTCATGCGGCGAGCCCCCGAATAATCGCAATGATAACATGCTTATCCGTGCCGGCAGGAAAACGCAGTGTGCCATGTGGTGTCTCAAATAAGATGGGGAGTGTGCTGGATGAGGCGGATTTTTTCTGAGCGGTGCTGACTTTAATAAAAGCAGACGGTGAAGCCAGCCCAGACGGCTTGTCTGGTGGATGGGAGGTGCGTTGGCGGTGGTGATAGAACCGGGTTGTCGACACACCGATTTTTTGGCAAAACTGCGGGACAGTCAGTTCGGATTTTTTCTGCTGTTCAAACAGGTCCCGCCACTCGGCTTGAGTAAACCTGGATTGGCTCATGTGAGTTTTTTCCATCATCATAATAGGTGAAACTAGTTTAATCAATGGATTTATCCTGGCTAGGTGGGGTTCCCCGTACGCTTACGGAAAGCACATGCTGCGGATTGATTTAAACGTCCCCGATGATGAATACGAAAAGGCACGGAAGCTGGGTGCACGCTGGGATGCCGCCGCCCAAATCTGGTATATTGACAACAGTGTTGACCCGACGCCGTTTATGAACTGGCTGCCGTTCTACAATGTCCACGCTGAATACTGGTATCTCGCCCAGACTCAAACATCCTGCCCGCACTGTCATGAACACACCATGGTGACCGCGTTTATGCTGCCGGCCGGGCATAAGATGCTGGAAAATAACGATGAAGATGACGGTAACATCAGCACTGAAGTGAGCTACGCAGAGCAGGACCGCCCGGCGTTTCTGTTTTATGTCGCCGATATTCCCACCACCGTGCGCAACGTATTATCCGGCTTTCACCATACCCTGTGTAAAGCTGTCAGCCAACGGCGACAGCACTGGATAAACCACTGCGAACACTGTGGCGCGCAGCAGGATGATACCGAACTGTTTGCCGAAGTCGGCGGGGCGTTTTTTCCGGCTTCCAGGGAGCAAGCGGCGGCTATTCAGCTGCATCGTATCGATCAGCCGTTTGTCGGGTATTGTGAAGATATTTCGCATCATCACTACTATTTCGATCCGAAGGGAAGCAGCCGAGCCTGTCAGGCTTGTGACTGGTTTGAATGGATGGCGCAAGTGGTTAACACCCCATCCGTATATCGCCATTAGTCCTGCATTCAGATCCAGATTTGATGCGGTTTGTAGCCACATCAAATCTTAGTTTTTAATGATAAAGACCGCCACTGGGTTAATCATATATTCAAATAGTAACTGACATAATTACTGTTAAGCACAGGCCCAATGAATTTTATTCGTTAACAAATCTATTTGAGCTACACCATCCCCGCCTAGATTGGGATCACCCAGACTTTCATCAAATTCAAAATAAAACTCGCTCAAGTCATCCGGAATAGATTGCGCTGGGTGTGCAGTCCCACCAAAATGGTGATCATAAAAATACTTATCTAAATTAAGATTCAGTTTCCCACTGACTCCATGAAATATCGGTATATACCCCTGAATATCTTCTACTTTCAAGCTATCAATAGCTTTTGTATCTTCAATAGCATCTAACCAATCCGGATATTCTTCTGGCTTTATTCCTACATTAGGATCATCAGAATGTGGTACTAAACTGAAACATTTTGCTGGCTGATCAGAGGAGAAACAATGGGTTTCATGCATTGATTCATAATCAACAGGCATGCAATCTTTACTGGGTAATTCGCACTGTTTTCCCGAACATTCCTCTTCGGTCAGATAAATAAAACACCAACTTCCACCTATATCGTCAACCTGATACACTTCACGCAGATGCCTATTGTTACGGTATAGGATCAATTCCTGCCAAAAAGCGTCATCGCCTAAAGCTTCTCCTCCTTCCTCTAAAAACTCATTTACACCTTCTTTATCGTCATCTTCAAAATCATCGCCCTGAAAAACAGATAAATATTCTACATCAGAACTTCTCACATTATATTCAGCAGGAATTTTCACGGTAAAAATATGTGCCATTGGTACACCGTTAACCCGGCTTCTTGGCCATTGCCAGGGTTGAATACCAGAAGGTCTTCCATATGCCCATCCATCAGTCCCGGTCTCAGAGTATGTCACGACATATATATTCTTCGGTTTTTTCATATCCATTTCCAAAAATCTTTCCTAATAAAAGCCATCCATAAGATTTAAATATTTTTTCATTTTTGTTGATATCTTCTTTATCACAAAAACTAATATCTGTTGCAAACTGACGCGCCGCTGTGCGGCTTGTCTGCTAGCAATGGAGTACAAAACAAAAAAACGTTTTGCACTCCATTGCCCAGCGCACTTAAAGGTATTTCTTAAACATCGATGTGGTGATCACCACTGCCATACCTAAAAGTAGCGCTGCTGGCAACAATATCACCGTAGGATACACCACATCCGGCCACGATAAATACAGTACACAGGGAACCGTGCAGGCCGGTTTTATCCCTCGCTTGGCATGGTGATAGACAAAACTAGATTCATACCCGGCTCCGTAACGTCGTAAGTCCCGCCGCCCCAGTCCGTCAACCAATGCAACCAAAACCACCATCACAAACAGTGGAACGGATAACACTAGAATCGCCAGCCGGATCAGCGTCACCATCGTGATAAATACCGTTGCCAGCGCATATTCCCGCAAATAATCCGATATGCTATGTAGTATCGCATTGAATTCACCCATAAAATCATTGCTACTATTGAGCTGATAGTGCGATTGCCCCTGTATCCAGGGCATAAAACCACTGTCCACAAAAATCCATTGATACACCTGTGCCAGCCCGTCAGAGACTGTTTGTGCGGGATTTGACAACAACAGGCTCTGGGTAAATTCCGTGGATAAAAATTGCAGCTCGGCTTTCATCATCGTCTGGCTATGAGAAGCCCCCTGTTCCGGCCAGAAAAAAGTCATCCCGAAATATTCCAGCGACAAACTGAATAGCCACGACATCACAATAAACCCAATGAGTTGCCACGGCCATTCCCATAGCACACGATACAGCAGGCCATGCTTGCGCGGCGGTTGGGAAGGTGGGCGGGAGTGATTTTCTGACTGTGCCATATCGGAAACTACCCCTTCTCTTCCCACCAGTTTTCACTGGTGCGGTAGTGCCGACGCATCTGTTCGGCAATGTGCTGCAAACTGGCCGGCATCAGGACATCATCGTCATCCCCCGTAGGCAAAGGCATACGGATTTTCCACAACTGCCCGCCTTCCAGCAGCGCAAACGCCTGCCCTTTCGGCAGGTTAATCATTTCGGCCGGGGTGATTAGCGGTGTTTTGACGGTGCCGACCCGGTCCTGGGTGGACGAGGTAAAATCCTGCCCCTGCTCCACATCGGCAATATCCGAATGCCCGGAGACCAGGGTCTTACTGTAGATTTCCACTTCAGGCAACTGGCTGGTGAGCAGTTCAGCCGTCCGGTTATCCCGTACCCGCAGCATCATCAGGGTATTAAAGTTGCCCATCACCTGTGCAGTTTTAGCCGGGCTGCCGATACGGGCTTCGATATCGGAGGAGGTCTGGGTATACGCCGTCACCTGCATGCCCGCCCCGCCACCTTTGTTGATCAGCGGAATAAATTCATCGCCCATCAGTTCATTGAATTCATCACAATGCAGGTTAATCGCTAGCTTACCGTCATGACGTACCGGTAATCCGGCGTTCATGCCGTATTTGTAAATCTGTCCGGCAACACTGACCAAATCCGCAAACATGCTGTTACCTACCGCCGAAGCCACATCGCTGTCAGACAGTGCATCCAGCCCGATATAAATAATGCCGTTTTTGCGGATCACCTGCTCCCAGTCAAAGATGGGCCGTAGATCCGCCATATTGAGGTAATCCGGCGATAACAGTTCGGCAATTTTGCCTGTCGTCAGTTTTTCCAGCAGCGGCAATAAGGACGCGACAATTTTATCAAAATAGGTACGGTCATAACGCACGGCAGAACGCAGACCATCCAGAATCGGGTCATAGAGTTGCTTGCCTGCGTCAGAACTCAGCGTCATTTCCATGGCCCAGAGCCGGAGGGCATCGGGCTGCCCCTGCATATTGCGCGGAATGTCTTTTTCTTTCAGTTTGCTGAGAGAGTGATTGATTTGCGCCAGCAGATCCGGCTGTCTTTCCTCCATCATTCGGGTGGCATAGCGCTGATATTATTGACGTAGCGGGTGATAAGCTGGTAATCCGGCCGGTGCCCCAGAGCCACCAAAGCACGGGCAACAATATTGACAAACCGCCAGGCAAATTCACGGAACGCGGCGCTGTTGCCTTCCCCGCTGAGCTGCCCCGCCAGACGGGAAGCCACTTCGGATACCCGACCAAACCGTCCGACGGCGTTATAACGGGCTGAAATCCCCGGCCAGCCCAGATGAAAGAGGGACAGTTCATTGCCGCGACCCGCGCGGTGTGCTTCAGCCCAGATCCGTCTTAACAGGTCAGCATCCCCTTTGGGATCAAACACAATCACCACTTCACCGCGCCGGATATCCTGTGTGATAAGCAGTTCAGCCAGCCGGGTTTTCCCCACACGGGTAGTCCCCATCACCAGCGTATGCCCGACCCGCTCGCGCAGATCCATAAACATGTCCGCCTCCTGCGGTTCAATCCCGTGGATAGCCGGATTGCCACCCACAGGCGGCAGCGGGCGTACCGGATTAAATGGCGAGTCTTTGCGTAATAGCGCAGATAATGTCGGCCAACGGTATTCAGTTCGGCGCTCCAGTGCGCGGGCAAACTGATATATCCGGGACGATTGTACGAATCGCTCGACTTCCGGTCGCCGCGTATCCTGCAAACGCTGGGTATGCTTCTGCTGCCAGCGAAATCCCCGGCCCAGAAACAATTGTCGGTGACTGACGGGAATGTGCTTTGTGCTCATCTGGTAACGCGGCAGGCGGCGCAGATTCCGGCGATAGCGGATAACCTGCATGCCCTGCCACAGGCGCAGTATCGCCAGAACGGCAAACCCGCCACCCATGACATAACTGACGGAGGGTGCCAATGCAATGGCCCAGGGTGCCCGGAAACAAACAAATGCCGCAACGGCGGAGACCAGCGCCGTATTCAGCTCGACGGCAGGACGCAGCAGGGCTTCAACCACATAACGGCGGCTCATGGTGACAACTGTTGGGAAAGTTGAGTTTCCGTGATCAACACCGGATAATGTTGCAGTTGCAATCGACGAGCCAGCTCGGTGCCGGAAGCAGGCGATAACAATAAATCCGGTGCCAATGCCCGCAGTGACTGCAAACCCGCCATTTCCCTGACATTGACGACCAGACCCACAGCTTGCAGTTTCGTCAAGGTGGCCGCATTCTGGCTTAACCACCGGCGTGAACCGGGATCATCCCCAATCAGAAACAGTGCCCCAATTCCCGGCAATTGCAGTGGTCTGCTTGACACTTTTCCCGGCATCAGCTCCGGTGTTTTGACAGGCAACATCGCCGCTTCACCTGCCATTTCGGGTGAGGAATTTTGCACCGATGACACAGGCTCATCGCGTTGCTCAGCATTAATGCTTTCATAAAAAGGCGAGGCATCTTTGCCGCCTAAATCTGCAATGATGTTCAATTCAGCATGGCAGGCACTTATCCATAACAGGCTGATAACGGGAAATACACTCAGCCGTTTCATAATGATGTGATCTGCCATCCCTGCTCTCCCTGCCGCAATAAAACCGGCATGATGCCCTGCCCAAACCGGAACCAGTACCCCGCATCATGATTCAATGTGATGTGTCGGTTGCGTACCCGTTCAACGGGGATACGGTGTTTTTTGGCCCATTGCCGTAGTGTGTCATCATTGCCCTTGCTGTCGACCAGATAAATGTCAATCGGTTGTATCAATGCCAGAACTTCTGCTAAACGTGCGTCACACGGCGGGCAATCGTTGATTTTGACAAACAACGCCAGACGCCCCTTTGCCTCACCGGATTTTTCCATATTGACCGGCAACACACTCGGAAATAATCGCTGCCAGGCCGCATCCACTTCACGCTGGAAGCGCAATTCTTTCTCAGTACGGACAAATTCCGCCTTGACCCACTGCTCAGCATAACGGCGGCGTTCGGCATCATTTTCGGCTTCAATACCCAATGCTGTCAGCGGATCGAGTCCCGGCGACTGGATACCTCTTGGCCATTCCATAATATGCTGATAACGCTGGTATTCATCCGTATTCAATCCCCATTGCTCAGCCTGTGTTTTCAGAGACTGCTTTTGGCTTTCTGCCGATGGCGTCTGCTGCGATGTTAAGGGTGACGATGTGGCTGCCCATGTTGGGCTGCTGAGCACTATCCACACTATCAGACCCATTCGATGTAATCTCATGGCTGCTTTCCTTGCCGGGATTGCGGAAGCTGATAACCCGGCCGCAAGTGGTGACAAACTACACGCTGAACCTCATCCACTTCCAGTTGCCAGGCCGGGCCTGCCATAAACTGCAACGCCGTGCGCAGCCGGACAGGGCCTGACTGAGTGTGTACCGACGGCAACGACGGCTGGCGATATAAGAGGTCATTGTTTTTTTCAGGTACACATAAACGGTAACCCGACTGACGTAATACGTAACGCAGGGCATCGGCAACAGTAGGATTCTGAGAAGCAGGAATATGCACCTCAATCAATTGAGAAAGTGGGTCACGCTGTGCTGCTGTTGGGTCGGTACTTACCAGGATATAACGACCGTAACGGACTACTTCCAGCCCTTGTTGATAAATATCGGGTGAGACGGGCTGAATATTGCGCGTGAACTGCGTTGCTGAAATGGCTTTTTCGGAAGCACATTGAGACGGCGGTTTATTTGACGGGGCATTGCAACCCGTCAGGATAGTGACCAATACACCCATTAATACGGTTATTCTCATTCCTGTTATTCCTGCCCGGCAATCAAAGCGCAAAGCGCCAATGTGCAGGAAATAACAGGATTTATTCAATCAACAACTGAAACTGCCTTTTAGGAAATAAAAACGTTATCGCTTATTGCTCTGAAGATTCTGCTGAAACCGTTTTACGCACGGTACGCTCAATCAACTGACCATATTGGTCAAAATAACGGCTCGGCCAGATTTCAGAGGGATGAACGTCGAGGTAATTTGCAATGATCCATTCCCCTTTTGGCCAGGCGCGTGACAGGGTGTTGGCGAGAGTTGAGGAGCTTAGTCCGGCTTCGCGGGAGACGGCGGCGAGTGTTGTACCACGCTTGCGTAATGCACAAATAATTTCGGCTGGGTGCCAGTCTTTCTGAGTGTGAGTCATAGTCATACCTGCTTCCCCTTCTTTTGATTATTGAATGGTGGCGATTCAAGACAGGGATCTCACAACCGGGAGTAACCTTCCGGCGAGGCCGAAGCCTCCCCTGCCTGAACCGCCATAGAAGGTGCGATAGCAGGCACACTGGCAGAAAATTCCTACCAGTGGGTTACTCTTAGCAAGGGTGAGATTCCTTGACTATCGGATTTTGCCGATAGCTTTTTTACTTTAACGAATTACGTTATCTAATTCAATAATCGAATGTGTAAGTTTAATCAGTTAATTAAATATAATCAGAATACCCAGCCCATATATTGAGACAAAACCGTCTGGTTTATTTCAGTGATGCGAGTTTCACACTCTTGTGGATAATCGAGTCCAATGTATTGAGCAACTTCCCGACCAAGGCGTCCATAAAGTTGAGTCATTGCGTTAAATGAGCGCAGAGCATCAGATGCATCAAACCGTCCAAAGGTGCTCTGTAATTCATCCCAGGTTTGTGGGGCTGTCCATTCTCTTACATGCAGGCCATTGTGCCATATATCTATTGCGCTGCTATGCCGGGCAAGTGCATGCCATTCCAGCATACACAACAATAATTCCTTCATTGTATTGTCACGGAGCTTAACCAGCCAAAGCTCGCCACGAGCTAAGTATTTAGGTATATGGAAGGCTTCAAACCAAAATTCTTCAACTGATGCTGTGAACTCGCTCTGTGAGGGAAGCATTCTTACCGGAAATTTGTAGGCTGGGGCCGGAATCCCCTGAGTAACCGATGACTTGTCGAGTAAAATTTTGTACCCACGTCCATAAAGATCATCAAGTATTCCTTCATCAGCCATGTGGCGAACACGCTCAATACCAGCCAGCGTGAAATCAACTTTTACCCCATTGCTATAAATAGCAAGGCGTGTGGCCCATTCCTGATGCTCATCAGGATCAAAACTAAGCACAGTAATTAACTCACCAAACTCATACAACCACCGCCCATCTTGCATCAATAATGCTGGGTTAGATGTAATAATTTCAATATCAATATCTGAAAGATCATCGCTGGAATTATCCTGTCGGGCCAGAGAGCCTGTTTGAATCAGAGCTTGAACATGATCTACACTTTCTGCCCATTTGATAATGCCTTTCAGGCAGTTATCCCGCAATTCCATATTATTTACCTCATTTCACTAAATATATAATTAAAACAACCGGCAAAAACCTGAAACAGCCCATATCATGTTAATCCATCGACAGCATCAGAAACGTTATTAACCAGACGCTAGAAGAGATATGTCAATCAAATATACGTGATTGCATTAAAGTTAAAAATTATTTTCGCAAGGACTATTGATATATAATTTTTTCATTCACTTATTCGCTTATGATTGGCGTCTAAACGCAGCAGAGCAAAAATTTGGCAATCAAAGCAGTACATACACAATTTTTCCCCTAATATAGGGCATATTTGAATCGCATGATGCTGAAAAGGCAAGATTATGAAACCAGTAACCAATAATGACCATTTAAGCCAGATAAAGATATCAGGCTACAAATCTATTGCTGAATGTGATTTACCAATGGGGTGTCTGAATGTCCTTATTGGGGCTAATGGTGCCGGAAAATCTAATTTCATCAGTTTCTTTCGCCTGATTGCCATCGTACTTGATCATCGTCTACAGTCTTTTGTTAGCAAAATGGGCGGCCCTGATACATTGCTACATTTTAGCCGTAAGAAAACTGAATACATGAGTTCTGAGCTTTATTTTGGCTACAATGGCTATCAATTTGAACTGGAACCCACCAATGACAATCGTATGATGTTCCGGCATGAATCACTTTTCGGGGATATCAAAGGTGACTATGATATCGGCTCAGGTCATTTTGAATCTCAGGTCAGTAAACATCATACGGGCATCAACGATGATGCATTACCTGCCATGATCCGTTGGCGGGTGTACCATTTTCATGATACGAGTGATAGCGCCAGAGTTAAACAAACCCACCGTATTAATGACAATGATTATCTGCGGGAAGACGGGGCCAATTTAGCGGCATTTCTGTATAGACTAAAAAAACATCACCCACAGCATTACACGCGCATTATCAAAACCCTTCAGATGGTTGCACCGTTTTTTGGTGATTTTTACCTGCGACCTACGCCGGATAATGCTGACTACATTCAACTCGAATGGACAGAAAAAGAACAGGATATCCCTTTTAAAGCCAGTGAATTATCTGATGGCACTTTGCGCTTTATTTTATTAACCACTGTACTGCTACAACCCGAAGAGTATATGCCCGGCTCAATTATCATTGATGAGCCTGAACTCGGTCTCCATCCATACGCCATTAACGTGTTGGCAAGCTTGATAAAAAATGCCAGTAATCAGCATCAATTGATTATATCTACCCAATCAGTTGAGCTGGTCAACCAATTTGATGTTGACGATTTGATCGTTGTTGACAAGCAACAAGGTGCTTCCACCTTTAAGCGCCTGAATAACGAAATGCTTTCTGAGTGGCTTGAAGACTATAGCCTCGGGGAATTATGGAAGAAAAACTTACTCGGCGGGAGGCCACAGCGATGATCCGCATCAATGTTTTTGTCGAAGGGCAGACTGAAGAAACCTTCGTACGGGATGTATTGGCCCCTTATTTTTTTGCACAACAGATCTATCTGACACCCATACTGGCTCAGACCAGTTCCAGCCAGAAAGGCGGAATCACAAGCTATGGTAAAGTCAAACACCAGATTACCCGCTTATGTCGACAAGATCCCGGTGCATTCGTCACCACACTCATAGACTATTATGGATTACCGACTGATTTCCCCGATTATAACGAACAACGAGATAGTGCTGCCAGCGAACGGGTAGTAAAGCTGGAGCAGGCTTTTGCTGATAATATCGGACAGGTAAATTTTATTCCCCATCTGTTATTACATGAATTTGAAGCTCTTCTATTTTGCCAACCCGAAAAATTTACAGACTGGCTTGATGACCATGCACCTATTGCCGCACTACAGGCTATCAAAGAAGAGTTTGATACTCCTGAAGATATAAATAACAGCCCGCAAACGGCCCCATCGAAGCGTATTTTAGCTCTCATCCCCAATTATCATAAAACCTTACATGGCCCACTGATTGTTGGTGATATTGGCTTAGATACCATTCGTTCTCAATGCCCACACTTTAATCAATGGTTAGACATGTTGGCTGGCTTGGCAGTGCGTAATTAAATTTATCCCGAAAAAATAGAAACAGGCCCTGTTTGAACAGGGCTATGTGTTAATGATGAAAACCCCACTCAAAACGGGATCTCCGAATCCCAGTCGGTTTCATCCTCTTCCGGTAAAACTGAAACCTGTACCAGCTGCGTGTTTTTTCTTTCCTGATTAGCGGGTTTAGGCGGTGGCTGCTTTTGTGCTGGTTTATGCCCTGCTTGTTGAGGCGCCATACTCTTTGAATCATTACGACTTCCCAGCATCTGCATCAAACCATTCACATTCACCACCACTTCTGTTGAGTAGCGATCCTGGCCCTGGTTATCCTGCCATTTTCGCGTTTTAAGCTGACCTTCAATATACACCTTAGCCCCTTTCTGCAAATATTCCTCGGCAATGTCGGCTAACTTGCCGAAGATGACGACCCGGTGCCACTCCGTTTTCTCCCGGACTTCACCGGTTTGTTTATCCCGCCAGTTATCTGAGGTGGCCAGTGAAAGCGTTGCCACGGTACCCCCAGCGGGCAGGTAACGGATCTCCGGATCCTGCCCCAGATATCCCAGTAAAATGACTTTGTTCACACCGCGTGAAGACATCTTGTTTTCTCCTGTTATCGGGGGTGACGTTGTGTCCATTGCCCCTGTTTCAGGGCAAACTCCGCCTGTTCATGTCGGGCAAAATACTCCACGGATTCACGAGAGCAGGGGGTGCCTTCATCTATCGTGCCGATATAAAACCCCGCACGGCGGCGTAAAACGATTAACGGTAATTGTTTATGGCAATATTGCAGGGCCAGAACCCCAATCGGTGCAACATTCATAACGGTATCCTGTTGTCTTTGCTCATAAAGGACTGCCCTGAACGTTCAGGGCAGGTCAGCGGAATAACAAAGGAATATCAGAAAGAGTTCTCTGCATATTCTTTTTGCGTGATGCCGTTCTGAGGCGGCATCGAGTCGGATTGTTCAGCCTGATACACTTTCTCCTGACCGATTTTGATCCAGTCAACCTTAATCAAACGGGCTTTCAGGCTGACGCGCTGTTCACCAGCATGGTCACCGCGTTTCAGGGTAAAGATATCAGTCGAGGGATTGCTTAGCGTGAAGCCCAGCAACACTTTTTTATCCTCATCTACCGCCTTCTGGCAACGGCCGACCAGACTGGTCGCTTCCTTGCCAACCACGGTGATATCAAAACGCACATAAACCGGGTTATCACCCGGTCCGTTCAGGGCATTGATCACACAGCTCAGGAACGTCCCGCTGGCGGTGCTGACGTGGCGGATATTATTCAGATAACCCAGTCCTTTAATATTCAGGTTGAAATAGTCGTTTTTGGTTAAGGCTGTGGTGTTCTCAGACATGCGATGTTCTCCATGTAGGTAAAAATAAGCGATGACGGAGAAAATCCGCTTCCCTGACGGGAATGATTTTTCCCGCCGGGCGCCAGATGACGACGTTTGACGTACTGATAAAGAATAAAAAAACCTTCACTGCCACTGGACTGACAATATCTGCTTTCAAAGGTGGGCAGATGTACCGCAAACAGGCGCTCCCTTTCAGGCTACGGGAGTTTTCGGTGAATAACGGCATGATTGTTAAAGCATCCGCCCGAGCGTTCAATCCCTAATCCTATTTTCAGGCGGGTGAATTTTCCCGGCGGGTTTTTCGCGAACCCATCACCATGCTGGCATTCAGCATCCCTTTGCATACCGGATAGCGGGTGCAGCCCCAGAACGGGGTTGTTTTTCCCGCCCGTTTTTGCATCGGGCCGCCACAGCGCGGGCACACCGGGGTTTTCGGCAGGGTAAACCGGATCGGCTGTGTTTTGCCCTTTTCCACTAAATGCACCAGCCATTGCGCCTGTTTCTGCATAAAGCCATCCAGTGTGGCCCGGCCCCGGGCAATGTCGTCCAGAGACTGTTCCCAGAGTGCCGTCATGCCCGGATGGGTCAGGACATCCGGCAGCCCGGTAATCAGCTCCTGCGCCAGCTGCGTTGCATGCAGGTTTTTCTTTTTTCGCACCAGTAACTGGCGTTGATACCTGCCCGGGTGGCCTCCGTGCCCAGCCCGGCACTTTCCCGCAGCACTTTTTTAAGCTGCGGATCGTGGATAAACGCGGCGGCATTTTTCATGGCGGCAATCAGCGTACCTTCGGTAAAAGGCGCAGGCGGCCGGGTTTGCCGGGGCTGTATTTCTGCACGGAGTACCGGGCAGATTTCCTCTTTTTTCAGTGCAGGCAGCGCGGTATTGTCTTCCTGCTCCTGCGCCTGTTTTTCATCGGCAAACAGTGCCTTCCAGCCCGTGACCACACTGACCCGCCCTTTCGCCTGAAATACCTGCCCGCCGATAGTGAATGTCACCTCGGTCACATCCGTTTCCTGCGCAGGCAGAAACTGCGCCAGATAATACTGGCGGATCAACTGATAGACTTTTAATTCGTCCGCCGTCAGTTTTGTTATATCAAAGGCGTGGCGGGTCGGAATAATGGCATGGTGCGCCGTGATTTGGCTGTCATTCCAGACTCGGGAGAGAGTGCTGGCATCCAGCTGGCTGATAATGGCATTCATTGCAGGATCGGTACGGGTCAGCGCAGTGAACACGGCCGGAATGCCCTCCCGCATTGAAACAGGCAGATAACCGCAATCCGTGCGCGGATAAGTGGTCGCTTTATGAGTTTCATACAACGACTGGGCAATCGTCAGCACCTGACCGGCTCCCATTCCCCACTGACGGGAAGCCACCTGCTGAAGTGTCCCCAAATCAAAACAGAGTGGCGGCGGGGTTTTCTCCCGTTTCTGCGTGAGTTCAGTCACCACAGCATCTTGTGCCTGCTGACAACGCTGAACCACACTCTGCGCGACATCCTCCCGGATACAGCGTTTTTCTTCATCGCCATCGTCGGGCGCAGGCAGCCATTTAGCCCGAAAGCTAATGTCATCTTTTTGCAATGCGGCCATCACCTGCCAGTAGGGTTTTGGCTCAAACCGGGCAATATCGTTGTCGCGATTAACGACCAGTGCCAGTGTCGGCGTCTGTACCCGCCCGATGGACAGCACCTCACCAAATCCCTGTGCCTGAGCTTTCAGGGTATACAGGCGGGTCAGATTGATCCCCATCAGCCAGTCAGCCCGTGCCCGTGCCAGCCCGGCCTGCCAGAGCGGCGCGGTTTTCTCCCCCGGTAATATTGCGGCCAGTGCCTGCCGGATACTGGTTTCATCCAGTGCAGACAGCCACAGCCGCCTGACGGGACCGGTGAAACGGCAGAATTCCAGCAGTTCACGGGCGATCACTTCCCCTTCACGGTCGGCATCGGTGGCGATAATCACTTCGTTGGCCTGTTTCAGTAACTGTCTGATCACCGCAAACTGATCAGCAGTCTCTTTCTTCACTGTCCATTGCCACTGTACAGGCAGTACCGGCAGGGGTTCCATGCGCCACGGCGGGCCGAATTGTTCGCCATAGTGTTCGGGTGCAGCCATTTCCAGCAAATGCCCGATAGCCCAGGTGACAGTAATACTGTCGCCAAAGAGATAGCCCTGCCCGCGCTGCTTCATACCCAGCACCCGGGCGATATCTCTGGCCTGAGAGGGCTTTTCACATAAATACAGTGGTATATCACCCCCTTTCTTCATTCGGAATAACAGTGCGCAGGGGCGGTGAAAAATCAGAACGCAGCCGGCCCGACAGAATATCGGGTTCCGGCTCGCCCAGCCATTTAATGGCTTCAAGACCTGCCGGCGTTTTTTCCTCAATATCTGCGCGGGTCACCTTCAGGGGACGATAAGAGCGCACCAGACCATAAATCTGGCGGATCACCCGGCTGCCGTTATGCAGCAACGCATCCCGCTCTGAACGGGAAATAAAACCGTAATGAAAGGCCTGAAAGGTTTTCATTGCCAGCTGGTCATAGCCGACCAGCAGCCAGACACAGCGGTAACCCAGCGGAGAATGACTGTAGACGCCGATATTCAGCGGTTCGACGGAGGAAACCGCAGATAACGTAACGTGTTCCGGCAAAGCATTCAGCGTCTCCTGCAAGGTGGCAATACGCTGCTGAAGACTGGCCGATGCTGTTGCTAATGACTGTTCCAGTTTAATCAGCCAGCTGTCGGCATACGGGTTATCGGCAGCCGCATCCACACTGATGGTGCCCGCCCGTTTCATCACCTGTGGCATGCCGATAATGTCCGGGTATTGACGACGGCCGGTGATGTCTTCTTTTTTACGTCCTTCCCAGAGGCGGATGGCATAGTGGGTATGGAGTTCAATGGTTAACGCGGATTTCAGTGCACCGGCACGACGGGGTGTTGGCGGTGCGGTTTTTTCGTCAGGTTCAGACATAAAGAGCAACTCCTGTTTAGGCAGTTTATGTCTGTAGAACTATCAAAGGAAAAGCGGGGTTCACTCAACCCATAACCAGTTATGGGAAAAAGGAAAAATAATCCATGTCATTCATTGTCAGAAAAGCGGTTTTCAGGCGGTGTTGACAACAAAGATTTGTTTGTTTTTTGAACTTTGTTGGCACTGCCAACAAAGTCTGTTTTTTATACAACATTGGCCTTAGTGAACCTCCCCAGACCCAATGAGCGACCAATGCCTCTCCCCGGCTATTCATATCAATCTGAAAAGCAGGCACCCGCCTCACTTCCCGAACCCGAGGGTTAGGGTTAAGGTTATTTCCTGATGTCGATGAAGAAAGCGTTAACGTTTTTACTGTTGCACCACATCGTTATTCCGTATCAAGGGATCAATGCTGTGTGTTTTTTAAACTTTGTTGGCACTGCCAACAAAGTCTGTTTTTTAATCAATCTGGATTTTGTTGATACTTCGCCAGCGTCAGTCGCTGACGGATATCTTTCACGACATTGCGCACATGGGCTTGGGAGGAAGGTGAAACCGGGCATTCTGTTTCCCGGATGAACACCACCTGCGTTTTAGCAGAGCCGGGCGTCGCAATAGTCGATTCAGCCTGGGCATACAGTTTTCCCTCCCGTGCCCGTTTCATCATGGTCAGCAGCCAGCCGACTGGATTGCCGATTTTGCCTGCACGCAGCGCTCTGTCCAGACAATCCAAGACAATTTGAGCCTGTTCAGCGGGCAGTGACTGTAATTGACTGGTCAGCATGGTGACATCTTCCGGCTCCAGTTGTCGGCAAAGTCCTTCTGGCAGAAAAATAACGGGCTGGGGATCTACGTATGTTTTTTTATTCACACTCTGTGTGAAAGAACGTACATAACGGTTCGGTTTAGTGAAACTACTACAATCCAATGATTTTACACTGAGTTCGGAAACCGAATTCCGCTTATTGGATGCCTCTTTTGGTCTCAGTTCGGTTTCCGAATCCGGTGCCATTTCCCTGAGTTCGGTGTGCTGTTTTGCTTGTTGAAGTGCCTGCCTCATAACCCTTTGCTGTGGTGTCTGTACCGCATTCAACCGCGCTTCCAGTAAGCAAATATAGCTATGCCGATGACGCATCATTTGATCCTCCTTAATGTCAGTCAGTACCGACCAGGCCGTCTGGCTGATCGTGCGGTTTTTACTGCGACAGGCTTCTGCCACGGTATCCAACCAGTGAGGATCAAGCATTTCGGCATCGCGACAGGTCAGCGGCTCATCATGCTGGGCATAGATATTCCCCCGCACCCGTCCGTGTTCATCCCGAATGCGCTTGCATAAACTCAGCCAACCGGTTATTCGCAACATCAGCAGTACCCGGCTGACGGTTTCACGCGAGGCCTTGCCTTTATAGGGCGAGGCCAGCAGCACCTGCAATTCATCGTAGCTGGGAAAAACCGCCCCTTCATTTTGTTGTGCATACAAACGGATCATCATCCAGCCCGTTTTATCCAGCGGTGACAGGCGATCATCCAACAGCAGGCCGCGGGGATAGGCATCCTGAAGGTTCCCCATAAACAGCAAACCACTGCGCAGCTGCGAAACGTCATCGTCGCTGCGTTGTTTCAGACGCTTTTTCATCTTGGCCATGGTGTGTGCAATTAGGCTGTCTGCTGACAGGTTTATCATGATCCCTTTTCTCCGGCTGGTGTCTTTCACTATCATCAGCAAAAAATAATGTCAGGGCTGCACCCTGTGGCGTTGCACAAGGCGCAGAATGACACGACTTCCGTGACTGTTACGATTTACGAATTTCCTTGTTGTAGCGTTCGTGGTGCATCAGTTCCCACGATTGCCCGCTATCACGGCTTAACAACCGCCAAAACACGCCCACATTGATTTTCAGATACCCGGTGCCTTTTTCCTTCAGCCGGACGTAATTACGCTGACCCCGCCGATAACACAGCACCTGATATTGCGCCTTACGCCGAAAGGACAGCGGTGCCGTCAGCGGCGCATGCAGGCCGGGCATGATTTCCGTTAATTTTCCTGACATCGTTTCCTGTATGATCCGTTTTAGGCCTGTTTTTTCACGGTGCCCGAACCGGGGGCACCTTGTTACTGCCACTCTTTGACGGCATTCCAGACGGAAGTCAGCGAAATATCATGATGCTCCGCCACATCCATCATGATATCCAGTCCCTCGGCACTGTCCGCATCCCTTATCTTTGCCGCCTGCCAGCGCTGCCACAGGTCACTGTTTTCCGCTTCCGTCAGTACCGACACCCGCCCTGACTTCACAGCAATACCGGCAATACGCCGGCGCGCCGCCACTTCCAGACTGGACAGGCCAAAAAAATAGTGCATCAGATCAATCGAACCACTGAGTTCCAGTGCCCGGTCAATGCGCTGCATCCGCTGCTGCTCGATACGCGCCTGATGTAAAATGCGGGCCAGATTGGCGTGATGAATTTGCACACTCAGCACCGATACCGGGCTGTTGCCCAGATAATGTAAATCCTCAATCGTCAGGCTCTGTAACATCAGCATCTCCGAGGGTGCCAGCCCCAGTGCTTCGCAACGGCGGATATAGCCGTTCTTCAAATCCATCACCAACTGCAACAACAGGCTGTTGGTCGCTTGCGATAAATGATTCATACACTTCCTCCATTATCAGGCCAGTCAAAACACAATGAATGAGCAACACACTGAAAAGCAGGCACCCCGGACCGGTATCGCTACATCGCCAACATCTCCGGCACCATTTCACGCTGAAGTTCACGCAGGCGGCGGATAATCCGCAGCAGCCGCAAAAACTTCACGGTCTGACTGTCATCCAGCAAGGGCATTGCCTCCCTTTCGGCAGTCCCGAGCAGAACGGCAGTCAGCGTCAATGCATAACGGTCAGTAGAAATCTCCCCGGTCAGGGAGTGCAATAAACAGGAAAAAGGATGAATATCCTGCCCCTCAATCAGGCAAAATCCCGCCGACCGTTCATCCGATACCGGCAGCAAATCACGGTCACAGCCCATCACTTCGGCCAGTTCAAACGCCAGGCGAAACGCCATATTTTGCAGATGTTCGATATCGTCCTGCATCGGGGAGATGTGCCAGACGGAACTGACCGGCTCCAGCCCGGCCCGGGCAAAATGAAGATTGTCAGCTTCAGATGCAGACAGTTCCGGTTCAGGTGAACTCTCCGGCTGATAAGGCGGGATCACCGGATTGTTTCGGGAAGATGAGGCAGGTGCGATAGCCTTATCAACCGGAGCGCATGTTGTCTTTGATGCCGGTACCACATCCGTGGCGGGTTGAGCAAGGATGCCTGGATTCGATCCCCTGTCTGACGCTCGGTTCTGATCCCCTTGATTCATCTCAGGCGCTGCCGTTTCGGGCTGTTCCGGTACAGGGTCAGGATCAAACGTGGCGGCCTGTTCACCAAAAAGCTGGCGACGGTTATTTTCCTTCGGATCGAGTTCCAGTATCCAGCGGTCATAATTCAGCTGCGGATGCGGCAGAGCCTGCAATAAATCCCCAATCAGTTCATCAAGGAACATCTCCGGTGCCCAGTCTTCCTGTGCATCAAACTTGCGGCAACAGGTTCCAAAGACGTCATCAAAGGTGACGGCAGGTTCCGGGTTTATACTGAAGATATATTGCTGCCAGACAGCCTCGGCATTCTGACGCAGCATCAATAAAGGGCGTATCTGAGGCGTTCCCAGCCCGGACGCCAGCAGATTCGGCATCCACGGATACAGGTATCGCACCGTATCCTCCATCCGGCTGATATGGCTGGCACTGACGGGAAAACCGGCAGCATTCAGCTGCGCAGACAATTCACGCAATGTGATCCTTTTTTGCTTTTGCTCTTCGTAAATGGCTCTGGCCTTGCTGATCCCTAACGCTTTTTCAATAAAACTCAGGTCGCCCCGCAGTTCATTTTCCGCCAGATGGCCAATCACGCACTGCAACCGCCCCGGCCACGGTTTAAACAGACAGTGAATACGGTAAAACCGCTCCTCCCCGGTTTCCTGCCACAGTTCAGACAAAATCTGATAGCGGGTATTACCGCCATCGCTGAAAATATATGCCGCCTCGCCTTGCGGATCGCGGGTGACTTTCGGCACCGTATCCAGCCCACGGGCTTTGATGGAGGCTTTGATATCGTCAAAGCGCGGATTACGGCTAGTGCGGGGGTTATCCGGGTTGGGGCGGAGTTGATCGAGCGTCAGTACCATCGGCATTTCCGACGCTGGGAGCGCTTCATGACCTGTCGCAGCAGCCTGACGCCCTTGCTGTAACAGAGCATGACCTAAATTGTGGTGTTTACCTGTCATCGCTTACCGCCCCTCCCCGCCAGATATATCCTGAAAACGGGTGTACTGACCGTTAAATTGCACACGCACCGTGCCCGTGGGTCCCTGACGCTGTTTACCGATGATGATTTCGGCAATACCTGCATCCGAGGAATCCGGGTGATAAACTTCATCGCGATAGAGGTGCAATATCAGGTCGGCATCCTGCTCCAGCGAGCCGGAATCCCGTAAGTCACCGTTATTGGGACGTTTATCGGGACGATTTTCGACTTGTCGATTAAGCTGGGACAGCGCCAGCACCGGGCAGTCCAGCTCTTTGCCCAACGCTTTCAGGCTGCGGGAAATCTCGGCAATCTCCTGTGTCCGGTTTTCCTGGCCGGGCGCATTCATCAACTGGAGATAATCCACCATAATCAGGGCGGGTTTACCGTATTTGCGGGTATAGCGGCGTGCGCGGGCACGCAGTAACGCGGGCGTCTGATGACTGCAATCATCGATAACCAGCCGCTGATCCCAGCGGGAAAACTGATCCAGGCTCTGGCTGATGCGTCCCCACTGCTCATCATCCAGTATCCCGCTACGCAGAGCACTCAGGGAAACCCCGCCTTCCATGGCGGTGAGACGCAACATCAGTTGTGCCATCGGCATTTCCAGACTGAAAATCTGCACCACCGCATTTTCCTGATGACGCAGGGCACCGAGGCAACAGGCCAGCCCCAGAGCGGTTTTGCCCATTGATGGACGGGCGGCCAGCAAAATGAGATCACCGGCCTGCAAGCCGCACGTTTTTTCATCCAGCAGCTGAAATCCGGTGGGGGTGCCGGTTATTCCGTTACTGCCCTGTATGCGTTCCAGATGGGTGATCAGACTGTCAGCCCCCTGCAACAGGGTCATTTCCTGCTGCTGCCGGGCTGCCCCCTTTTCCGCCAGATTAAACAGCTGGCTTTCCGCCTGCGCAATCAGCGTCTCTGACTGGATAGTCGGCTGAAAGACGTCCGCGCTGAGGGATTTTCCCAGCGCCAGTAACTGACGTAACCGGCTTTTTTCTGCCACAATACGGGCATACTCTTCAATATTGGCAGCACTCGGCGTGTTTTTACACACTTCGGCCACATAGGCAAAACCGCCAGCCTGCTCGATTTGCCCGCGTTGGGTCAGCCTGTCGGTCAGGGTGATCAGGTCAAACGGGCTGTTTTTTTCGCTCAGTTCAGCGATGGCCTGGAACAGTATCCGGTGTGCCGGGAAGTAAAAGTCGTCGGCAACCAGTAACAATACCACCGTATCCCAGCGATCATTTTCCAGCACCAGACCACCCAGTACCCCGACTTCGGCATACGCATAGCTGGGTGCCTCTTCGCTGATGACCTTCAATTGTTCATGCGTCATTCCCATCGGCGGCCTCCTGACTGACCGCATTCAGGGCGGCGATTAAACGTTGTTGCAGATGAGGCGCAGAAACCCAGAACAACACCTCTTTTCCGGTCAGATATTGCGGCTGGCCATTTTCCCAGCCACATTCCAGCAAGGCTAAATCCGGAAATGCCTCAGGGCGCATGGCCTGCCTGCGCAGCTCCGCTTCATGACGGGGATAATAGTGCTCTACTTCATTCGGAGACACATCGAGAATAACGGGTAACAGCAGCTGAAGTTTCGCCTGTGCGGTTTCACGATCCGGCGCATCCACAAAAACAAACCATTCATCATCACTGAACAATAATTCAACCGTCTCATAACGAAAGCAGACGGCACGCCAGATAACATTCATTGCGCCTCTCCCGTCGGTTGCTCAATCAGTACCGCATCGAATTTTTCTGCCCATAAGGGCACTAACTCGCAGGCAAGGCGATGCATGGTGATCGCCGCCGCCGGGCTTTTACGGGGGGTTTTGTATTCCAGCCGATGCACGGGCTGGGCACGGACATGCCCCAGTTTGTAGATATCCAGCAGGTCTATCCGGGTGTCCAGCAGTTGGTAAACCTGCCTGCCGCCCAGTGCGGAAGTGTCATAGCGCTGATTACGGATAATATCGGTCAGTTCACTCAGCGTATCCCGATCAAGGTTCGTTCCTTCTACCCCGTTGACCAGTATCTGAATAGTCGGCAAACGGACACCGTAGTTTTCAAAAGGCCGGAGCCGGATCAGCATCCGCAGGGTGCCACGCAGAAATTCACGGACGTCGGGTAAAATGGGCTTGATAACGCCCAGCACGCCCTGCGTAGCCGCCAGTACAACCAGTTCGCTCATTACGCCGGTCGCCCCTTTGGAATCAATGAAAATAATATCGTACTGACTGAAGAGAGGGTGTTGCAGGACATTGCGCAGGCGTAAACGGCCGTCGGGTGCATGCAGCATCGCGGTTGGCAGGAGTTCATCCGGATCGTTGGAGATCAGGATATCCAGATTGTTGATGGTCGAACGGGAAATGATCTGCTCAGGCTGATTCAGATCCACCGTCTGCATCAGTAATTCATACAGCCCGGCGGGGGCTTCGTAGTCCAGAGGAAAAATACTGCTGGCTGTGGGTTGCGAATAATCCGCATCAATCAGAAGAACACGAAAACCGGCATCAGCAAAAAAGCCGGCCAGATTAGCTGCGTGGGTCGATTTACCTTCGCCCCCTTTGGGGGAAATTATGGGAAGAATTATCATTTTGCGCACCAGAATCGGTACACAAAGTAATAAGAATTACACTATTAACATTTTTTCAACTTAGGAGGGGATTGAAAATCCCCGTGTCGGTGGTTCGATTCCGCCTCCGGCACCACTTCAACTTCCAGTGAAGTCCAGCCCAGTCAAACAATTCGCATCAAATCCAGAAAAATCAACCTTCTTACCTATCTCAACGTCCAGTTTCGTCTGTTGCAACCAAGATGCAGTGAAAGGCATAATTCGGTGCACCTACCCTTCGATTATAAAATGCCCCTGAAAATGAAACTCAACGCACGACAAATCGAAACCGCCAAACCCAAAGAAAGAACCTACAAACTCGCCGATGCCCGCGCTAAACGCGATAAAGCCAAGAAGCGGATGGCACAAAGTCTCGATCCCAAAGCCAAGAAAAAATACGGCATCGCCATCGAAAGTCACACACCTTTGAATACATGATCCGAGAATGGCTCGTCAGTAACAAACGCTGGTGTGACCACCACCGTCAAGACCATTGATAAACAGGGCAAACCCGATTCGCCCAGCGACTGCGCTAGCGTATCACTGCCATCATGCGCTACGCCCTCCAGAATGATATTTGGAGTCTAACCCAGCCAATGATATGACTGGCGCACTTACCACCGCAAAATCCCGTCATCACCCCGCCCTGCCCCATGAATGTTTACCTGATTTCCTGAACCGATTGTCTGCTTATCGCGGGCGCTTGCTGACCAAGATCGCGGTAGAACTGGCACTGCTGAAGTTTGTCTACTCCAGTGTGTTGAGATTCGCTCGCTGGCAGGCAATTGACTTCGAAAACGCCGTCTGGAAAATTTCCACCACAAGGCAACCCATAAAAGAGTTCGCTTTTCTGGACGTGGCAGGAAAATGAAAACCGATCACACTGTCCCGCTAAGCCACCAGGCTGTTTTGCTTATCAACGCGTTGCAGGAACTAAGCAGCAACGGTGAAGTGAAGTTTCTCAACGATCATCATTCCGCAAAAGTGATGAGTGAAAGTACCGTTAACAAGGCCTGACGGGCAATGAGTTACGACACCCAAACCGATGTCTGCGGGCATGGCTTCCGCGCAATGGCACGTGGTGCAACTGAGCGTAGCGAGTTCTATGATTTTTTCAAAGATGATGTCAGTAATGCACAACCAACAACACAAAAGGCAGCCAAAATAAGGATTAGAGCAGCCCCAACTAGCAATGTGGTAAAGCTGGTTATCCCTGTCGCAATCAGTGGACCGATGCTTGCACCAATGAATAAAATGAATCCATTAAGAGCCATCCCTGCACCACGATTGGATGCAGCTATAGAACCAAACTGAGTGATCATCGCTGGAACGGCAATAGCTACACCAGTGACAAAAATCAAACTACTGGCAGCGATGCCAATAAGGGATTGCGATAATATAGCTTCCAGTGCTAGACCTGCCGCTGCGATTACATAGCCAATAACTGCGACAATCGGCATGCTAAATCGCGAAGAAAGTGGTCCAACCAACAACGCTGCAAACATGCCTGGTAAACCAACTAAGCGTAATAAAATGACTTTATCTGGGGCAATGTTTAGCAGCCACAAATGAGAGCCCAAAGCCGTATACATGGCAACAAATGACAGGAGTAGAGTGATATGAGCACATGACAGAAGTAATACTGCGGGTTGTATGATAATTCTACCTAATGCAATAAAACGATGCCCCAAATGCCCATTAACAACAGCACGCTGTGGTTCCTTAATCATTGCTGCGAATAGTGGGATAGCGACGACTAGACATCCTCCCGTTATTATAAATACCCAAGACCAACTCAATTCTAACACTATCCAAGCGGCTAATACCTGCCCAAAGATGCCAGCTATCAGGAATGATGTAGACATCATACCAATAGCAGTAGCGCGGTGTCGCATTGGTACGGTTTCGGTAAGATAGGCTAGTGCTATCGGAGCAAAACTAGATGCGGCTAGACCTTGCAATATGCGCAGTCCTGCCAGCCAGGATAGTGATGTGCTGAAAGAGCATGCAAATGTCGCAATTGATAGGACAAACAATCCGACCAGCATCACTGGGCGACGGCCATATTGATCTGATACGGGTCCCCAAATAAGGAAACCACAAGCATAAGCCAAGCTAAAACTTGTTGCGAGAGCAAACGTGACACTCTCAGTGTTTGCTGAACTGAAATCCCGACCAACATACGTAATCAAAGGAATTGCCAGGTAAAGCTGTGTCAGAACGAACAAAGCGATAGTCGCTAGTAAAAAAATAACACTGCGGTTTGCTGTGTGAGTTTGATCAAATGGTACCGACTTACTTCCTGTATCATTAAGTTTTTCTATGTGACTTATTTGGTTATTCATTAACTACTATCTCCGATACTGGTATTGTTGAACCAAAAATGACGGCATGAGTTTGGCGTGTTATATACATATTCCAGAATTGTTCTGCGACATCTGCTGGTGCGATAGTCTTAAAAATGTCGATTGCAGGATCGTCTAGTGCCACGGATATCGGAACTTTTGACTCGGTGTCCAACCTTACCAAAACGGCTAGCAACCGCATGAGAGATTCCGGGACCGGAACCATAAATTAATATAGTAGGCTTCATCATTAAATTTCCAACCAAAAAGTTGGATTTTATTATAGTATTATTTTAGTGACGACAACAACAAATATATAAGAAAATGTAAACTATGGCTTGGAATACAGAAGGAACAAAGCGTAAAATTTTGGAAGCTGCTGTAGCAGAGTTCGCTAAACTTGGTCCTGATGGGACAACAGTCGAAAAGATAGCTAAGTCAGCAGGAGTAAATAAAGAACGCATTTATAATTATTTTGGTAACAAGCGAGCATTGTTTTCGGCCGTGCTACGTAGAGAATTAGCTAAGGTTGCAAAAGCAGTACCGATTATCTCTTTCGCACTTGAGGATATAGGGGAATATGCTGGTAGAGTTTACGATTATCACTGTGAACATCCTGAACTTAGCCGCCTTATGCGTTGGGAAGGATTAATTTTTGAGGGCGAGGTTCCAGATGAAGAGCTACGACGTGAATATTATGGCTACAAAATTCGAGCAGTCGTTGATGGTCAACAGCAAGGTACCGTTACACGAACTCTAGAACCCGATCATCTGATATTTTTGGTCCTGTCCCTGGCTGGCTGGTGGTCTGCTGTGCCTCAAGTAGCACGTATGCTAACTGGCTCAGATACCCAGTGTGAGCAAGCTAAGCGCAGAATATCCATCGTTGAGGCTGCTCGTCGTTTGGCATCATCACCATAACATATAAAGATAGAATATTTATATATATCAAAGCATTAAAAAATACCTTAACGAAATAATAAACTTTAGAAACTAGGGATATCAGGTCATGATACCAATTTATTGATAGTGATGAATGTTTAAATAATACCCTATGACCCTGTCATGTATTTCTATGGATGTTGAAAAAGACAACGTTTTGCGCGTCAGTCTTGCTAAATGTTGACAAAGATTCAGATTATGTCTCTCTATACAGACCAATCCCCATCACACGCGCTGTCGCCCAGCATCCCATCCCATTCATGGCCATATCGACGATTTGCTTATGTGTACCGGGACGACAAGCGGCATAAGTGAATTCCCGTTACCCGGAATGACGGCAGGACTGGCAAAGATAACGTTGATGACCAGAGCGAGAGCGCCCATTACGGTGGAGCCCTTTAACTGCCCAACAAGATGGGCTGGTCACATCAATCTTTGCCATCTGAATGTTCTCCAAATAGACATCCTATACAGGATTCAATAAATTGATGTCATGACCTGGCGACGTTATCCTGAGTTAGCGGAAACTCTTATTCCGGAACATGGCTGACTTTCATTCCACTGTTTAAGCTACCGAGGATGACTACAGCTAGTGCAATCAGACTCAGCGCTACCCCTACCCATAGCGGGGAGACAAAGCCATAACCTTTTTCCAAAGCCATGCCGCCAAGGTAGGCGCCAAGAGCGTTACCAATATTAAAGGCGGCAATATTGGTACCGGAAGCTACGGTAGGAGCATCGCTGGCGTATTTCATCATACGCAACTGCAGGCCCGGCGCGGTGGCAAGTCCAACAGTCCCCATCAGTAACAACAAAATCACCGTCATTATCTGGCTTTGTGCGGATAGAGCGAAAGCGGCCATCACCAAGGTCAGCATGAGTAAGATGGTACCAAGTGATTTATTCAGCGATTTATCGGCGGCTTTTCCGCCATAAATATTGCCAACGAAGGTGCCAACACCGAACAATACCAGCAGCCAGGGTACCGTCTTTGTGTCAAAGCCAGAAACCTGAGTCAGGGTGAAAGCAATATAAGTAAATCCACCGATCACACCACTAAAGGAAAGTACGCTAAGTAAGGCGGACACCCACACCTGTAGACGTTTGAAGACAGAAAATTCACGCCCCAGATTGGTAAGACGATTAGCAGGAATAACCGGAATCATTGTTCTGATCCCCACCATAGTTATCAGACCGATAACAGACAGTGCCCAGAAAGTAGTGCGCCATCCTAATTCCAGCCCAATGAAAGTTCCCAGCGGTACGCCAACTATATTAGAGACCGTCAGTCCGGCAAACATCAGCGAGATAGCCGCCCCTTTTTTATTGGCTGCAACCATATCGGAGGCTACCACTGCACCGATGCTGAAAAATGCGCCATGACAAAGTGCGGCAACGATACGGCCAAACAGTAAGGATTCGTAGCTGACTGACATCGCAGAAATAAGATTACCAATGATAAACAATGCAGTCAGCAGTAATAACGTCAGGCGTCTTTCCATGCGAATCATAATGGAAGTCAGTAAAATGGCACCGATCGCCACGCTAATTGCATAGCCGGAAACCAAATAACCTGCTACTTGTTCACTGATATTAAACTCCGCAACAATTTGCGGCAACAACCCAACAATACCAAATTCTGTCAGACCGATCCCAAACGCACCAAGCGCTAAGGCAAAAAGACCTGTTGGCATTTTCATCTCCAGTATTCAGATTAGTTCGTTATTATTCAGAAATTGAATAATGACAATGAAATTGATTAGTCATTCTTTCTATAAACAATAAATACGTGGGGTATAAATCTATTCCCATCATGAAAACTGATGGTAGAACCCTTCTGGATCACGCGCTATCTGTCTTCCCTCCCTCATTTCGGTAATGAATGTTAAAGTTCTGTCAGGTATAGTAGAAATGATTTTCGTTGATACAAGGTATTACGATGGATAATCTCAGAAAACTGGACCTGAACCTGTTGCTGACGCTTGATGCATTGCTAAAAGATCCTAATGTGACTCGTACCGCCCGGACGCTTAATCTTTCGCAATCAACCGTTAGCGTACAGCTTGGAAAACTGCGTAAGAGCCTGGACGATCCACTCTTTTTACCTGGCCCACGCGGGATGCGCCCTACCGCCCGAGCCGAGTTGCTCCGCACCTCACTCCGTCAGGCGCTGGCGCTGTTAGACAAAGCTGTCTCTTCCCCTGGTCCCTTTATTCCTGCCGAGTCGACTCATATCTGGAAGATAATTGCAGCAGATTACTGTGAAACCACAGTATTGCTACCGGTGTTGACGAATTTACGCCGTGAAGCTCCCGGTACCCGGCTGGCGGTAATGGAAAACGCCAACTCGCAGATTGCGCAAGCGGTGGGACAGGATAAGATTGATTTGTTCTTTCATATTCGTGAAGAAGCACCGCAGGGTCTACGATGCCGCAAACTATTCAGCGAACAATATGTGCTGGTCAGTCGAATCGGTCATCCATTACTGAAATCTGCACCAACACTCAAGCTTTTTCTCGAGCTGGATTATGTCATGATTTCCCCGGATGGCGGAGGTTTTTGGGGCAGTACCGATAAGGCCCTGTCGGAGATGGGGTTAAGCAGAAAAGTAGTGCTGTCAGTGCAACATTTTATGTTTGCCGTATTTACCATTGCCACCACCGATCTGGTAGGCATGCTGCCACTACGGTTAGTGAAAGACAATCCGCAGCTCCAGTATTTTATGCCACCAGTGGATATTCCGGGTTTTGAAATGAATATGCTTTGGCACGAACATCTGCATCTTGAACCCGCACACAAGTGGCTACGGGATCTGATCATGCAATCGCTGGAAGAACATTAAGGTCAAAGATAGCTTACCTCTATGACTGGATACAAGCTCAGTAAATAAGGCGATTTCTGGGCATCAACCTGACTATGATCCCGTTATAAGCAGGAATAACCTACTTCAGTATGGCTGTATATTCAGGCAACCGGCAGATTTTTCAGCGAATTCTGGCGGAGTCATTCAGCCCGGCGCAGAATGGGGCAATCAGGGTTACAGATTATCCACTAAGCCTGCATTTCGCACCGGGAAGGTTAAGTATAATGGCATTACATATGAAGATTCCCCTTCTGCCACTGAACTGAAATCCCTTCATCATCAGACAAACACTGCCCTTCTTGAGTAATGAAAGTACCCAGTGCCGCAATCAGCTTTTCATTGTAATAGAGCAAAGGTATCCTCTCCCTGAGCCAAGGCGCAACGCCCAATTCTTGCCACAATTTTTTACTGTGGCGAGAATGTTGTCGTCCTACGATACGGATATTGCCCTGAACACCAAAACGAATGGTGACTTGCTCATTATCGTTTGGCATCCTCACCCTGATCCCCCCTTTTTTAGAAGGGGACAATTTTCCTAATCCATCTGGCAGCATCAATACCTGTTGTATATTCCATTCCAGAATAATGCCAGCCAGATTCTGATATTGAGGGACTAACCAAAGTTGCTGCCGATAACGACGAATATCCTCTTGTCCCAACCTAAAACGCGGTTCGGCATCTTGCCTGGCCAGTGCCACTTCTGACCAAATACGTTGAAGCTGTTCCCGCGTCGGCATTTTTATGCCACTCCGGTTAAGCCAGCGTCGCAACAACGCATTTCGTTTTGCTTCAGAGCTGTTCACCAAAGGGGGAATCGATATTGAACCTTCTGTTGTAATCAATACATCCAAAGAGGCTTGTAATAACTCATCCAGCAATTGTTCTTGTTCTGCACACAGACTCGCGCTACGAGAAACAGCGTGGGGAAAATGTGGCCAGCGCTGGTGAAGTAACGGCATGATATTCAAGCGCAGGAAGTTACGGTCATAACGATCATCTTGATTACTGTCATCTTCTACCCATTGCAGCCTTTGAGCCTGAGCATACGCTTCCAATTCCACACGACTGACATTGAGCAATGGACGAATTAATGTTGTCCCCGCAAATGACATGCGGGACGGCATCGCAGATAATCCAGCCGGCCCGCTACCCCGTTTTAAGGCTAATAAAAACGTTTCGGCCTGATCATCAAGATGTTGCGCTGTGATTAAAATTTCATCTTGCTGTAGTTCATGTTGAAAAGCGCGATAACGCGCATGTCGGGCGGCGGCTTCAACCCCATTCTGGCGAATATCAAGCTTAACTTTTTCCGTTCGGAACTCAACCTGCCAGTCAGTACAAACCTGACGACAGTGTTCAACCCATAAATCTGCGTTTGAATTTAAACCGTGATGAATATGAATTGCCCTTAACGCGATTTGCCTATCATGTAACGGAGGAGATTGCGCGCGTAAGCGAACGAGCAGATGTAATAAAACGGTGGAATCCAATCCACCGCTAAATCCGAGCAACACCTTTTGATGCTGACCAAGGTGTTCTGCCAACGTCGTCAGCAGAAAATCATGTGTACTTGCCATTATGGAGCCAAACCTTTCTTCATTCTTGCCAGTCAATCCTCAATCAGCTCATCCATCAATTGACTTTGCTTAGCTGTTTTTTTCCTGGCACTGATGCAAAGCAAGCCAGAAATAATCACCAACCCCAGCCCAATCACATAAGCAGGAACAAAAGCATCACCAAAAAACAGGATAATCCACATCATCGACAAGACGGGGGATAAGAATAAGATTGAGGCAATTTTATGGGAATCGGGGCTACTCATCGCCTTAAACCAAATGATATAAGAGATACCATTCAATATGATACCGTTTAGCAATGTGGGTATCAGTGAATCACCGACCGGTAAGTTGATCCTGCTAAACGCAAACATAAATAAGGCGGAGACCAGTGTCGAGCACATAAATACCCAGAATGTACTGATATAAGGATCAATCGCGAATTGCTTCGATAAGACCGACATTAAGGCAAAGCAAAACGCGCCACTAAAGACCAGTAATAACGCCTGAGGATGTTCCACCGCAATCTCGGTAATATTACCTTTTGTAAAGGTAATCACCACCGCCATAAAACCCATTGCCAGACCAATCATCTGCCTGATAGTCAGTTTTTCTTTGAACAGGAAAAATGACAATCCAATAATCATTAATGGCCAGCTATATTGAATGACTAAAACAGCTACACCATTTTCAATGGAATAACCATAGTAAAGCAGCAAATAGAAGAAACAATCCAGAGCGCCTAAGATCAACACTTTAAACATAACGGGAAAAGGAATAAATAACAGTTTCTTCCAACTTCGACCCATCATAAGCGCAACGACAAATACCGCTAAAACGGATAAAACATTTGACCAGAATAAATATTGGAAGTGATCCATCTCTTTCTGACCAATACGCGATATAGCAGGAATAAAACTCCAGATAAACACACAAGAAAATGCATAAATAATATATTTATATTTGGCCATAGAAAACTCAACTTTTTATTTTTAAAGCCTCGCCCACAAGGCACCCATTCCAACCCAATGTCAGCAGAAATGATAATCCTTAATTCATCAATACCAGGGTGATTTCACACTTATTAACAACAAAACAGGCGGAAATACCAAGGAATTATCACTCCTCAGTATCTTCCACCTGCTATTAGCGATATAAAAATAACGCCGTATTATATGGACGTGATGATCGAGAATAACGTCCTGAATTTACCCGCCGCGCTTAGCAGTAACCGTATTGCATCAAACGCTCATAACGGCGGTCGACTAATTCTTCACTGTCCAGCTCGCTCAACTCAGAAAGATCAGACAACAATTGACTTTTCAATGTCTCGGCCATTTTTTCGTAGTCACGGTGCGCTCCGCCCAGTGGTTCTGAAATCACGGTATCAATCAGGTTTAATTCTTTCAGACGTGGCGCGGTGTTCCCCATCGCTTCTGCCGCTAAGGGGGCTTTTTCAGCGCTTTTCCACAAAATGGACGCACAGCCTTCTGGAGAAATGGTCGCAAAGGTACTGTATTGCAGCATGTTTACTTTATCACCAACACTCAGAGCTAACGCACCACCGGAGCCGCCTTCACCAATCACCGTACAGATGATGGGGACGGAAAGATGCGACATTTCACGCAAGTTACGGGCAATCGCTTCTGCCTGACCACGTTCTTCGGCACCCACCCCAGGATAGGCGCCCGGAGTATCAATGAACGTGATGATTGGCAATTTAAAACGTTCAGCCATTTCCATTAATCTCAACGCCTTGCGATACCCCTCAGGCGATGGCATACCAAAATTACGGCGGATTTTCTCTTTTGTCTCACGCCCTTTCTGGTGACCTATGACCATAACCGGGCGACCATCAATACGCGCCAAGCCGCCGACAATCGCTTTATCATCAGCGTAAGCGCGATCACCCGCCAATTCTTCAAAGTCAGTAAAGATATGTCGAATATAATCCAGTGTATAAGGGCGCAGTGGATGACGTGATAACTGAGAAATTTGCCATGCCCCTAAATCAGCAAAAATCTTGCGAGTCAGCTCCAGGCTTTTTTCCCGCAGACGCTGGACTTCTTCATCCAGATTGATATCTAGCTTTTCATCCTGGCGACTCACTGCGGTGAGCGAATCAATTTTCGCTTCCAGCTCGGCAATCGGCTGCTCAAAATCCAGAAAATTCAGACTCATAACGTTCCTATTCTAGTCAAATTCTAATTCTACCTGCTCATTACCCAGCAGAGTTCGCAAATCTGTCAAAAGGGTGTCTGTTGGCGTTACCCGCCATGTTGCACCAAATCGTAAACGGGCGCGGGCATCGACCCGTTGGTAATAAAGATGAACCGGTATCGTACCTGAACGATGTGGCGCTAATGCATCACGAAGACGGTTCAATAATTGCTCATCAATTTGCCTGTCTGATAATGAGATCGCAAGCCCACGTGCAAATTTTTCACGCGCCTCGCTGATATCCATTAGTTCACGAACGGTCATTTTAAGCCCACCGCTGAAGTCATCAAAGCTGACTTGTCCGGTAGCAATCAAAATTTTGTCCTGTTCTAATAAATGCTGATACCTTTCCAACGCATCAGAAAATAGCATAATCTCCAGGCGTCCTGAACGATCATCCAATGTACTGATACCAATCCGGTTTCCCCGTTTGGTTGTCACTATTTTGGACGCTAACACCAAACCGACCACAGTCGCTACTTGTCCTCGAGGCGTCGGATTGACATCTTTTAGACGCAATCCATTCGTATAACGTTCAATTTCTTTTAAATAGCCTGTGATCGGATGTCCGGTTAAATACAAACCCAGCGTTTCTCGCTCACCATCCAAAACCACTTGATCTGGCCATTTCGGTGTACTGGCATAGGAGCGTTCAACCTGTTCCGGCTCCTCCGTCAACACGCCAAACATATCCGCTTGACCGATCGCTTCGGCTTTAGCATGTTGATCCGCGGCTTTCAATGCATCTTCCAGAGAGGACATCAGCGCTGCACGGTGCGGTCCCAATCGGTCAAAAGCACCGGACATGATCAGTTTTTCCATCACCCGGCGGTTTATTTTTTTGATATCAACGCGTGCGCACAGGTCAAACAGTTCCTTAAAGTGTCCCCCTTTCTGCCGGGCTTCAATTATCGCTTCAATCGGCCCTTCACCGACACCTTTAATCGCCCCGATACCATAAACAATCTCGCCATCATCATTGACATGAAAATGATACAAGCCGCTATTAATATCGGGGGGCAACACTTTAAGCCCCATGCGCCAGCATTCATCCACCAGGCCAACGACTTTTTCCGTATTGTCCATATCCGCCGTCATCACAGCCGCCATAAATTCTGCCGGATAGTGCGCTTTCAGCCATAAGGTCTGATAAGAAACCAGGGCATAAGCGGCGGAGTGCGATTTATTGAAGCCATAACCCGCGAATTTCTCCACTAAATCGAAGATTTTCATCGCGAGTTCGCCATCAACACCCTGTTTTATCGCCCCCTCTTCAAATACGGATCGCTGTTTCGCCATCTCCTCTGGCTTTTTCTTTCCCATTGCCCGGCGGAGCATATCTGCACCACCCAGCGTATACCCCGCCAGAACTTGTGCAATCTGCATCACTTGTTCCTGATACAAGATGATGCCGTAAGTCGGTTCCAACACGGGTTTTAAGGATTCATGCTGCCATTCAACATCCGGGTAGGAAATTTCTTCCCGTCCATGTTTACGGTCAATAAAGTTATCTACCATGCCGGATTGCAGTGGCCCAGGGCGAAATAGTGCCACCAATGCGATCATGTCTTCAAAACAGTCAGGGCGCAGGCGTTTGATCAAATCCTTCATCCCGCGGGATTCAAGCTGGAAGACAGCCGTCGTTTCAGAACGTTGCAGCATATCAAAACTTTTCTGATCATCCAGCGGAATAGCCGCGATATCAATCGGCGCCTGTTTTTTGCTGGCACGACGGGCATTCACCATCTCCAGCGCCCAGTTGATGATGGTCAGGGTTCTCAGACCTAGGAAGTCAAACTTCACCAGCCCCGCATATTCCACATCATTCTTATCAAACTGAGTAACCGGGTTTTGCCCTTCTGGATCACAGTAGATCGGTGCAAAGTCAGTAATTTTGGTTGGCGCGATCACCACCCCACCCGCATGTTTACCCGCGTTACGCGTGACCCCCTCCAGTTTGCGCGCCATATCAATCAGCGCCTTCACTTCTTCGTCTGCTTCGTAAATTTCAGGCAGTTGTGGCTCAGCAACAAACGCTTTTTCCAGCGTCATGCCGGGATCAGGAGGCACCAGTTTTGATATGCGATCAACAAACCCATATGGATGCCCGAGCACACGCCCGACGTCGCGGATAACGGCTTTCGCTGCCATCGTACCAAACGTGATAATCTGCGATACCGCATCTCTTCCGTACATGTCTGCCACGTGATCGATAACCAGATCGCGTTTTTCCATACAGAAATCGACATCAAAGTCGGGCATCGAAACACGTTCAGGGTTAAGGAAACGTTCAAACAGCAGATCGAATTCCAGCGGATCGAGATCCGTGATATTCAACGCGTAAGCCACAAGCGAACCGGCACCCGATCCACGTCCCGGGCCGACAGGAACACCGTTGTCTTTCGACCACTGGATAAACTCCATCACAATCAGGAAGTAGCCAGGGAATCCCATCTGGTTGATAACGTTCAATTCAATATCGAGACGCTCATCATATTCCTGACGTTTTTGTGCCCTAATTTCCGGATCGGGATACAGGAACGCCAGGCGCGCTTCCAACCCTTGCCTGGATTTTTCAATGAGGAAATCTTCCGTACTCATATCGCCTGTCGGAAACTGCGGCAGAAAATATTCACCAAGACGGATCGTGACGTTACAGCGTTTAGCAATTTCTACGCTATTTTGTAGTGCCTCAGGAATGTCTGAAAAAAGCTCGCACATTTCCTGTTCACTGCGTAGATATTGCTGAGGGCTGTAATTTTTAGGGCGTTTAGGATCAACCAGTGTATACCCATCATGGATAGCAACCCGAATCTCATGGGCGTCAAAATCATCGCTTTCCAGAAAACAGACATCATTGGTGGCAACAACGGGCAGATTGTTATCTATGGCCAGTGCTACGGCTGCATGAAGGTAAGTTTCTTCGTCCGGGCGTCCGGTACGAATCAATTCAAGGTAATAACTGTCTGGAAAATGTTCCTGATAAAAATGGAGACATTGCTCCGCCATTGCACGATTGCCACGCAACAGGAATTTGCCCACATCACCCATACGCCCGCCTGACAGCAGGAGCAATCCGGCTTTGTGTTTTACCAGCCATTCCCGTTTAATGGTCGGGCCAACCGCACCATAGCCGTTTTGGTAAGCCTCAGAGATGAGCAAGGTCAGGTTTTGATAGCCTTCGTTATTACGGGCAAGGATCGTCAGATGGGCATATTCATCGCCCAATAATTCATTTTCCACATAAAAATCAGCCCCAATAATGGGCTTGATACCGGCATTATGGGCACTGCCATAGAATTTCACCAATCCACACAAATTGGTAAAATCCGTAATCGCAAAAGCGGGCATACCCAATTTAGCGATTTTTTTTACCAACGAGCCTGTCTTCGCCAGGCCATCGATCATTGAATAATCACTGTGAACACGTAAGTGCACAAAACGTGGTTCTGTCATAATCTGTCCAAATACTTATCCCAGATTTTTATCCAAGACCCAGCGCCCGTTTAACTGGCGCAAAACTTTTACGATGATGCTCAGTAGCGCCCAACGCAGCCAATTTTTCCAGATGCAGGGCGGTAGGATAGCCTTTGTGTTTCGCAAAACCATAGCCAGGGAACTGTTTATCCAGCGCGGCCATTTCTCTGTCACGCGTGACTTTGGCAAGAATAGAGGCTGCACTGATTTCCGCAACCAAACTATCCCCCTTGACCACGGCTTGAGCCGGCATTGCTAACGCCGGACAACGATTTCCATCAATCAGGACATAATCAGGCGTAAGCGCCAATCCTTCGACCGCTCTTTGCATAGCAAGCATGGTGGCGTGGAGAATATTGAATTGATCAATCTCTTCTGGCTCTGCACGACCAAGACTCCAACACAACGCGTTTTCTTTTATTGCTAAGTACAACGCTTCACGACGTTTTTCCGTGAGTTTTTTCGAATCGGTTAACCCCATGATGGGCTTAGCCGGATTCAGGATCACTGCCGCAGTGACGACAGCCCCGACTAATGGACCACGCCCCACTTCATCAACACCGGCAATCAAATTCGCCTGAGGATAAACAAAATCCATTATCTTCTCACTAAGTCCAGAACGGCTTGCGCAGCCTGTTCATCGGCATCACAACGAATGCTTTCGTGCAAATGCAAAAACGTTTGTTTCAACGCATCGACATCTGCGCCACCGAGCAAAAGGGGCAATAATGCCTCTGACAGCGTTGGTGGTGTACATTCGTCCTGTAGTAATTCTTTAACTAACTCTTTGCCTGCTAATAGGTTAGGCAAAGAAACATACGGTGTTTTCACCAATCGTTTAGCCAGCCAGAATGTAAACGGTTTCATTCTATAACCCACGACCATTGGGCATTTGGCCAGCATACACTCCAAAGCGGCTGTACCGGATGCCAGTAAGGTGGCATCACTGGCAATCATGGCTTCACGCGCTTTACCCTCCAATATATGGAGCTGTAAATCTGGTGCAACCTCGTCTTTAATGCGCTGAAACTGTTCACGGCGTTTGGCATTAACCATCGGAACCAAAACGTGCAGGTCAGGCATTTTTTCCCGCAATAATTGAGCGGTTTTTAAGAAATCCGCACTCAGCATCTCGACTTCCGCATGGCGGCTACCCGGCAATATCGCCAGACAGTGAGCGGCCAATGGAATATCCAGACATTTCCGGGCAGCGGCTTTATCCGTTTGCAGAGGTATCGCATCTGCCATCATGTGCCCGATAAACCGACATGGCACGTTAAATCGATCATAGAAGGCTTTTTCAAACGGTAAAAAGGCTAATACCAAATTCGTTGCCCGACCGATTTTAAACACGCGCTTCTGACGCCATGCCCATACCGAGGGGCTGACATAGTGGATCGTTTTAATACCCTGCTGTTTAAGCCGACCCTCTAAAGTAATATTGAAGTCAGGCGCATCAATACCAACAAAGACATCCGGTTTCAAGGCGGTAAAACGTGCTGTTAAGTCTTTGCGTATCTTCAATAAACGGGGTAAACGCCCCAGGACTTCGACGATCCCCATGACAGCCAGCTCTTCCATCTCATACCAGGCTTCACATCCTTCTGCCTGCATAAGAGGGCCAGCAACACCCACAAAACGGGCATGGGGGAATTTTGCTTTCAATGCACGAATCAGCCCGGCGCCAAGGATGTCACCGGATGTCTCTCCGGCGACCAAACCAATTGTCAGCGGACGCTGAGTATCAATAGAAGAAAAGGTAGTCAAAGGGGTATCCTTCATCTACTTAACGAATGATGCCACGGCTGGATTTTGCAGAACTTTCCAGAAAATCACTGAATGCTTTCACATGCGGATTGTTTTCTGCCTGAAGCGCAATTTCGTGTCTGGCGTCTTCCAACGTTTTTCCGCTGCGATAAAGCGTCTTATAGGAATGACGAATAGCATGCAGTGATTCTTTGTCAAATCCGCGGCGCTTCAGACCTTCAATATTCAGTCCAAACGGTGTTGCATGGTTTCCCTGAGCAATAACATAAGGCGGAATATCCTGCGCAACGCCTGAACAGCCACCGACCATAACATGAGCACCAATCTGGCAAAACTGATGCACTGCCGTCATGCCACCAATAATGACGTAATCGCCCAGAATAACATGCCCACCCAATGTACCATTGTTCGCAATGATACAACGATCACCGATGATGCAGTCGTGCGCGATATGGGCGTTGATCATCAGCAAGTTGTCACTGCCAATTTTCGTGATCCCGCCTCCTTGAACCGTGCCTCGGTGGATAGACACACTTTCACGAATACGATTACGATCACCAATTTCAACGCGGGTCGGTTCACCCTGATATTTGAGATCCTGGTTGACCTCACCAATAGAGGAAAATTGATAAATTTGATTATCACGCCCAATTTTGGTGATCCCATTAATCACAATATGGGATTTCAACTCCGTCCCTTCGCCAATCTCAACTTGAGCACCGATATAACAAAATGGGCCAATGCGAACATTGGCACCAATGACGGCCCCCGCTTCAATAATGGAAGAGGGATGGATAATAGCGCTTTGATCAATCATGGGTTAAGCCTCACGACGGCGGGCACACATCATTTCTGCTTCGCAAGCCACTTCTCCATCGACTTTCGCTACGCCTCTAAAACGCGCAACTCCGCGACGTTCTTTAATAAATTCGACTTCCATGATCATTTGATCACCTGGCAGCACCGGACGCTTGAAGCGAGCGCCATCAATCGCGGCAAAGTAATACAATTCACCGGGTTCCAGCGATCCAACACTTTTGAACGCCAGAATACCGGTCGCCTGCGCCATGGCTTCCAGGATCAACACCCCAGGGAAGATAGGCTTACCCGGGAAATGCCCCTGAAAGAATGGTTCATTAAATGATACATTCTTGACTGCGCGTAAAAACTTACCTGCCTCAAAGTCCAAAACACGATCTACCAGCAAAAATGGGTAGCGGTGAGGCAGTAAATCTAAAATCTCTTCAATTTGCAGAGTATGATTATCACTCATCTAAATACTCTTCCTGTCATATAAGAATCATAATATTAACGACACGGCCTGCGTTAACCCCAAAAGCAGAGTTATCAGGCAGGCCGCAAAAATCAAAAGCACAACCAAAAATGCTCGTTAAAAACGTTTAATCAAAAAATGTCTATCCGGGGAGCGAGTATGATGATTACTCGTTTTCACCTGCCAGTTGACGTTCAACTGATTTTAATCGCTTGTTCATTTCATTGATGTTCATAACCAAAGCGGCAGTCTTACGCCAAGCCTTGTTCGGTTGTGATGGAAGACCCGACGAGTATATGCCAGGCTCTGTGATTGAACGTATCACCATGCTCATACCGGTCACAACCGCCTTATCACAGATTTCGATATGCCCATTAATGACACTGGCTCCACCAATCATACAGTAACGGCCAATTTTTAAACTGCCCGCCATAATGACCCCCCCCGCCACTGCGGTGTTGTCTCCGATTGTCACGTTGTGGGCAATCTGGCACTGATTGTCTATGATAACACCATTACCAATAACTGTGTTACCCAACGCACCCCGATCGATGGTTGTGCAAGCACCGATTTCAACCTGATCGCCAATGATGACCGTACCTAACTGTGGGATTTTAACCCAATTGCCACGTTCATTCGCATAACCAAAACCATCAGAACCGATAACCGAGCCTGATTGGATCAAACACGATTTACCCATCTCAACATTATGGTATATCGACACATTGGCCCAAAGACGGGTTCCAGCGCCAATACGCGCATTCTTGCCAATAAAGCAACCCGCCCCCACGATCACATCATCACCAAGCTCTACGCCGGATTCGATAACCACGTTGGCACCAATCGCCACATTTTTGCCCAGAACCACCTCAGCGGAGATCACCGCTGATGGGTGGATATCCTGCGCAGGTTTTGGTGTCGTATCCATAATTTGTGCCATGCGTGCATAAGCAAGATAAGGATCATCAACAACCAAGGCGGCAATCTTGCAGTGAGGCAAGTCGGCTTCACGAAGCACAACGGCCGCAGCCTGACACGCAGAAAGCTTGTCAGTATAACGACTGTCGGATAAAAATGTAATTTGCTCGTTATTTGCTGAATACATCGGGGCAATGCCAGTGATGACAATATCGCCATCACCTTGCAATTGCGCATTCAACTGCTGAGCGAGATCAGCCAATCGAATTGAAACCATCTACTTATTTAACCTGTTTCAGTACTTCTGTCGTAATATCTTTACCCGGTGCTGAATACACCGCTAAATTCGTATCCAGAACCAGGGTATAACCTTCTTTGCCTGCAACGACTTTCACGGCATCCTGAACGCGGCTCACCAGTTTATTGTGTTCTTCCATCCGACGACGACGGTTGTCATTCTCAAAACTCTCTGCCTTCTGAGTAAATTCATCGCGTTTTGCCAATACGTCTTTTTCCAGTTTTTCGCGTTCACTCGCTTTCATGGTTGAACCGTCACGCTGTAATTTCTGGATTTGATTCTTTAGATCAGATTCCATGCGCTGCAATTCGGTTGCACGACCTTTAAACTCGTTATCCAACTGTTTGGCAACAGCCTCACGAGCCGGTAATTTTTGTAAAACTTCGGCGACGTTCACTAAAGCAATGTTATCTGCTGCCTGAACACCGGCAGAAAATGCTAATGCCATACCCAAGCCTGCTGCACACAATATTTTTTTCACTATAAACTCCTTTAACCTACGCTATTTTACACATTGGAAGGCTTAGAGACTCTCCCATTGAGCTATGCACTTTGCCTTTTTGCATTGGGGAACCGCCCTCAATATCGCCCTATCTAATAATAGGGCGAGTTTTACCAAACATGATTAATAATTACCAAACTCCGCCAATACTGAACTGGAATTGCTCCGATCTATCACCTGCGTATTCTTTGATTGGCTTCGCATAAGAGAAACTCAATGGCCCTAAGGGTGACAGCCATTGCAGAGCAACACCGGCCGAAACACGGATATTATTGGGTTTACTGTAATCTGGCACTCCAGCGTAAGCCTTATCCCAGTTGGTATCCCATACCGTCCCTGCATCCACAAACAGAGAAGTTCGCAGAGAGTTCGCATACTTATCATCCAGGAATGGGGTTGGCGTAATCAATTCGAAACTGGCAACCGCTGTCGCGTTCCCCCCAACGGCATCACGGGATGGGCTATTTTTAACTGCTGAGCCATCCTTCTCTAAATATACCGCTTTCGGGCCAATATTATTCGACCGGAAGCCGCGCACACTGCTGGAACCACCCGCATAGAAGTTTTCATAGAATGGCATTTCTTTGCCACCCAAACCACCGCCGTATCCCAAACGGGTACGTCCCATTAAGACCCATGAACGCGCCTCGTTTAACGGGTAGTAACCTGTCGAATTCAACGTGACTTTATAGAACTGGTTATCTGACCCCGGGATCGTGACTTTCGCATCCAGGGATGATTTCAGACCGGATGTCGGGAAGAAACCGCGGTCAAGATTGTTGTAAATCCATCCCAGCGTCATCGAGATATCACTGGAGTCAAATCTCGCTTTGTCATCATAGGTGGTTTTTTTGCCCATTTTGTCCAAATAACGCCACATCGCAACCTGTGGTCGCATATTAGACAGCGAGTTATGGATATACCCCAGTCTCAACGATATGCCGTTATTTTCATTTAATGGGAAACCGAGCGAGCCCTCAGTACCGTATGCTTTATTAGTATAATTCGAAAGATCCGCATCATTGGCCCGGAAGTCATTATAGAACACCCGTCCACCCAAACTGACACCGTCAACCGTGAAATAAGGGTTAGTGATAGATATATCGGTCGATGTTGAATAATCATTCTTACTGGCATTGATCCCCACAGAGTTACCGCTTCCTAGCCAGTTAGACTGCTGCACACCGACCTGGAAACTCATCCCGCTTTCTGTGCCGAAACCAACCCCAAAGTTCATAGAACCCGTATTGCGTTCTTTCACTTTGTAAACTACATCAACCTGATCTGGGCTGCCCGGTACTCGTTCAGTTTCCACATTAACGGTATCAAAATATCCCAATCGATTCAGACGCTCTTTGCCCTGCTCAACCAAATCACTGCCCAACCATGAGCCTTCCATCTGGCGCATTTCACGGCGCAGTACGGCGTCTTTACTCACGTCATTGCCGGAAAAACGGATTTTACGCACATAGAAGCGATTGCCGGCATCCACATTCACCTGCAATTTAACCGTCTTATCGGCATCGTTGATTTCAGGTTGTGTCATAACTCGGGGATAAGCATAACCGTGGCGACCCAGCAGGTTTTTGATCGCGTTTTCCATCTTGGTGACTTCTGCACCATTATACAGTGAACCCGGCTCTATTTTTGTCAACTCAGCGATTTGAGACTGATAACCCGCCAGATTCCCATTTAAGTCAACGCCAACGATTTTATATTGATCGCCTTCGGTGATATTAACAGTAATATAAATGCCTTTTTTATCGGGCGTCAGATTAACCTGAGTTGAAGCAATGTTAAAACGGGCATAGCCTCGATCAAGATAGAAACTGCGCAAGGTTTCAAGGTCACCCGCTAATTTCTGCTTCTGATATTTCTGATCTGCCGTCAAGTTCCACCAGGGAACATCGTCCCTAAGCTGGAAATGGTTAAGCAACTCATTTGTTGAAAAAGCCTTATTACCCACAATATTAATTTGTTGGATTTTGGCAGACATCCCTTCAGTAAAAACAAGCTTCAAATCAACACGGTTGCGGGGCAGTGGCGTGACAACCGCTTTTACTGTCGCGTTATATTTACCAACGCTGTAATAGAAATCTTCCAGCCCTTTTTCAATATTGGACAGCATAGTACGGTCAAGAGCTTCACCAACACGAACACGCGAGGCCTCAAGGTTCTGCTTGAGCATGTCATCTTTCACCGATTTGTTACCGGAGAAAGTAATGCTGGCGATGGTTGGCCGTTCTTTTACTTGAACGACAAGTGAATTGCCATCACGTAAGACACGAACATCTTCAAAGTTTCCAGTTGAGAACAGTGAATGAATCATGCGGCTAATGTCTTCATCACTAACCGTATCACCGACTCGAACGGGCATGTTCAGTAATGCTGCACCAACGGTGACACGTTGAAGACCCTCAAAATGAATGTCCTGAACTACGAATCCGTCTGAACCGTATGCAGTGGCGCTGCCGAACAGCAGCGACGCTATGAGCAACTTTTTCATCGCCATCGTTGTTATGCGTTTTCCTAACCAGTCCCCCACCTTAAAAGCGGGAGAAATCATTGAAAAGTGCAAGCCCCATTAATAACACCAGTAACATAGCACCAATGCGATAACTGAAGTCTTGTACACGCTCGGAGACCGGTCTTCCCTTGATTTTTTCGATAGCAAGGAAAAACAGGTGTCCACCATCTAGAACGGGTAATGGGAACAAATTAATGATCCCAAGATTGACGCTGATGAGCGCCAAAAACATTAAATAATATACCAAGCCAGAGTCAGCCGATACGCCGGCGCCTTTGGCAATAGAAATCGGACCACTCAGGTTGTTAAGTTTTAAATCGCCCACAATCAATTTGCCGATCATTTTGACCGTCAGCTTCATCAATTGCCAAGTCTTGTCTCCTGCCTCATAAACGGCAGAAAAAGGCCCATATTGCTGAATAATTTTGTCGTTATCCGCTAATGGAATGACTTTCAATTCGACGCCAGCAACGCCCTCTTCACGACCATCGGATAACTTTCTGACTTCGGGAGTCAGCGACAGGGAAACCATCCCATCAGCCCTTGCAACGTCCAATTTTAGAGGAATATTCGGATTCTTCCTGACGAAAGAAGAAAAAGTGTGCCATACATCGACATCTTGACCATTGACTTTAACGATCCTATCCCCACTTTGTAAACCCGCTTTTTCCGCGGCTGAAGCAGGATAAACTTTTTCTACTTGCGAATCTGGGCGCGGAACGACAGGCATTATGCCCAAAGACAGTAAAATATCCTGTTTGGACGGATCGAAATTCCAATCATGCAAATCCAGTGTCTTTTGAACACGATGAGACGAATCCGCAGGTAAGACATCAATCGCTACCGATGCCGTACCAACGCGCTCTATCATGGCAAGGCGTACCGCATTCCAATCAGAAGTTTCGATACCATTAACCGCTTTTAGTTCCATGCCAGGCAAAATATTTGCCTGTGCCGCGATAGAATGCGGTTTCACATCCAACACGACTGAGCGCACGGATGGCACACCAATCACAAAGACCAGCCAATAAGCGATGACGGCCAGAATGAAGTTGGCGATTGGCCCTGCACTGATAACGGCTGCCCGCTGGCCAATCGTTTTATTATTGAATGCCATATGACGACGTTCGGGAGGCACTTCCCCTGCCCGCTCGTCGAGCATTTTGACATATCCGCCAAGGGGAATCAGTGCGATAACGTATTCGGTTCCCTGTTTATCTGTGCGACGCCAAAGCACTTTACCAAACCCGATGGAAAAGCGTTCAACGTAGATACCACATCGTCTGGCCACCCAAAAGTGACCAAATTCATGCATTGTGATGAGAATACCCAAAGCAACAATAAATGCAGCCAGATTCCAGAGAATATCCATTACGTACCTTCAGAGAGTAAGTCCAGAGGAGAATAACATCATCAGCCCGGCAAACACCGGAATCGCCGCTGTCAGGCTATCAATCCTATCCATGACACCACCGTGTCCCGGAATTAATTGACTACTGTCTTTGATCCCGGATTCCCGCTTGAACATACTTTCAGTCAAATCACCAAAGACTGAAGCAATCACCACTACCGTAGAAATCAGTAATAAGTGTTCTGGCATTGCAGGGACAGGCGCAAATTTTCCGAACAACCACGAAATCAACGCTGCCGTTAATAATCCACCGACAAGCCCTTCAAGGGTTTTACCGGGTGATACTTTAGGTGCCATCTTATGCTTACCCATTGTGCGGCCAAAAAGATAAGCACCAGAATCCGCCGCCCATACCAACAACATGACGTACAATAACCACCATGCACCATCATAAGGATGATTTTCATAGCCCTGGGCACGTAGTACCATCATTCCACAATAAAATGGCACGATAGTCAGAACCCCAAACAGCAGACGTAAAGCAACCGATGATTTCCAGATGGCAGCAGAGGCAGGGTAAGTCACCACCAATAAAATGGCGGCGATCCACCAAAGCATCCCCGCCCATAATGGATATACAATTTGTGGTTTTTCAATGAGAGAAGAAAAGTCCGACAAAGAGTATTGCAAGGCAAATAAGCCAACGGCACATAATACGGCCAACATAATACGTTTAGTTGGCGTAAAGAGACCGGCAAATTGCCCCCATTCCCATGCGGCAAGTGCTGATACCGCGATAACAACCAGCCCAAACCCAGAAGGGGGAAGAAAAAACAGCGCTACAATAACCAGTGGAATCAATATCAACGTAGTTAAAAGACGGTACTTCAGCAAGTTATCCTCCTATGATCCCACTTCGGCATCGTCTGGTCTTGTTCCGCCAAATCGGCGTTCTCGTTTAGCAAAGGCATGAATTGCACCTTCAAAAACAGTTTCATCAAAATCAGGCCAAAGTATATCGGTAAAATACAATTCTGCATAAGCGATCTGCCATAACAGGAAGTTACTGATACGATGTTCTCCTCCGGTTCTAATAACCAGATCAACGTCGGACTGCTGATTTAAACTGACGAAGTGACCCACTGTCGCTTCGGTAATATCGTCTGGCGTCAACACATTGGCTTTAATTTTTTCAGCAACTTGCTTAACGCTTTGAACCAGATCCCACCGGCCACCATAGTTAGCCGCAATATTCAGTTGCAATCCGGTATTACCCGCTGTCAAAGCCACTGAACGGCAGATACGCTCCTGTAACCGTGAGCTAAAACGACTCATATCACCAATAACAGATAATTTCACATTATGCTTATGCAGGTTTTTAACTTCATTATCGAGCGCGAAAACAAACAACTCCATCAATGAACTGACTTCCTGCTGTGGGCGATTCCAGTTTTCGCTACTAAAAGCATATAGCGTCAGCGATTCAATGTTATGTTTCACTGAAAAACTCACGGCACTGCGTACTGCTTTAATTCCCGCACGGTGGCCAAAAACTCTTAATTTGCCACGTTTTTTGGCCCAACGACCATTACCATCCATAATGATGGCAACATGTCTGGGTAACGTTGGCAATGAGTCACTATCACAGGGAGATATCACTCAAAATAATCCTTAAATAACTAAGCTGATTTTGAATAAATTCAATCAGTTATAAACATAAAAGCCGTGTTACGAGTTAACAATGACCCTGGCTATTTTTGGCACGCTCTGCCTAACAGCCTTTGTTTCTGTGAATCTTTCACACGTTTATCGTGATCCTGATACCGGAAACAGGCAATTGAATTGGCTATTATAGCAACTATCACGTACCCGCGAACTATATCATTTGCCAAAATTCACACATATATTTATTAGAAAAACTTGCTATTTGATAAAGGTGCGTATTATTTCCCTCGCAGAAGCCCTCGTTATCTTGTCGATTGCTAAGACTTCTTCGATACTTTGAGGTTCAGGTAAATTGATTTTTTCCACGACACATCGATTGATGGTCGCGATATCGGTAAAACGAATTCCTCCCTTCAAAAAAGCGTCAACCGTTTCTTCATTGGCTGCATTCAATGCCGTTGTTGCTGCCTGTCCCTGATGGCAAGCTTCAATCGCCAGTTGCAAACAAGGATAACGCTGATAATCCAGCGGCTCAAAAGTGAGCATACTCAGTGTCGTAAAATCCAGAGGCTTCACGCCGGATGGAATACGATGCGGATAAGCCATCGCATAAGCAATGGGTGTACACATATCCTGTGTTCCCAGTTGTGCGATGATGCTACCATCCTGATAACGAACCATTGAGTGGATGACGGATTGGGGATGCAATAGCACTTCCATTTCATCGGTAGACGCATTGAACAGGCAACACGCTTCGATATATTCCAGCCCCTTGTTCATCATCGTGGCAGAATCAACCGAGATTTTACGTCCCATTGACCAAATAGGATGAGCACACGCTTCATCCGGCGTCATATTAGGTAAGTTTGCTAAAGGCGTCTTGCGGAACGGCCCACCTGAACCAGTTAAGATAATGCTGGAGATACCGTGTTCTTTTAAATTGATATTGCCCAGGTTGTGTTGAACTTCCGCCGGCAAACTTTGGAAAATAGCATTATGTTCGCTATCAATTGGCAGCAATTGCGCTTTATATTGCACCACGGCGTTCATAAACAGGCGACCACTGGTTATCAGCGATTCTTTGTTCGCCAGCAGAACTTGTTTGCCTTTACGGATCGCCGCCAACGTCGGCAATAACCCAGCCACACCCACAATGGCCGACATGACTTGATCGACATCATCCAATGCCGCTAAATCACAAATGGCGTCTTTACCAGACAATACTTCAGTTTGGCTTCCCTGCTCCTGCAATAACTGCCCCAACGCTTTTGCCGACGATGCATCTGCCATTGCTGCATATTGTGGCCGGAATTCCAGACATTGCTGTGCCATAACGTCAATATTTTTCCCGGCAACCAGTGCGACGACACTGAATTTTTCCGGGTTATTTCGGACAACAGAAAGGGTACTTTTCCCAATCGAACCCGTTGAGCCAAGAATAGTTAACCGTTTCATTTTAATACTCTAACTATGCTGCTGATATAAAATCGCAATGGAATATTGCGATAGTCAATCACAATAGTTTGAGCGGTACAGATCGCTATGTCCATCGCTTGAGAAAGAAATGTGATACGAAGTGTAATATCAAGGATAAGGACAACGCCGCGAGGATCGCGGCGTTGTCTATATGAAATGGCAATTAGAAATCCATCAACTCAGTTTCTTTATTTGCCAGTGCTTCATCAACTTTCTTAATGAAGCTGTCAGTCAGTTTCTGAATTTCGTCCTGTGAACGACGATCTTCATCTTCACTGATCTCTTTCTCTTTCAGCAAAGCCTTGACCTTATCGTTCGCATCACGACGAATGTTACGGATGGAGACACGTCCCTGCTCTGCTTCGCCACGAACAACCTTAATAAGATCCTTACGGCGCTCTTCCGTCAGTGGTGGCAACGGAACACGAATAATGGTTCCGGCAGAAGAAGGGTTCAACCCCAGATCGGAAGCCATAATGGCTTTTTCGACAGCCGCAGCCATAGAGCGATCAAAGACGGTGATCGCTAAAGTGCGCGCATCTTCTGCAACGACGTTTGCAATCTGACGCAGTGGAGTCGCAGCGCCATAATATTCAACGCTGATGCCATCCAACAGGCTAGGAGAAGCACGGCCAGTGCGAATCTTACTAATTTGGTTTTTCAGTGCTTCGACGCTTTTTTCCATGCGGTCTTGTGCGTCTTTCTTGATTTCATTAATCACGTTACAAACCCTTGGGAGATGGTTATTTTTTAGGCCATCCATACCTCATTCACAAATAAGTGAATCAAATACGCTAAGAAATATATGGCCCGGTGTCATTAAATTTGGCGCATCAGGACGCTGATCATACCGTCAAATGTCATCGGTGTCTCTCAGCCTGCATTGTGAAAAATCAGTCGTGAGAAATCAGCGTACCTTCACTTTCCCCCATCACAACACGACGAAGTGCGCCTGGTTTATTCATATTAAAGACACGAATTGGCAAGTTATGGTCACGAGCCAGCGTAAAGGCCGCCAGATCCATCACTTTCAATTCACGTTCTAACACGTCCTGGTAAGTGAGTTTATTGTAAAGAACGGCTTCAGGATCTTTTGTCGGATCAGCGGAATAAACGCCATCAACTTTAGTTGCTTTTAACACAACATCCGCTTCGATTTCAATGCCACGCAGACAGGCAGCAGAATCTGTTGTAAAGAATGGGTTGCCAGTACCCGCAGAGAAAATAACAACGCGACCGTGACGCAGTAAGCTTATCGCCTCAGCCCAGCTATAGTTATCACATACGCCATTCAATGGAATAGCCGACATCAAACGCGCGTTCACATAGGCGCGATGCAAAGCATCACGCATTGCCAGGCCATTCATCACCGTCGCCAACATGCCCATGTGATCACCGACGACACGGTTCATGCCTGCTTCTGCCAAACCGGCGCCACGAAACAGGTTGCCTCCTCCAATAACGACACCGACCTGAATACCCAGCTCAACCAGTTCTTTGATTTCCTGAGCCATGCGGTCTAAGACGCTGGCGTCGATACCAAAACCTTCTGCGCCTTGCAGGGCTTCTCCACTGAGCTTAAGCAGGATTCTCTGATATACGGGTTTTGCATTGGTTGCCATGGTGTTCAGTCCTAAGCAGATAAGGATATTGGGGGTTTTATTACGGTTTACTCAACAACGACACATCCACGCTATGCAGCCCGGATGTCAAAATTCATCATGAGATAAAACAGAACCGCCAATCGGCGGCCCCGTTTAAGAAAATTAAGACTGCTTACTCATTGCAGCAACTTCTGCTGCGAAATCAGCTTCAACTTTCTCGATACCTTCACCCACTTCGAAACGGATGAAGTTGATTACTTTAGCATTGTTTTCTTTCAACAGATCGCCAACAGATTTGCTTGGATCCATCACAAAGTTTTGACCCGTCAGAGAGATTTCGCCGGTGAATTTGTTCATACGGCCAGAAACCATTTTCTCTGCGATTTCACGAGGCTTACCAGATTGCATTGCGATGTCTAACTGGATCTGGTGCTCACGCTCAACGACGTCAGCAGGCACGTCAGTTGGATTCACGTATTCTGGTTTGCTTGCAGCAACGTGCATTGCGATGTGCTTGATCAGTTCTTCGCTTGCGCCTTCAGCTGCAACCAGGACACCGATACGAGCGCCGTGCAGGTAAGAACCTACGGCTTCGCCTTCCAGGATAGCAACGCGACGAATGTTGATGTTTTCACCAATTTTCGCCACCAGCGTCGTACGCTGTTCTTCGAATTTCGCTTTCAGCGCGTCGATGTCAGCGTTCTTGTCTGCCATCACAGCCGTGATAACTTCTTTACCAAACGCCAGGAAGCCAGCATCTTTAGCAACGAAGTCAGTTTCACAGTTCAGTTCAACGATAGCGGCAAATTTAGCATCCGTTGCAACTTCAACCAGGATAACGCCTTCAGCAGCAACACGGCCTGCTTTCTTAGCCGCTTTTGCCTGACCTGATTTACGCATGTTATCGATAGCCAGCTCGATATCACCATTTGCTTCAACCAGTGCTTTTTTACATTCCATCATGCCTGCGCCAGTACGCTCACGCAGTTCTTTTACCAGAGCAGCGGTAATGTCAGCCATTTGTTTTATTCCTCGATGTGTCTCGCGGGAAGATAGTACTCCGCGTGGAAAGTTCTATATCAGATAATAGTTCTATATCAGATAGGTAAAAGGGGCCGTAACAGGCCCCCTAACCAATATATTTCAATACCTGGTCAATAAGGGCTCAAAATAATGAGCATGCCTTATTATTCTGCGTCTACAGACTCTTCTTCAGCCTGAACAGCCAGATCCTGAGAACGACCTTCACGAACAGCAGTAGCTACGGCGCTCAGGTACAGTTTAACTGCGCGGATTGCGTCGTCGTTACCAGGGATGATGAAATCAACGCCGTCTGGATCAGAGTTGGTATCAACGATAGCAAATACTGGGATACCCAGGTTGTTTGCTTCTTTGATCGCGATGTGCTCGTGTTCTGCATCGATAACAAACAGAGCATCAGGCAGGCCGCCCATATCTTTGATACCGCCCAGGCTGTTTTCCAGTTTGCCAAGCTCACGAGAACGCATCAGCGCTTCTTTTTTGGTCAGCTTGTCAAAAGTACCGTCCTGAGACTGAACTTCCAGATCTTTCAAACGTTTGATTGACTGACGAACAGTTTTCCAGTTAGTCAGCATACCACCTAACCAACGATGGTTAACGAAGTATTGATCACAGCCCAGCGCTGCTTCTTTAATTGCTTCGCTTGCAGCACGCTTGGTGCCAACAAACAGAATTTTACCTTTACGGGAAGCGATTTTGTTCAGCTCTGCCAGGGCATCGTTGAACATTGGAACAGTTTTTTCCAGGTTGATGATATGAACTTTGTTACGAGCGCCAAAGATGAAAGGTTTCATTTTTGGGTTCCAGTAACGAGTCTGGTGACCGAAGTGAACGCCCGCTTGCAGCATATCGCGCATGGAAACAGTTGCCATTTTAGACCTCTATAAAGTTAGTTGGGGTTATGCCTCCACAGATCCCATAACACCGACTCTTTGACTGCGGATCATTTATACCAATCATGATTGATGTAAATGGGTTAACCACATGAGAGCACCCCGGTGTATGTGCCGATCCGTGTGTGTTATTTACACATAATGAGTTTTATTTAGCATCGCTGAAATTGCCTCATATCAGAAACAATTACACAGAATACCGGCGCGCTTTATACCATAAACCGCCATCAGACTCCAACATTTGTTACTCACACACCGCCGATAAACGGTTGTTCAACGGGATTTACCCACTATCAATCTCAAACTATGATGGGAAAGGCTCGGGTTATATTGGCATATATTCGATGGGCTGATACCATTACCGGCAATACCTTTCTTAATTTACTATCAGTTAGTCAATAATTTTCCGACTTAAATGGATCCATGTCATGGCTATTTCTATCAAAACAGAAGAAGACATTCAGAAAATGCGGGTTGCCGGACGTCTGGCAGCCGAAGTGCTGGAAATGATTAAGCCTTATGTCAAGGCCGGGGTCACCACCGGTGAACTTGATCGTATCTGCCACAAGCACATCACTGAAAAACAACAGGCGATCTCAGCTTGCCTGGGCTACCACGGCTTCCCTAAATCCGTGTGCATCTCCGTCAATGACGTGATTTGTCACGGTATTCCAAGTGATGACAAGGTGTTGAAAGAGGGGGATATCGTCAATATCGATGTGACTGTCATCAAAGAGGAGTTCCACGGTGATACATCAAAAATGTTTATTGTGGGCAAGCCAACAATTCAAGGTGAGCGCCTGTGCCGCATCACACAAGAAAGCCTGTACCTTGCTCTGAAAATGGTCAAACCCGGCATTCGCCTGCGTAGCATTGGTAAGGCCATTCAGCAATTTGTGGAAAGTCACGATTATTCTGTTGTCCGCGAATACTGCGGCCACGGTATCGGCAAAGGCTTCCATGAAGAACCTCACGTTCTGCATTATGATGCTGATGATGGTGGTGTCGTTTTGCAAAAAGGGATGGCATTCACCATTGAACCAATGGTCAATGCGGGTGATTTCCGCATTCGCTCGATGAAAGATGGCTGGACAGTGAAAACCAAAGATCGCAGTTGGTCTGCACAGTACGAGCACACCATTGTCGTCACTGACAATGGCTGTGAAATAATGACCTGGCGCAAAGAGGAAGAAGCGCAGATCTCAGCCGTATTAGTGAACGCATAACGTTCTGCGATCCCCACTGACGATTAAAACAAATTTGCCCAAAAGCTCTCTGCCAAAAACTCACGGGGAGCTTTAATCTCTGCCATTAATCCTGTTCATCCCGCGATTTTCTCAGTAATCTGGTCATCATGGTCTGTTTACTCATGAGTTTTCTCGTAATAGGTCTCTGTATATGCCAGTCGATATCCCCTTAACACAAGCGCCTGTCCCTCCTCTGTCTCCTGCGGCGTTTTCCGATGATGACTTACAAGTCAGCCATCTTAAACAACATATTGATGACTTCCAGCTATGGCTTGAACAGGCATTCAAGGCTGGCATTTCACCCGATGCACTGATTCACTCCCGCAGTGACTATATTGATCAGCTTTTAAAGCGATTATGGCAGGAACAAGGACTTGAGCAGATCGATTCTCTGGCGCTGATTGCGGTCGGAGGCTACGGCCGCCGTAAATTGCATCCACTTTCTGACATTGATCTGTTGATTTTGAGTGAATCGCCACTCACGGAGGAACAATCTACCCGTATCGGGCAGCTTATTGCTTTACTTTGGGATATTCGCCTTGAAGTCGGCCACAGCGTCAGAACATTTGCGGAATGTCAGCAAAAAGGGCTTTCCGATCTCACTATCGCGACCAATCTCATTGAATCCCGCTTAATTTTTGGCAACTTACCGCTATTCCTACAATTGCAGAAATATATTTTTAGTGATGATTTCTGGCCTTCGGCTCAATTTTTCGCGGCCAAAATCATGGAACAGCAAGAGCGCCACCAACGCTATCACAGCACCAGTTATAACCTGGAACCTGATATCAAAAGCAGCCCTGGCGGGCTTCGTGATATTCACTCATTACTTTGGGTCGCACACCGCCATTTTGGTGCCACCTCTTTAGATGAAATGGTCAATTTTGGGTTTCTGACCTCGGAAGAACGCAACGAATTGAATATATGCCAAAACTTTCTCTGGCGCATTCGATTTGCACTGCATTTAGTGGTGACCCGCTATGATAATCGGCTACTGTTTGAACGCCAGTTCAGTGTCGCCCGGCTACTAGGTTATGAAGGGGAAAGAAATCAGCCCGTCGAGCGGATGATGAAAGATTTCTATCGCACGACTCGCCGTGTCAGTGAACTGAATAATATGCTGCTGCAACTGTTTGATGAAGCCATTCTGGCTTTGCAGCCCAATGAAAAACCCCGTCCTCTGAACGCCGAGTTTCAATTACGCGGTAATCTGATTGATCTGAGCGATGAAACGTTGTTTAGCCGTGACCCCACTTCTATCTTAAAAATGTTCTATTACATGGCTGAACATCGTGAAATCAAGGGGATCTATTCCACAACATTGCGTCAACTTCGTTATGCCCGCAGAAACCTGAAAAGTCCTTTGTGCGAACTGCCCGAAGCACGGCGCATTTTCATGGATATTCTGCGTCATCCTCATGCGGTAACAGGCGCCTTACTGCCGATGCACCTTCATAGCGTGTTAGGGGCTTATATGCCCGTTTGGAGCAATATTGTCGGTCAAATGCAATTTGATCTTTTTCATGCTTATACCGTTGATGAACATACCCTCCGTGTCCTGCAAAAACTGGAAAGTTTCGCCAATGAAAACAACCGGCTCATCCATCCTCTGTGTGTAGAGCTTTATCCACGTCTTCCTCAACCCGAACTCTTGCGGCTGGCCGCTTTTTTCCATGATATTGCTAAGGGACGCAGTGGCGATCATTCTGATCTTGGTGCCAAAGATGCCTTTGCATTCGCTCAACAACATGGCCTGACAAACCACGAAGCAGAATTAGTCGAATGGCTGGTGCGTGATCACTTATTAATGTCAGTGACTGCCCAACGACGGGATATTCAAGATCCTGAGGTCATCCAGCAGTTTGCCCATCGAGTCAAAAACCGAAACCGGCTTAATTACTTAGTCTGTCTAACGGTGGCAGATATTTGTGCCACCAATGCCAAACTCTGGAATAGCTGGAAACAGAGCCTGTTACGTGAACTCTATTTCACCACTGAAATCCAATTGCGCCAGGGGATTCAAAATACCCCTGATTCACAGGAACGCATTCGTAATAACCGCTTGCAAGCATTAGCGCTTCTACGACAAGAAAATATCGACGAACAGCGTTTAAATCACATTTGGAGCCGTTGTCATGCTGATTATTTCCTGCGCCATACCCCCGATCAATTAGCCTGGCATGCCAACCAATTAGTCCACCACAACTTCCCCGAACCGATGGTGTTGATCAGCACCGCATTTTCTCATGGTGGCACCGAAATTTTTATTTGGTGTCCAGACAGACCCTCACTGTTTGCTGCCGTTGTCGGCGAGCTAGATAAACGTAATTTAAGTGTCCACGATGCCCAAATCTTCACCAACCGTGATGACATGGCCATGGACACTTTTGTCGTTTTGGAACCTAACGGCCATCCTCTGGCGCTTGATCGTCACGAACCTGTCCGTCATGCTTTACTGAAAGTGGTGAACGATCCTCACCTTAAAACCCCCAAAGCACGCAATCTGCCGACCAAACTGCGCCATTTTCATGTCCCGACCAGCGTCAATTTTTTACCCACCAAAAATACGCGCCGTACTTACATGGAATTGATTGCACTGGATCAACCCGGATTACTGGCACGGGTAGGCAACATTTTCGCGGAATTGGGCATTTCCTTGCATGGTGCCCGCATCACAACGATTGGTGAACGTGTCGAAGACTTTTTTGTCTTGGCAGATAAAGATCAAAATGCATTACACAAAAAAATAAGGGATGAATTATCAGAAAGGTTGACAGAAGCCCTCAACACACGGGATAAACTATAACAAGATTCCCTTAACAGAGATTAGGAACCGCATACTTATGCTGCAATTACAAACCACGATCGAAAATGCATTCGAAAACCGCGCCAACATCACCCCCACAACGGTGGATGACGCAACCCGCGATGCCATTAATCAGGTTATCCAAATGCTGGACAGCGGTAAACTGCGTGTCGCCGAAAAAATTGACGGACAATGGGTAATGCATCAATGGCTGAAAAAAGCGGTACTGCTTTCCTTCCGTATTAATGACAATCAAGTGATAGACGGTGCTGAAAGTCGCTATTTCGACAAAGTCCCGATGAAATTTGCTGATTATGATCAGGCTCGTTTCGAAAAAGAAGGATTCCGTGTCGTACCGCCAGCGGCAGTCCGCCAAGGGGCATTTATCGCTCGCAATACCGTCTTGATGCCCTCTTACGTCAATCTCGGTGCTTACGTGGATGAAGGCACGATGGTAGATACTTGGGCAACAGTCGGTTCCTGTGCTCAAATCGGTAAAAATGTTCATTTATCCGGTGGTGTTGGCATCGGTGGGGTTCTGGAGCCATTACAGGCCAACCCAACCATCATTGAAGACAACTGTTTTATCGGCGCCCGTTCTGAAATTGTAGAAGGTGTTATCGTAGAAGAAGGCGCTGTGATCTCCATGGGCGTTTACATCGGCCAGAGCACCAAAATCTATGATCGTGAAACAGGCGAAATCCATTATGGCCGTGTCCCTGCGGGTTCTGTCGTAGTATCCGGTAATCTTCCCTCAAAAGATGGCCGTTACAGTCTGTACTGCGCGGTTATTGTGAAAAAAGTTGATGCCAAGACCCGTGGTAAAGTGGGTATTAATGAACTCTTGAGAAATATCGACTAAATTTTAAAATAGCAAAAGCCACCCAATTTGGGTGGCTTATTTCATCACATGACCAACTATCCATCATGCTAAGCACGATAACGGGATTAGTACTTCATTACTGCACTAAAACGCGTTGTTCCATCACGGATTCATACGTTTTAACGGCTTTTCCCCTTGCCAACGTGATAACACTATCTGCATGTTTTATCAGACGATTATCCTGAGAGGCAATGACAACCGTGCCTTTTTGTTCGTGGGCAATAAATTTAAAAATATTCATGCATGTCTGAAATGCCTGATGATCTAAATGGCGGGTTGGATCATCTGCAAATAAATATTCAGGTCTCCTGACGATCGCTTTTGCCATCGCAGCCAGTTGTTTCTCATTTCCAGACAGTTCCCCTGGATAATAGCGACTTTTATCGCCTAATTTCACAATATCCAACGATTTTTGGGCGATTTTTTCTGCTTGCTCACGAGAAAGTAATAAGCCATAAGACGTTGATAATAACAAGTTATCTAATAGTGTCAGTTCATCAAACAAGTTGAAATCCTGGAAAATAAACCCACTGTTTTCATTGTGAAACCTGCCTAATTCTACCTCATTCATTAGTTTTAACTTGTTATTATTAATGAAGACATCTCCTTGATCTGGTTGTAACATCCCCGATGCAATCGACAGTATTGTACGGTTAGTCAATTCCTCCGGCCCTGTTATCAAAGTAATTTCACCTGGTATAATAGAAAATGTGATATCTGAAATCATTTCATGATTAACTGTAGCACCAGTTAAACCATATGAAATATTGATAACTTCAATCGATTTAAATTGATTTAAGTTCATATTCTCAACACAATTAGGTTAAAAGATGAAAGTTTTTTCCTTAACATATGCTGTCTAAGTTCATTCGTAATAACACTGATATCCATGTGATATTGTACGAAAATAAATAGTCTATATGTGAAACATCTTCATCGGGATAGACTCATCTTATGGCAATTATTATTTACAATGACTATCTGATAAATGAGATGCTTCTTAAGTTTAGAATAAAAAAACCAAGAATATTAATTAATTATTCTTAATATAACGATTAAACAAAATAAAAATAGCATAAATAACTCTATTTTTATTCCACTTTAATAATAAGGAAAAAAGTTATTTATATTTCGTTAATGTTTTAATGTTACTTTTCATTCCCTCCATGATTGACAAATACACCTTGAATTCTTATGGGATTGTGAATAGCCCATCAATTTTATATAAATAAATCAATAGGCCAGTTCATTAAATGACTTATTCCCCTGCAATTCAAGTCAAAACAGTAAAATTAAAGTATCAAAAAATATTATTATCACAATTTATTTTATTACTTCTGTAAAAATAACGCCAGTTAACATTTAACTCAATGTTAAAGCGAGATAAATACAAAATGATAAAGGTTACAGTGAACAATAAATCACCAGCAATTAATCGTGATAATAATATAAGTGTAATCTATTTTTATAGATAAAAATTAATCATGCCATTAACATTTGTTGAACCAGTTCCACACAGTGGAGGAAGCGTTGATCGTAATCGGGTGAGTTGACACACACATAAGCAATATTATTTTTATTCAGCATACTTTCAAGTAAGTGTTGAAATTCTTTACGATCCTGTTCACTGCCTAAACTTCTTAAACCATCGGCAATCCACGGCGTGTTGTTGTCTAAAAGAATCACTAAATCAAAGTGATACTCATCAATCATGGCTTGAACGAAAGGATGTTCTTTCCCTTCGTAACGTTTGCAAAATGCCTGTGTTGTGACGAAATCAGTATCAATAAATGCAACTTTATTCGCGTATTTAACTGAAAAATCAATATATTGAGCATGACCTAATGCGATCTTATCGTAATCGGAATATTGCAGCGCCATTTCATTGCCCCCCAGATGGGAGAATACGTACTCACGTCCATATTCCCATGCGCTGGTTGTATTGAACATGTTGGCTAATTTGTTGACTAATGTCGATTTTCCGCTTGATTCACCGCCAAGAATAGCCACGGTACGCACAAAAAATGGCTTTACTTCTGTCGGGATATATTCCCAATAACGGAAAGGCGCCTGGCGGATTTGGCTGCCACTAATATTCATAAATGAGCGCTGCGGGTCGATAAGCACGGTTTCGATACCGAAATGTTCTTTATAACGAGACACATCCTGCGATTCGCTGGAGTAGATAGATTGAGGATGAATGTTTTTTGCTGCCAGAAACGACTTAACGCTTTGACTCCAGGCCTGCCAGCCATTCGGGTAGGGTTCCATGCCTTGTTCATCGAATGCATGAATTTGTATATTTTTCTGATACTTAAATGTTTGCAGCAACCATCTCAGGCGGTCACTGACCGTAGGTTGCTGGCACATCGAGCTGTTAATGAATAACTCATGATCACGCACTTCATCATAACAAAGAATAACATGTAGCTCATCAACCTGACTGGATGCCCGTTGAATTAAATAAATATGTCCAGTATGTAAGGGGTAAAATTTACCAAACACGACGCCGATTGTTTTCTTTGTCATGGGATAGGCCAATCCCAGATACTGATGAAGCGCAGACAGTTTCTGTGCACTCGGACTTTTTATTTTGTTGTTAATCAGTTGACTTAAATAACCTTTGGTCATTCCGCTGGCATCAGCAACTTGCTGTAACGTGTAACTTGCCTGTTTGATTGCCTCTTTCAAATAGCCAAATTGTCCCATAACCTCCCCCTGTTGTTTAATATATTAAACAAAATAGCATGCTTGTTGTGAAAGGTAAAAATAAATTTCACGTTTTATGATGCGTTTAGATCAAATGCTGTTATTTTAACGACCCAGCGGTTTTGCATGACATCATGAAAGAAATGCACAAAATAAAAAATAACGACCAACCCCGTCGCCAGATATTAAAACTCACAATAGCGGATCTGGTTAAGTAAATTGATTTACTTTATATGTTATATAAATAGTTAAATAACTATTTTTCTTTAAAATTCGCCATAATGGATATTCAATCCATACCCGAGTACCCTCCTCATAAAATCCACTTTTAAAATAGAATATGGAGGGGTTGATTCGTTTTTTATTTAAGCAAAATGAATGAACACATAGCCAAAAATTGCATTATTCGCATTAATTAGGAAAATTCTGATTTATTTTTTTAGACATTATATAACTAACATTTAACCAGATAAAAAGAGGGCTAATTTAGTGATGCTCCCTCATTTGATCAATGATAACAGCCGAAAAATAGTATTGTGAAAAGTAGTGTTGTGAAAAAATAGTATTGTGAATAAGAAAAATACCTAACTTGCGTGCTAATAAGTTTCAAGCGTGACCTTGAAACTTATTGAGCATCGATATCTAAAAAAATAAAAAATTATTTCTTAATCCAAATCATCCAGAACAGATAAAGCGTCGGCCAATTTTTTGACGCCAAATACCTTCATATCGGGCAGTGATTTTTTCGGCATGTTAGCATGAGGAACAATTGCCCGTTTAAAACCGTGTTTGGCGGCTTCCGAAATACGTTCTTGTCCACTGGGAACAGGCCGGATTTCACCAGCTAATCCCACTTCACCAAAGACCACCAAATCACGGGGCAAAGGCCGATCGCGGAAACTGGACACTAACGAGAGTAATAACGCCAGATCAGCACTTGTTTCTGTGACTTTTACCCCACCGACAACATTGACAAAAACATCCTGGTCAGCCATCTGCAAACCGCCATGTCGGTGCAGAACGGCAAGCAGGATAGCCAGCCGATTTTGTTCAAGCCCCACGGCGACGCGACGTGGGTTTGACATCATGGAGTGATCGACCAATGCCTGGATTTCAACCAGTAACGGACGAGTCCCTTCCCAGACAATCATGACTGAACTGCCTGAGGTAATTTCATCACCACGACTCAGAAAAATAGCGGAAGGGTTATTTACCTCTCTTAATCCCTGTTCGGTCATGGCAAATACGCCTAACTCATTAACCGCCCCGAAGCGGTTTTTATGACTGCGCAAAGTACGGAAACGGGAATCCGCTTCGCCATCAAGCATAACGGAACAGTCTATACAGTGTTCAAGCACTTTCGGGCCAGCCAGAGAGCCATCTTTTGTCACATGACCCACCATGATAATGGCAACGCCACGGGTTTTGGCAAACCGAGTCAGATAGGCGGCGGTCTCTCTTACCTGAGCAACACTGCCTGGTGACGATTGGATATCAGCCATATGCATGACCTGAATTGAATCAATCACCATCAGCTTAGGCTGCTCTTGTTCTGCAATCAGACAAATTTGTTCAATGCTGGTTTCCGACAGCATGTTCAACTGATCTGTCGGTAAACCCAGTCGATGTGCCCGCATCGCCACTTGTTGCAAGGATTCTTCCCCGGTCACATACAGGGTTTTCATCTGAGCGGATAATTGACACATGGTTTGTAAAAGCAGGGTACTTTTCCCTGCTCCAGGGTTACCGCCAATCAGAATCGCACTGCCGGGAACCACTCCACCGCCGAGAACACGGTCAAACTCTTTGAACCCGGTGGAAAAACGTGGCAGCTCTTCCAGGCTGATATCAGCGAGTTTCTGTACTTTGCTGATCCCCGTCTCCCCGGCATAACCACTGAAACGATCATGACGGGTTGATGAAGCGGCGGCCAAACGCACTTCTGTGATGGTATTCCATGCGTGACATGCAGTACATTGCCCCTGCCAACGGGGGTAATCCGCGCCACACTCGTTACAGACAAACGCCCGTTTTGCTGCTTTTGCCACTGTGTTCTCCCTCATTCTGCTGGCATTAACGTTCTTCGTGTTTCAATCCACCACTCAGTACACATAACACGCCCATCAAATCTGCATGGCGGATAGCGACTTTGGCCTGAGCATACACTTTGGGTTTGGCATGGTAGGCGATCCCCAATCCTGCCTTGCGGATCATTTTCAAATCATTAGCACCGTCGCCAATGGCAACCGTCTGACTCAGCGGAATATCCAGGGCTTTTGCCAACCTGATTAACGTAGTGGCCTTATATTTTGCATCGACGATCGGCCCCTTCACCTTACCCGTCAGCTTGCCGTCTTTTACCTCCAATTGGTTAGCAACCGCGGCGAAAAGCCGGAGTTGCTGGCGGAGATTATCGGCAAAGAAAGTGAACCCCCCGGAAGCAATCGCAACATGCCAATCTAAGGATTGTAACTTGCGAACCAGGCTGGTCAGCCCCGGCATCAAAGGAAGCGTTTCCATCACTTGCTGTAAGATGGATTCATCCGCGCCAGCCAACTGAGCCACCCGCTCACGCAGACTTTCTGAAAAATCCAGTTCCCCCTGCATCGCTCGCTCGGTAATTTTCGCTACTTTATCCCCCACTCCGGCCAGGCGGGCAATTTCATCAATACACTCAATCTGGATCGCCGTAGAATCCATATCCATTACCAATAGACCGGGTGAGCGCAGACGTGGAATTTGTCCCAATGGCACAACATCCAAACGGCACTCATCAGCCAGTCGTTTAATACGGGGAGAAAGGCTACCGGCAATGCGGACAACCTGATAATCATCAATCCGCCAGGCAGAGACCACGACAATAGCCACCCCCAACTGGTGCTGAAAATCACTGATACGCTGTTTATCCAAACCACGGCCATACAGCAACCAGCCACTATCCCCTGCTCTGTAATCCAGTGGCATGACTTCATCACCGCTAAGGGACAAAGGTAAGCCAGGCCATTTATGGATCTCATCCGGTAAGTAGCGATAGGCCAGATTATTCGACATAAACATAGACTCCTGTAATTCCATATCATGTGGTGCAGGCAAAAATGCTTTTCAAACTATCCTATCAATACGACATCTGGCAACATATGATTGATGCGTATGGAATGAGATAATCATGATTAAAACCAAGCGAAAACTCAGGCTACACAAGACGGCGATCATATTAATCTGTATCGCTCTGTTAGTGCTGCTGATGCAGGGTGTTTCCTATTTCAGCCGTTCTCAACAATTAGCTCAGATGGATCAGTTTGAAGAACTGGCGAAAACCCTGGCAAAACAAGTCGCATTCAGCCTGTCTGATGATATGGGCAATGATGGACAAGATATTAATAATAAAAAGATTGTAGCTAGTTTAGATTATTTAACGAGTTATAGTCGCATTTTGGATGCCTCTGTTTATCTGGAAGATGGCACACAGATAGCACAAAGTGGGGAACAGGTGACTGTCAGGGAACGGCTATCACTGAAAGGTGAAAAATCCAGTGGTTATTTTAATCAGCAAATCGTCGTACCGATTCAGGGAAAAGAACACCCAAAAGGGTTTCTGCGCTTAACACTGGATACCCATCGATTGGCAACTGAGGCCAAACAAGTCGATAATACGACGAACTTATTGCGGATCATGTTACTGCTCTCTTTAGCGATTGGGTTTATTCTGGCTCATACCTTACTGAAACTGTCCCCTAGTGGTTGGCAACAGTCTCCTTATCTGCTGACGGCCAATACTCGGCATCCTGGTGCCAAATCGTCTAAGGATAAGCCTTCTAACAAGGAAACAGATGAGGATGATCATTCCTAAAGATAACGTAAAGGCTGAGGTATACAGTTTATGGTAAGAGACATGACCTGAACCCTACTGAAAACGGAGTTCAGGTCTATCGGAGTAAGTTGAATCGTTGGTTCAGCGACATCGTGGGCTATTTAACAGGAAATTGATGCCTTTTCGGTTCTGCGGCAGTGGCTTTCCCCAATGGCGGTTTGAAATGGAGTTTAATGGCTTATTATTCTAACTATTGGCTATACTCAATTGATTGTAATCATCGGGATTCGGTCCAATCCGCTTCCCAATATCCAATTCTGCCATCGCTGTCAGATCTTCTTTTTCAAGCCTGAAATCAAATACATCAAAATTTTCTTTAATACGGGACGGGGTGACTGATTTAGGAATAACAATCATTCCACTATCAAGATGCCAGCGGATCACAATTTGCGCTGGGGTTTTACCGTATTTCAGAGCCAGACGCTCAACTAAGCGAGAATTAAACACACCTTTCCCGCCTCGTGACAACGGGCTCCAGGATTCGGTTGTAATATGATGGGTCGCATTCCATGAGTGAAGTTGCCGCTGTTGCAACAAGGGATGTAATTCAATTTGGTTGATAACGGGGGTAACGCCCGTTTCCCGTATCAGTTTTTGCAAATGCTCAATGTGAAAATTACATACCCCAATACTACGCGTCAGCCCCGCTTCTTTCAGCTTAATCAACTGCCTCCATGCTTCAACATAATGGTTTTGTTCAGGGACTGGCCATTGAATCAGATAGAGATCAACATAATCTAACTGTAGCTTGTCCAAACTTTCTTGTAATGCTGCACTGGCATCCAAATGACGATCATTCCAAAGTTTGGTCGTGATGAAAATGTCTTCGCGTGGAATATCCGTTTCTTTCAAGGCTGTTCCCACCCCCTCTTCGTTATGAAAAACCGCAGCCGTATCAATGGAGCGATAACCGACTTCTAACGCGGTATGGATCGACTTAACCACCTGCTCATTACTCGCTTTCCAAACACCAAGCCCTAATTGTGGCATGAGATTCTCATCAACGAGTTTAATAATTGTTTGCAGACTCATTCTAACCTCCTTTCAGGTTTGGAATTTCAAACGATAGACGTGCCACCAAGTTGAAGCACGATGTCGCTTTCGGCTATACCCGCGAATCTATTGTGATGTTTCGTATTGGTTGATGGTATGGGTTTATCATGTCGTCCATCCCATTCAGGAACGTTATTTAGCCTGTTAAATTTGAACGGAAATCGTTGGTAATAACAATGCCTGTTGGAATGGACGCGACTTGTTTGAATTTCGTACTGATAATCCAGTAAGTTGATCGTTTAGTAAATAAAAAAATCGTGGTTTTACGATCACGTCAAAATGATAAGCCTGTTTTTAACGCGGTAAACAGATTACTAATGCTTTTTTGCTGTCTTTTTCTTATAACGCCAATACATCAGCAGAGAAGCAGACAACCCACTAATCAACAGAATAACGGGCAAGATCATTAAAATGCTCATCACCAGATCTTCATGTGCTTTAACAAAAGGGATTTGATTCAATATATAGCCAAATCCCACGATCATCATGACCCATAAGAAGCCACTTAACCAGTTAAAAAATTGGAATCGTTTATTATTTAGACCAGAAATACCGGCAAATGTTGGCAGGAGAGTACGAACAAAAGCCAGAAAGCGCCCGATAAGCAGGGCAGACAAGCCATGTTTGGCAAATAAAATATTTGTGCGTTGACGGTAACTCAGGGGAAGCTGAGCCATCCAGTTTTTAACAATGTGGGTATGGCCAAGCCACCTCCCTTGCAAATAACCCAACCAACACCCCAGGCTTGCTGCGATGGTCAGTAGCGCGATGGTAGGAACAAAACTCATCACCCCTTTGGCAATTAAGGCACCGGAAAGCATCAGCAGTGTATCACCGGGTAAAAAGGCGGCGGGCAGCAGTCCATTTTCCAACACGAGCGTGATAAAAAGGACGCCATAAATAACCCAGATGATATCCGGATTGGCAAGTTGGTTAAAATCATGATGCCAGAGCGCATTCACGATCTCGCTTAACGTTTCCATTGTTTATCCTGTGATTTTTGAGCGAGTAAAAATAAGTAACAAAAGCGCCATACCCAATGGGCCTACAAGATGCTGCGCGACAGAAAGAGAGCGCTCTCCAGAAGCATAGATAACACGGTGATCGAGCGCAGCCAACAAAGCGGTAACTTGAAAGACGATGGATATATCCCAGTGTACCGCAAAATGGTGGGGGAAGGGGTTGATTTGATTCATCCTCAATCAGGATGATAACATGACGGTACGCTTGACGTTACCTCATGAGTCAGACGAGCAAAACCCGCAGCCAAATCATCCATCAAATCCTGTGGGTTTTCCAGGCCAATATGGAGACGGAATAAGGTACCGGTTTTTGGTGGTGGGTTATATCGGCGCAGTTTTTGCAGCGTTTCTGGTTGAATGCCTAAAATCAGTGATTCAAATCCCCCCCACGAAAAGGCCATCCTAAAATGGCTCAGGTTATCAAGATAATCAGCAAGCTGTTGGGGCGTAAGCTGGATATTCAAGGTAAAAGAAAATAATCCGCAAGATCCCGTGAAATCACGCTGAAAATACCGATGTCCCGGGCAAGAAGGCAGAGCAGGATGGTAGACCTCCGCGACTTCCGGTCGCTGTGCGAGCCAATGAGCAATTTTAATACTGTTTTCTTCGTGTTGTTTTAAGCGAACGGCTAACGTGCGCAGCCCGCGGTTGGCCATGTACACGGTATCGGGATCGGCAATTTGGCCTAACAAGTAAGATCTTTCTCTGAGCTGATCCCAACATCGAGCATTAGCGACGGCGGTGCCTAACATGCCGTCTGAATGACCAATAATGTATTTAGTGGCCGATTGAATGGAAATATCGATGTCGAATTCCAGTGCCTTAAACAACACGCCAACCGCCCAGGTATTATCAATCATGATCACAATCTCAGGATTGATTTGCCGAACCGCGCGTACAATAGCAGGGATATCCTGTACTTCCATTGTCAGTGAGCCGGGCGATTCAAGGAAGAGCACTTTGGTATTGGGTTGGATCAATAAGGTGATATTCTCCCCGATCATAGGATCAAAATAATCGATGGCGATCCCCATTTTTTTTAGAAAGTGATCACAAAATTCCTGTGTGGGTTCATAAACCGTCCCTGTCATTAAAACATGATCCCCGGTTTCCACGAATGACAGGATCGAATGAGTAATAGCGGCGGCACCGGAAGGATATAGGGCACAGCCCGCTCCGCCTTCCAGTTCCGCCATTGCCGCCTGAAAAGCAAAATGGGTCAGTGTGCCACGACGTCCATAAAATAATTCACCTTTAGTCCGGTTCTTCAACGCTTGCTTGAGATCTTCAACGGTATCGAAAATGACCGATGAAGTACGTTGAATCAGGGGATTAACGGCACATTGCGTAAATTTTTTTTGTCTCCCTGCACTGACCAATAAAGTTTCTAGTTTTTTTTCTGTCATGGCATCGTTCCCCACATAAATGTCCGGCTGATAATCTCAAGCACATTGCTCAAATATTAGTTAGCAAATTAAAAGATTTGAGGCCATTTTGCCAAAGGGATTCGCACAACTTGACGAAAATTCAAGGTGAGCTGTTGAGGATAAATCAAATTAACTTAACGAAAAAATTTCATGAATCTGTACTTTTTTATTAAATAATAATGATAATTACTATCAAATCGCACAATGTCTGATATCATTTGCGGCGAACTTTTTCCCCTTTCGTGGTAAGAAGTCAGGTTCCGGGTTCAAACATGGCCTGTATCTCCTTGAATGGCAGTAACGAAGCAACAATCTGCAAGAAAGTGGAGATACACGGTGAAGAAGAGAGACATGCTCCGGAGAAATATTAGGATTAGCAAGATGCGTAAACGTGATTCATTGCTAAGTAACAGAATCGATAAGAAAGAGAGTAAGGCTAACTGATGCGTAATTTGACAGCTTCTATTCTATTGGCACTCGGATTAACAAGTTCAGCGTGGGCAGAAACAACGCCAACCGCGCCAGAAAATCAGGCTGCTGTTCAGGTAGCCGCTCCGGCAACATCTGTCGCAACTGACACGCCATCAACCACAGAAACGCAAGCAATCGCGGCGGATACAACAGAAAACGTCGCGGTGACAGAAACGCTGTCCACTGACGTTGTGACACCCATTCAAGCATCTTCTGAAAACCCGTCCAGTGGCTTTGCAACGGATCTGTCTGTTTGGGGTATGTACCAAAATGCAGATATCGTCGTAAAAATTGTCATGGTGGGATTGGTGATCGCCTCTGTCATCACATGGGCACTGTTCTTCTCGAAAGGCGTTGAACTTTTCACCGCGCGTCGTCGCTTACGTAAAGAGCAATTGGCGTTAGCTGATGTTGCCAATCTGGATACGGCAATCACCCTTGCCGCAGACTTCAGCAATCGCAGTATCAGCCGTTGGTTGCTGAATGAAGCACAATCCGAACGTGCCTTGTCTGCTGACAGTCTTGATAAAGCAGGTATCAAAAAGCGAACCGCCTTCCGTATGGAGCGCACCGTCGCAGCAATCAGCCGCCATATGGGGCGTGGTAACGGTTATCTGGCGACCATTGGCGCAATTTCGCCGTTTGTGGGTCTGTTTGGTACAGTTTGGGGGATCATGAATAGCTTTATCGGCATCGCTCACTCACAAACCACCAACTTAGCTATTGTTGCTCCGGGGATTGCGGAAGCGCTGCTGGCGACCGCCCTGGGGCTGGTGGCTGCGATCCCGGCGGTTGTGATTTATAACGTCTTCGCCCGTGTTATTGCATCATACCGTGGTCAGATAGGCGATATGGCAGCTCAGGCAATCCTATTACTGGGACGTGATCTTGATCTGGCTGAAAGCAAAGCAGAAAAAGCAGAAGCAAGGTAATCAATTATGGCAATACGTCTTAATGAAGATTTGGACGATAGCGGTGAATTGCATGAAATTAACGTCACGCCATTTATTGACGTGATGTTAGTGTTGCTGATTATTTTCATGGTCGCAGCGCCATTGGCCACAGTTGACATTAAAGTTGACTTGCCGGCATCGTCAGCTAAACCGCAACCAAGACCAGAAAAACCCGTCTTTTTGACGGTGAAAGCAGATAAACAGTTATACGTGGGAGAGCAGCCTGTTGATCGTGATAATCTGTCTCTGGTATTGGATCAGACCACACAATCCAACAAAGAAACGACAATTTTCTTCCAGGCAGATAAAACCGTGGATTATGCAACCCTGATGAGCGTCATGGATGCGTTACGCAAAGCGGGTTACCTCAAAGTGGGGTTAGTGGGAATGGAAATGGTTTCCGCTCAATAAGCTTTCTTGCTTAGCTGGAAATAGACAACTGCCCGAATAATAAAATCGGGCAGTTTTAATATCACAAATAATTCATTAAATTTATTATCCATATCCATCTTTATTATAGTCAAACAGCAACAACCGCTAACGGTTAAGTCACGCTGCCATCATGACGATTTTTCTATCATTCCATTCTTAAGCAAAGAAATCATGGCGCTAATGCGGGGCGTAATGTCGGTCTCGGGTAATGGCGGCGCGAATCCCAACACCATTTGTCTGAGTGGCTCGGCAATGACCATTGAAATAATGAGTTCACTGGTAATATGAAAATCCATTTTTTTCAATAACCCCTGTTGATACTGACGTTTAAGCCAATCTGTTAAAATACGTTTGCTGCTTTCAACACGACTTTGTTGATATTTTGCCAAGAATTTTTCGCAATAAGGAAAATCCGATTGTAATAATTTAAATAACCCGACAGCTTCCATTGATAATGATTTATTGGCCAATTCAGTTAAATATTTTTTCAATAATTTTATCAGGGTTTGGGCACTATTCGCGTCTGCCTCAAAGACCGGAATAATATTATCTTCCCAACGCATCACAATTTGTTCAAGTAGGTCTTCTCGATTTTTAACAAAACGGTAGAGCGTTTTTTTGGCAATTCCCGCTTTTTTGGCAACCACATCCAGGGTTGTTTTGCTATAGCCTTGATGAATAAGGAGTAAAAAGGTGACTTCGTGAATCCTTCGGCGTATTTCCTGCTCTGGAATTGCGGGGCGACCTCGTGGGCGTGAATTATTTTCTGCCATTTTAGCACCTTAATAAGGAGTTAATATTTGTACCGCATTGGCGTGATCTCATTAATAAACAAAACTGATTAATTTAAGTTTCATGAGAAGAAATCAATCGCCTTACATCGAATACCGAACTCACCGGTGCTTGTCAACAATATTAAATAAACAACTATCACGTAATCTATTATAAACCGTGGAAAAAAGACAAATTCGAGTCGCCAAAACGCCTATGATAATGGAAGACTCCATTTTTTTATCACTTCATCCATGATGAATAACTTCCTGTTTTAAATAAATAATTATCATAATTAATGCTATTGAATTATCGGTTCGAGATCTATGATGTGATTTTCATCACAAGATAGCATTTTTTGCTCATTTTTTGTTAGCAAAAAGCATCGTTAACTCCTAAGATTATTACCGTTTGTTTACAAATTTAACATTTAATAAACAAATAAGCTCATAAAACATTCCGCTTACCTGATTGTTTATTCCCCAAAGATATCCCCAAAAAAAGTGTTCTTGGAAGATAGATTTTTTGGCGGTGGCGAATAATAACAATGCTAACGAGGAGCACGATAATGATAAAACGCAACACAATCGCCGTAGCGATTCCGGTACTTCTTCTGGCAGGGACAACAAATGCGGCTGAAATCTATCATAAAGATGGCAATAAAATCGATTTATATGGAAAAGCTGATGTTCAGAGAACCTTCTCTCAAGCAAATAGCGAAGCTGGCGATGGATCAATCGGCCGTATCGGTATCATAGGGTCAACCCAAATTACCGATCACCTGATTGGCTTCGGACGTTGGGAATTCAACATGGGTGCCAATGGCACAGAAGTGGAAAGCGGAAAGAATACCAAAGTACGTTACGCTTTTGCTGGTTTGAAATTTGGTCAATATGGTTCTTTGGATTACGGTCGTAATATGGGCGTCGTTTATGATGCCAACTCATGGACGGATACACTACCCGTCTTCGGGGGTGATTCCATGGCGGCAACCGATAATTTCTTAATGGGCCGTTCGACCGGGCTGTTAACATACCGTAATAGTGATTTTTTTGGTTTGGTGAATGGCTTGAATTTTGCCTTGCAATATCAAGCTAAAAATGACGGTAGTACCCAAAATAGTCGTGATGATATTGCGCGACAAAACGGTGATGGTTTTGGGTTTTCTGGCTCCTATGATTTGAGTCCTGATTTCAGTGTTAGCGCAGCATACGGCAATTCCAACCGCACTGCGGCACAGAAATTGGGGACGCATGCAGCCCAAGTTCTGGCTAAAGGAAATAAAGCGGAAGCCTGGATCGTCTCTGCCAAGTATGACGCCAACAAGGTGTATCTGGCGGCCATGTATGGTGAATCTCACAACTTAACGCGATTTGGCAGTTCAGTGGATAGCCTCACGATGTTTGCTAATAAAACGCAAAACATTGAGCTGACGGCTCAGTATCAGTTTGATTCTGGTTTGCGCCCATCGGTGGGTTTTGTTTATTCCAAAGGTAAAGATTTAGGCAATGACTTGGCTGATAAGCGCATATTGACAGACAAGGGATCTGAAGACCTGGTGAAATATGTTTCTGTCGGCGCGTCCTACAGCTTCAATAAGAATATGCGTACTTACGCTGAATATCAGTTTAATTTATTAAAAGAGAATGATTTCGCTAAAAATACCCAAATCAACACTGACGATGTGTTTGGTATAGGATTAGCTTACCAATTCTAATGGAAGCCAGCATTCTGAATCAGCACCACTGCAAAAATAGCAGGGGTGCTGATCCATCGACTTCTGACTGAATAAACCTTTACAGACTGTTCGTCAGTGATTATCTTTCTGCTTCACCACCCAATGCATCAATCGTGTTTTTGATCAACGCACTTAATTCTCCCGTCATTAAGGTAAAATCCGCGTCGAATCGTTGAGCAACATCTTCACGATCAATATCATCGTTTTGTTCACGTAAAGTTTCACTGAATTTGATCCGCTTGAAAGCACTATCATCTGACAGCATAAACTGAATGCGTTCTTCCCAATCCAGCGCTAACTTAGTGACATATTTCCCTGATTCAATGTGCGCAGCAATTTCCTCGGATACCAAATCCTGCTTCTTACAGCGGATCACCCCACCCTCTTCCAGCATCGCTTTCAGCTCAGCTTCATCCATCAAAGCATAGCCTGTCGGAAGGTGGCCTGAACGTACCCATTTGGTTAAAGTTAATTCGATAGGATCAGTAAAGGTAAGAGGAACAACGGGCAATGAGCCTAATGTTTTTCTCAACAGTGCCAGATTATCTTCCGCCCGTTTTGCGCTGGCCGCATCAACGATGACCAAATGGTTGACGGTATCAATCCAAATATAGGTCTGGCTGAAACGGCTGAAAGCTCTCGGCAGCAACGTGTGAATCACTTCATCTTTCAGCGAATCTTTTTCGGCTTTTTTCAGTTTTCGGTGTTGCTCACCTTCCAGACGAGCTATTTTGGCCTGTAATTCCTGCTTAATAACAGGAGAAGGCAGTATTTTTTCTTCCTTACGCGCACAAATAAGAATTTGATTGCCGGAAGCATGAGTCAATGTTTCACCGTGAGAACCCATTGGAGAAACCCAACCCGTTTTCATCATATCCTGGCTGCCACATGGGGTGAATGCCAATGGGCTTAATTGTTTTTCCAGTTCATCCACCGAAAGGGAGATCGCTCGGTTTAAACGGTAAATCATTAAATTTTTGAACCATAACATGCAGTTACCCCATATTGTTACGCATCGTGATAAAGGTCATCTTAAAACATAAGGGGGCATAATAACGAATCATGTGACGAAGCCCTAGAACTTCATCCGTTTCATATCATCACGGCCTGAGTTTCATATAATAAAACGCGTCGTTCTCTCAATAAAATAAATAGGAAAAATAAGCCATGCGTATAGGAATTGATCTTGGTGGCACCAAGATTGAAGTGATTGCATTAGACAATCAGGGCGAAGCATTATTTCGTAAGCGGGTTAATACGCCCCACAATGACTATCAGAAAATGCTGGAAGCCATTGTTGGGCTGATTCACGAGGCGGAACAGGCAACTGGCCAGCAAGGAACGGTAGGTATTGGCATTCCCGGCGCTATTTCACCTTTTACCGGAAAAGTAAAAAACGCCAACTCCGTTTGGCTGAACGGGAAAATATTGGATAAAGATATCACCGCCTTATTGGGGCGTGAAGTGCGTATTGCCAATGATGCCAATTGTCTGGCGGTATCAGAAGCGACTGATGGCGCGGGTGAAGGTATGCCAATGGTATTTGCGGTCATCATTGGAACGGGTTGTGGTTCAGGCATTGCATTTGGTGGACGGGTTCATGCCGGTGGCAATGGATTAGCAGGGGAATGGGGACATAATCCATTACCGTGGATGAATGAAGAAGATCGGGCCTATCAGGATGATGTTCACTGTTTCTGCGGTAAACCGGGATGCACGGAGACTTTTGTGTCAGGCACCGGATTTATGACGGATTATTTTCGTCTGAGCGGCGTGCAGAAAAAAGGTCATGAAATCATAGCTGCTTTGGCACAGGGAGATCCGTTCGCCGAATTGGCGATGCATCGTTATGAAAGACGTCTGGCACGGGCATTAGCACAAGTGATTAATTTACTGGACCCGGATGTGATTGTCCTTGGCGGTGGAATGAGCAATGTCGATCGTCTTTACCAAACATTGCCGGATTTAGTCAACGAGTGGGTGTTTGGTGGTGAGTACGCAACACCAATCAGAAAAGCCGTGCATGGTGATTCCAGTGGTGTGCGGGGTGCCGCCTGGTTATGGCCTAAACCGAGCTTAAACGAGAAATCATCATAAGAAGTCAATAGGCAGCAGCCTGATCGGCGTGATGGAGATACAAATACGTTCAACGATCCAAAACAGATTTATACGATCGATTTAGGTAAAGGTTTGGCGGTTTCTCTAAGTACAATAACCGCTCCTGTTTGTTGAAGCGGTATACGAAGATGTCCGTAGCGACAATCGGCTGAGCAAGAGAAAACACACACCATTTTAGGGACAGGAGTACATGATGAAGCATGTAGTGAAAGTGTCAACATTAGCCATGTTGGTGGCATACAATGTGCATGCGGCCACAGTGGATTTACGGGTGATGGAAACCTCCGATATTCATAGCAATCTCATTGATTTCGATTACTTTAAAGATAAACCTACCACGCAGTTTGGGTTAGTCCGTACTGCAAACCTGATTAAAGCGGCTAAAGCGGAAGCAACCAACGCCATTTTGGTTGATAACGGTGATCTGATCCAAGGCAGCCCACTGGCGGATTACGTGGTGGCAAAAGGGTTGAAGAAAGGGGATATTCACCCGGCTTACCAATTGATGAATACGATGGGCTATACCGTAGGTAACTTTGGCAACCATGAATTTAACTTTGGATTGGATTATCTGAAACAGGCGATTGCAGGCGCCAAATTCCCTTATATCAACGCGAATATCATGGATGCTAAAACCGGCAAGAACTACTTTACACCTTATATTATTGTTGATACTCCAGTCAAAGATCGCGAGGGCAAAGCGCACACCCTGAAGATTGGCTATATCGGTTTTGTGCCACCCCAAATCAGTATTTGGGATCGCGTTAATCTGGGCGGCAAAGTCGTGGTCAATGACATCACTGAAACCGCGAAAAAGTTCGTTCCTCAAATGAAAAAAGAGGGGGCAGATTTAATTATTGCTATTCCACACTCAGGTTTTTCTCAGCAACCTTATAAGGCGATGGCAGAAAACTCTGTTTACTATCTGAGTGAAGTGCCCGGCATTAATGCCATCCTGTTTGGTCATGCGCATGGCGTATTCCCTGGCAAGGAATATGCGGGTATCAAAGGCGTCGATGTCACTAAAGGAACCGTTAACGGTATTCCTGCTGTCATGCCGGGGCAATGGGGCGATCATCTGGGCGTTGTTGATATGGTGATTAATAACGACAATGGTGAGTGGAAAGTGGCATCAGCTCGAGCAGAAGCCCGTCCTATTTATGACAAAGTCCATAAAAAGGCACTGGTTGAACGCGATAGCAAACTGGCCGCTATCATCGCAAAAGATCATCAGGGAACCCGTGATTTTGTCGGTAAATTCATTGGCAAAGCCTCTGCCAACATGTACAGCTATCTGGCTCTGGTTCAAAGTGATCCAACGGTTCAGATCGTCAATGATGCACAGGTGGATTACACCAAACGCTTTATTCAGGGCGATCCCAATCTGGATGGTCTTCCCGTTCTGGCTGCGGCCGCACCTTTCAAAGTGGGAGGACGTAAAAATGCCCCCGCTGACTTTGTGGAAGTCGAGAAAGGGGATCTGACGTTCCGTAACGCGGCTGATTTGTATCTCTACCCGAATACCTTGGTGGTGGTGAAAGCAACAGGGGCAGATGTCGTTGAATGGCTGGAATGTTCTGCGGGCATGTTTAATCAGATCGATCCCAATACGACCAAACCACAGGCGTTACTGAATTGGGATGGTTTCCGCACCTATAACTTCGACACCATTACAGGCGTTAACTATAAAATCGATTTGACTCAACCTGCTAAATACGACACAGATTGTCAGCTTATCAACAAAGGGGCGAACCGCATCAAAGAGGTGAGCTATCAGGGCAAGCCGATTGATCCCAAAGCGACATTCCTGATTGCCACGAATAACTACCGAGGTTACGGTGGCAAATTTGCCGGCACCGGAGACGATCACATTGCGTTTGCGTCACCGGATGAAAACCGCACCATTCTGGCTTCTTACATTTCCAGAATCACCAAGGAAAAAGGGGTTGTCTCCACCAAAGCGGAAAACAATTGGTCATTCCTGCCAATCAAAACAGATAAAACGTTAGATATTCGTTTCGAAACATCATCATCAGAAAAAGCGGCAAAATTCATCAAAGAACATGCCCAATATCCAGTGAACTACTTGAAAAATGATGATATCGGCTTTGCGATCTATCAAATTGATCTGACCGAGAAAAAGTAACACATTCATATCGATACCTGCTCCTTTGGGGGCAGGTGTGAGATAAATCATCCCCCTTATTTACATGTGTCACTTTCAGCGTCCCGGAACGTTGAAATCGATGGTGAAAACAATGGGACATCATCAGGGCGTAACGTGCCACCAATCACCGTTAATGTCGGCGTTCCAGAATTTCGAAACAATAGTTATGCGAATTATTTTCATCCGCTTCGTGAAATTCGGTAAAAACGGTATCCCACTTATTAGGTTCATAATCAGGGAAGTGCGTGTCACCAATCACTTCTGCATCAATGTGTGTCAGATAAATACGGTTAGCCAGAGGAAGAAATTGCTCATAAATCTTCCCTCCACCAATCACCATCACTTCTTCAAAAGCGCTGACAATCTCCAAAGCGGCATGGACAGAATTGACCCAAGTGACCCGATCATCGCGGCCGGGTTGGCTGCTGATCACGATGTTCAAACGCCCCGGTAAAGGGCGACCAATCGATTCATAAGTCACTCGTCCCATCACAATGGGCTTTCCGAGTGTATGACGTTTAAACCAGGCTAAATCACCCGGTAAAGCCCACGGCATAGCATTTTCCATACCGATAACCCGATCCATCGCCATTGCAGCAATCAAGCTGATCATCATTAAACCACCTTACAGCCAAGTAGAATGAAAATTTGGGACACTATACGGAAAGGGTGACTCTCCGTCGATAAGATTTCCCAGGAAACCCCAAGATTGCTGACTGATCGTTCAGTCCCCCATCTTCTTGCCGCGTATGACTTAACAAATGCCCCAAATGACAACAGTATTCAATGCCATCTGTTTGTAATTTCACGATTCGTTTAATTGGCCGGCTTCACGACTAGCTGCCCCGCAACCCCACGATCGGCCATTTCCAATATCTGGCTGTAATACATGAAAGGAAAACCGTCGTAAGAGGGTTGCATCATATTCACCAGTAACTCAGCCCGATTATCGATCCAGACAGTATCTTTCCAGCCATAATCCTGTGGCTCTGGACGATGGCCATTCAGATTGATGACCTTAAACCTGACGCCTTCAATATGGAAAGGTTGAGGTTTCGATGTTGTGATTATCCAACGTTCCCATGCACCTTGCTGGCTGGTTATATCGATTCGCTGCTTATCCAATAGCGAACCATTGATCCCTTGTGAACCCTCTCCCAAATCAAGATGGCGACTTTGAATGGCGGTGTTAACATGTGGATTATCAGTCACAATCTGATTCGGTAGTTGATCGGGCACCAAAGGCAGCAACCCACTGGCTTGTAATGTTAATACATTGGTTGACAACAGATTGGTTGATGTTTCAAACAGATTTTTCAAACGATCGATAACGTCTGCGGATTCTCCCGCAGTAATGGTCACACTCTCCACTTTTGACATATCAATCAAGACGTCACGACGCTCTCCCGGTGCAAGTGACAGCAACTGAACAGCGACGGGAGAAGGCAGCAATCCTTGATCAGTCCCAACCATATAGAATGGGCTACCATCACTCAGCTGCAATTGATATCGACGGGCATTCGAGGCATTCAGAAAACGTAATCTGACCCAACCTCTGGCAACGTCCACGAAGGGATTTTCGATCCCATTGACAAGTAAGGTATTGCCAAGAAAGCCTTGATTAGACGGTGAGTGATATTGTGGTACACCAAAATGGCTCAAGCGCTTATCTTGCAAAATCACGGGGAAATCATCAACACCATAGTGTCTGGGCAAAGGCAGGCGATGGCTATTTTCATCTTCTATCAGCCACAAACCGGCAAGACCTGCATACACATGCTGCGCCATTCGGTTTGGGGTATTGGCATGATACCAACAGGTCGTTGCAGGCTGATCTATCGGAATGACCGGTGACCAACTTTCTCCCGGCTGCATCACACGGGATGTGCCGCCCATCAAAGTACCGGGCACCAATAATCCCCCCACAGTCATTGAAACCGCTTCAGACAGCCGATTGGTATAGATCAGTTTGACATAATCCCCTCGGCGAACCCGGACAGTTGGCCCTAAATAATTTCCGTTAATACCCCAGACTGACGCCTGATGATGGCCATCAAACGACCATGTGGTTTTTTGTATACTTAAAAACAGTGGTTGACCTCTCCGGGATTCCACTAAAGGCGGGAGCGGTAATTTTGCTTGTCGATTTTTATTGGCCCGAACAATAAAAGGAATTGCCCCTAAACACATTGCCAAACCAGAAGCCTGAATAAATTGGCGCCGATTCAGTGACATACTTTCTCCACAGACGGAATGGTCTCTACGACAGAAATAATTTTCACAGTGAGAATAGTGGCTTTTCATTATTGCGCAATGACAATTCAATACGATATCGCCTGCTGCCTGGCGACCAGCTTGAAATTGTTAGATATACACGTCAAATAACAACTGAGATAAATACCCTGATATTGTGGTTATCAGGCGTGATTGTTTTATTGATTGCGCTTAATAAAAACATTAATTTACCAAGCGCAATCATATCGCGAATAGGAGAGAAATTCTAAAACTATCTTAAAATTGTAGAGATAGCCCCGCTGAATGAACATCGGGAAGAGCCACTGTGTAAGCGACACCCTGAAATCCATAAGATAACAATTAACTTTGCTGATTAATTTCTTCGACTTCTTTATCTAACTCTTCAATTTTAGCCAGCATCAATTGTCGGCAGTGTTCTGACAGCGCACGAACCTGATCTTTTGTGTATTTCGTGGTATCAATCGGGGGCAACATTTCAACAATCACCGTGCCATTATTCCAACGATTCAGTTTTATTTTATTGTGTGTCGAAGAAACACAAACGGGCACGATAGGCACGCCGGCAGCAATCGCTGCATGAAAAGCGCCCGTTTTAAAAGGCAACAAGCCACGACCACGACTACGCGTTCCTTCCGGAAACATCCAGATCGATACCCGATTCTTTTTGATCTGCTCGACAACCTGTGAAATTGTGCCATGCGCTTTTGACCGATTATCCCTGTCGATCAAAATATTACCTGTCAACCAATAAAGCTGACCAAAAAAGGGGATGAACACCAAACTTCTTTTACCCACAGTGACTGTACGTGGCTGTACCGCATTCGACATGGTCACCATATCGTAATTGTTCTGGTGATTGCCGATATAAATACTCGGTCCATATTCCGGCGCTTCCATCGGAATACGCTTCAATAGCTTGATGCCAAGCACTTTATGCAATTTGCCGAATGCATGACCAAAGGTCATCACATGACTTGGATTACGTGGTCTGAATAAACAATAAATCACACCAAAAATAAAAGTCAGTATCGTAAACAAAATAACAATAATTCCACGAATAATTGCTAGCATAGCAGCCCCTTGCTGAACAGGCCAGTGGATCACACTGGCCTGAAATTATGATTTATACCATCCGTCCTGAAAAATCAGTGGTGTTGCCAATTGACATTAGCTGGAGATCACCACTGTATTATCACTAAATTAGATAATATCGATATGATATATCAGGTTATTGCCCTAATTTACTGTTCTGGTCTCTCTACTTCAACGCGCTCAATGCGCTGCAAACCGCGGGGCAGAGAAGTGCCCTTACGCCCCCTTTCAGACCGGAATTTCTGTAAATCTTCCGGGCGAAGCAGTAATTTGCGCTTGCCAAAGTAAAGTGTTACTGAAGATTGTGGCGGCAATACCAGTAGCCAACTCAGCATATCTTCGCCCGAAGCAGCCTGAGCAGCCGGGATGGAGACAATCTTGTTACCTTTTCCTTTCGACAACTGCGGCAGATCAGCCACCGGGAACATCAACATGCGACCCGCTTTGGTTATTGCCAATAGCATATCCGCCTGTTCGTTGTTAATCTCCAGGGGCTGCATCACTTTGGCATTTTCAGGTAAAGTAATCAGTGCCTTGCCTGCGCGGTTTTTAGCAATCAAATCACTGAAGGCACAGATAAAACCATACCCTGCATCTGATGTCATCAAGAGCTTCTGATCGTCTTTTGCCATCAAGAGGTGCTCAATCGATGCCCCAGCCGGCAATGCCAGTTTCCCCGTTAACGGTTCTCCCTGCCCTCTGGCTGAGGGGAGATCCAATGGATCAATGGAGTAACTACGCCCGGTAGTATCAATGAAGACCACTGGCTGATTGCTCTTACCACGAACCGCACTACGGAAACTGTCACCAGATTTGTAGTTCAAGCCCGCCGGATCAATGTCATGCCCTTTTGCGCTACGTACCCACCCCATTTCAGACATGATGACGGTAATCGGCTCTGATGGCAGAATGTCATGATCGCTCATGGCTTTCGCTTCTGTACGCGCTTTCAGTGGCGAGCGACGAGCATCACCGTAACTTTGCGCATCAGCAATAATCTCTTTTTTCAGCAAGGTGCTTAACTTACGCTCAGAGCCGAGGACTGCCTGAAGTTTGTCACGCTCTTTCGCCAGTTCATCCTGCTCGCCACGGATTTTGACTTCTTCCAGTTTCGCCAGGTGACGCAATTTCAGTTCAAGAATAGCTTCGGCCTGTGTTTCAGTGAATCCAAAACGCTGCATCAACGCTGGCTTCGGCTCATCTTCATGACGAATAATGTGGATGACTTCATCAATGTTCAGATATGCCGTCAGCAAACCTTCCAGAATATGCAGGCGCTTAAGGACTTTATCCAACCGATGATTCAAACGGTTACGCACTGTTTCACGACGGAAAACCAACCATTCACTGAGGATCTCAACCAGCCCCTTCACCGCCGGACGGTTATCCAAACCGATCATATTCAGGTTAACGCGATAGCTTTTTTCCAGATCGGTGGTTGCAAACAGATGATTCATCACTTGTTCGACATCCACACGGTGAGTACGTGGAACAATCACTAAACGGGTGGGATTTTCATGATCAGATTCGTCACGCAAATCATCGACCATCGGCAATTTCTTTGCCCGCATTTGGCTGGCGATTTGCTCCAGTACCTTCGCGCCGGATACCTGGTGAGGTAAAGCCGTAATCACGACGTTACCTTCTTCTTTTGACCAAACTGCTCTCATCCGTACCGAACCGCGGCCATTTTTGTAGATCTTGCGGATATCCTCTTTTGGCGTAATGATCTCCGCTTCTGTTGGGTAATCCGGTCCCTTGACGTATTCCATGGCTTCATCGAGCGATAGATCCGGCTTATCCAGCATGGCAATTAACGCATTGGCTACTTCGCGAGCATTGTGTGGCGGGATATCAGTCGCCATCCCGACAGCGATACCGGTAGTACCATTGAGCAAGATATTGGGAAGACGCGCCGGCAGCCTTTTAGGCTCTTGCAATGTGCCATCAAAATTGGGTATCCAATCTACCGTTCCCTGCCCTAACTCATTCAGCAATAATTCCGCGTATTTGGACAAGCGGGATTCGGTATAACGCATCGCTGCAAAGGATTTTGGATCATCCGGCGCTCCCCAGTTTCCTTGTCCATCCACCAGCGGATAGCGATATGAGAACGGCTGTGCCATCAACACCATCGCTTCATAACACGCCCCGTCACCATGTGGGTGGTACTTACCGAGAACATCCCCGACTGTCCGGGCAGATTTTTTAAATTTGGCGCTGCTGCTCAACCCCAGTTCTGACATCGCATAGACAATACGGCGCTGAACAGGCTTTAAGCCATCACCGATAAAAGGTAACGCCCTGTCCATGATGACGTACATGGAGTAATTCAAATAGGCGTTTTCAGTGAACGTATGAAGCGGCTGGCGCTCCACACCATCGTGAGTTATTTCACTCATGTGTATTAATTTCCTCAGAATCTGTATTGACTACCTGTGCGCAATATTTCTATTCCTGTCATGCGCTAAATTTCAATGTCGATGGAATCACCCTTCTCTTGCAGCCAGTTACGGCGATCTTCTGAACGTTTCTTCGCCAGAAGCATATCCATGACTGAAAGGGTTTCTTGGTAATTGTCATCGTCGATAGTCAATTGCACCAGACGGCGAGTGTTGGGATCTAACGTCGTTTCGCGTAACTGTATCGGGTTCATTTCTCCCAGCCCTTTAAAGCGCTGGACGTTCGGTTTACCCCGCTTGCGGCTCAAACGATCCAGAATGGCAATTTTTTCCCCTTCATCCAGCGCATAATGCACTTCTTTGCCGAGGTCGATACGATACAGCGGCGGCATGGCCATATAGACATGCCCACGTTTTACCAGAGTCGGGAAATGACGGACAAACAAGGCACACAGCAAAGTTGCAATATGCAATCCATCGGAGTCTGCGTCCGCCAATATGCAGATTTTGCCGTAACGAAGCTGGCTCAGATCATCACTATCCGGGTCAATACCCATCGCAACGGAAATATCATGGACTTCCTGCGACGCCAGTACTTCATCTGAAGAAACTTCCCATGTGTTCAGGATTTTTCCGCGCAGCGGCATAATCGCCTGAAACTCACGATCACGGGCTTGCTTCGCAGAACCGCCGGCGGAATCCCCTTCCACCAAAAACAGTTCGGTTATATTGAGATCCTGCGCAGTACAATCAGCCAGTTTCCCCGGCAAAGCCGGTCCATTCGTCAGCTTTTTGCGAACCACTTTCTTTGCCGCCCGCATTCTGCGCTGCGCACTGGCAATCGCCATTTCCGCCAGTTGTTCCGCTTCTTGAATGTGCTGGTTCAACCATAAACTGAATGCATCTTTCACCACACCGGAAATGAAAGCCGCAGACTGACGAGAAGAGAGACGTTCTTTGGTTTGACCGGCAAATTGCGGATCTTGCATTTTGAGGGATAACACATAGGCACAGCGATCCCAGATATCATCGGCGGAAATTTTTACCCCGCGCGGCAAGATATTACGGAATTCGCAGAATTCACGCATGGCATCCAGTAACCCCTGACGCAAACCGTTAACATGCGTGCCCCCTTGTACCGTGGGGATCAGGTTTACATAACTTTCTGTTAATAATTCCCCCCCTTCTGGCAACCAAAGCAATGCCCAATCGACCGCTTCGCTTTCTCCACTGAGGGTGCCGACAAAAGGGGATTTTGGCAGGGTGACCAGACCATTGACAGCTTCCAGCAGGTAATCGGTCAACCCGTCGGCATAACACCATTTCTGCTCGGTATCGTTCAGTTTGTCTTTAAAGACAATTTCAACCCCAGGACACAGTACCGCTTTCGCTTTCAGCAAATGTGCTAAACGTGTGACAGAGAAACGCGGGATATCGAAATAGCTTTCGTCCGGCCAAAAGTGAACACTTGTCCCGGTATTGCGTTTACCACAACTACCGATAACGTCGAGCTCTTGTACTTTCTCACCCTTTTCAAAGGCAATTTGATGAACCTGGCTGTTACGACGAACAGTCACTTCCACACGCTTGGATAGGGCATTGACCACAGAGATCCCAACCCCATGTAGTCCACCGGAAAATTGGTAATTTTTATTGGAGAATTTTCCCCCCGCATGCAGGCGGGTCAGAATCAATTCAACAGCAGACACTTTTTCTTCAGGATGGATATCAACCGGCATACCACGGCCATCATCTATCACTTCCAGAGATTGATCACTGTGAAGGATTACTTCAATATGCTTCGCGTGACCCGCCAGGGCTTCGTCCACACTGTTATCGATCACTTCCTGTGCCAGATGGTTCGGGCGGGCTGTATCCGTATACATTCCGGGACGACGACGAACTGGCTCCAGGCCACTGAGGACTTCGATGGCCTCTGCGTTGTAACTAGATTGAGTCATGTTGTAATTCTGTCGGTTGCTTCGTTAATAGAGGGCCAATCAGTATTGATATACTGTTGATAATACCAGTCGCTTACCTATTTTTGGCAATTTTTTTACTATTGCCACTGGTTAACCCCAAGAAGTCGATGATTTGAGGAAAATAATATTCGAAGCCAATAAAAGCATGATTCCCACCGGATTCGACCGTCTGCCGACACTGAACCAGATAAGCAACTGCTTGACGATAATCAAGCACTTCATCCCCTGTTTGTTGCAATAACCAGATAAGATCTGGCGATTCCAGCGGGTCAATGTGCATGACTTTGAGATCATGTATGTGGCTTTGTTCGAGAGTATACCGTTCTTCGGTATAGGGGTTCACGTTTTCCCCAAGATAATTCTGAAGCAAGTCGAATGGGCGTACCACCGGATTGACAACCACGGCAGGCAGCCCAAAGCACTGAGATAGCCAGATAGCCAGATAACCGCCCAGAGAAGAACCGACCAGCCCGATATTTTCACCGGCATGTTCCATAACCAATTCTTCCAGCAAAATGGCCGCATCTTCAGGATAAGGCGGTAATTGCGGTATCAACATTTCAATGTCAGGATGATGCTGGTGCAACCACATTTTCAGCGCACTCGCCTTCGCAGATTGCGGCGAGCTATCAAAACCATGTAAATACAGTAACGTTGACATTAATACCCGTCCGAATCTAAATCCGGGCAAAATTCGTTACTCTTCAGCCTGTGAACCTGTGTTTGCAGCTTCGCTTCTTTGTTGCCAGCCACAGACAGTTCGAGATAACGCCACCCCGGAGCCATTGTATCAAGCATAAAATTAGTACAATGTGGCTTAAATTGCACACAGGTTGATGGTGTTGCCATAACACGAATCCCCTTCCACATGTCGTCAACCTCTTGATGAATGTGCCCACACAGTATGGCTTTCACCTGTGTTCTGCCTTTCAGACAGGCTGATAATTCGGGGGCATTACGTAAACTGTGTTGATCCAGCCATGTGCAGCCAGACGGTAATGGGTGGTGGTGAAGCAGAACAACGGTATGACGCTCACGGTGTTCATCCAGACATTTTTTCATCCATTCCAGCTGATAATCCGTCAATTCACCATGAGGAACCCCTTGGACCTGACTATCCAGCATAATCAACTGCCAGTGCTGCCCGATAAATATTTGCTTAGAAGGCGAGATACCGGCCGCGGCCAGTGTATCAACCATGGCCGGTTGATAATCATGGTTGCCCGGTAACCAAACGCAAGGCGCAGGTAAACGGGCAATACCCTCAGCAAAATGCTGATAGGCATTGATACTCTGATCCTGCACCAAATCACCTGTTGCAACAATTAAATCAATATCGAGATTTTGTGCCAGGATCATGTCCAATACCGCATGATAACTGCGGTAGGTATTGACGCCCAACAATGAATCGCTCTGATTAGCAAAAAGGTGCGTATCAGTAATTTGCAGTATTCTGGCTGTGGCGCCTTCTGCCACAGGTACTTCAAGCAGGCTTTCCAAAAGGTTTCCTTTTCCTGTCGATCATGAAAATTATTTTAACGTGTCTTTATACAAAAGATCTGCAAACTGGGACACATTTCCCATTTTCCAACGGCAATTTAGACATTATCCCCCAGCCACGCTTTCTTAATTTTTTCATGGTGCAATGCCAGCCACTGTATTGCAATCACCGAGGCCGCATTATCGATCACTCCCGCTTCCACCCATTGATAAGCTTGGTTGCGACTGACGACCAGAACGCGAATATCTTCCTGTTCACCTGCCAAACCATGCACGCCTGACGCCGTGGAGGCATCTACTTCACCGACAAAAATAGTCATGCGTTCTGTTGTGCCACCAGGGCTGGAAAGATAACTCAGGGCTGGCAGACAGCGCTTCACTTCAATCCCCGCTTCTTCCATCGCCTCCCGGCGAACAACCTGTTCCGCATTTTCACCTGCTTCGATCATGCCGGCAATCACTTCCAGCAACCAGGGGGTATGGCTGGTTTCAATCGCCGGAATACGGATTTGCTCAATCAAAACCACTTCATCCCGCACCGGGTCGTAGGGCAGCAGCACACCGGCATGACCACGTTCAAAAACTTCACGTGTGATGGTTTCACTCCACCCACCTTGGAACAGGCGATGCCTGAATTGATATTCAGTCATTTTGAAAAAACCGTGATACAGGTTTTTTTGGGAAATCACTTCAACATCCTGTTTCGTAAAAGTGCATGGTGAGGCCAGATCGTCACTCATAAAGTCTCCTGATTATTTTAAAATTTTCTATTATTAAAATGCATTTTCTTACATTGATCTAAATAAATTCAGGTTGGTGATACAAACAAGCCAAAAAATGAGGCAATATGGCACAAACGGCTACCCTACCCCGCTGATATTCTCTGCTAGAATCTATGGTATTGGTTTTTGGGCAGAGGCAACTTAAGCAAATATAGCTACACAACAAGGAACGCAAATGAAGAAATTGCTCTCTCTTTTTATCGCTATGAATTTGGTAGGTTTTAGTACTTCAAGCCACGCAGCGGATCTGCTCCAGATTTATCAGCAAGCGAAAGAAACGAATCCCGAATTGCTTGGTGCTCAAGCGGATCGTAATGCCGTGGTTGAAAAGGTGAATGAATCCCGCAGTACATTACTGCCTCAATTGGGTCTGAGTGCTGGCATTGATTATGGTAAAGGGTTCCGCGCCCCCCAAAATCAAGAATCCTACGGTACAAATGCTGGTCTGCAACTGACTCAAACCATCTTTGATATGTCAAAATGGTATCAACTGAATCAATCAGAAAAGCGGGCTGGTATAGCAGATATTGATTATCAGGCAGCTCAACAAAAATTAATATTGAACACCGCCCAAGCTTACTTTGATGTTCTAAGTAAAATTGATACCTTGACGTTTACCGAAGCCCAAAAAGCGTCGTTATACCGCCAATTGGATCAAACCACTCAACGCTTCAATGTGGGGCTGGTTGCCATTACTGATGTGCAAAATGCCCGCGCACAATATGACTCTATTCTGGCACAAGAAGTTTCCAATCGTAATAATCTGGAAAATGCGCTGGAAAACCTACGTTTGATCACGGGAGTCTATTATCCTCAATTAGCCTCATTGAATATTGGGCAGTTTAAGACTAAACGCGCTGAACCCGCTGATCAAGTGCTAAAAGAAGCAGAAAACCGTAATCTGAGCCTACTGGCTGCCCGTTTAAAACAGGATCTAAGCCGCGAACAGATCAAAGAATCACAGACTGGTTATATGCCAACAATTGATTTAACCGCAAGCACAAGTATTAGCAACAGCCATATTACCAGTGGTGCAGAAAATCCGGCCGCTAAAAATGCTTACAGCGGAAAAAATTCGGTTGGGCTATCCTTAAGCCTACCACTCTTTAATGGTGGAGCCACTTATTCTCAGGTGGAACAAGCGAAATATAATTTCGTCAGCGCCAGTCAAGAATTGGAAAATACCTATCGCAAGATGATACAGGAAGTTCATTCTTCCTCTAACAATATCTCTGCTGCTATCAGTAGCGTGGAAGCCAACCAACAAGCGGTACTTTCTGCGCAAAGCTCGTTGGATTCCATGGAGGCGGGCTATCAGGTAGGAACGCGTACTATCGTGGATGTGTTGGATGCAACAACAAAACTGTATCAGGCCAAACAGAATTTATCTAAAGCACGTTACGATTATTTGCTGTCTCAATTACAAATCCAGCAAGCGCGTGGCACCTTGAACGAAAATGACCTAGTTGCCTTGAACAAGATGTTAAGCAAACAAATTCCAACGTCTGCCAGCAGTATTATCAAAGAGATAAATACGCCATCTGCCCGCTGATTTAATGCACTATCGTTTTACATTAAAAAACGTTATATTAAAATGTGCTACTCCATAAAGAAAACAGCCCACATCATTGGTGGGCTGTTTTCTAAAGCAATTATTAAGAATCTTCCTGAGAGCCACTCCCATTGGGTACTATGCATGGGATACGCTCTTAATCCTAATCAGATACCTTCAAGATGGATGCCTCTATGACAATTATTTCTTTCACCCCCAGGAAACGGACAAAAGAGATAAACCGCGAGTCTTTCCGTAAAACATGGCGCAGTTATCGTCTGGCGCCCGTGGCCATGGCTATCAGTGCGGCTTTCTTGCTATCCGCCTGTGAACAGAACGATGAAACGGTGTCACTCTACACCAATGCCGATGAGTGCTCCCAGGCGAATCCTTCTCAAAGTGAACAGTGCAAGATTGCTTATAACAATGCCCTGAAAGAGGCGGAAAAAACCGCCCCAAAATATGCGACTCGCGAAGAGTGTGTGGCTGAATTCGGTGAGCAACAATGTACTCAAACCCCTGCTCAGGCCGGAGTCGGTCAAACTCAGGCTCAAGCGCAAAACAGCAGTGGCAGTTTCTGGATGCCGCTGATGGCAGGTTATATGATGGGTCGCCTGATGGGAGGAAGCTCTGCCCCATCACAACCCCTGTTTACATCAAATTCAGCCTCCAGCCCGGCGAATGGCAAATTTGTTGATGCGACAGGCAAAAGCTATGGCGCCGCCACGGCGGGTGGTCGCAGCATGACAGTGCCAAAAACAGCCATGGCTCCCAAACCGGCCACCACCAGCACCATTACCCGCGGTGGATTCGGTGAATCCGTGGCAAAGCAATCGGCTATGCAGCGCTCGTCTGCCAGCTCAACATCCCATTCTTCCCGCTCTATGGGTGGTTAATCAAAGATGAAACGCATTGGAATTACCGAGCGCCCGGATTGGCGCGAAAAAGCAGCGGAATATGGTTTCAATTTTCACACCATGTACGATCAGCCTTACTGGAGCGAAGAGGCTTATTACCAATTCACGCTGAAACAAATTGAAGAAATTGAAGATGCGACAGCAGAACTGCATCAAATGTGTTTGCAGGTTGTGGAAAACGTGGTCGAGAGTGAAGCACTGTTAACCAAATTTCAGATCCCAAAACATTGCTGGGAGTTTATCCGATCTTCATGGGTCACCAGCCAGCCTTCGCTCTATTCCCGTCTGGATTTAGCCTATGATGGTAAAAATCCCCCCAAGTTGCTGGAGAACAATGCCGATACGCCTACGTCACTGTATGAATCCGCTTTTTTTCAGTGGATCTGGCTGGAAGATCAGATCAATGCAGGCAATCTGCCCACAAATGCGGATCAGTTTAACAGTCTGCAAGAAAAGCTGATTGAACGTTTTGTTCAGTTACGCGAAAAGCATGGGTTTGGCTTACTGCATATGGCGTGCTGTCAGGATACTGAAGAAGATCGTGGCACAATCCAATATTTGCAAGATTGCGCCGCCGAAGCGGGTATTCCGACAGAATTTCTGTTTATCGAGGATATTGGGCTAGGTGAAAAAGGGCAGTTTACTGACTTGCAGGATCAAGTTATCAGTAATCTGTTTAAACTGTATCCGTGGGAATTTATGCTGCGTGAGATGTTTTCCACCAAGCTGGCAGATGCGGGCGTTCGTTGGCTGGAACCCGCCTGGAAAAGCATTATCTCCAACAAAGCACTGCTGCCGATGCTATGGAAAATGTTCCCGAATCATCCTAACCTGCTACCGGCTTATTTCGCGGATGAACGTCCTTCCGACATGCATAGCTATGTGATTAAGCCGTTATTCTCCCGTGAGGGCGCAAATATTCGCATCATTGAAAATGGTCGCGAAATCGCCAGCGCCGATGGCCCTTATGGGGAAGAAGGCATGATTGTTCAGCAATTCCATGCGTTGCCAAAATTTGACGATCGCTATGTGCTACTCGGTAGCTGGTTAGTCGATGATCAGTCTGCGGGTATCTGTATCCGTGAAGATCGTGAGCTCATTACTCAGGATTTATCCCGCTTCTACCCGCATATTATTTTGGATTGATTGATTTATCCAAGCTGAATGGATAACAGACTTAAGGAGCCGTTTTCAATGCCCTCGACAGGTATGGAAATCGGCTCTTTTTTATCCCACGTTCCCATCACATACAGCAATGGTAAGAAATGTTCCGGCGTTGGATTCGACAACAGACCATCTTCTCTGTCCAACGCGTTCAATAATGGATGAGGTTCTTCCTGGCTGGTTAAACTTTCCCGGACAAACTGCTCAAAAGAAAGTGCCCAAGGAAAGGGGGCGACTCCCCGTCTCCCAGCCGACAGGTTATGTACAACGTTGCCACTCCCCATCACTAAGACACCTTCATCCCGCAGTAACACCAACTTCTTACCTATTTCATAATGAAAAGAAGCGGGTTGATTGCGATCTATGCTCAGTTGAACAACAGGAATATCAGCATCGGGGTACATTTTTGCCAGTATTCCCCAAGATCCATGATCCAAGCCCCATTTTGCAAAATCAGTTTCAACGTCAAGTGGTTCAAGCAGCTCCTGTATTAATACCGCTAGCCCCGGAAAACCTTTAGCAGGATATTGTTTTTCATGCAACTCACGGGGAAAGCGACCAAAGTCGTGGATAGTTTTTGGCTTTTCCATTGCCGTTACCGCCGTACCCTCCGTATACCAGTGCGCGGAAATCACAAGAATCGCCTTTGGTTTAGGTAATTTTTTTCCCAATTCAAACCAGGCACGTGAGTAATTGTTATCTTCAATGGCATTCATTGGGCTACCGTGACCAATGAAAAGAGCAGGCATTCTCAGGAGACTCATTTTCGCCCCTTATACAGCAAATTAAACATTTTGAATAATGCAGTGTGATAAAAAAATTATGACAAGATTAAGGCTTTTCTTCCTTGAATACCTCAATTAAAAATGATGGAGTTCTTTCGGAAATGCTGAAAAGCCACAGGGTGTGGACTGTAGCCTCTCAACGTACATGCGTAAGCCTCCCCCTATTTCAAGTTACTGTATTCGCGCTATACTGTGCTGCGGCACTGCAACTCGAAATCGGTTGAGTATAACCGATATATTCTATCCCGATGTATTTGAAGCTCGTTCAGCATCAAAAAACATAAACTATGCTCATGTTATTCGTGCTTAGCCGGCTTCCTTTTCTGTTTTTAAGCGGTAACCCACTACATCTTCAATCGTGACGACCGGCATATCATGCCATTTTGCAAATTCAATCACTTCCGGAGCGCGAGCCATTGAACCATCATCATTGGTCAGCTCACACAGCACACCGGCGGGCTTGAACCCTGCCATCCTGACTAAATCAATCGTTGCTTCAGTATGACCACGGCGGGTTAAAACACCGCCCGGTTGTGCGCGTAAAGGAAATACATGCCCGGGACGATTTAAGTCGTTTGGTTGTGCATTATCTGCAATAGCGGCTCGGATCGTTGTAATACGATCGGCTGCGGATACCCCTGTTGTAACGCCCTGGGCCGCCTCAATCGTAACGGTGAAAGCGGTTTGATACTGACTGGAATTGTTTTCCACCATCATTGGCAATTTTAACTGCTGACGGCGGTCTTCGGTCAGACAAAGGCACACAATTCCGCTGCCATGACGGATAGTCAATGCCATTTGTTCTCGCGTCATCGTTTCAGCGGCGAAAATCATATCACCTTCATTCTCACGATTCTCATCATCAAGCACCATCACACCCTTACCAGCCTGTAAAGCGGCAAGCGCACGTTCAACACGTTCAAATGGCGTCCCATATGAGGAAAGTAGCGTCTGATTCATGGTAAAAAAAACCTCTTTTTATGATATGGATTACCAGAATCAGGGCAATTTTGAGGAGTTCATGCTGCACAAAAATACGGCAACAAAAACAACAGACGAGCGCAAGCACTCGATTGATGCTGTTATTCTCTCCCATCCGGACTATCACCGTCGGCTCCAGAATCACACTGGATCTGCTGACCTCTGCTTTGACCCTTAATTCCTTAACACATTGAGAAAACGTAAAAAACCATCAAGGGGGAATGACAAACAGAGCGCTCGCGGGCTGCATAAAATGCCTATTTAACATTTCATGTTACCGCCGGTAGGGACTTTCACCCTGCCCTGAGATAAACAGTCGCACTATAGCGCTAACCATCAGCAGGGGCAATCAACAAAGTCAAATATAAAGCCTGGCTCTCAATTATTTGTGCTTTCTTCATGAACTATTACAATACTGGCAACACTATTACGCGATAAAACACTGTTTACGCGATAAGACACTGTTTGTCATAAAACACAGTGATGCCATAAAAGGATAATCATCATGCTCGATCCAAAGAAAATTGAACAAATTGCGCGTCAACTCCACAATACTTTGCCAAAAGGTGTCAGAGAATTTGGGGATGATGTCGAAAAAAAATTACGCGCCATTCTGCAATCCCAATTAGGCAAGTTAGATCTGGTAAACCGCGAAGAATTTGATGTTCAGACACAGGTCTTGCTGCGTACCCGTGAGAAGTTAGCAATCATGGAACAACGCTTGAGTGAGTTAGAAGCCCGCCTTGAAGGATCAGAGAAAAAAACACCGCAAGCGGAATAATTTTGCGAGGAGAATCGCTATTGCAGCGCCGTTCTCCTCCCAATTCCTCCCTGATAACGGCACATGATACCGCGCTTAGGAATTACTGATCCTTAATGGTTTTAATAATATTGGTTGTTGAAATGCCATTTTCAAAATTCAATACCTTCACTTCCCCCCCGGCCGCCCAGACATCTTCGCTACCCGCAATCTCTTCAGGTTTGTAATCACCACCTTTCACCAAAATATCCGGCAGGATACCCGCGATTAAGCGTTGTGGTGTATCTTCTTCAAATTCCACAACCCAATCTACAGACTCCAGTGCCGATAATACCAGCATACGCTGTTCCAGCGGATTCACCGGCCGCGTTTCCCCCTTCAGACGCTTGGTAGAGGCATCACTATTTACGGCCACAATCAGGCGATCACCCAATTTACGCGCGTTAGATAGATAGGAGACATGGCCTGCATGCAGGATATCAAAACAGCCATTGGTCATAACGATGCGTTCACCACGCTGACGAGCCTGTGTAACAACCTCTTTTAGCCTGGCTTCGCTCATGACACCAAACCCGGTTTCGGCACGACCACGCACGGCATTTTCCAGTTCCACCGGCGAAACCGTGGATGTTCCCAATTTGCCAACCACGACACCTGCCGCCGCATTGGCAAGATAGCAGGCTTCATTCAGCGGTTTACCCGCGGCTAATGCGGTCGCCAGCACACCAATGACGGTATCCCCTGCCCCCGTCACATCAAACACTTCCTGTGCCTGCGTCGGCAAATGCAATGGCGGCTGTCCAACCTGCAATAAACTCATGCCGCGTTCAGAGCGAGTAATCAGCAAGGCTTTCAGTGCCAAATCCTGCACCAGCTTTGTGCCTTTCGCTACCAAGTCGTTATCATCCTTGCAAGCCCCGACAACTGCTTCAAACTCTGACATATTCGGTGTCAGTAGCGTTGCGCCACGGTAGCGAGCAAAATCGCTCCCTTTTGGATCGATAAGCACCGGCACATTGGCTTCGCTGGCCAGTTTGATTATCGCCTGAACCTGATTCAGCGCTCCCTTAGCATAATCCGACAGCACCAGCGCACCGATATGAGGCAAGGCGTGTTGGATTCTTTCCAGCATCGGCTGTGCATCCACATTCTGGAAGCCTTCTTCAAAATCCAGACGCAACAATTGTTGATTACGCGATAAGACACGTAATTTCGTGATTGTTGGATGAGTCGACACAGAAACAAAATCACACCGGACTTTCACACTGCCTAATTTTTCACTCAATGCCCGCGCAGCATCGTCAATGCCGGTCAGACCCACCAAACGGGAATTAGCCCCCAATGAGGCGATATTCATGGCGACGTTAGCCGCTCCGCCTGGGCGCTCTTCTATGGTTTCCACTTTCACCACCGGAACCGGCGCTTCCGGTGAAATGCGGCTGGTCGGGCCGTACCAGTAGCGATCTAACATGACATCACCCACAACCAAAACATTTGCGCGGTGAAAATCAGGGAGTGTTACTTTCATCCCATGCTCCAAATATCAGAATAAACTGTTGCGGATATTACCATAATCAAACTCAGTACCCGCAAACTCAAACAGGAAAACAGCTTATGCCCTCAAATCATTTTCCAGCCATTTTTGCCAGCTATCACGTATCAACGTTTGTTGCTGACTGAAATGTTCGGCCGAAATCCGGCTGGATAATGCTTGCAAAGCTAAACGGTGTAATTCATCACGCAAAGTGATATACGCCTGTGTCAGTGCCACCGCCTCCTGCTCATCCATGATGTTATGCGTTGCCATTAACTCGAAAATTCGCACATTATCAGACCAACGGGTCAGTTTGGCATTTTCCGGCGCATAACGTAGTACCAGATACTGAGCGATAAACTCAATATCAGTGATCCCGCCCGGGTCTGCTTTAAGATTAAATTGATCCGGTTGATGACTGCCCAAATGCCGATACATTTTCTCCCGCATCTCACGCACTTGTGGGCGCAGAAGCTCGGGATCACGGGGCAGGCATAATGTTTCCTGGCGAATGCGTTCAAAATCACTACGCATGCTCTCATCACCAAACACCATACGCGCCCGCACCAGCGCCTGATGTTCCCAAGTCCAGGCTTCATTTTTTTGGTAATCATCGAAAGCGTCAAGGGTGCTAACCAACATGCCTGACTCGCCGGATGGCCGCAGACGGGCATCAACGTCATACAATACCCCTGATGCCGTTCGGGTACTGAACAAATGAAGAATGCGTTGGGCAAGACGTAAATAAAATTGACGAGCATCAATGGGACGAGTCCCCTCCGTCATCACCCCCATCGGACAATCCAGCAGGAAGACCAGATCCAAATCAGAGCCATACCCGAGTTCCCATCCACCCAACTTACCATAACCAATAATGGCAAATCCCAATCCCTGCCGCTGAGATAAATGCGCCGGTACGCCATAGCGTTTTATCATCTGATCCCACGCCAGCTTCACCACCGCTTCAATAATGGCTTCGGCCAGATAAGTCAGATGATCGCTCACTTTCATAATGGGTAAAACGCCGGAAATATCTTCGGCTGCAATCCGCAATAATTGTGCTTGCTTAAATTGGCGCAGTGCCTCCAGCAATTGTTCTTCATCATCTTCAGGAATACGTAACAGATATTGATAAAGCTCGTCGCGATAGGCTGTCAGCGGCAATGGCTGATATAACGATTTGGGATCAAGCAACTCATCCAGCAACAGGGGGTGGTGGGCAAGCTGACTGGCGACCATCGGAGAAGCGGCACAGAGACGGATAACATGCGTCATGACCTGCTCTGATTCCAGCATCAGTTCCAGATAAGTCGTACGGCTGACGATACTGATCAACAGGGGAGTAATTCGCGTCAAAACAATACTGGCATCTTTTCTGGCGCCAATTTTTTCCAACAGACGCGGCATGACCTGATCAAGGACATCCCGCCCTCGTGGGCCAATCGTGCGCTTACTGACGTCCTGACGGAACATCGCCACCACATCCCGTATTTTCTGCGCTTTCACGACATCAAGATGGGGGAGCAATGCGATAAGCTCGTCGGTGTTCAGCGCCTCCTGCCATACACTCTTAAACGGGATATAGCGAGCATCTTCATGATTTTCTTCTGTTTCATCGCCAATCAAGTGCCGGAAAATAACGCGCACGGCATGCATTTTACGTTCGGTTTCTGCCATCAGGGCATGCCAGTCAGCAAAATTCATTCCCCAGGCAAGCCGGGCACGATCCAATTCGTTATCGGGTAAGGTTTGGGTTTGTTGATCACGAATAGCTTGCAGCAGGTTTTCCAACCGACGTAAAAACAAGTAACTTTCTTCAAGTTGCTGCAATTGTTCCGTAGGCAATAACGCCAAATCGCCGATCGCCTTCAATGCGGGTAATAATGAACAAGATTGCAAACTCGGTTCTCTTCCGCCACGAATCAACTGAAAGACTTGAGTGATAAACTCAATTTCGCGGATCCCGCCAGCACCCAGTTTAATATTCTCTTTTAATCCCCGCCGACGTACCTCCCGCTCAATCATGCCTTTCATGTTGCGTAAAGATTGAATTGCACTGAAATCGATATAGCGACGGAAAATAAACGGCCGCAACATCTGGCACAGTTCCTGACAATAAGCCTGCTCACGCTTTCCTGCGCCATGCCCTAAAATACGCGCTTTCACTAAGGCATAACGTTCCCATTCTCGCCCCTGTTCCTGATAATAATCTTCCAGTGCCGGAAAACTAAAAACCAAAGGCCCGCTATCACCAAAGGGACGCAACCTCATATCCACCCGATAAACAAATCCATCGACAGTTTGTTGATCCAGGGCTTTAATTAATTTTTGGCCTAATCGGGTAAAAAACTGGGCATTATCCATTTCCCGGCGACCACCTTGTGTGACGCCATTTTCTGGATATGCGAAAATGAGGTCGATATCAGAGGAAAAGTTGAGTTCTTGCCCCCCCAATTTTCCCATTCCCAAAATCAGTAGCGGCTGTGCAACCCCTTCATCGTTCGTCGGCGTCCCCCAATTCTGACAACAACGCAGGTAAAGCCAATCACGGGCAGCGATAATTAAAGCTTCAGCCAACCTGCTTAATTGCTGTAATGTCTGTTCTGTCGTACTGCTTTGTAGAATCTGTGACCACGCAATCCTGACCAGCATCCGATGACGGAAAAGACGTAAACATCGCATCAATCCATTTTCATCTTCTACCGCCAACAGCGCTTGTGCTAACCAATGAGCATAATGCTGCCACTCCTGTGGTTGGGGCGGATTTTGGCGAATATCCACCAGCCATGTCGGATGTGATAGCACGTTATCCGCCACAAAATCACTCAATGACAACACAGCCTGCTCATCAGGTGTAAAGGGTGTGATCGTTTCCCCCAATGGCGGAAGATTCTCTGCAAGATGCTGTAATTGTCGGGCTAACGGTAATGAAAGTGGCAGCATAACTATTTTTTCCTTAATGAGGGTTTCTTGGTTATTTTTTAAGGGTCATTAACCATTGCATTAACGCCAGCTTACATTGCAACCAGGCCGCGCTATAACACACGATTTCAGCGGATAAGGTTGCAGGCGATAAGGTTGCAGGCGATAAAACCGCTTTCAATTTCGCTAGCAAATCAGCGAATAAATCCAATCGGGGTAAATGTTCCGTCTGTTTTTCCGTTATTGTCGTCATCCACTGTAAGAGCTGAACCAATCCCACTTTTCCTTCTGGCAAACCGGCAAGCCATCCTTCCTCCTGCACTTGCCATTGCGCTAGAATTTCAGACAAAAGCACCGACAGGGGTTGCTGCCATTCCAACTCTTCCGGCAAACCTGGCAATGTCTGATGTGATACACCCTGTTTATTTGATAAATCATGAACAAGCGCATATCCCCGTGCCGCTTTACTTTTATTGATTAAACGCAGGCCACCTTGTGATGACAGTGCATTTGCCAGTGACAGAATATCGGTGATATTGCCGTTTTTCAGTTCCAGCTCAAATTCACAAATGGGGGACGTTGGGTTCTTTGCGGCTGGATTTTCGGCATTTTCAGACAGCGTAGTGCTAGGGAAAATCGTGCCCTGATCCAGCACCACTTCAATATCACTTTTTCCGTAAGTGATAAGCCATTTTTCACGGTTAAAGTCAGTGCTGAACAATGGACTTAATTGTGCTTGTAGACGGGCGAGATCGATATTTTCCGGCCAGATATAGTGGGGGAATTGCTTCAAATCCAATTCAGGGTGATGTAACGGAACGTTAAATTCGGGGCGCTGATGCAATCCACCAATGACCTGCCCGGCAGTTTTGATCGTCATCTCATAATGCCCATCAAAACCACGAATACGCAGCCCCATATCCCAACGCCGCAATTGATTCTCTGCTGTCTCAAAATAACTATTTGTCAGGTGTTGTGGTGAAGTGTAATCATGAGGAAACTGAAATAACTGCTGGCGGATCGCCGGTATCACATCAGGCTTCACGGACAGTTTCAATTCTATCTCTACAGAACGCATATTTTTTTATTCCTCTATGAATATTACAGCATTTTTTCTTAATCCTGCTCACACCTTTTCACAAAAGAAAAAGGCTGATAAAAAAGAAAAATAAACCACAATAGGGTGTTATCTCAACAAACATCCTATTCACCCCGCTAAAAAAGTCTGTATTCGGCCAGTTAATATCGCCCTTATTCTGGTTTACTGATTGCACACACAAACTTAACTCTTTACTATCCTTTGAGTAGTTTGAATCCCGATTGGTCCATACATAAAGAACGGTTGAGCACAGAATGCAAAAACTACATCGATTATTTATCCTCTTATTAGGTTTCACTCTTGCATTATCCGCCCATGCTGAAGAGAAACGCTATGTTTCCGATGAGCTATCCGCTTACATTCGTAGTGGTCCCAGTATTAAAAACCGTATCATTGGCTCCCTGAATGCGGGTGAAGAAGTCACTTTAATCAGTCCCAAAACTGATAATGGCTTTTTACAAATACAAGATCGAAAAGGACGCGCCAGCTGGATACTCGCCAGCGAACTCAGCACCATTCCAAGCCTGCGTGAACGACTTCCCGCCATGGAACAAGAGATCAATACGCTCACGGAAAAGCTGTCCACCATTGATGACAGATGGAATGAGCGTACTGTCGAGTTGCAAAACAAAGTGGCAACCAGCGATAAGACCATCCATGATCTGAAAGAAGAAAATAGCCAACTCCGAACCCAATTAACGGTAGCGGCGAAAAAGGTAGACGCTGCCGAAGTTCAACTCAACGAAAAGCAAAGGGAAATTATCTTGCAGTGGTTCGCTTATGGCGGTGGTGTTGCGGGAATTGGCTTGATTTTGGGCTTGCTGTTGCCATACATGATCCCTCGTCGTAAAAAGAAAGATCGCTGGATGAACTGATTTAAGGAAGTCAACGTGAAAGTTTATTTGGTTGGTGGCGCTGTTCGCGATCAATTATTGGGTCTGCCCGTCAACGAGCGGGACTGGGTTGTTGTTGGAAGCCGCCCTGAAGAACTGCTGTCCCAAGGGTATCAACAAGTCGGAAAAGATTTTCCCGTTTTCCTGCATCCTAAGAGCCATGAAGAGTATGCACTGGCGCGTACAGAAAGAAAATCGGGTCAGGGATATACCGGTTTTATCTGTTCTGCGGCTCCTGATGTGACACTGGAAGAAGATCTCCTCCGCCGTGATCTGACGATTAACGCCATTGCACAAACGCCCAAAGGAGAATTAATCGATCCTTATCATGGTGTTGATGATCTCAGAGATCGTACCCTGCGCCATGTTTCCACTGCCTTCTCAGAAGATCCATTACGCGTATTGCGATTGGCCCGCTTTGCCGCCCGCTTTGCCCATTTAGGCTTTTCGATTGCACCAGAGACACAAAGACTCATTGCAGACATGACCGCAAGTGGTGAATTGTCATCATTAACGCCGGAGCGTGTTTGGCGGGAAACGGAAAAGGCGCTCACCTCACCATCACCCCAAACTTATTTTCAGGTTCTACGTGATTGCGGGGCACTGGCTGTACTCTTTCCTGAAATTGATAACTTGTTCGGGATGCCTCTGCATGAACATGATGCGGGGCTTCATTCATTACACGTCTTACAAGTAGCGACCCAATTGAGCGAAGAAACCGATATTCGTTTCGCTTCCCTTTGTTGCCATGTCGAAATGACGTCCCTGAAACAGATGTGCCAACGATTACGCATACCGAATTCGGCACGCGATCTGGCAGTGATTGTGACGCAATATCACCATTGGGTACATAACATCGCGCAATTGTCAGCCGACTCCCTACTGACCTTGTTCAATACCGTGGATGCCTGGCGCAAGCCCCAACGTATTGAACACCTCATTACCTGTAGTGAAGCAGACTATCGTGGGTATGCGGGGGCAGAAACCGTCTCCTATCCACAAGGTAATGACTTGCGTGATCTGTTTGCCATTGCCAGTCAGGTCAGTGTCCAGGCTGTCATTGCCCGTGGATTTCAGGGCGCTGAAATTCGCACCGAGCTGGAACGTCAACGACACATTGCTATCACAGGTTGGCAGCAACAAGCAATTGATTAACTGAATCAATCAATGAAAGCGTCCCGCGCCATTAATCCAATTGGGACGCTTTTTTACGATCAGCCAAAAATCCTGCCCGTTAACCTGCGCTCCGTTCAATCACGACACCAACACTTTTTGCCTGTGTCACCGCACCTGGCTTACTGACTTTTACCCTGACCCAAGGAGAATGAAATTGGTTTAGCAAAATACTCGCCACCTCTTCAGCAACTCGCTCAACCAAAGCAAAACGTTGGTTTTCCACATGGTTAATGATTGTTTCACTGACCCTGGCATAATCCAGACAGTGCTCCACATGATCACTGGAAGCGGCAAGTTTATTGTCCCATCCCATTTCGATATCGAACACTAATTTCTGTTTAATCGTCTGTTCCCAGTCATAAACACCAATAGTGGTAATGACGGTTAATTCTTCAATAAATACGATATCCATCACGGCCTTTATTCCCCGTTTTTCCGTTCGTCAGATACCACTTCCGACGAAATGTGCGTATTATCCATTGTTAGGTTTAAGAAAACGACTCTTATTCATTGGAGATATCTTATGAGTGCAATCGCGCTTGGCATGATCGTCTTCGCGTATTTATGTGGCTCTATGTCCAGCGCGATAGTGATCAGTCGCTTAGCAGGACTTCCCGATCCACGCCAACATGGTTCCGGCAACCCAGGAGCAACGAATGTACTGCGTATCGGGGGAAAATGGGCTGCCCTGGCAGTACTGCTCTGCGATGTCCTGAAAGGGCTAATACCGGTTTGGCTGGCGTACAAGCTCAGTATTTCCCCATTTTACTTAGGCATTATCGCCATTACCGCCTGTCTGGGGCATATTTATCCTCTCTTCTTTCATTTCAAAGGCGGAAAAGGGGTCGCAACCGCTTTTGGTGCTATTGCTGCTATCGGTTGGGATTTGATGGGATTGGTCGCCGGCACATGGCTACTGACCGTGCTGTTAAGCGGCTATTCGTCATTAGGAGCTATCGTCAGTGCATTAATTGCACCTTTCTACGTCTGGTGGTTCAAGCCTGAGTTTACTTTTCCCGTCGCAATGCTGTCATGTCTGATACTCATGCGTCATCACGATAATATTCAACGCCTATGGCGAGGGCAGGAAAGCCGCATCTGGCAGAAACTGAAAAAGAAACAGGAAATGACAGATAAAGAGAAAATTCAAGCCGCCAAAGAGCAAGAAAAACAAGACGATTGAGGCGAATCGCCCTCTGACGAACGGAGGTGTTGCTGAGTTCCCTGTTTCCGCCAACCCGGGTTCCCCAATGGCAAATTTATTGCACAATCATGGCTCTTCAGGAAGAGATAAACTAAATTAAAGTCTACACGGAGGTTTCATATTTTGAGTTATTCCCATTATTTCAATTTATCACCCGTGGAGGAGTCTATGAAAGCACTTGTTTATCACGGCGCAGGCAAAAAACGCTGGGAAGAAAAAGCACCACCTCAACTGATTGAGCCAACCGATGCGATTGTTCGTATCGTCAAAACGACGATTTGCGGAACCGATCTGCATATTCTCAAAGGTGATGTTCCAACTGTAGACGAAGGTCGGATCTTGGGTCATGAGGGGATTGGGATTGTTGAAGCCGTCGGGGGATCTGTCCGTCATATCAACGTCGGTGATAAAGTCATTATCTCCTGTATTACCGTCTGTGGTAGTTGTCATTATTGCAAACGTCAGCTTTATTCACACTGTGAAGATGGCGGTTGGATACTCGGGCATAAAATCGATGGTACTCAGGCCGAGCAAGTGCGCATCCCCTATGCCGATAACAGCCTACACCCACTGCCCGCAGATGTAGACGAAGAAGCCGCATTAATGTTGAGTGATATCTTGCCAACAGGGCTTGAAATCGGGGTTATCAATGGCAAAGTACAACCCGGTCATATTATCGCTCTGGTCGGCGCAGGGCCGGTTGGCCTTTCTACGCTACTGGCATCACAATTCTACTCACCGGCACATATCATCATGATTGATACCGATGATAACCGCCTTCATGTCGCCCAACAGCTTGGCGCAGACACCATTATCAACCCGACACGTCAAAATGTGGTGGACGTGATCCAGAAACTGACAAACGGTATTGGCGTAGACGTCGCAATGGAGTGTGTCGGTATCCCCGCCACATTCAAGGTATGTCAGGATATCATCGCCGCAGGCGGCTACATCGCTAACATCGGGGTTCACGGAAAAGCGGTTGAATTACATCTCGAAGAACTTTGGATCAAAAATATCACCATCACAACCGGATTAGTCAATACCAGCAGCACACCGATGCTGCTAAAAAGTGTCCAGTCAGGCAAAATTTCGCCTGAAAAACTGGTGACTCACCGCTATCCATTGAGTCAAATTGAAACCGCCTATGACGTCTTTAGTCACGCCGCACAGGAAAAAGCCCTGAAAATTGTGTTAACGGCAGAGTAAATGTAAAAATAATGGCAGGAAGGCAGTATTTAAATGCGCCTTCCTGTTAAAATAGCGGTTACTCTTGTTGTGGTTTTAATGCAGGCAGATCCGCCAGCGGCCAACGTGCTTTCACCGTGACGCCCAATTCTCCGGCTTCCCCTCCTTGCAAACGGATCATACCCGCCAGCGCGATCATTGCCCCATTGTCAGTACAGAATTCGGGACGGGCATAGAAAACTTCACCGCCCAATTTTTCCATCACGTCCTGCATTTTGGTACGCAATGTTCGATTTGCGCTCACGCCACCGGCCATGACCAGACGTTTGAATCCCGTCTGTTCCAAAGCACGTTTACACTTAATCGCCAAGGTATCCACAACCGCATCTTCAAAAGCACGAGCAATATCCGCTTTGATTTGCGCCTCTTCAGCCACATCCTGGCCATGAAGATGATGACGGATCGTATTGGCGGCGAATGTTTTCAGACCAGAGAAGCTGAAATCCAGCCCGGGACGATCTGTCATCGGCCGTGGGAAGACAAAGCGTCCAGCCTTACCTTGCTGTGCCATACAGGAAAGCACCGGCCCCCCGGGGTAATCCAGACCAAGCAGTTTTGCTGTTTTATCAAAAGCCTCACCTGCTGCATCGTCAATAGATTCACCTAACAGTGTGTATTCACCAATACCTGTCACGCTAATCAGTTGGGTATGACCGCCTGAAACCAGTAAGGCAACAAAAGGAAACTCAGGGCTGTTTTCTTCCAGCATCGGTGCCAGCAAATGGCCTTCCATATGATGCACGGGAATCGCAGGAACATCCCACGCAAATGCCAACGAACGCCCGATAGTTGCACCAACCAGTAACGCTCCGACCAATCCCGGCCCCGCAGTGTAAGCAACCGCATCAATATCATGACTTGTCAGACCGGCTTCCTTTAAAGCCGCCTGAATCAAAGGAACCGTTTTACGAATGTGGTCACGGGATGCCAGTTCAGGCACAACACCGCCATAATCAGCATGTAATTTGACCTGGCTATACAATTGGTTGGCTAGCAGACCGGTTTTGTCATCATAAATTGCGATTCCGGTTTCATCGCAAGACGTTTCTATACCTAAAACTCGCATTGCACTCTTTGTCTCGTCTTGTCTCGTCGTTTTGCGTCTTGTTATTTAATCTCGATGCACATTCGTATTCCTTTCAACGGGCGTCAGTGTAACATTATCTGTTTGTAACACTATCTATTTATGCCCCCCTATTATGCCCCTAAATCCCTATCAATATTCACGCCATTCAGTCTATTACATGCTGGCTATTTTTTCTGTTTAGTCTATAATCAATCCCCTACTTGAATATCCTGTGTGGTTAACGTTAATAACGCTGACATCAGATTGTTTTTATCACTCTGTAACCCGTGGCGTTATCGGTTTCAATTTTCCTCGGCACTTTACAAAGCCGTGTTCATTGAAGTAAAATTCCGCACCATTTTAAAGACGGCTGGCACTATCACGCCAGCGAAAAACCCGATTTCTATTGAGGTGAGAGGCACATGCCAGTAATTAAAGTACGTGAAAACGAGCCATTTGACGTCGCACTGCGTCGCTTCAAGCGTTCTTGCGAGAAAGCAGGCGTATTAGCAGAAGTTCGTCGTCGCGAATTCTATGAAAAACCAACGACTGAACGCAAACGTGCTAAAGCTTCTGCTGTTAAGCGTCATGCTAAGAAGCTCGCTCGTGAAAACGCACGCCGCACTCGTTTGTACTAATCTTTGCGGTCAATCCGCTTAGTGGTTGTAATAACAAACTACTGCTGTTAAAGGCCGTGCTTTCCCAGAGGAAGCGCGGCTTATTCTCGTTCATCAACAGGCGTAAAAGGGCTTATGGCTGGACGAATTCCACGCATATTTATCAATGACTTATTAGCAAGAACCGATATCATTGATTTGATCGATGTTAGGGTACCTCTAAAAAAGAAAGGTAAAAATCATCAAGCGTGCTGTCCTTTTCATAACGAAAAAACCCCTTCATTTACGGTTAATGGTGATAAGCAGTTTTACCATTGCTTCGGTTGCGGTGCACATGGTAATGCCATTGATTTTTTGATGAATTATGACAGGCTGGATTTTGTTGAATCCATCGAAGAACTGGCTGCAATGCATGGGCTGGATATCCCCTATGAAGCAGGCTCTGGCGGCGGTCACATCGAACGTCACCAAAGGCAAAATCTTTACCAGCTAATGGAGAAGCTTAACAGCTTCTATCAGCATTCACTGAATGCGCCCGATGCTCAGTCAGCCCGACAATACCTGACTCAACGCGGGCTCAGTGAGGCCATTATTCAACGTTTCGCTATTGGTTTTGCCCCTGCGGGCTGGAATAACGTTCTAAAAAAATTTGCCCATAATCAGGACGATCAGAAACAGCTCAATGATGCCGGCATGCTGGTCACTAATGACAATGGCCGCATCTATGATCGTTTCCGTGAACGTGTGATGTTCCCTATTCGTGATCGTCGTGGTCGCGTGATTGCATTCGGCGGCAGGGTGCTAGGCGATGCGCTGCCCAAATACCTGAACTCGCCGGAAACAGACATTTTTCATAAAGGCCGCCAGTTATATGGCCTTTATGAAGCCCAGCAGAGCCACAGTACGCTGACCCGGTTATTGGTGGTTGAAGGTTATATGGATGTTATTGCACTGGCTCAGTACGGCATTGATTATGCTGTGGCTTCGCTAGGAACATCCACGACAGCCGAACACGTTCAGTTACTTTTCAGAACAACCGATACTATCATCTGTTGCTATGATGGTGACCGAGCCGGCCGTGATGCCGCGTGGCGCACGCTAGAAACAGCATTGCCTTACCTGAATGATGGCCGACAATTGCGTTTTATGTTCTTGCCTGATGGCGAAGATCCGGATTCACTGATTCGAAAAGAAGGACGGGCAGTATTCGAGCAAAGAACAGAAAAGGCATTGACCTTATCTGCATTCTTATTTGAATCACTCCTGCCACAAGTGGATTTAAGTACCCCTGAAGGAGCGACTAAACTCAGTTCGCTAGCCATGCCGCTGCTCAGTCAAATCCCGGGGGAAGCATTGCGGCTTTACCTGCTTAAAGAGCTTGGAAACCTGTTAGGTTCTCCTGATACAACACAATTGGAACGATTTCTGGCAAAACTTGTCAAAAAAGATACCAATACTTATCAGGCGCTAAAACTAAAGCCCACAACAATGCGCATTCTTATTGCATTGCTGGTGCAAAATCCGCATTTAGCGACATTAGTTCCCCCACTACAGGGAATGTTTCCGACTCAGATAGCAGGGTTGCCATTATTCACAGAGCTTGTCGATACATGCCTTGCCCAACCCGGATTAACCACCGGGCAACTGTTAGAGCAATATCGCGATAATAAATATGCTAAACAGCTTGAAAAGCTCGCTGCATGGGACGATATACAACTTGAAGAAATTGCTGAAAAAACTTTCAGCGATGCGCTGAACCATCTTTTCGCGTCAGCACTTGATGAGCGTTTTAACTTTCTGATTGCTAAAGAAAGAACGGAAGGTTTGACGCCCGAAGAGCGCGAAGAAGTCAGGTTAATTACGCTATCTGGTGCAGGAAAATAAGAATCTGTCTCAACGAGACTATATGACTCAGCTGAATGACCCAATGGTTTAATTACATAATGGTTTAATTACACAATAGGTTTATATCCGTCATGTCATTTGATGAAAATATCGCTGATAAAAATATAGCTTGGTGAAACAGGTTCTAAACCAACACCTAAAATCATGACACAGAATTCACGGCTTAAATGCCGCATTAAGTAGGGTAAATAGTCCTACAATTGCCGCCACAGAGGGCAGCGGCAATGTAATGAAAACGCCCCAAATGTTATCGTTGGCATATTTGTTTCGCCGACCGACACCAACCAATACTCTGAAGTGTGGATACCGTCTTATGGAGCAAAACCCGCAGTCACAGCTAAAGCTACTTGTCACCCGAGGTAAGGAGCAAGGCTATCTGACCTATGCTGAGGTCAATGACCATCTGCCGGAAGATATCGTCGATTCTGATCAGATAGAAGATATCATCCAAATGATCAATGACATGGGCATCCAGGTAATGGAAGAAGCACCTGATGCTGATGATCTCATATTGGCAGAAAACACAAACGATACAGATGAAGACGCAGCGGAAGCAGCCGCGCAAGTGTTATCCAGTGTCGAGTCAGAAATCGGTCGTACCACTGATCCGGTTCGCATGTACATGCGTGAAATGGGTACGGTTGAGCTTTTGACTCGTGAAGGTGAGATTGACATTGCAAAGCGCATTGAAGATGGCATCAACCAAGTTCAGTGCTCCGTTGCTGAATACCCTGAAGCGATTACTTACTTGCTGGAACAGTACGACCGCGTTGAATCCGGCGAAAGTCGTCTGTCCGATTTGATCACGGGTTTCGTTGATCCTAATGCAGAAGAAGATATTGCACCGACAGCGACTCACATTGGCTCAGAACTTTCTCAGGAAGAGTTAGACAATGAAGATGACGATGAGGATGACGAAGAGAGTGATGATGCTGACAGCGAAGATGATAACAGCATCGATCCGGAATTAGCGCGTCAGAAATTCCAAGAATTGCGTGAGCAATATGAGCAGACTCGTCAAGCAATCAAGGCTCATGGCCGCAGTCATCCTAATACCGCAGCAGAAATATTGACTTTATCTGAAGTTTTCAAACAGTTTCGCCTCGTACCAAAACAGTTTGATCATCTGGTCAACAACATGCGTTCCATGATGGATCGTGTACGTCTTCAAGAACGTCAGATCATGAAGATGTGTGTTGAGCAGTGCAAAATGCCGAAGAAAAACTTCATTACGCTGTTCTCTGGCAATGAAACGACTGACACATGGTTCACGGCTGCAAAAGCAATGAACAAGCCATGGTCTGATAAATTGCTGGAAGTCGAAGAAGAAGTAATGCGTGGCTTACAAAAGTTACGCCAGATCGAAGAAGAAACTGGCCTGACGATTGAACAGGTCAAAGATATCAACCGCCGCATGTCAATCGGTGAAGCGAAAGCCCGCCGTGCGAAGAAAGAGATGGTTGAGGCCAACTTGCGTCTGGTGATTTCGATTGCGAAGAAATATACCAACCGTGGCCTGCAATTCCTCGATTTGATTCAGGAAGGGAATATTGGCCTGATGAAAGCGGTTGATAAATTTGAATACCGTCGCGGTTACAAATTTTCAACTTACGCGACATGGTGGATCCGTCAGGCTATCACGCGTTCTATCGCAGATCAGGCGCGTACCATCCGCATCCCGGTACATATGATTGAAACCATCAACAAACTCAATCGTATTTCCCGTCAGATGTTGCAGGAAAAAGGTCGTGAGCCTTCGCCGGAAGAACTGGCAGAGCGTATGATGATGCCTGAGGACAAGATCCGCAAGGTACTGAAAATTGCTAAAGAACCTATCTCCATGGAAACCCCGGTGGGTGATGATGAAGATTCACATTTAGGCGATTTCATCGAGGATACTACCCTCGAATTACCGCTGGATTCTGCAACCTCAGAAAGCCTGCGTTCCGCAACGCACGATGTCCTGGCAGGTTTGACGGCGCGTGAAGCTAAAGTTCTGCGTATGCGTTTTGGTATTGATATGAATACTGACCATACTCTGGAAGAAGTGGGTAAACAATTTGATGTAACGCGCGAGCGTATTCGTCAGATCGAAGCCAAAGCACTACGTAAACTGCGTCATCCGAGCCGCTCCGAAGTACTGCGCAGCTTCCTTGATGATTGATCAACGAATTGACGGGTAAATCTGAAAGCGTCTGTTCCGGCAGACGCTTTTTCATTTCTGTATCTTCACGACGGTACGCATAAGCAATCAGAAATATGACTGCTAGAAGCCATATTCATCCCTAAAAAAGCCTTTCGTCTTACTTCCAATAGGCGGTAATCCGTTAAAAAATACTGATTATTGTATATAAAACACGCATATGAATTTTGGGGACTAGACCTAAGACCAAACTGTACCGTATAATCATCCCACTTCAATGGCCCCTTAGCTCAGTGGTTAGAGCAGGCGACTCATAATCGCTTGGTCGCTGGTTCAAGTCCAGCAGGGGCCACCAAATTTTCGCTGTTAAATCAGTACATTAAGCCACTTTCTAACAAGTGGCTTTTTTGTTTTTGTAGGTTAGTGTCCCCTTTTTGTCCCCTGAGAAAAATTTAGTGTCCCTTCAGCATTCCGATTCACACATAATGGAGAGCATTTTTTAACCAAATAAACTAAATAGAAAAAATTTTTGCAGCCACTAAAAATATATTAACTCTGATTCACTTGATTTCAGTTTTTCTTCTACCACAAAGCCGCGCCGTTCCTGTATTTTAAAATTTCCTTTGTCCTTTCTTCGTGATCTTATTTCTCACGTGAAATAGAAATTTTTCTTTAATATCAATACACTGATATTTTCCCCGCGATCCGATCTAGATCCAAAAACTGTAATTCCCTGAAAATCTTTTCACACCTTTCATTTTACCGTTTTTCCCACACTGCCAGTGTTGGCGCGGTCTGGAAGTTCGTCTTGTAGGATTTTAAAACTGAAATAATTTTGAGATCCAAATTGTGCAGGCGGGTGCGGAGTAGTGCGTTTTACGTCAAGTTTACGTTTATTTCGTGGGGATTGTGCGGCGTGAGCGCAACGCAGGGACGCGATCCAAATTAATCGCAGAGGGACAGTAGATTTATGAGTGAATGGCACTGTGTACGTCTGATTGCGCTTTGGTGAGAAAATAAAAAAGGCCACGGTTTAACGCGGCCCCTTAATGGCGATCTTCGTTACTCAATAGACAAAGTTAATTGATGGCCGATCGCCGTCGCGACCTTACCTACCGTATCAATCTTGGTTGAATGCCGTAAGTCAAAGATGCGTGTCACTTCCTGCTTTTTCACCCCCATACGGCTGGCTAGCTCAGTTTGCGTTAACTTAGAATCAACAAACGCATTGAGCATCAGTACTTTAGAGGCCACGCTTAAAGGCACATCGACATAATCATCATCACGCCCTACGGAGCGAGGAAGCGGGATTTTCTCATTGTCTTCGAAATAAAATTCAAATGACGTGATTAACGCATCAAGTGCCATCTCCAGCGCTTCTTCCCGTGTCTCCCCTTGCGTTAAGGCTTCGGGGATATCTGGGAACGAGACAAAATAACCGCCCTCTTCTACTGGCTCTAGTGTGACTGGATATCGCATAGTATCTCATGGTGAAGTATGTGCGAGAACCAGCCCCTTGCGAGGCTGGTTTTTATCACAATCCTAATTGCTTAATGATTGCTTTCCTCAGTGGCTCTTTTAGCTCTTGGCTGGGGTGCCTTGGCATGATGCTTCGTTTCCCCTGATATTTCAGTTTCAGATGGTTTGTCCCGTTTGAAACTTCGACACCTTGAGCTTCCAGCCACCGTCTAAACTCGCTTTGCTTCACCACTCCTCCATTCTGTTGAACATGGGATTATAGTAAACATTAATGCTTACTATGTCAACTTTTTTGTTTACATAAAAGATAACAGACAAAAATAAACCCCGCCGAAGCGAGGTCGACGTTTAGCCAATCACCGGCGAATACTTCCGTTTCAGCCCATCCGATTTATACGCCGTATTGCGTATCGCGCTGGCGTTCTCCGGGGGACTGGTATTGTGATGCGTATGCGCGGCGGTCAGTTCTGCCAATTCCTTGACCACATCAAGAGTGTCTATCATCAGCTGAGCAACGTTGATTTGTTGGCTACCTATCCAAACAACGGGTGCTATGATTTGTTGCTGTTCGCCTGCGATACTTTGCTTTATCTGTCCAACTTTCTCTATTAGCTTTTGACCTATTTCTACCGTGGCATTTTTCCCAACATCAATAGTCATATTTTTTTCAATACTTGCGATATAGTTTGATGATGTGGCGATTGAATAATCACCCTCGGATAATTGCTGTATTGCACCCGCTAATAATTTTCTGGTTCCTAGAAGAATCTATCCGTGATGCTGAAAGCGCTTTCGAGCAGCACATGGAAGTTTTGACTGAGCAAGGTGGGTACGTCCCTGCACCGAAAGACCCATCAGATTATATCAACGATTCTCGCTTGTCTGAAGATGGTGGGGTTATTGCACTCATTGAGTTAGATCCCGCGAAATATGAATCAAAGGCAGTCAAATTCAACTTGACCATGCCCGGTAATCTATTAACCGCGATAGATCGCTACATTAAGGAAAACGGTCACTATAAAAACCGTTCTGCTTTTCTCGCTGAATTAGCCAGAAAAGAAATTTCTCACCCTTAATATATATTAGGGCAGGAAACTGCCCTAACGCCAAAATGAGCCAATCACTGTAATGATGTGATCCCTTTACTAACTGACAATATAAGCACCAGAAAAAACACTAATTAGAAGGCTCATTGTTGATTACAAAAATAAAACCCAATATTGACTATACAGATAAGTGACTAAAGTTATCTAAAAATCATTAAAGAAAATGGTAGTTAAATTAGTCTGTTGAACTATATTTCCTCATAAATGAGACAAGATAATCTTATTTTACATCCCATAAGGGAGAAAGTATGAATGAAAATGGCCGAGTAAAAACCTTAGAACAACCACCACCTGATCAAACCAACTTGGAACTGAATTAAATGAAAAGATTTAGGATTCTTATCATCAGAATAGATTTTCTTGGTGATATGATATGCACTACACCATTAATTCAAGCGATCAAAAATAAATGGCCCGATTCTGAAATTCATGTTTTAGCCAATAAATATAATTCTCCTATATTAGAAAACAACCCTCATATATCCTGTGTTCATACCTATGTTTACAGTAAACAATGTGAACGTAATATTGAACCCGGCAAACTTAATGCATTCATTAAACGAATCGCTTTAATATTTCGCTTGAGAAGTTTAAAGTTTGATTTAGGTATTATTCCGAATGGTGGCGTAAATAAAAATAGCATTCAGTTTATCCGTCATCTCAATATTCCTGATGCGCGATGGCATACCCATGCAACCGAATTTGATGATCGCAATAATGACCATGTTTCAAATAGACCTATTATTCATGAATGTTTATCAGGATTTAAATTACTTCCTGAAATAAATTTACCTAAAACTGATGTATTAAAATTGACTGTCTACCCTAACCATGACTTACGAGAGGAATGGTTAAAGAAAATAAATTCCAATAAACTGAAAATAGGATTGTTTGTATCTAATAAATCAGTTGAACGAAAATGGGATCTTTCAAAATGGTTAAATCTTATCAAAAGTATGAATAGTCAGGCTGATTTTTTCATTTTTTATGATCCTACTGATAAGATCAACAGTAAATATTTTTCCGGCTTATCCGCAACGCTTGTCAATACAAAAAGCGTTCAGCACATGATCGCAGCAACGAGTTGTATGGAGCTTATCGTTTCGGCTGATAGTGCTCCTGTTCATTTAAGTTCTGCGTTAAATATTCCTGTTGTTGCTTTATTTGAAAATCGCCCTGAAAAATACCTTCGCTGGCATCCTATCGGCGTTGAATATAAGCTATTAAAGAATAAAAAAATCGTGAATGATATTGAGGTCAGTGCTGTCATTGATGCCGTTAACTTTTTTTTAGGGCGAAGGCGCGATTTTTTTGGATACGCCGCTTGTGGCAAACCACTTTTTGGTGGTATTCAAACTCTTGTTCTCCCAACTTCATTGTCAAACGCCGACGAAACCAGTCCCTCAAAGTATCAGTAATAGGGAGTTCGAGTAGATCGCCATTTTTGGCGTGAGATTTTTCGGTTAGAGACCACAGCCTCCTCCATCCATCACTACAGTATCATGAACGAGGCAACTTACGGTACTTGCAAAGCATTGCATATCAAGGTGAAATACCCCATCTGGCTTCTCTATATCTTGTTTATTTATATTGCTGATAAAGAAGCCTATAATCAACTGAACCATTTAACGTTATTACACGTACATCAATTTTCACGGAAACGCCCACTGATGCTAAAAATTTTCAATACTCTCAGTCGTCAAAAAGAAGAATTTAAGCCGATAAATGAAGGAAAAGTGGGGATGTACGTGTGTGGCATTACCATTTATGACCTGTGCCATATTGGTCATGGCAGAACCTTCGTTGCATTTGATGTCATTGCGCGTTACCTGCGTTATCTGGGGTACGATTTGACGTATGTTCGGAACATCACTGACGTGGATGACAAAATTATCAAACGTGCAACCGAAAATAATGAAAGCTGTGATGATTTGACCACACGCATGTTGGCGGAAATGCACCGCGACTTTGATGCACTGAATATCCTGCGCCCAGATTTAGAACCCCGTGCGACAAAACATATCTCAGAGATTATTGCAATTACAGAAGCACTGATTAAGCGCGAACACGCTTATGTTGCTGCAAATGGCGATGTCATGTTCTCCATCGATACAAATCCGGATTATGGCCTGCTTTCTCGCCAGGATTTGGCACAATTGCAAGCGGGTGCCCGTGTTGAAGTGGCTGATGTCAAACGTAATCCAATGGACTTCGTGTTATGGAAAATGTCCAAGCCGGGCGAACCTTGCTGGGAATCGCCATGGGGAGCGGGGCGTCCTGGCTGGCACATTGAATGTTCTGCCATGAACAGCAAAACGCTAGGTCACCATTTTGATATTCACGGTGGTGGCTCTGATTTGATGTTCCCGCACCACGAAAATGAGATTGCTCAATCAACTTGTGCCCATGATGGCCCTTACGTCAATTACTGGATGCATTCCGGCATGGTCATGGTCGACAAAGAGAAGATGTCCAAGTCATTGAACAACTTCTTCACTATTCGCGATGTACTGGACTATTACGATGCTGAAACGGTGCGTTATTTCTTGCTATCTGGTCACTATCGCAGCCAATTGAATTACACAGAAGAAAACCTGAAACAGGCACGTACTTCCCTTGAGCGTCTGTATACTGCTCTGCGTGGCACAGATAAATCCGTTCAACCTGCCGGTGGCGAAGCGTTTGAAGCACGTTTTGCTGAAGCCATGAACGATGATTTCAACACACCAGAAGCCTATTCCGTATTGTTTGATATGGCGCGTGAGATTAACCGTCTGAAGACAGAAGATATCGCAGCGGCTAACAGTCTGGCTGCTGAGTTGCGTAAACTGGCAGGCATTCTTGGCCTGTTAGAACAAGAACCAGAACACTTTTTGCAGGGCAGCGCACAGGCTGATGATGATGTAGCCCAAATCGAAGCGTTAATTAAACAACGTAATGAGGCGCGTAAAGATAGAGCATGGGCCTTGGCCGATGCAGCGCGTGATCAGTTAAATGAAATGGGTATTGAACTGGAAGATGGCCCGCAAGGCACAACATGGCGCCGCAAGTAATTCGATTTCTGATTTATTGAGCCAGAACCGCCCCTTGAAATGGGCGGTTTAGTTTTTTATCGCCTTTACGCTTTTACAGCGATATTTTTAGCCATAATACTGAGGCTGTGTTGTACACAAACGCGGAATAAAAACCGACAGATCATCGATGAGTATTCAGATGCTCAGGATAAAAAGCATTACCCACGTGATAGGTCGTTTTTCCTGAAACTGCGTCCTGTTTCATGGAAACAAAAGAGGAATGATTCAGATGCTCTGGTACTTGATGTGTGTTGCCACCGGAAGCAAGATTGAGCAGAGAAAGGGTGACTCTACGTTTAGAGTTACTTAATTTATACGACATACCCAACAACCTTCTTGCAGCTCTATTACTTAACATAATTAACTCCGTTTCAGTTGTACGTAAGTCTCTCAGTATAACAAACTATTAGAAAATCAAAACATTATTGATATGTTTATCTATCGGAATATTGCTGCTGTCACCTCAGCCGCGATCCCAACGCTATGACATTATTGTTCCCCGCCAGCATCTCCACCGGAATACCTGTCGAAGAGGGTTATTTATGCTGTTTTGGCAAAATCTCAAGCGTGCTTAATGGGCGATAATTTTAGGTAAGTTAAGGAACTATTCAGTTAAAAAGGTAACAATAAACGCTATTTTTAATGAAAACTTTGTAAATTGTCCATAATCACTAACCAAAACCATCAAATCTATCTATGTAAGCTAAATCACTAAAATTTTATTAGAAAACAAAACATTTTATACCAAACTGTCTTGTTTAGATTTATAATCTAAAATATTTAATTTAAATAGAATTAAATTTTGTTTTTAATGGGTATTTTTATTGGATTGGTTCTGGTTTTTTTGTGGTGCTTGGTTGGCATAGGGTCACATTTTTTAACCAATAACATTAATTGGGTAAAATAAAATATGTTTTTAATGAAAAAAATCATATATTATAAATTACTTTAAGTGGAATGATTTTTATTGTGTAATGAAATTTGACTTAGGTTATATTATGTTAGAATTATGTTTACAGTTTGGTATATTTTGTCCAGTTTAAATCTCAAGAAAATCATCAATAAAAGCGAAATACGTCGAATAATATGCGTTTATGCGGCTATTTTTTAGCTTTTGAGGAATTTTCTTGTTTAAGTATTTTTAAACTATTAAAAATAAATTAATTAAATTTAATCAATAACATCAAATCCAATAAGTCAAAAATGAGGAGAAGATGAGTTATCTCTCATGCAAGGAGAACAGGAATTCTGTCTAAGCCGCATTTGGTAACACAGCCAAAAAGATATGTAGAGGTAGCGACAAAACAGAGAAAAATGATTCATATCATGGAAAAACGCTCTTTGCATCGGTGAGGGTCTGTTTTTTACAAAACGTTAATAAAAATCATGTCATTACAAAAAAAGACGCATGTCAGAAAACAAAATGGCGGATCAAGTGGTAACAATAGGTAGGCCATGGGCAGTCATCAATCTGTCAAGACCCTCTCTATTTTTACGAGCAACTAACGGAGTGAAAATCCAATATATGTCAAGCTCCGAAAAGTCGCCTTAATAACGCCATAACTTACTGATTAAAAAAGGATAAGATATGGAAAGTGCAAACCTATTAGTCGGGCAACGTATTCAAACAAAAAGGAAGGAACAAGGTATCACCGCAACCGCGCTGGCAAAACAAATTGGTATCAGCCAACAGCAGCTTTCACGTTATGAAAGAGGAACCAATCGGATCAACATAGATCATCTTGTTGAAATTGCTTGGATATTACACACTCCGATTGCTTGGTTTTTCCAGGATTGCAATAAAAACAAAACAGAGGACGATACGGTTAATAAACTTACGGATCAATATATTCCCATTGCTGAAACAATTATCGGGAAGAATGGTTGTTAAATGGGACAAGAGAAATTTGTCAGAAGCTTGTTGTGCTACTGATTCCAATGAGATCATTCAGGCTTCTGACTCTTGTCTGGTTTACGTATTTCATACCCCACTCAATCAGAACCCTCATCATCAACGATATCAACAATCAGCCGTTAACGCTTTCGGCGAGTTATTTTCCAATATTTGCAGCTATTTCCGAGTACATAACAAGTTACGATTCCCTGCTCCGCCAATGAGACATTGCCCAAACCGCAGCGATGTTGCGTGCCGTTACCTGCAAGTTGTCTGCGCCATTAGCAAGGGCATCTGACAGAGAACACACCCCGGGTATGATGGAAAACACCGCATCCAGCCCATGTTGATGCACAACATGATAATCCCGGCTCATTTCGCCCACTAACGCAATCGTGGGAATCCCCCATTTTTTCGCAATACGGGCGACACCAATCGGGGTTTTTCCGTGTATCGTCTGGCTATCTATGCGACCTTCTCCGGTAATAACCAGATCCGCCCCCTGAATGGCGTCTTCTAGTTTCAGAGTATCGATCACAATCTCAATACCTGACTGTAATTCCACCCCCAACAATCCCAATAAGGAAGCGCCCATCCCTCCGGCTGCGCCTGCACCAGCAGCAGTAATCACGCGTTTTCCCGTCATGGCTTCTATTTTCATGCCATAATGATGTAAGGCAGAATCCAACGATTTAATCATCGCGGGTGTTGCACCTTTTTGTGGACCAAATACCGCTGATGCGCCCTGTTCACCACATAATGGGTTATTAACATCACAAGCAACGGTCATTTCAATTTGCCTGAGACGTGGATCAAAGTTGGTTAAATCGATGCTTTCCAATCGGGCTAATGCTGCACCACCAAATGGCAGAGTACGGCCATCGCCATCCAATAAATTCGCGCCCAGCGCCTGCATCATGCCTGCGCCACCGTCATTGGTTGCACTTCCCCCGATACCTAAAATCAGTTTACTCACACCGTGTTCCAACGCAGCCAGGATCAATTCTCCTGTGCCATAACTCGTTGTGATCATAGGGTTACGCTGCGCCATGGGGACGCGTTGCAAGCCAGATGCCGTTGCCATTTCAATAACCGCCGTCGTTCCATCCCCAAGCAAACCAAAACATCCCTCTACCGGCTGCCCCAAAGGATCTATGACCGAACAGACAATGCGTTTACCCCCTGTCGCGGCGATCAGTGATTCTACTGTCCCTTCACCACCATCTGCCATGGGTATCTTGATATAGTCTGCTTGCGGATAAACTTCCTTAAATCCCCGCTCTATCGCCTGCGCTACTTGTAAGGCACTCAGGCTTTCCTTAAATGAATCAGGGGCAATCACAATTTTCATCATGCATTTCCTCGGCGCGCTGAGGCAGATTTTTCGGCATGATTAACCCGGTAAGAGCCAATACACCAAAGGATGAAGGTAGAAATGAAGGATCGTAAAACCAACTCATATACGCTCATAAAAAAAGCGATAAAATAAATTATCGCTTTTCAATCTAACAAGTTTGACTCAACTAATGAGATACATTAATCAGTCTAACTGTTTATGCTTCAATAGCCAGCCGCAATTTCTTCATTGCATTTTTTTCTAGCTGTCGAACACGTTCGGCGGATACACCGTATTTATCCGCCAGTTCTTGCAAAGTGATTTTGTTGTCATCATCCAGCCAACGGGAACGAATGATGTCTTGGCTACGCTCATCCAGTCCTTCCATCGCCACAAAAAGCTTATCTGCAGCATGGTTTTCCCAGTTATCTTCTTCAATGCCATCGGCAAAGTCAGAAGCTTTGTCTTGCAAATACAGCACCGGCGCCACAGGATTGCTATCATGATTGTCATCATCAGAGGACATATCGAATGCCATATCCTGCGCTGACATGCGAGATTCCATCACTCGGACATCTTTGCTGGTCACGCCCAATTCTTGAGCGACCAGATCAATTTCATCCTGATTAAACCACCCCAGACGTTGTTTAGCTTTACGCAAATTAAAGAACAGCTTGCGCTGAGCTTTTGTTGTTGCAACTTTCACAATACGCCAATTACGCAGTACATATTCGTGAATTTCTGCCTTAATCCAGTGGACAGCAAAAGAAACCAAACGCACACCCACTTCGGGATTAAATCGACGAACCGCTTTCATCAGGCCAATATTACCTTCCTGAATTAAATCCGCTTGTGGCAGACCATAACCGGCATAACTGCGGGCAACATGAACAACGAAGCGCAGGTGAGAAAGAATCAGCTTTTTCGCTGCATCCAGATCTCCCTGGTAATGCAGCCTTTCTGCCAGTTCCTTTTCTTCCTCTGCGGACAGCATCGGATAAGCGTTGGAGGCACGGATGTATCCTTCCAAACTACCTTGTGGAACTAATGCCAAAGTTTGCATTTCTTTTGTCATTCAAATTCTCTCAAAATCAGATCCAAATTGAAGGCTGTTTACGCTTGCTCAAATTAACCCATAAGGTTTATTCAAGTCAAAGGCATGTCTATTTTACCATCATAGCACTCATATTCAAATCATCTCAATTAGATGAATCGTCATACTCATCATAACGCTGAATTAGGCAATGACTAAGTCAGAAAGTTCACTTGCAAGCCCTGCTATCACCTTTATTCTGGCCGAAAACGACGCAAATGCTGAATTGTCGCAAACCATGCAGCAATCCAACCAATCATACCCGAAACCAGCACTAATAAGAGTGATTCATCCCATCCCAGGCCATGCAGCTTAAAGCTTGTCCCAAAAACACTCGCCACGTCTGTAACGATATCGGCAAGTTTCCAGACTAATAAAGCGGAGAGGAGCAGAGAGAATATGGCGCCCAGTATCCCCAACAAGGCTCCGCCATTAAGGAAAGGACGCAATATAAAACCATCTGTTGCCCCAATCAGCTTCATGACGTTAATCGTTTCACGGCGACTAAAAATACTCAGCCGGACACTGTTACCAATAACCAACAGCAATGCAACCACCATCAGGATACCGATGACAGCCGCAATTTGACCCACCAGAGCCGCTAACGCCGTCAAGCGGGAAAACCAGCTATCATCCATCCTGACATCTTCAATCCCTTTAATCTGTGCAACCTGATCGCGCAATATCGTTATTGCCTGAGTTCCTTGAAAATTCAATGTTGGCGATACGATAGCGACTGCCGGAAGCGGATTTTCCTCCAGCAAATCCAATGCGCTGGCAAACCCCGACCATGCCCGGAATTCGTTAACGGCGTCTTCACGGGAAAGATAATTCACCGATTTTACGCCATCCATACCTTTTAACTGATCAATCACCTGCTTAGCGCTATTGTCATTCAGTGATTTATCCAAATAAACCGTGAGTTGTGGAACGGGATACCACTGTATTACCGCCTGGTTAACGTTTTTCCAAACGATATAAAACACACTCGGTAAGGTCAGGGAAATGGCGATCACCATAATGGTTAGCAACGTCGCCAGTGGTTGACCAAGCATATCAGACAGCGTGCTTTTCCACGCATAACGCCACTGTACACGCCATCCACCTCGCAATGCCCGGGATTTTGATGACGGTGTTTTTTTCACTGAATGACGGACATGCTTAACCATGCTGCCCTCCTTGCATCCGCCCCTGATTCAGGGTCAGGATACGGTAATTTCTTCGTTCAATAAGCGCCGTATCATGGGTCGCCATCAAAACCGTCACGCCGACTCGGTTAAATTCTTCAAACAGACGCATGATCCCCTCGGATAGCTCACCATCCAAATTTCCGGTCGGCTCATCCGCCAGCAGTACGGTTGGCTTATTCACCACAGCTCTGGCGATACCAACACGTTGCTGTTCTCCACCAGAAAGCTGGATGGGGAAATTTTTCGCTTTGTCCAGTAAACCGACCTTATCCAATGCCGCAGATACCCGCCGACGAATATCTTCGGTACTTGCCCCTGCAATAATCAGCGGCATAGCGACATTCTCGTATACCGTGCGATCCAAAAGCAGGTGATGATCCTGAAAGATCATGCCGATCTGACGACGCAGAAAAGGGATCTCTCTGGATTTTAGTCGGCTGATGTCATGGCCAGAAAACCCAATATGGCCTGCACTAGGGCGTTCGATGCCACAGATTAATTTCAAAAGCGTACTTTTACCGGCACCGGAATGGCCGGTTAAAAATGCCATCTCTCCTGGCAGGAGATGAAAATCGACCCCTTGCAGTGCCTGCCGCCCCCCAAGATAGGCTTTACTGACCTGTTCAAAGCGAATCATTGATAGTTAATCCTCTCGGGCAAAAAGCGCCTCAATAAAATCATCTGCCTTAAATGGACGGAGATCTTCAATGCCTTCCCCGACACCAATATAGCGGATTGGGATCTCAAATTGGTCGGCAATCGCAAAGATCACGCCGCCTTTCGCAGTACCATCCAGTTTGGTCAGTGAAATACCTGTCAGTCCCACAGCTTCATGGAATAGTTTAGCCTGACTTACTGCATTTTGACCTGTACTTGCATCCAGCGTCAGCATAATTTCATGAGGGGCTTCTTCGTCCAGTTTTTTCATCACCCGAACGATTTTTTTCAACTCTTCCATAAGATGGGATTTATTCTGCAAACGTCCGGCAGTATCTGCGATCAAAATATCAACACCTTTCGCCTTAGCTGACTGGATGGCATCAAAAATCACTGAGGCCGGATCTGCCCCCGTATGTTGCGCAATGACAGGGATTTTGTTGCGATCGCCCCAAACCTGTAGTTGTTCTACCGCTGCCGCACGGAAAGTATCCCCGGCTGCCAGCATGACGGATTTACCCTGAGATTGATATTGACGTGCCAATTTACCAATTGTGGTGGTTTTACCAACGCCATTGACGCCCACCATCAGAATGACATAAGGGGATTTACCTTCAATTTCCAGTGGCTTGTCAACTTTCGCCAAAATGCCCGACATCTCTTCTTTCAGTTTAGCGTAAAGCGCTTCTGCATCTTTTAATTCCTTACGGCTGGCATGAGCGGTCAGGTTAGTAATGATCTTACGGGTTGTTTCAACACCGACATCTGCAATCAGTAACTGTTCTTCCAGTTCTTCAAACAGGTCATCATCAATTTTCTTACCACGAAACAGCCCTAAAAAGCCGGAGCCAAGATTTTGGCGGGTTTTCCCCAAGCTACGTTTCAGACGAGCAAAAAAACCTTCTTTAGTCGGTCGTTCTTGCTCCTTCGTCGGAACTGCTTGTGCCTCTGCCTGACGAGCCGCTTCTTCCGCTAAACGTTGCTGTTCTGCCTCTTCTGCGGCGCGACGAGCCACTTCTTCCGCTAAACGCTGCTGTTCTGCCTCTTCCGCGGCACGACGAGCGGCTTGTTCCACCAAACGTTGCTGTTCTGCTTCTTCTGCGGCACGACGGGCTGCTTCTTCCGCCAAACGTTGCTGTTCTGCCTCTTCTGCGACGCGATGAGCCGCTTCTTCCGCCAAACGCTGCTGTTCTGCCTCTTCCGCGGCACGACGAGCGGCTTGTTCCACCAAACGTTGCTGTTCTGCTTCTTCTGCGGCGCGACGAGCCGTTTCTTCCGCTAAACGCTGCTGTTCTGCCTCTTCTGCGGCACGACGAGCCGTTTCTTCCGCTAAACGCTGCTGTTCTGCCTCTTCTGCGACACGACAAGCCGTTTCTTCTGCTAAACGTTGCTGCTCTTCCTCTTCTGCGGCACGACGAGCCGCTTCTTCCGCCAGACGTTGCTGCTCTGCCTCTTCTGCGGCACGACGAGCCGCTTCTTCCGCTAAACGTTGCTGTTCTGCTTCTTCTGCGGCACGACGGGCTGCTTCTTCCGCCAAACGTTGCTGTTCTGCTTCTTCTGCGACGCGACGAGCCGCTTCTTCCGCTAAACGTTGCTGTTCTGCCTCTTCCGCGGCGCGACGAGCCGTTTCTTCCGCTAAACGCTGCTGTTCTGCCTCTTCTGCAACGATCTTCTCTTGTTCGGCTTGTTCTTCTTGCTGTTTCTTATCTTGACGACCAAGTCCAAACCAAGAGAAGAAACCTTTTTTTTTCTCTTTTGCCATCGGCCACTACACTCCTCGCGGTTAATTATGGCGTTACAACAGCCTATCCCAATGACGACCTTGCTCTCCAACAAATATATCCACTGAAACAGGTTCTAACGGTGATAAAATCCAGTCTAACATTTTCATCACATCACAACACATATCTATAGCGGATTTCATGGTAAATTAATCAATGGATTTCTTCATTTTCACTCACTTTTTGTCTCCGCCAGATATTATCGAATCGCACTGGATGACAAATGCTTAAGTTATGTAAATTATGACCAAAAAACCACAACGCGCGTCTTTGGGACAAATCCGTATTATTGGCGGAAAATGGCGCGGCAGAAAATTACCTGTTCTTGATCGTGACGGCCTGCGCCCAACAACCGATCGCGTCCGGGAGACGCTTTTTAACTGGCTTATGCCGAAAATCCAGGGAGCCCGTTGTCTGGATTGTTTTTCTGGCAGCGGGGCACTCGGATTTGAGGCGCTATCACGTTATGCAAGTCACGCGACCTTAATTGAATACGATCGCCATGTGGCAAAACAGCTGTCGACTAACCTCACCTTACTGAATGCTGAAAATGTCGATGTCGTACAAGGTAATGCACTACAATACCTTAACAGCACCGGCACCCCCTTTGATGTGGTTTTCCTCGATCCACCATTCCGTAAGGGCATGTTGGCGGAAACAATCCATTTATTGGAAACGCATAGCTGGCTGGCTGAAGAAAGTTGGATTTATGTTGAGGCAGAAGCAGAATCGGCTGCGGCAGAGGTGCCTCATCATTGGCAGCTACACCGGGAAAAAATCGCCGGTCAAGTCGCTTACCGGTTATATATTCGTCAACAATAATCGCGCAACAGAACAGCTTAAACACAATTTTGGAGTCAATGATGTTTATTCAGTTAGGAAGGGGGCTCATGATCTTAGTTTGGAGTATCATGATCTTCAATGTGTTTCACCCATTCCCAAAACCATTGAAATATTTTATGGATATCGCAATGGTGTTTACGATAATCATGCATGCTTTTCAGTTGCTGCTACTAAAAAGCTCCCAACCTAAAGATCAGAAATTATCTGCCCTGCTACAGACCAAAATTTTCTTTTTCGGCGTCTTTGAGCTATTGGCCTGGCAGAAAAAACAACAAAAAGAAAGAAAACAAGCGCAAAAGTAACGTCCCATACCCGATATTCCATTCTGTTTTCTTTCTGTTAGAGAGACACCGGCAATCGTCAATGAGTCATTTGCGTAATCACTCATTGACGCTCTTTGTGTTTGATCAAGACGAATACCTATTGATGATGAAAATTCACACTAAATAGCACAAATCATCAAAAAAATGCGACTTATTGGATTTGACTCTGGAGTTAACTCCAAAGTGTAGAGTGAATGTAAACGCATTTTGCATTAACTCGTTGCATTAACTCTGTCTGAGAGGACGCCTATGTTACCCACGTCTAAAAAACATAAGCAGCTACAGCATAATGCCTTAGCTTCCCAAAAGGAAAAGCATCAAGGTATTGCTAATGATGAACATCTTCATGCACATCAATGTCATGACCATTCCCATCGCGGCCATGAACATTCTCATCAACATGCATCTGAGCATAGCGATGCACACTGTGCACATGATCATGCACATACTACACAGGATAGCTCTCTCGTCGAATTAACTGCAGGACAACGTTTTCACTGGATTATCCAAGGCATGGATTGCCCAAGCTGCGCCGGAAAAATCGAAAATGCCGTCAAGAAGCTCCCCGCCGTCAGACAGGTCAAAGTTCTGTTTACGACGGAAAAGCTGGTCGTTGATGCTGATATTGATATTCGTGCCTCCGTAGAACAAGCCGTAAAACAGGCCGGTTTTGCAATCAAAGAGGTGGATTCAGCATCCAAACGACTCCCGACAGACAATCATTGGAAGACCTTCGCCCCAATTCTGATTCTGGCGGCCTTCATGCTCGTCAGTTGGGGAGTCGCAAAAATTAACGCTCCCGCAGGGCAGATTGCTTTTATCATCACGACACTCATTGGGTTATATCCGGTGGCAACCAAAGCGCTCAAACTGATCCGTTCTGGCACGCCCTTCGCCATTGAGACGTTGATGAGTGTTGCGGCCATTGGTGCCCTATTCATTGATGCCACAGCAGAAGCGGCGATGGTTATCCTCCTGTTCAAACTCGGGGAGATCCTGGAATCTTACGCGGCCGGACGCGCACGCCGTGGCGTTAGTGCCCTGATGGCCTTAGTACCCGATCAAGCCTTGCTGATCAAAGAGGGAAAAAAGAAAACGATACCCGCAGCGGATTTACGACCGGGAGATATCATTGAAATCGCACCGGGGGCGCGTTTACCCACCGATGCCGAGCTACTCAGTCCATTTGCCAGTTTCGATGAAAGTGCGCTGACCGGTGAATCTGTTCCGGTTGAACGGCAACAAGGGGAAAAAGTTGCCGCTGGCTGCCTTTCTGTCGATCGTGCTGTACAGATGAAAGTCATCTCTGAACCCGGCCACAACGCCATTGATCGCATTCTTCAACTGATTGAAGAAGCTGAAGAACGCCGTGCGCCGATTGAACGCTTTATTGATCGGTTCAGCCGCATCTACACACCGTTAATTATCTTATTCTCAGCGCTGGTTGTCCTGATCCCACCGCTCTTTTTGGCCGGTTCATGGGAAACGTGGATTTACCGTGGACTTACCCTGCTGTTGATTGGCTGCCCTTGTGCACTGGTCATCTCAACGCCTGCCGCAATAACTTCCGCGCTGGCCGCCGCTACTCGTCGTGGCGCCCTCATCAAAGGTGGTGCAGCATTGGAACAACTTGGTGCTGTGACCACAATTGCGCTGGATAAAACCGGGACATTAACCGAAGGAAAACCACAGGTGACGGAAATTGAGCCCGTGGAAAATATCAGTACAGAAACCCTGCTGACACTGGCAGGGGCAGTAGAAAGTGGCTCTCATCATCCATTAGCAAAAGCGATTTTGCAGGCGGCAGAAAGCAAAAACGTGACCGTTGTCGAAGCTGAACATCGCAAGGCACTGGCAGGAATCGGCGTTGAAGGGCAATTGGCAGGCCAAAAAATTCTCGTCGCAGCCCCGGGAAGATTACCGGAAAATACGCTGTCCGAGAAATGGATACAGCGAGTGACTGAACTGGAAGAGGCAGGAAAAACAGCGGTAGCCGTCACTCAGAATGGGCAATTTATCGGATTGATTGCGATGCAAGATACATTGCGTCAGGACGCTATAGCCGCTATCCGTCTCCTGAAAAAACAAGGCGTCGACGCCGTGATGCTGACCGGTGATAATCCGCGCGCCGCAGCCGCCATTGCCGGACAGTTAGGCATTGATTACCGCGCGAGTTTACTGCCTGAAGATAAAGTCACCGCCGTGACCGCATTGAATAAAAAGCATTGCACCATGATGGTCGGCGATGGCATCAACGATGCCCCGGCGATGAAAGCCGCCAGCATCGGTGTTGCTATGGGCAGTGGTACTGACGTCGCACTAGAAACTGCCGATGCCGCTCTGACACATAATCGATTGACAGGCTTAGCGGAAATTATCGCCCTGTCCCGAACAACTCATTATAACATCCGACAAAATATCACGATTGCGTTGGGTCTGAAGGCGATATTTCTTATCACCAGCCTATTGGGGATCACCGGGCTATGGATGGCGGTTCTGGCCGATTCAGGCGCTACTGCGCTAGTCACAGCGAACGCAGTTCGGTTATTGCGCGTCAAATCGCAGAAGCCATAATGAAATGTCACAAAAGGAATAAATAAACGAAAAGGTGCAGGTTAATACGATGCACCTTTTCAAAATGACCACTGCATAAGCAATGCCAAATGCTATTAAAGGAAAAAGGAAGTATGGCATCCAGCGAGGTGATAATGAACTCAATGCCATATTTCAAGCGTAGCACAGTTTCTTTTTTCTGCCAGCAAGTCCACCCCCATTCTTGAGAAGCGGTCAAAATGACGTCTTTCTATCGGTTAAACGGCGCGATTAGGCAGACGCTTCATTTTTTCTGAGCAGGTAGCGATAAGGGGCTTGCCCTGTTTCCTTAGCGATCAGGGCATGATCCATAAAACGACAAAACCCCGGAATATCACGGGTTGTTGCCGGATCATCGGCAATAATCAACAATGTCTGACCAGCAGCCATATGGCGGACGGTTTTGCGCACCATCATTACTGGCTCCGGGCAGCGTAGCCCCAACGTATCAAGCGTTTTGTCAGGGTTGGCAAAAACATCGGACATAACAATCTCTGTAGCTTCAAACAATACGATGGGGATGAATTATATTACAAACTATCGCCAATCACTGTACTTTACTTTTATTCATCAACGCGCGTATGATCTAACCATCTGATTTTCAGGTGCATTAATCGTTTAACTACGTTGATTTTTTGGGTTCCCTCACCCCATCCACCAAAAAGGTACAATATGTTTCAATTGACTGCGCAACAGCGAGCGGCAGCCTTAATTTGGCTTTCACTTTTCCATATTCTGATCATCACTTCCAGTAACTATTTGGTGCAACTCCCCATCTCCATTTTTGGTTTTCATACCACTTGGGGAGCATTTACATTTCCCTTTATCTTTTTAGCTACTGATCTGACGGTGCGTATTTATGGTGCGCCTTTGGCTCGCCGGATCATCCTTTCTGTTATGCTACCCGCATTGTTGATCTCTTATCTGATTTCGGCGCTGTTTTTCCAGGGGACATGGCAGGGGTTCGCAATATTGGCAACCTTTAATGTCTTTGTCGCCCGGATTGCGACCGCCAGTTTTATGGCTTACGTGCTCGGCCAGATATTGGATGTCGGTGTCTTCAATCGTCTGCGCCAAAAAAGCCGCTGGTGGATAGCACCGGCTGCCGCCATGTTTTTTGGCAACATGCTTGATACGATGGCTTTTTTCTTTATCGCGTTTTATCACAGCACTGATGTCTTCATGGCGACGCATTGGGTAGAAATTGCTTGTGTGGATTATGCTTTCAAGTTATTCATCTGCATGCTTTTCTTCCTGCCTGCTTATGGCATTCTGCTGAATTTAATTCTGAAATTTTTTTTCCATCAGACAACAGCGAAAACGCTGGCCAAAATTTAATGCTGATTCCCCCTGCTTAGGGGGAATTTTCTCTCTCTTGTCCTTTCACTGACCAATTTGGCACCATTTGTGCTACTTCCTGATCTTTCCCTTCTCGAATCACCTAATTCCTGCTTTTGCTCATAATTTATCAACCTATTTTGCCGTATAGTGTTGACGGGCAGGTAGGCACAGACTTGAGTATGAAAACGGTCTGTCACCTGCGCCATGCCAGTATCCAGTATTGTGACACTCCATGCCTAGTATCCAGTGAAGAAGGAATATCTCTTATGCTAAAAGTGATCCAGTCTCCATCCAAATATATTCAGGGGCCCGGTGCGTTATCTCACATTGGCCAATATACCAAAATGCTTGCGGACCATGTCTTCGTGATCGCTGATAATTTTGTCATGAACCTGATTGGGGATACCGTTAGTAAAAGCTTAGACGAGCACGATGTGACGAGTTATTTTGAACTGTTCAACGGTGAATGCAGCCGCAATGAGATCCATCGCTTATCGGCCATTCTATTGGAGCATCAATGCCAGGCCGTTATCGGGATCGGAGGCGGAAAAACACTTGATACGGCCAAAGCTGTTGCACACGATGCCAAAATCCCGGTGATTATTTCACCTACCCTCGCCTCAACAGATGCACCAATCAGTGCCCTGTCTGTCCTCTACACTGAACTCGGTGAATTCGACAGTTATCAATTTTTCCCGCAAAACCCCGATATCGTGCTGATGGATACCAATATCATTGCCAAGGCGCCGGTTCGTCTGTTTGTCGCAGGTATGGGGGATGCCCTCGCGACCTATTTTGAAGCACGGGCTAGCAGTATCGCTCATAAACCTACCATGGCTGGCGGGGCAACCTCCACCACCGGTTTAGCGCTGGCAAAACTGTGTTATGAGACTTTACTGGCAGAAGGTTACAAAGCAAAACTGGCCGTCGAAGCGGACGTCAGTACACCCGCAGTGGAAAATATTGTTGAGGCAAATACTTATCTCAGTGGTATCGGTTTTGAAAGTGCGGGCTTGGCGGCAGCCCACGCCATCCACAATGGCTTTACCGTACTGGAAGAGTGCCATCACCTCTACCATGGTGAAAAAGTGGCCTTTGGGACGCTGGCACAATTGATCTTGGAAAATAGCGCCAGTGAAGAATTGGAAACGGTGCTCGATTTCTGTGTCCAAGTCGGTTTGCCTGTCACACTGGAGCAATTGGGTTTACGTGATAATGAAAAACTGAATCAAAAAATCATGCAAGTTGCCATCGCAAGCTGTGCCGAAGGTGAAACCATACATAATATGCCATTTGCTGTCACACCTGAGCAAGTTTACGCCGCCATTTTAGCCGCCGATCGCATAGGCAAAGATTGGCTGTATTAAACAGCCGAAAGATGGGCATGTCCCACCGGAACATGCCCAGCATTTACTTGACAATATCAGCCAGCAATCTCTCGCTGGTTGGTTTCAGTTAGCTGTTCCAGCCTACCACCTGCTGCTTAAAACGTTCTGAAAGCGCAGCCGGTAAGAACCCGGTCCGAATCAGATAGCGTAATACCTGATGAATATACTCAGCGGTCATTGCCGGGCAACGGATACCGCTTCCCGCTAATCCCGCCAGCGTATTTTTCAGTTCCAGTTCAGGCTGGATTTCATCAAGATAAGCCGGATCGAGCGCACGATAAGGTCTTTCTGTCATCTCCCTGATCAGGGGGCTCAAGGGATACAATGGATGCGTATCATCCAGCGCCAGGATCTTATCTTTCCCCTCATCGAAGGGGACAGGATCAAGGATATAACCAAAATCCCGTACCCAGTCGAAAAATTGCCGGATAGTGATTGGCTCAGGGTTAAACAGGTTAAAGTATTTTCCATTGGACGCCGGTTGCTTAGAGAGATGCACCAGTGAAGCCGCCACATAATCAACCGGTGTAATATCAAGTAATAGCGCATGGTCAGGGTAAAACCCCATGGCTAAATACCCCTTAAGGGAGGCAAGCAGATAATCATTCCTCTGTGCCGCACCTGTTCGGGTATGCCCGAGGATCAACCCTGGCCGATAAATGCTCACGGGCACACCTCTGTGACGGGCAAGATTAATGATCCCCTCCGAAACCCATTTGCTGCCCGAATAACCGGAAGGATCACGTATCGGCTCACTCATGGCGCGATCATCTTCCAGATAGGGACGAGGTGATTCGGTAGCAAACAGCGCGTTCACGGAAGAGACATAGTGAACATGTTTCAAACGCGCAGTACACGCCAGCGCCAGAACGGTCCGAGTTCCCTCAACGTTAGTGCGTTTCAGGGCGCTATAAGGATAGATGAAATTAACCCATGCCCCATTGTGGTAAATAACATCAATCTGTTCGGCCAATTGTGCCCACGCGCCCGGCAATAACCCAAAATGCGGTTGTCCCAAATCACCAATAACAAAATCGACGCGATCAAGGCGGTTACCGACGTCAATCTGGTAATGTTTAAGTCCGGCCTTGATCCTTTCACGAGCATGCTCTTCATCCGGTGCACGGCATAAGCAAATCACTCTGGCGGACGTTTGTTTCAATAATTGCTCCAGTAAATGCAACCCAAGATATCCCGTCGCACCTGTCAGTAATACGTTGTCTGGCTGATACCAATGGGCATGAGCTAACCCATCAGAACGTATCTCATCTTGCAGATAAACCTCTTTTCTGAGTGTCTCAGCATGCTGACGAATTAAGACTTCACTGTGATATGTGCCTACCGGCTGCGCAGAGTTTGCCGGGCTTACAGTCATCATTTCATCCAAAATGGCGGCGATTCTGGCCACTGTCGGCTCTACATAGATAGCAGAAATCGGCAGCCTCATTGCAAACGCGTTTTCAATCTGTTCTACCATACGAGTCACCAGAAGAGAGTGCCCCCCGATGTGGAAGAAATCGTCCGTGATACCAAATGCATCCGTCGCCAGTAAACCACACCAAATCTGATAAACGCATTTTTCTGTTTCAGTGTGTGGGTGTACCACGGCGTAGCTGGCCTTTAATCGTTCCGCCACGTCTTCCAATCGCTTTTTATCTCTTTTGCCACTGCTTGTCTGCGGAATATAAGGAATACGGTAATATTCAGTCGGTATCCAGGCTTCATGCAGGACGTCCCTGAGAGCAATCCGAGTCTGATGCACCCAATCCTCCGGCACCACCCGATTTGGATTAAACAAGACAAATGCTTGGATCTTGGCAACATCACCACGGCCAGCAACCCGGGTAATGGCATCCTGTACACCATTTTGTTTTCTCAATGCAATTTCTATCTCACCTAATTCGATGCGATATCCCCGCACTTTCACCTGATCATCTTGTCTCCCCATGTAAATAAGGGAGCCGTCTTCAAGCATACACCCCATATCCCCTGTCAGATAAGCTCTTTTCCCTTTTTGCGTCACATCGGGGACGTACCTTTTGGCGGTTTCCGTTGGGTTATTACGATAACCGGCGGTGACCCCCAATCCACCGATGAGAATTTCTCCCACGGTTCCTTTGGAAACCGGCTTCAGATGTTTATCCACAATCGTAATACTGGTGCCTGGAATTGGCTCACCCAACTGGACCTTATCGCCTTTTTTCATGCGGAAGGCGGTTGACCAGATAGTCGTTTCCGTTGGGCCATAGACATTCCATAGTGTGCTGCCCGTGGCGGTCAGTCGGTCTGCCAAATCCTGTGACAACGCTTCACCTCCGCACAGCATGACCAGCGTTGGACGTGGCGTCCAGCCAGCGTTCAGTGCCATTGACCAGGTCACCGGTGTTGCCTGGACGTAAGTGAATTGTGGATCGTCCAGGATTTCAGACAATGCCATTGCGTCACGCTGAGTATCAATTGAAGCAATGTAGATACTTCCGCCATGAACGATGGTCAGCAGCAGTTCCAAAACAGAGATATCAAACGAGAACGTCGTCAACGCCAACATATGGTCACGCTGACGGATTGACAACAACTGGCCAAACGCGCACAGACAAGCGGTTAGATTATCATGCTGTACTTGTACCGCTTTCGGCAATCCTGTGGAGCCTGATGTAAACATCACATAAGCAGGGTGATCCCCCAACGCCGGGATATCAATATCTTCTGCGACTTCCACCTGAACGGCCTGATTCAGGAGCGTCCCCATAGGAATGTATGTTGATGCCTGTAGCCTCGCCGACACAGTATCATCAGAAACCAAAATACTTTCCGGCAGGCTGGCGAGAATATCATTCAGCCGTTTTTCCGGCATCAGGGTATTCAAAGGGATATATACCGCGCCAATTCGCCAGATTGCCTGCATAGTGACAAACCATGAGATACCCCGCTGAGCCGCAATCGCCACATTGCTGCCCATTGTGACTCCGTGATGGCGTAAAACCTGTGCCGCACGCTTTATGCGCTGATCCAATTCACCAAACGTCAACGTCTCATATGGATCAGAGACAGCAACGTCATTGGGTATACTTTTTGCCACCTCCGATAGCCGGGCCGGGACGTTCTTAAACCACGGTTCTAACGTTGCTGTTATCTGACTGATATGACTATTAAATTCAGTGTCCACAGTCGGAGAGTTTTTTTGCCCAGTCGTCAATGCTGTGTGTAATATTGCCTTGTGTGTGTCAGTATTCATAATGATGTTCTCATTCTGAGCCTGATGTATTTCATCACTTTTTATGATGAATAGAGGCATCAGTGCGGGTAGTCGTTATCTTTCAGTTGTTGCCTACACGCAGTATGTTCAAATACCTTATGTTGACATTCACTGAATCAGAAAAGTAAATTGCAGAAAAATTGCGAATTTAATAAAGATATTAATGAGTAATTTTTTATTAATTAAACGTTCAACTTATATAATATATTGAGTTATTCATTGGAAGACAGAGAGTATTACGCCAATACAATCCACAACAAAAACTCAATATACTGATATTATTGTATTTTTTAGCAAAATGGTCATCCATCCTACTTGAAGACTGCGGTCAGAGCACGAATAACCATTTGTAGTAAAATCTATTATTTTTAAATTTAATTTCAAACACTTTATTTATAGCTTCGTTATAAAAAACGCCAAGCAGGTAAATAAAAATAAATTCATATTAATAACTTTAAATATTATTTTCAATAATACTATCAGAGAAATGACACAACCTGTTGAAAATAGCGGGCAGCAAGCCATCCCACCATTGGTTAAATTATATTTAATATATTAATATTTATATCAGTCACATTTATATCGCGCTATAGTAACGATATCAGCCAAATATCCCCAAAATGAATGCGCTTTTGTTCGTTAAAAAACATAAAGTAAATTTAAATAAACGACAGGCAAAGACAGTTATTGTGATATATATCACATTAATACCATCAAATTATATTTTAAAAAAGCCCCGGATCACTCAGAATCACCGACCTAAGAGATTATCGCTATTATGCCGGCGATATTGCTCAATAATATAAGGCTGTTTTAGCCGATTCTATATAAAAAATAAACAATCCATTCTTTTCGTTAATTACACGTACATTCACTGTGTAATCTCAGTGATGTACTCATACAGACAGAAGTCACGTGGAGAAAAAACATGTTAAGCATTTTTAAGCCGTCGCCTCATCAGGCTCGGTTGCCCGCACCAGAAATAGATCCACTCTATCGTCGTTTACGCTGGCAAATTTTTATGGGGATATTCTTTGGCTACGCAGCTTACTACCTGGTCAGAAAAAACTTTGCGCTGGCTATCCCGGCTCTAATCGATCAGGGGTTTTCTAAAGGGGATCTTGGTTTCGCGCTATCCGGTATTTCAATTGCTTACGGATTTTCGAAATTCATTATGGGGTCCGTTTCTGATCGCTCGAATCCACGCGTTTTCTTGCCCGCGGGTTTGCTGATGGCAGCGGCAGTGATGCTATTTATGGGGTTTGTGCCGTGGGCTACGTCCAGCATTGCCATTATGTTTGTTATGCTGTTCCTCTGCGGTTGGTTTCAGGGAATGGGCTGGCCTCCTTGTGGCCGAACCATGGTTCACTGGTGGTCACAGAAAGAACGCGGTCAAATTGTCTCTATCTGGAACTGTGCCCATAACGTTGGCGGAGGCGTTCCTCCATTACTGTTCATGTTGGGGATGGCCTGGTTCAATGACTGGAAAGCCGCGTTCTATATGCCGGCATTTGCCGCGATCCTGGTGGCCATCATCGTTTTCGCCTTAATGCGTGATACACCTCAATCGTGTGGTTTACCGCCAATTGAAGAATACAAAAATGACTATCCACCTGATTATTCGGAAAAAAATGAAAAAGAACTGACGGCAAAAGAAATTTTCATGCAGTACATTTTGCCCAATAAATTGCTGTGGATGATCGCTCTTGCCAACGTATTTGTCTACTTGCTGCGCTACGGTATTCTTGATTGGTCACCCACTTACCTGAAAGAAGTCAAACACTTTGCCATAAATAAATCGTCCTGGGCTTACTTCCTCTATGAATATGCCGGTATTCCGGGCACGCTATTGTGCGGCTGGATGTCTGACAAAGTGTTCAAAGGCAATCGTGGTGCAACCGGCGTATTCTTTATGGTACTCGTCACTATCGCAACGATTGTCTTCTGGTTGAACCCGGCGGGTAACCCGAATATCGATATGCTCTGTATGCTGGTCATCGGTTTCCTGATTTATGGTCCAGTTATGCTGATTGGCCTGCATGCTCTGGAGCTGGCACCGAAAAAAGCGGCAGGCACAGCAGCAGGTTTTACCGGGCTGTTCGGCTATCTGGGCGGCTCGGTGGCGGCCAGCATTATTGTCGGTTACACCGTTGACTTTTTGGGTTGGGATGGCGGTTTTGCGGTCATGATCGGCGGTAGTATCCTCTCGGTTATTTTGCTTCTGTTTGTTATGTTAAGTGAAAAGAAACACAAGCAAAAAATGATTCATTCAAGCTAATAATGATCTGAAAACGTCATTAAAAAACCTATTAATTGCAGTGTAATAACAGTTGCACTGCAATTCATTAATATGATTTTCAATCGCGATCTGGATTTTTTAAAAGCTGAATCATCAACGCGATTTAATTATTTTATTCATTTAATCACCGAGCGTATTAAACGAAGTATAGATAGCGTTTAAAGAAAAATATTTATGTCATAAAACTGTGATATATCACTGGTAAAATTCATTTCCAAGATTGAATTACATGGAGAATCCCAATGCAGCCCCCCATTAAAGCAATGATGGCCGGTATTCTGTTAGCATCATCAATGTCAGGAATTGCCCAGGCAGCTGAGAATAAAATTGACATCGCACATCGTGGCGCCAGCGGTTATTTGCCTGAACATACCTTACCGGCTAAAGCAATGGCCTATGCACAAGGTGCTGATTATCTTGAGCAAGACTTGGTCATGACGAAAGACGACCAGCTTATTGTCTTGCACGATCACTATCTCGATCGCGTCACCGATGTCGCAGAACGTTTTCCAGACCGCGCCCGTCGTGACGGTCGCTATTATGCCATCGATTTTACCTTACCTGAAATTAAGTCACTGAAATTCACCGAAGGTTTTGATATCAAGGATGGCAAAAAAGTCCAAAGCTACCCCGGCCGTTTTCCAATGGGACAATCAGATTTCCACATTCATACCTTTCAGGAAGAGATTGAATTTATACAAGGGATGAATAAATCCACAGGTAAAAACATAGGGATCTATCCTGAAATTAAAGCGCCGTGGTTTCATCGTCAGGAAGGCAAAGATATCACAAGCAAGGTGCTGGAAGTCCTGAAAAAATATGGCTATACCAAAAAGAGCGATAACGTTTATCTGCAATGTTTTGATGCCAATGAACTCAAACGCATCAAAAATGAGTTAGAACCGAAACTGGGCATGGATCTGAAACTGGTTCAGCTTATCGCTTACACTGACTGGCAGGAAACTTACGAACAAAAACCAGACGGTCAATGGCAGAATTACAGCTATGAATGGATGTTTAAACCAGGTGCGATGAAAGAAGTGGCAAAATATGCCGATGGCATTGGCCCTGATTATCACATGCTTATCGCCAGTAATTCTACCCCAAACCACATCAAGTTGACCGGGATGGTCAAAGAAGCTCACGCTAACCATCTGGTGGTTCATCCCTATACGATCCGTATCGATCAATTACCCCAATATGCCACCAGCGGCGACCAATTGTTCGATATTGTTTTCGACAAAGCGAATGTCGATGGCGCATTCACCGATTTCCCTGATTTGGCTGTGAAGTTCCTGAAAAAACATCACGAGCACAAATAGTCAGGACGGATATTGACAAAAATAAAGGGGCAGTCCGAGACGACCCCTTTATTGCTAACGGCATTGAGTATAAATTGTCATGCATTCCCGACCGGAAACGCGATGACTTCACTAATCCGCTGCGCCTTCAACGCCAGCATAACCAGACGATCCACGCCCATTGCGACCCCCGAACATTCGGGTATCCCGTCAGCAAGGGCAGCAAGCAGGTGTTCATCAATAGGCAGAACAGGCATTCCCTTCGCTTCACGTTTACGGTTATCCTGTTCGAAACGGAGACGCTGTTCATGGCTGTCAGTCAGTTCACGAAAGCCATTCGCCAGCTCCATGCCTTTAAAATAGACCTCAAAACGCTCTGCTACCCGGTGATCTTCCTTGCTAATCTCGGCCAATGAAGCCTGAGAAGCAGGAAAATGATAAATAAATGCCGGTTTTTCAAGGCCAATCTGGGTTTCTACTCCCACGGCAAAAAGCAGTTGCAATAACGTATCTCGATCCTCTTCCTGATCAGCGATATTACTGAGATCCAGTTTTGCCGCCACTTCACGTAATTTTTCTTTACTCGCGGTCAGCGGATCGATATCCAGATACCGAATGAAAGCCTGTTGGTAAGAAAGCGATTCCGCACTCTCGCAATCCAAGATCTGTTGCAACAAATCATCCACTTCATTCATTAAACAATACATATCGTAGTGCGGCCGATACCACTCCAGCATGGTGAACTCAGGATTATGATGACGACCGGCTTCTTCATTACGGAAACTTTTCCCCATCTGAAAAATGGGGCCACTTCCGGCGGCTAACAGTCGCTTCATATGAAATTCAGGGCTGGTTATCAGATACAACGTCAAGCCATCTGCCGCGCCTGGCCCAACGAACTGTGTCTGAAAAGAGGCCAAATGAGCGTCGGTGATCGTTGCCTGACTCATCGCCGGCGTTTCGACTTCCAATACGCCCCGCTCTGAGAAAAAGCGCCGTATTTCTGTTAGAATTTCCGCCCTTTTCAATAAATTGGCGATAGGTGCACTTGGCTGCCAATTCGCGACTTCATTCATATTGCTATGACTCCAAATAAAACAAAAGGCGCAGTTTACTCATATCAACGCCGCCAGACAAATTTTCAACATTAAATGGGGGAAAACCGCTATTTTCCACAATAACAGCAACAGCCTCTTTCCCTCTATTTATGGAAAATAGTCAGACATAAAAAATAAATTTTTGGGCAAAATTCTCTCTCAGTGAGATAATGATTTTTGATATGTTAAAAAGCGTTAAAATCACGGCGTATTCATTCAATCACACAATGCATATTAACAAAATAAAATATCCCACACATTTTACTTTATATTCTCGTTTACCAACTTCACCGATGATATTTAACCACGGTATATCCTCAGAATATAAATTTGCTAAATGATTTGTTACGAACGATGGCATATAGCACGCCAGATAGATAAAAAAAACCTCTCAAATCCCGTTTTAGCGGAAAAATCCCACAAAATACGCATTCATATCAAATTTACCTCCGATACTCTTCGCTATAATTAAACCTGATAAAAAGTAACGAAGAGTAAATCATCACGCAACTTCGATTGCCCCCCACTTGAACAATGGAGAAGAGCAGTGCAAACCTTCAATGTTGACCTCGCGATTATCGGTGCCGGTGGCGCAGGGCTACGCGCAGCCATCGCCGCTGCGGAAGCCAATCCCCAATGCAAAATCGCTTTGCTCTCAAAAGTTTATCCTATGCGCAGCCATACTGTCGCCGCCGAAGGTGGATCAGCCGCAGTCACTCAGTCGCACGATTCCTACGACTTTCACTTCAAAGACACCGTATCCGGTGGTGACTGGTTGTGTGAACAAGATGTGGTTGAGTATTTCGTCAAACATTGTCCGACAGAAATGATCCAACTGGAACAATGGGGCTGCCCGTGGAGTCGCAAGGACGATGGCTCTGTCAATGTGCGTCGTTTTGGCGGTATGAACATTGAACGCACCTGGTTTGCTGCCGATAAAACCGGCTTTCATATGCTCCATACATTGTTCCAAACTTCACTCAAGTACCCACAAATCCAGCGTTTTGATGAACATTTTGTCCTCGATATTTTGGTTGATGAAGGACACGCACGCGGATTGGTTGCGCTAAATATGATGGAGGGTACCAAAGTTCAGATCCGTGCCGATGCGGTCATTATGGCGACTGGCGGAGCCGGGCGCGTATACCGTTATAACACGAATGGCGGTATTGTCACTGGTGATGGAATGGGGATCGCCTACCGTCACGGTGTGCCATTGCGTGATATGGAATTTGTGCAGTATCACCCAACGGGTCTGCCCGGTTCCGGTATTTTGATGACCGAAGGCTGCCGCGGTGAAGGTGGAATTTTGGTGAATAAAGATGGCTATCGTTATCTACAGGATTATGGTTTAGGGCCAGAAACGCCCCTCGGACAACCTGAAAATAAATATATGGAATTAGGCCCACGCGATAAAGTCTCCCAGGCCTTCTGGCATGAATGGCGAGCTGGCCGCACCATTACTACCTCGCGCGGGGATGTGGTACATCTGGATTTACGCCATTTGGGTGAAAAGAAATTGCTCGAACGTCTGCCGTTTATCTGTGAGCTGGCAAAAGCCTATGTCGGCGTTGATCCGGTCAAAGAGCCGATCCCTGTCCGCCCAACCGCCCATTACACCATGGGAGGAATCGAAACGAATCAACAGTGTGAAACCCGCATCAAAGGACTATTTGCAATTGGAGAATGTGCGTCTGTTGGTTTACACGGTGCCAACCGCCTCGGTTCCAATTCACTGGCTGAACTGGTCGTATTTGGTCGTCTGGCAGGTGAAAACGCGATCAAACATATTCAGGCTGTGAAACCCGCCAACCATCGTATGCTGGATGCCCAAGCTCGTGATGTGGAAGAAAAACTCAATAAACTGCTGAACCAGAAAGGCAGTGAAAACTGGGCGCAAATCCGTGATGAGCTGGGGGAGTCAATGGAAGAGGGATGCGGAATTTACCGTACACCCGCATTGATGCAAAAAACCATCGATAAAATTGCGGCATTGAAAGAACGTTTTAAACAGATCAGCATTCGCGATCACAGCAGCGTCTTTAATACCGACCTGCTCTATACCATTGAGTTAGGATTTGGTTTGGATGTCGCTGAATGTATGGCTCATTCCGCCATTAACCGCAAAGAATCACGGGGTGCCCACCAGCGTCTTGATGACGGTTGCACTGAACGTGACGATAAGAATTTCTTGAAACATACGCTGGCCTTCTACAACCCCGAAGGTGCTCCTCGTCTGGCATACAGTGATGTGAAAATCACTCAATCTCAGCCGCAGAAGCGGGTCTATGGCGGTGAAGCAGCGGCACAAGAGAAAAAACAGAAGGAGCAAGCGAATGGCTGAGATGAAACGCCTGAAAATGGCGGTCATGCGCTATAACCCGGAGACGGACAGCGAACCTCACTTCGTCACTTATGACGTGCCTTATGATGAGCAAACTTCATTGCTGGATGCGTTGGGTTACATCAAAGACAATCTGGCACCTGACCTTTCCTATCGCTGGTCTTGCCGTATGGCCATTTGTGGTTCCTGCGGCATGATGGTAAACCGTGTACCGAAATTAGCCTGTAAGACGTTCCTGCGCGATTACGCCTCGGGAATGAAAGTCGAGGCGTTAGGTAATTTCCCAATTGAACGGGACTTGGTTGTGGATATGACTCACTTTATTGAGAGTCTGGAAGCCATCAAACCCTATATTATCGGTAATGATCGCCAACCCGCGGATGGCCCGCATATGCAGACGCCGGCTCAGATGGCGAAATACCACCAATTTTCAGGCTGTATCAACTGTGGCCTGTGCTATGCGGCCTGCCCCCAATTTGGCCTAAATCCTGAGTTTATTGGACCTGCTGCGATCACATTGGCACACCGCTATAACCTGGATAACCGTGACCACGGCAAGAAAGAACGTATGCCACATATCAACAGTGACCATGGTGTCTGGTCCTGTACTTTCGTGGGTTACTGTTCTGAAGTGTGCCCGAAACAGGTTGATCCCGCGGGTGCTATCCAACAAAGCAAAGCCGAAAGTGCTAAAGATTTCATTATCTCTATGCTGAAACCACAATAAGGGAGGAAAGAGTGATGACAACAAAACGTAAACCTTATGTGCGGGGTATGGACACACATTGGTGGCAGAAGCTGGGATTTTATCGCTTTTATATGTTGCGCGAAGGCACATCTGTTCCGACGGTTTGGTTCAGCTTACTAGTGCTGCACGGCGTGTTCGCCCTGAAAAATGGCCCGGAAAATTGGGCGGAATTTGTCTCTTTCTTGCAGCATCCGGCGGTGTTGCTGATTAACATCATCACCCTGCTGGCAACGCTATTGCATACAAAAACGTGGTTTGAGCTGGCGCCAAAAGCGCTCAACATCATTGTCAGAAATGAGAAAATGTCCCCGGGGCCGATTATCACACTGCTGTGGACAACCACCATTATTGCTACCGCCGTGATCCTCGGCGCGGCGCTATTTTTCTGACCCTAAGGAGGATCTGATGAATCAAGTACCTAAGCGTTCCGATGAACCGATTTTCTGGGGGTTGTTTGGTGCCGGCGGCATGTGGAGTGCTATTATCAGCCCGGCCATGATCCTACTGTTGGGTATTCTGATACCCCTCGGTCTGGCATCAGAGGCACTTTCTTATGAGCGTATTCTGGCTTTCTGCCAGAGTGTTATTGGTCGCACATTTTTGCTATTGATGATCTGTCTGCCGTTGTGGTGCGGAATGCACCGTATCCATCACGGTATGCATGATCTGCAAATCCCTATTCCCGCCAGTAAATGGGTATTTTATGGCGCGGCAGCTATTTTTAGTGTGGTTGCTTTGATTGGCGTTGCGACGCTGTAATCGCGATAATTGACAATTTATATCAGTAACAAGTCTGCGGATAAACCGCAGACTGATTACTCAGATTATATCTTGAAATATTTAAGATATCTTGATTAGAACTTATAAGAAATTGTCGCTTTATATGTGCGACCTCTTTCGTCTTGTCCCGGAGAAGTCTTCAAATAGTAAGAGTGTTCGTTATAACGTTTATCGAAGATATTATCGATACCAAGCTGGATTTCCGTATTTTTAAATGAGCCCGCTTTCGGTGCCCAAGAAATATACATATTGCTTACACCATATCCAGGTTTGTGGATACCGACAATATTTCCGCCGTCTACTCCCTTAGAATCTTTTGCCAGCGCAAATCGAGAATTCCAGCCGAATTCAATGTCAGATTTGTCGAACAGGTAACTCCCTCCCACAGTGATGGTATCACCTACTGATGGCATAAACTCTGTGCCTTTATCAAATAACGTACTACCTTTAATAATCTTGTCATTGACTTTGGCATAGCTGGCTTTTAAAGATAAGTTATCTAGTTTATAGCCAGTCGCTAATTCAAACCCTTCTAGTCTTGATTTTGGAATATTGTTTAACTCTCCCTTAGCCAAGGTTGTAGCCAGGTTTTTGAAATGAGTTTGGAATACCTTACCTGAGACAATCAAAGTGTCATTTTTAGCAAAAATGCTAGGATAAGAACCTACCAATCCTGTTTCTAAGTTGTAACCCGTTGTGGCTTGTAAGTTATTGCTATGCCCAGATAGTCCCATAGCAATCTCTTTACCCAATGGGCCTCTAAAGAGTTCGGTGTAATTAGCAAATAATGTTGTGGATGCCCCAAGCTCGTATTTCAAGCCGAGTGCTTTAGAGAGCTGAGCATAGGTTCGCTCAAAGGGTGCTTTTTGTTTATTAATCGTATGGTATTTATAATGATCCCATCTAATACCCGGTATAACATGGAAATCAGCGAATTGAATATCATCTTCTAAATAAACAGATGAAGCATTTGCTTTCTCTATTTCGCTATTATATTTATTTTCTGATACATCAGTATATCTCATATTAGTATCAAAATATTCATATCCATAGGTTAAATCATGAGCTAATTTCTGAGTATCAAAACTAGAGGTATTACGAACCTTAATACCCTGAGTTTCAACAATACTATCAAATCCTTTCCCACTTCCATTTGCAGGTTTCATATGGGTAGAGGTTTGTTCAGTATGATAAGCGGATATTTTTAGATCAATAAGGTCATTATTAGCAGGTGCATACCCATAAATAACATTATGGGCGTTGCGATCAATGACATATTTCGCTTTTTTCCCGTTATTTACTTGAAGACTTATATTGTTACCAAAGTTTAATCTATGGTTAGTTACCGCATCATTTTTATAATGTTCTTTTGATACATTAATATACTGCTCATCGGTCAGATTAAATTTAGCTTTTAATAAGTAATTAAATAATCTTCCATCTGTCGGGATTGAATCCCGCCCGCGATTATCTCTGCCCGATTCAGAATCGTGCATATTGCGATGGGTAAAATAACCTAATAAATCGGCAGCACCCAATCTACCATATGCCGCTAAAGATTGTTGGAATTCAGAACCATTACTTGAGTAGTTTAATTTTCCCTTGGCACCAAATAATTGCCCTGGTGACAACAAATCACCTGCATCAACTGTCTCAAATTTTAAGGCACCACCAATAGCACCAGTATCATAAGTGATGCTGTTACTACCAACCTTGATATCAACTTGCTTTAACATTTCAGGATCGATACCGTAACTTCCTGAATGGTGGAAGTGATACCCTTCTTGCCTTGCTCCATCGATCGTCACGTTGATGAATTGATCATCCATACCACGAATTTTGAAGCGCTGTCCTAAAGCGCTAGGATGACCCGCTTGGACACCCGGTACATTCTTCAAAATCTCACCGACACTTTGTGCCTGTCTGACTTTTATTTCGTGACGGTTGACTTCGCCGCTATCTTGTTTTGCATTGTTATCTGCAATAACCACAAGTGTATCGCGAGTATCAGTCGATTTTTTAGTTGTATTTTCAGCACTTGCAAATGCGCTGGTAGAGATAGCGACTGTCAGCATAGATGCGGACATCAGAGGAACACACAGGCCACTTTTAGCCAGGCTAGCGTAAATTTTGGTAATTTTAGTCATGTTTATTCAAAGATAGATACTGTTGAGAATTGTTATTATTTACATTTCTATAGTAAATGTAAATAACTTTAAAGCCGAATGGGGGATATATCTGGATGTGAAAGGCAGGATCAACAGATCCTGCTGGTTTAAGTAATATCACTACTCTATCTTTACGACACTACGCTATATTAGCCAGAATCGTCTCGGCATTCTGATAATCCCCGACTTGGACACAGAATGTGATTTTTCCTGAACGATGAGCATGGATCTGCACTTCCATTTTCATAGCTTCCATAACGGCAATCACATCACCTTCATTGACTTGCTCACCTTCTTTCACCATCCAGGCATGCAGGATACCGGAAATAGGCGCTTTGACCTGACGAGGATCTTCCGGCTGTTTTTTCTTTACGGCAGGTACAACAGACGAAGATAATTGTTGTTCACCCATCGGGGTTAAGTGCGCCAATCCCGCCAATAAATCCGATGGCAATCCTAATTCATGCCGACGGCCATCGATCTCAATAAAAGTGCGGGTAATCTTGTTATCCTCCATCGGAAATTGGCGTAGCGAAGCCGCGAGTTCATTCACAAAATCCGTTTCAATCCAGCGAGTATGGACATTGAATTTATCACCAGAAATAAAATCAGGATGCGTCATGACTGCCTGATGGAAGGGCAAAACGGAGGCGACACCACTAATCTTAAACTCTTTCAATGCCCGCCGGGCACGAATAATGGCCTGTTCCCGGTTCGCCCCCGTGACAATTAATTTTGCCATGAGTGAATCAAAGGTGGCCGGAATAATAGAGCCACTGGTTACACCAGAGTCGAAGCGAATACCGGGGCCAGAAGGTGGGAGAAATTCGGTGATGGTACCGGATGTTGGTAGGAAACCTTTCGCGGCGTCTTCCGCATTAATGCGAAATTCAAACGCATGCCCTCTTGGTACTGGTGTTTCCTGAATGCTTAACGGATAACCTTCGGCTACTCGCAACTGCTCAATCACCAGATCAATGCCCGTTGTCTCCTCTGTGACCGGATGTTCTACTTGTAAGCGAGTATTTACTTCTAAGAAAGAAAGTGAGCCATCTGCACTGAGTAAAAATTCGACTGTACCGGCTCCCACATAATTAGCTTCTGCACAAATGGCTTTTGCGGATTGATGAATATGTTCTCGTTGTTCTGGCGTTAAAAATGGTGCGGGTGCTTCTTCGACCAACTTCTGGTTACGCCGCTGTAAGGAACAATCTCTGGTTCCTAAAACCACAACATTACCATGCTTGTCTGCTATCACTTGCGCTTCTATATGTCGGGGTTTATCCAAAAATTGTTCAATAAAACACTCACCCCGGCCAAAAGCAGCTATCGCCTCACGGACTGCCGAATGGTAAAGCTCGGCCACTTCATCCAGCCGCCAGGCGACTTTCAGCCCTCGACCACCGCCACCGAATGCAGCTTTGATAGCAATCGGTAAGCCATATTGTTCCGCAAACGCAATCACTTCCTGCACATCTTTGACAGGTTCTGATGTCCCGACAACTAAAGGCGCGCCCACTTTCTGAGCGATTTTACGCGCTTTAACCTTATCCCCCAGTTCATCAATCGTATCAGGATTAGGGCCAATCCAAATGAAACCCGCATCAATCACTGCTCTGGCAAATTCCGCCCGTTCAGACAAGAAACCATAACCAGGGTGCACCATTGTTGCCTCGGATTGTTTTGCCACATCCAGTAAACGAGGAATATTGAGATAAGTTTCTGCCGGGTTATTTCCCCCCAAAGCATAAGCCTCATCAGCCAATTGAACATGCTGTGCATTAATATCAACATCCGCATAAACAGCCACTGTCGGTATTCCATAATCACGGCAAGCCCGGATAATTCGAACAGCAATCTCACCACGGTTAGCAATCAGCACTTTCTTCAGCTGGTTATTAAAATTATCTACAGTTTGATTCATGGCAATCATGACTCCCTTGAATTTCATGGAATTGACCGATGGGATTAAAGCGGATTCTGGCTGTCACGGGGATCTGCCCAGCGAGATCGAGGTGATACTCTGCGACTGAAGCAATCACGGGATATCCTCCTGTCACTGGATGATCAGCCAAGAAGAGCACAGGTTGCCCACTGGCAGGAATTTGTATCGCTCCTGCACATGTTCCTTCGCTGGGTAATTCTTGTGGCTGACTTCTCGATAGTGAGCACTCACCATTTAGTCTTAACCCAATTCGGTTAGACTGAGGAGTCACCTGCCAAAGCTGCTTACTCAATAAATCGACGGACTCTGCTGTGAACCAATCGGTGCGAGGGCCAAAGATAATATCCAATACCACGATGTCATCTTTCTTTGGCATATCAAAAGCAGATGTTTCAGAAAAAGAGACTGCTGCGCAATGAGATGTTTCACCGACAACTAATTTATCATTTATTTTCAACGGAACAGGGCCGATATTGGACAGAGTATCGAACGCATAGCTGGACAGGACGGCCGGAATAATGAAACCCCCGCGCACGGCTAAATAAGAACGCATACCCGCGACAGGCATACCCAATGAAATTTCGTCACCCTCGTTTAAATCAATAGGTTTGTAAGTGCTTACATGGAATATTTCACCCGATGAAGTTTTTATTTCTATTGGGCATGACGCCCCCGTAATGGCAATCAGTACTTGTCCATGTGCGATTGCTTTAAATCCTCCCTGCACAATTTCCAGACAAGCCTGGTCAGAGGCATTCCCAACAAGACGGTTTGCACTGCGTAAAGCACTTTTGTCCATTGCCCCCGATTCCGGTATCCCTAATTTTGCCTGACCAACACGTCCTAAATCTTGAAATAAGGTTTGTAGTCCTACGGACAAGATTTCCAGATCATAAGCAGCCGCTGAGGCAGGCACTTTGTTATTGATAGCTGTTTCAGGCAAACTCTTTTCAGGCAAATGGATAGTGGCAGGCTGATATCCTGCATCACGAAAGTTAACACGGTAACCCGGTTGTAATAAGGCGGGAGAGGGTCGGGAAAGATCCCACATCCGTTCGGTTGTAATACCGATAATTTGCCATCCTCCGGGACTGACCTGCGGATAAATGCTACTGAATTCCCCCGCCAGAGCTACAGCTCCTGCCGGAATGCGTGTTCTAGGGGTTTTTCGGCGGGGTATATTCCATCGCAAGGTTTTCGAGACCATATATGCAAAGCCAGGTGAAAACCCCGTGAAAGCAACGGTATATTCATTTTCAGTGTGTTGACGAATAACTTCCTGAACAGTACACCCTAATATTTCTGCAACCAGTGCAAGATCTTCGCCATTGTAATGCACCGGAATGGTTATCTGTTTTCCCGTTGCATGACCACGTTCCCGTAAATCCCGCTGACTGATTGCTGTCGCCAATTGTTGAGGTGCTATTTTTGTCGGCCGGAAACGAATCATCAACGTTTTCGCAGCCGGTATCACTTCTTCAACACCAAAAATGGGTGACATTGCCAGTGAATCAAGTAAGGCCAGTGTTTCTGTCAATCCACTCAATTCAACCATGATGGTATTGCAATTAACAGGTAAAAAACGCAAGGCTATCTCCCTAAATCATTAACCGTATCAACGCGATCCAGGCTCATGAATGAATAAATGGTCGAATAGTTATTCCCGCCTGTTGCAAAATTGCTTTGATCCGTTTTGCCATTTCCAGTGCTCCCGGGCTATCACCATGCACGCAAATCGAATCAGCTTGGATAGGGGTGAATTTGCCATCAATTGACGCAATTCCCCCTTCTGTTACGAGTTGCAACATCCGTTGCGCCACACGATCTGCATCATGCAAAACAGAACCAATTTCACGCCGGGAAACTAATTCGCCTTGTGAGGTATATGCACGATCAGCAAATGCTTCTGCTATCGTCCGCAACCCTTTTTCCTGAGCTAACTTGAGAATATTTGATCCTGCTAAACCAACCAATGCCAGGTTAGGATCTATGGCGAGAATGCCTTCAATAACAGCAAGTCCTTGATATTCATCATTCGCAATGGTGTTATAAAGCGCACCATGAGGTTTGACGTAACTCACTTTACTGCCTGCTGCGGCAGCTAATCCTTGCAAGGCACCAATCTGGTAAATCACATCTGCTGTCAGTTCATGATTGGCTATCTCCATTTTACGTCGTCCAAAGCCAACCAAATCGGGATAAGAAACATGAGCACCTATCGCTACATCATTTTTCTGCGCCAATTTCAATGTCTGCAAAATCCCTACCGGGTCTCCCGCATGAAAACCACAGGCAATATTCGCGCTACTGATAACGCCTAATATTTCTTCATCTTCTCCCATGCGCCACTGACCAAAACTCTCACCGAGATCACTATTTAAATCGATCGTGTTTATCATGCTGGTTTCCTTAAGCTGCCTTCAAAAACTCAAAGATTGAATTGATAGACATGGCACCCATGTACCATGTCAGAACACAAGTCATCATCCCTGACCACAGTAACCAACGTGGATAGCGATATCCCTCCATCAAATCAGCGCGTTTCCAGCCAACATAAACAAAAATAGTCAACCCAAGAGGAAGGATAAGCCCGTTAAATCCGCCGGCAAAAACCAATAATGCGGCGGGTGGTGTGGCCATTAATAGATAAACGGCCAAAGATACGGCGATAAAAAATAACGTTGCAATATTGCGCTGACGCTCAGGAAAGTGTTTTCGAAAGACACTACAAAAGGAAATAGAAGTATAGGCAGCCCCAATAATACTGGTCATTGCAGCTGCCCACATGATTAAACCAAAAATACGCAATCCAAATTCACCGACCGAGATCTGAAAGGCTTGCGAGGCAGGGTTTGCTGTTTTACTGGCAACATCCAGTGTTACGCCACTGGCAACAACACCTAATATGGCAAGAAATAACAGATATCGCATCAAGCCGACGACCAAGATCCCCTTGGTCGCTGCACGGGAAACCACGTTGATATTTTCAATGCCCACTGCCCCCTTATCCAGCAAACGATGGGCGCCCGCATAGCAGATATATCCCCCCACCGTTCCCCCCACAATCGTCGTTATCGTTGCAAAATTAATTTCATCAGGCAATACGGTTTGTTGTAAGGCTTCTCCCACCGGGGGATTAGAAACTATCGCAACAAATAAGGTCATTCCTATCATGATTAACCCTAATATCACGATAACACGATCAAGAGCGACACCGGCTTTACGGGAGGTAAAGAGACAAATAGCCATCAATGCACTGAATAATCCGCCCCATTTTGGGTCGAGTCCCATCAAAGAATTAAGTCCCAATCCAGCTCCCGCAATATTACCGACGTTAAAGACTAATCCACCCAAAATCACCAAAATAGCTAACAAATAACCACTTCCAGGGATCGCAGCATTAGCAATATCGGCTGATTGCATTCGGGTTAATGTGACAATTTGCCAAATATTCTGCTGAACCACAAAATCAATCAAAACAGAGGCTAAAATGCCAAAAGCAAAAGTTGCTCCCATTGTTGCCGTGAAAGTCGCAGTCTGAGTGATAAAGCCTGGCCCAATCGCTGATGTCGCCATCAAAAAAACCGCTGCAATCAAAGAAGAACGCCGATTTGATACAAAATTTACGGCGTCTTGTTTGACTGTTTTTTGCATAGCCATAGCTATTCTCCCCTGTCATCTTTATATTGTATTTACTGTTTTCTAAGCAAGACCCATACCATTGTGGAACCAAATAAATAAACTGTTTGGCTAAAGTGAATTCATTGTTGAACAATAAATAAGATTTGATGAGAAAATAAGCAACCAAAATTGTGTTATCGATCCTTAAAATCCAATAAAGATCACTTTATTTACATTTTTCATTCAATCGATCATAAAAATGCACAATTTAGATGCAATAGGCGTAATGAGAATGCCTCATATTGGTTCAAGAGTTGTAATTTGCTGGTTATCGGGGAATATGTGAAGATTCGTTCTTATGTGTTTCGAAAATCTTTGTTATCAGCCTTTAAAGCTAACGACGGATGACTATGAAAAAAAACCATTCGCCCCAGATTTTGAGCAAAAAAATTGCCGAAATCATCAGAAATAAAGTGGTTGTTGGGGAGTTGTTGCCTGGACAGCGGCTATCAGAAGCAACGCTCAGTGAACAACTTGAGATATCACGAAATACGCTACGTGAAGTGTTCCGCCTTTTAACACAAGAGGGATTACTGAAACATGAACCTAATCGAGGTGTATTTGTCGCCACCCCCGATATTGCATCCATTATGGATATCTATCGAGTTCGACAACTCATTGAATGCCAGGCTTTGGCTCAGGCTTATCCGATGCATCCCAGTATTAGCAAAATGAAACAAGCTGTTGAAGCCGCCCGACAATGCCGCGAGAAACAAGATTGGGTTGGCGCTGGCACGGAAAATATGCGCTTTCATGCCGCAATTGTGGAATTAACTGATAGCGAAAGGTTAATTGCTTTCTATTACAATATTTCCGCAGAACTCCGTCTGGCTTTTGGCATTTTAAATGATCCTAAACTTTTATATGCGCCTTATATTGATAAAAACGCACATATTCTGGAATTACTTAATTCAGGAGAAAATGAACTCGCGGTTAAAAAAATGAAGGATTATTTAGCCTTATCAGAAAGAGCGATACTGGCCGCTTATACACGTAAAAATAACCCCATACTATAAAAAATGTAACGTGGGCCTAATTTCGTTGATATTTTACCCTAAAAAATAAAAATCCCCCAACGCAAAAAAGCCATCCGGTGACGGATGGCTTCTCTGACTAATGAATGTCTGGCAGTGTCCTACTCTCACATGGGGAGACCCCACACTACCATCGGCGCTACGGCGTTTCACTGCTGAGTTCGGCATGGGGTCAGGTGGGACCACCGCGCTATTGCCGCCAGACAAATCCGGTTTTCAATCTCGAACAAGCTATTTCTCTCTGAAACTCTCTCTCTGCCCACTAAAACACCTTCGGTGTTGTCAGGTTAAGCCTCTCGGTTCATTAGTACTGGTTAGCTCAACGTATCGCTACGCTTACACACCCAGCCTATCCACGTCTTCGTCTTAAACGTTCCTTCAGGACCCTCTAAGGGTCAGGGAAGACTCATCTTAAGGCAAGTTTCCCGCTTAGATGCTTTCAGCGGTTATCTCTTCCGCACTTAGCTACCGGGCAATGCCATTGGCATGACAACCCGAACACCAGTGGTGCGTCCACTCCGGTCCTCTCGTACTAGGAGCAGCCCCTTGCAATCTTCCAACGCCCACGGCAGATAGGGACCGAACTGTCTCACGACGTTCTAAACCCAGCTCGCGTACCACTTTAAATGGCGAACAGCCATACCCTTGGGACCTACTTCAGCCCCAGGATGTGATGAGCCGACATCGAGGTGCCAAACACCGCCGTCGATATGAACTCTTGGGCGGTATCAGCCTGTTATCCCCGGAGTACCTTTTATCCGTTGAGCGATGGCCCTTCCATGCAGAACCACCGGATCACTAAGACCTACTTTCGTACCTGCTCGCGCCGTCACGCTCGCAGTCAAGCTAGCTTATGCCTTTGCACTAACCTCACGATGTCCGACCGTGATTAGCTAACCTTCGTGCTCCTCCGTTACGCTTTGGGAGGAGACCGCCCCAGTCAAACTACCCACCAGACACTGTCCGCAACCCGGATGACGGGTCCACGTTAGAACATCAAACATTCAAGGGTGGTATTTCAAGGATGGCTCCATGCAGACTGGCGTCCACACTTCTAAGCCTCCCACCTATCCTACACATCAAGGCTCCATGTTCAGTGTCAAGCTATAGTAAAGGTTCACGGGGTCTTTCCGTCTTGCCGCGGGTACACTGCATCTTCACAGCGAGTTCAATTTCACTGAGTCTCGGGTGGAGACAGCCTGGCCATCATTACGCCATTCGTGCAGGTCGGAACTTACCCGACAAGGAATTTCGCTACCTTAGGACCGTTATAGTTACGGCCGCCGTTTACTGGGGCTTCGATCAAGAGCTTCGCCTTGCGGCTAACCCCATCAATTAACCTTCCAGCACCGGGCAGGCGTCACACCGTATACGTCCACTTACGTGTTTGCACAGTGCTGTGTTTTTATTAAACAGTTGCAGCCAGCTGGTCTCTGCGACTGGCCTCAGCTCCGGACGCGCGGTCCTTCACCTAGCGCCAGCGTGCCTTCTCCCGAAGTTACGGCACCATTTTGCCTAGTTCCTTCACCCGAGTTCTCTCAAGCGCCTGAGTATTCTCTACCTGACCACCTGTGTCGGTTTGGGGTACGATTAATGATAATCTGGAGCTTAGAGGCTTTTCCTGGAAGCAGGGCATCAGCAACTTCGCCACCGTAGTGACTCGTCATCAGACCTCAGTGTCATGGTCAGCCGGATTTACCTGGCTCACCCACCTACATCCTTAAACCGGGACAACCGTCGCCCGGCCTGCCTAGCCTTCTCCGTCCCCCCATCGCAATTATCACCAGTACAGGAATATTAACCTGTTGCCCATCGACTACGCTTTTCAGCCTCGCCTTAGGGGTCGACTCACCCTGCCCCGATTAACGTTGGACAGGAACCCTTGGTCTTCCGGCGAGCGGGTTTTTCACCCGCTTTATCGTTACTTATGTCAGCATTCGCACTTCTGATACCTCCAGCAGACCTCACAGTCCCCCTTCAACGGCTTACAGAACGCTCCCCTACCCAACAACACCTAAATGTCGCTGCCGCAGCTTCGGTGCATGGTTTAGCCCCGTTACATCTTCCGCGCAGGCCGACTCGACCAGTGAGCTATTACGCTTTCTTTAAATGATGGCTGCTTCTAAGCCAACATCCTGGCTGTCTGAGCCTTCCCACTTCGTTTCCCACTTAACCATGACTTCGGGACCTTAGCTGGCGGTCTGGGTTGTTTCCCTCTTCACGACGGACGTTAGCACCCGCCGTGTGTCTCCCGTGATAACATTCTTCGGTATTCGCAGTTTGCATCGGGTTGGTAAGTCGGGATGACCCCCTAGCCGAAACAGTGCTCTACCCCCGAAGATGAATTCACGAGGCGCTACCTAAATAGCTTTCGGGGAGAACCAGCTATCTCCCGGTTTGATTGGCCTTTCACCCCCAGCCACAAGTCATCCGCTAATTTTTCAACATTAGTCGGTTCGGTCCTCCAGTTAGTGTTACCCAACCTTCAACCTGCCCATGGCTAGATCACCGGGTTTCGGGTCTATACCCTGCAACTTAACGCCCAGTTAAGACTCGGTTTCCCTGCGGCTCCCCTATACGGTTAACCTTGCTACAGAATATAAGTCGCTGACCCATTATACAAAAGGTACGCAGTCACACCCTAAAGGGTGCTCCCACTGCTTGTACGTACACGGTTTCAGGTTCTCTTTCACTCCCCTCGCCGGGGTTCTTTTCGCCTTTCCCTCACGGTACTGGTTCACTATCGGTCAGTCAGGAGTATTTAGCCTTGGAGGATGGTCCCCCCACATTCAGACAGGATACCACGTGTCCCGTCCTACTCATCGAGCTCACACTGCCAACGCCTTCGGATACGGGGCTATCACCCTTTACTGCCGGCCTTTCCAGACCGTTCTCCTGACGCTGACACTGCTGATGGCTCTGGGCTGCTCCCCGTTCGCTCGCCGCTACTGGGGGAATCTCGGTTGATTTCTTTTCCTCGGGGTACTGAGATGTTTCAGTTCCCCCGGTTCGCCTCATTAACCTATGAATTCAGTTAATGATAGTGTGACAAGTCACACTGGGTTTCCCCATTCGGACATCGCCGGCTATCACGGTTCATATCACCTTACCGGCGCTTATCGCAGATTAGCACGTCCTTCATCGCCTCTGACTGCCTAGGCATCCACCGTGTACGCTTATTCGCTTAACCTCACAACCCGAAGGTGTCTTCGGAGATGCGGGTTGAGAGACGCCTCAATACTGTCTTAACAGCACTGAGTGTTTCAAATTTTCAGCTTGTTCCAGATTGTTAAAGAGCAAAAATTTCACAACACACGCCGTGCCTGTGTTCTGAAATGGTTTTATTCATCGAAGAGGATGGTGGAGCTAAGCGGGATCGAACCGCTGACCTCCTGCGTGCAAGGCAGGCGCTCTCCCAGCTGAGCTATAGCCCCATTAAGATACCGTGCGCCTTCACCGTCTGCCGGGTCTGGACTTGGTAGGCCTGAGTGGACTTGAACCACCGACCTCACCCTTATCAGGGGTGCGCTCTAACCACCTGAGCTACAAGCCTATGCCGATACCGTCTCTTCATTTTCATCAGACAATCTGTGTGAGCACTGCAACAATAACCTATCTTCGGTTTAAGGAGGTGATCCAACCGCAGGTTCCCCTACGGTTACCTTGTTACGACTTCACCCCAGTCATGAATCACAAAGTGGTAAGCGCCCCCCCGAAGGTTAAGCTACCTACTTCTTTTGCAACCCACTCCCATGGTGTGACGGGCGGTGTGTACAAGGCCCGGGAACGTATTCACCGTAGCATTCTGATCTACGATTACTAGCGATTCCGACTTCATGGAGTCGAGTTGCAGACTCCAATCCGGACTACGACAGACTTTATGAGGTCCGCTTGCTCTCGCGAGGTCGCTTCTCTTTGTATCTGCCATTGTAGCACGTGTGTAGCCCTACTCGTAAGGGCCATGATGACTTGACGTCATCCCCACCTTCCTCCGGTTTATCACCGGCAGTCTCCCTTGAGTTCCCACCATCACGTGCTGGCAACAAAGGATAAGGGTTGCGCTCGTTGCGGGACTTAACCCAACATTTCACAACACGAGCTGACGACAGCCATGCAGCACCTGTCTCACGGTTCCCGAAGGCACTTTCGCATCTCTGCAAAATTCCGTGGATGTCAAGAGTAGGTAAGGTTCTTCGCGTTGCATCGAATTAAACCACATGCTCCACCGCTTGTGCGGGCCCCCGTCAATTCATTTGAGTTTTAACCTTGCGGCCGTACTCCCCAGGCGGTCGATTTAACGCGTTAGCTCCGGAAGCCACAGCTCTAGGCCACAACCTCCAAATCGACATCGTTTACAGCGTGGACTACCAGGGTATCTAATCCTGTTTGCTCCCCACGCTTTCGCACCTGAGCGTCAGTCTTCGTCCAGGGGGCCGCCTTCGCCACCGGTATTCCTCCACATCTCTACGCATTTCACCGCTACACGTGGAATTCTACCCCCCTCTACGAGACTCTAGCCAACCAGTCTTAGATGCCGTTCCCAGGTTAAGCCCGGGGATTTCACATCTAACTTAATTGACCGCCTGCGTGCGCTTTACGCCCAGTAATTCCGATTAACGCTTGCACCCTCCGTATTACCGCGGCTGCTGGCACGGAGTTAGCCGGTGCTTCTTCTGCGGGTAACGTCAAACGCCAACCTTATTCAGGTTCACGCCTTCCTCCCCGCTGAAAGTACTTTACAACCCGAAGGCCTTCTTCATACACGCGGCATGGCTGCATCAGGCTTGCGCCCATTGTGCAATATTCCCCACTGCTGCCTCCCGTAGGAGTCTGGGCCGTGTCTCAGTCCCAGTGTGGCTGGTCATCCTCTCAGACCAGCTAGGGATCGTCGCCTAGGTGAGCCTTTACCCCACCTACTAGCTAATCCCATCTGGGTTCATCCGATGGCGTGAGGCCCGAAGGTCCCCCACTTTGCTCCACAGAGATTATGCGGTATTAGCCACCGTTTCCAGTGGTTATCCCCCGCCATCGGGCAGATCCCCAGACATTACTCACCCGTCCGCCGCTCGCCGGCAAGAAAGCACGCTTTCTCCCGCTGCCGCTCGACTTGCATGTGTTAGGCCTGCCGCCAGCGTTCAATCTGAGCCATGATCAAACTCTTCAATTAAAAGTCTGATGCTCAAAGAATTAAACGGTTTATTCATAATGAATTCACTGTTAGTCACTCTTTAAGACTTTAATCTTTTTTCGCCTTTCGGCGTTGCGATAGTGTCTTGCGAGTGCCCACACAGATTGTCTGATTACGTTGTTAAAGAGCGTGTCAACCGGGCATTGCTGCCGGGTTGCGAGGCTGCGTATTTTACGCTTTTCGCCCCGAGAGTCAAGCGTTTATTTTCGCTTTCTTCTCCCTGCCCGGCGCGGCCTGTGTCAGCGTAGCGTCGGTCAGTGGTGGCGCATTATAGGGACTTTTACGGCGCTGGCAATCGTTTTTTTGCATTTTCTTTCCGTTCGTATTTTTTTTACCCAAAGCGATGCAATAACCAGCAAAAAAGCTATTTTTGAGACGATTTAACACACGACATTTGCAAAAACGTCTCAGAAAAACCCACAACCTGTTCCCAATCCGTGTATTCAATTTCTTTTGTTGTATCGGTTTCTCCTCCGGTCATACGCATAATGAACTGAATCATAATGCGATCTAACCAGCAATAACGTGGATACAGTAAGGCTCCAGCAAAGACTTCGCATAAATCAGGCTGCCACGGACTTTGGATTAAAAATTTGCGTACATAAGCATTCGTTTCTGGTGTTCTTTTTTCCGGCTTTCTCGCTGTTAAATTGACACCAAAGAATGCTGTTGGCATTTGGTTCAATTGTTTTTGGTGCTTGCTGATAAAATTATTCAATACAGAATTGAAGCGACCATAGCGTATTGATGCGCCTATCATGATTTTTTGGTAAGGCATCAAATTGATCTGCTTGATTGTTGCAAGATCTCTTAAATCACACCCAACACCAGCACGACGGAGATTCTCTGCAATACGCATAATAATTTTTTTGGTTTGTCCATCCCGAGTGGAATAGAGCAATAAATAACTCATAGCTACGCCCCTATTAAATAACGGATCACAGATAAAAATTGACTCATTCACTATTCGCGCCAAAACGTCGGTGTAAACAAGACTAATAATGTGAACACTTCCAAACGTCCAAATAACATGGTGACAATCAACACCCATTTAGCTTCAGGCTGCATAAATACAAAGTTCTCAGCAAAGTTTCCCAACCCTGGCCCCAAATTATTCAAGGTTGCCGCGATGGCAGAAAAAGCAGAGAACTCGTCAACACCTGTTGCAATCAGTAGCAACATACTAATAAAGAAGACAAGCGCATAAGCTGAAAAAAATCCCCATACCGCTTCTATAATTCTTTCCGGCAAGGCTCGCCGCCCTAATTTGATGGTATATACCGCATTCGGATGCACTAAACGTTTTAATTCGCGGGAACCTTGCAAGAACAACAACAAAATACGGATAACTTTGAGTCCCCCACCAGTCGAACCGGCACATCCCCCGATGAAGGCAGAAGTTAACAGCAATAAAGGTAAAAACAGGGGCCATTCGTGAAATTTTATCGTTGTAAATCCGGCCGTTGTCGCCATAGAGACTACTTGGAAAAAAGCGTGGTTCAATGCATCCAATTCTGATTGATAAAAGGAATGTTGCCATAATATCAGCACACAGATTGCCAACAATGCCAACTGAATCGTAATGAACATGCGAAATTCTGGATCACGCCAATACACTTTCAAGCTGCGTCCAGAAAGGACGGCAAAATGCAGGCCAAAATTACAGCCTGAAATCAATAAGAAAATAGCAATGATGATATTGATCGTCTGACTATTGAAAAAGCCGATACTGGCATCGTGAGTGGAAAACCCACCAATAGCAATAGTAGAAAAGCTATGTGAAATCGCATCGAATACCGACATCCCGGCAGCCCACAATGCTATTGCACAGGCGACAGTTAACAAGACATAAATCAGCCAAAGCGTTTTTGCTGTTTCTGCGATACGGGGGCGCATTTTATTATCTTTTAATGGCCCCGGCATTTCTGCCCGATAAAGCTGCATACCCCCAACACCGAGGAGAGGTAAGATCGCGACAGCCAAGACGATGATCCCCATTCCTCCCAACCATTGCAACATTTGCCGATAGAACAAGATCGCTTTAGGGAGGTTATCAAGGCCAACAAGCGTTGTTGCCCCTGTTGTTGTCAAACCCGAAAATGATTCAAAAAAGGCATCAGTGATGGAAAGGTTAGGTTTTTCAGCGAAAATAAACGGCAATGCCCCTAAACTTCCCAATACAGTCCAAAAGAGGACAACGATCAAAAAACCCTCTTTCGGTTTCAGATCAGCTTTTTGCTCACGATTAGGTATCCACAACATTAAACCAATGATAAGGGCAAAGATGAATGTTTCGCTAAATGCACTCCCTGCACCATCGCGATAAATTAATGCTACCAGCCCCGGAATAGCCATCGTGAAAGAGAAAAGAATGACAAGAAGTCCAACAATACGGGTTATGGCACGAAAATGCATTCGGCGGGTTCCTTAGAAATCCGGTATGACGAAATCATGGTGATTTTGGTGTTAAAAACAGAGCCCCACGGCTCAAATTCCGCAATTTATCACCGATTTCCCCTGCAAGGGTAGCGGGCAGTGAAACTTGCAATGTGACATTTTCGGCGTAATCACTGGCGATCACTTGTCCAGCGAATTGATGTAATAGCTGTTCTACCATTGAAATATGCGAGTATTCGCATTGTAACTGAAATAATTTCTGCGGTACTTTATATTCAGTTTGCAGCAGTTTCAGGGCTTGCTGTACACCATTACCATAGGCTTTGACTAGTCCCCCTGTCCCAAGTTTTATGCCGCCAAAATAGCGAACAGATACCGCAGTAATTTCTCCCAAACCACTCCCTATTAATTGCGCAATCATGGGCTTACCGGCAGTTCCGGTGGGTTCGCCATCATCAGAAAACCCTAACTGTTGGGAGTCGTCTGGTGCACCGGCCACAAAAGCCCAACAATGATGCCGCGCATCAGGATATTGTGCTTTGATAGTCTGGATAAAGGATTTAGCTTCATCCACCCCACTGGTGTGCTCCAGCAGGGTAATGAAACGACTCTTTTTTATTTCTTCAGTAAAGCTGACTGAAGCCACCGGGATCAAATAAGGCTTCATTACGATAATTGTAAGTCTCTGGTCATGTTTTCAATTTTTCCATCGTGAATCACGATGTTATCTTCAATGCGAATACCACCATAAGATTTTAACATGTCGATTTTTTTCCAATCGAAATGTTGACTGTCTTCGCTTTCACGCCACTGAGCTAATAAGGTTTCAATGAAATAGATCCCCGGCTCAATGGTCAAAACCATTCTTGGCTCCAAGATACGGGTGCAACGCAAATAAGGATGCGTTACCGGGGCGGCCAGATGGGTTCCGCTATCATCTTGCATAAACCCGGCAACGTCATGTACCTGTAAACCCAGGGGATGACCAAGCCCATGTGGAAAAAAGGGGATTGTCAATCCTTTCTCAACCACCCCCTCTTCACTGATCCCATGAATAATATCATGTTTTTTCAGTATCCTGGCGATGCGTCTATGCATATTAAGATGATAATCGCTATATCGGGTTCCTACTTTAATTGTACCGATTATCGCCTGTTGTTCTTCGTTCAAATCCTTTATCAGTGAGGCGAAATCGTTATTGGATTTTGCTGAGTAAGTTCTAGTAATATCCGCAGCATAGCCATTATATTCCGCTCCGGCATCAATTAAGAAGCTGCGTATTTCAGAGGGAGTTTTCTGGCGTAATGTATTGTAATGCAACACCGCTGCATTCTCATTTAAGGCGATAATATTATCATAAGGAACATCGGTATCACGATGGCCGGTTGCCATCAGATAAAACAGATTAATTTCGAATTCACTGACGCCAGACAAAAATGCCTCGTAAGCGGCTTGATGGCCGTTAACAGCCGTTTTCTGCGCTTCACGCATACACGCTAATTCATAGTCTGTTTTATATGAACGATGGTAATTCAAATAATCCAGGACAACTTTTGAATTGATATTGTGATCAAGAATACCCAAAGATTTGGCACGTTCCGCTTGTTCACCAATATAAGCCACATTCTGTTTTGGTAATCCATTCAGTTTTGTACTGATATCTTCAGCGTTCGCCAAATGAATCATGGCTATTTCATCAGTCCAGTAGCCATTGGGCAGGGGTTCAACACTATGCCAGTAATCTACTGGCGAATAGAACCAAAGCTTAGGTTTATTGACGCCATCAATCCACAGCCAACAATTCGGCACTTTAGTGACAGGTACCCAAGCCTTAAAATGTGCATTGACCTTAAATGGATAATAACCATCATCAAGAAAAATCCGTAATGATTCACCGGAATGAATAAGCAGTGCGTCAAGCTGAGTCCGTGCCAAAATTTCGCGGGCGCGTTTTTGCAAGGTTTTGATATGTTCGCGGTACAGAGGTGCCAACTTTTCCATCTTCATTAACCTCTTGATTTTTTTGCAGAGGCTTAAATATTACCACAATTCATTATTGTGAAAGCTATCATGTGAAAGGCCACGTTCCAAAAACAAAACTGCTATTTTTATATTTTTCAAAAAATTAACAAAATATATTGTCCTCCATCATAAATCTTACCTGTGATCGAACCTACAAAAATTAATCATTAGTTTGCATTAAATTAACACAGTAATCACAATTACCCTCATCTGGTCATACCAGATGGTATGCACTCATTGAGGAGAATGACATGCTCTACCTAAGTGAAACTATTCAAGTAAAATGGCTAAAAGATGGCATTGCTGAACTGATCTTTAATGCACCCGCTGCGATTAATAAATTAGATACCAAAACGGTTGCTTCACTGGATAAAGCTATTTCTATCCTTGAGCAACAACCTGAATTAAAAGGGCTACTATTACGTTCTGAAAAACAAGCCTTTATTGTCGGTGCAGACATCACAGAGTTTTTATCACTGTTTAATGCCCCCGTCGAAAAACTGCGTGACCTGCTTGATTTCGTCAACCGCATTTTTAATCGTATCGAAGATCTCCCCGTTCCGACGGTTTCCGCCATTAATGGCTATACCCTTGGTGGTGGGTGTGAGTTGGCACTTACAACAGATTTTCGTGTTGCATCACCAGATCTTCGCATCGGATTACCAGAAACTAAATTGGGCATTATGCCGGGGTTCGGAGGATCTGTTCGTCTGCCACGCTTGATTGGCACAGATAATGCCCTAGAAATTATCTCCGCAGGAAAAGATATTAACGCTGAAGCAGCACTGAAAAATGGCCTGGTTGATGCCGTCGTTTCTGCTGAGAAACGGGTTGATTCTGCCGTTTCAATTCTGGAACAAGCCATTCGTGGCGATTTGGATTGGGCAGCAGCCCGTCAGCTTAAATTGCTGCCACTCAATCTCAATGAGATCGAACGTACCATGAGTTTTACTGTAGCAAAAGGGATGGTAATGAAAGCCGCTGGCCCTCATTATCCAGCGCCAATCACTGCGGTAAAAACCATTGAAAAAGCAGCGACACAAGGTCGCGATGAAGCCTTGAAACTGGAATCTGCCAGTTTTGTCTCATTAGCACACACTTCCGTTGCCCGTGCTTTAGTCGGCATCTTCCTGAATGACCAATATGTTAAAGGGCTGGCGAAAAAACACCTGCAAACCGTCACAACCCCAGAACATGCAGCGGTATTGGGGGCGGGGATCATGGGTGGCGGTATCGCCTACCAGTCAGCGCGCAAAGGTATTCCTGTCTTGATGAAAGACATCAATCAAAAAGCGCTGGATTTAGGCATCAATGAAGCAGCGAAACTGCTGCATAAACAATTTGAACGTGGCCGCTTAGATGCCATGAAGATGGCCAAAATTCTGTCATCCATTCAACCGACACTTAACTATGCCGGGATTGAACAATCCCAGATCGTTGTTGAAGCTGTCGTTGAAAATCCGAAGATTAAAGCGGCCGTGCTGGCTGAAACAGAATCACATATCAGCGATCACTGTATTCTGGCGTCTAATACCTCCACGATCCCCATCACTGAATTAGCGAAATCACTAAAACGCCCAGAAAACTTCTGTGGGATGCATTTCTTTAACCCGGTACATCGTATGCCGTTGGTTGAAATTATTCGCGGAGAGAAAACGTCAGATCAGACAATTTCAAGCGTTGTCGCGTATGCCACAAAAATGGGGAAAACCCCTATTGTTGTCAATGATTGCCCTGGTTTCTTTGTAAACCGTGTTCTGTTTCCCTATTTGGCTGGTTTTGGCATGTTGCTGCGTGATGGCGGTGATTTTCGTCAAATCGACAAAATCATGGAAAAAGAATTCGGCTGGCCAATGGGCCCGGCTTATCTTCTTGATGTGGTTGGCATCGATACGGCTCACCACGCACAAGCGGTTATGGCGGTGGGATTCCCGGATCGTATGAACCGCGATTATCGGGATGCCATTGATGTATTGTTTGAAAATCAACGTTATGGTCAGAAAAATGGCGTTGGTTTCTATCAATACACACCAGATAAAAAAGGCAAACCGAAAAAAGAGCCAGACGAGACGACGGATCAGTTACTGGCAGGCATCAGCAAACCAAAACAGGTTTTCTCTGGCGAAGAGATCATTGCCCGGACGATGATCCCAATGATTAACGAAGTCGTTCGTTGCTTAGAAGAAGGCATCATTGCCAGCCCGGCAGAAGCCGATATCGCACTGATTTATGGCCTGGGTTTCCCGCCATTCCACGGTGGTGTTTTCCGTTATCTGGATACACTGGGAACCGCCGCCTACGTGAAGATGGCAGAAAGTTATGCTCACTTGGGCGCACTCTATCACGTACCCGCTGGCCTGAAAGCAAAATCCGAAAGCAATGAAAGTTACTATCCTGCACCCGCAGAGCTTGCTGTTAATCCAGGTGAAAAAGTGTGAGGTCTGAAAACATGGAAAACGTAGTTATTATTGATGGTATCCGTACCCCAATGGGGCGCTCGAAAGGTGGTGTATTCCGTCAGGTTCGTGCCGAAGATCTCTCCGCACATCTGATGACATCAATACTCAAGCGCAATCCTGCTGTTAAGCCTGAAGAGATTGATGATATCTCTTGGGGATGTGTGCAACAAACCCTTGAACAAGGATTTAATATTGCACGTAACGCTGCTTTGCTGGCAGGAATACCTCACACGGTTCCCGCCGTGACTGTCAACCGTCTTTGTGGTTCTTCAATGCAATCACTGCACGACGGCGCCCGCCAGATCATGACTGGCGATGCCAATATTGTGATGGTGGGTGGTGTTGAGCATATGGGGCACGTACCCATGACGCACGGTGTCGATTTTCACCTCAAATTAAGTCGAAATGTTGCCAAAGCAGCAGGTGTGATGGGACTGACGGCAGAAATGTTGGCCAAAATGCACAATATTAGCCGTGAAATGCAGGATGAATTTGCCCTACGCTCTCATCAGCGGGCAGCTCAAGCAACCGAATCACAAGCTTTTACCAACGAGATCGTGCCTCTATATGGGCATGATCCTGACGGGAATATAAAACTCGTCACTTTTGATGAAGTTATCCGCCAAGATACGAGCCTAAAAGATTTAGCGGCACTGCGTCCTGTCTTTGATCCCATCACCGGCAGTGTGACTGCGGGTAATTCCTCCGCACTTTCCGATGGTGCTTCTGCCATGCTGATCATGGGCGAAAGCAAAGCCAGGGAATTAGGGTTACAGCCCCGTGCTCGTATCCGTTCAATGGCGGTTGTTGGATGTGATCCTTCCATCATGGGTTATGGTCCTGTACCTGCAACCCAAAAGGCGTTGAAAAAAGCCGGATTAAGTCTGACAGATATTGATGTAATGGAATTCAACGAAGCATTCGCGGCACAATCGTTGGCTTGCATGAAAGGGCTGAATCTACTGGATAGTATCGATGACAAAATCAACTTGAATGGTGGTGCAATTTCCCTTGGTCACCCGTTAGGATGCTCTGGTACTCGCATTACAACCACCCTTCTTAATTTAATGGAACGCAAAGATGCTCAATTCGGGCTATCAACCATGTGTATTGGCCTAGGACAAGGTATTGCCACGATTATTGAAAGAATATAAATTGTTACCGCAGTTTCCCGCCTGTCAGGGGCGGGTTTTTTATTTTTATCATGTTATTTTGCTGGCAAGCAGATTAAATAAACTCAAAGGCATCGCCATACATGCGATCGATAGATGCGTCACGTTCACTGCAAAACCGTTCTCGGGCGATTTTAGCCATCTCAAAGCGACCGGCGATGTAGATATCATGGTTTGCCAAACTGCCAAAATCTTCCAAAACCGCACTTAATACCGTGCCTGTTCGACCAGCCCACTGTTCATCAACTTGTTCAACGACAGGAACAACCGTCAAATTGGGATAAGACTGACGCAATAATAGCAACGATTCCAAATCATACAGATGTTGCAATTCTCGGCCTCCCCAATAGATAGCAATTTCTCGGTTAGGGTTTTTCTCCAGTGCCGCCAATAAGATAGAACGTGCATATGAAAATCCTGTTCCTCCAGCGATCAATAACATGGGATTTTCACTGTCTTCGCGAAACCATGCCTGGCCATGTGGCATATCAATATCAATGACTTTCTGATCCAAAATTCTATCCATAACAGCCATCGCATAGAGATTTAATTCAGAAGCCCCAATATGTAACTCAATGAGCTGTTTTTCTGATGGTGGTGATGCCATGGAAAAAGGGCGCTTATCCCTTTCATCCATCACCACCATTAAATATTGCCCTGCTCGGAAAGAAAAAGGCGAATCAGGTAATAAACGAACCCGATAAACTGTATCTGTAATGGAGTCAACCGATGTTACTTTACAACTCAATATTGTCATGCGTTCCCTCTTATCGCTTCAAAATATCTAATTGATCCCAGATTTCATCGACACGGGACCGAATTTCATCGCTCATCACTATCGGACGCCCCCATTCCCTTTGTGTCTCTCCTGGCCATTTATTCGTTGCATCTAACCCCATTTTTGAACCCAGTCCAGAAACAGGCGAGGCAAAATCGAGATAGTCAATGGGCGTATTTTCCATTAAGACCGTATCTCTTTGCGGATCCATTCGCGTTGTTATCGCCCAGATGACATCATTCCAATCTCGCGCATTGATATCATCATCACAAACGATAACAAATTTTGTATACATAAATTGCCTCAGATATGACCAGACTCCCATCATGACTCGCTTGGCATGGCCTGCATATTGTTTTTTTATGGTCACGACAGCAAGTCGATAAGAGCAGCCTTCTGGTGGCAAATAAAAATCGACAATTTCAGGGTATTGTTTTTGCAGTATGGGAACCAGAACCTCATTCAACGCAACACCCAGCACCGCAGGCTCATCCGGTGGACGGCCAGTGTATGTGGAATGATAGATAGCATCACTGCGTTGGGTAATATGAGTCACTGTAAATACCGGGAACAGATCTACTTCATTATAATAACCGGTATGATCACCATATGGTCCTTCTGGTGCCATTTCGCCAGGTTCAATGTAACCTTCAAGGATAATTTCAGCACTGGCAGGGACTTCCAGATCATTAGAGATACATTTAACGACTTCTGTTTTATGTCCACGCAATAATCCAGCAAACGCATATTCAGATAAAGTATCCGGTACGGGAGTCACAGCCCCTAATATTGTGGCAGGATCGGCGCCCAATGCAACGGACACCGGGAAACGCTCGCCCGGATGAGCCTGACACCACTCCTGAAAGTCCAGAGCGCCCCCACGATGTGATAACCAGCGCATAATCAGCTTATTTTTACCCAATACTTGCTGGCGGTAAATCCCCAGGTTCTGACGCTCTTTATTAGGCCCCTTCGTCACCGTCAATCCCCATGAAATCAATGGTGCGGCATCTTCTGGCCAACAATGCATCACGGGAATACGACTGAGATCGACGTCTTCCCCTGCCCAAATCTGTTCCTGACAAGGCGCAGAACTGAGGCGTTTAGTTGGCATGTTCAAAACCTGTTTAAATTTAGGCAGCTTATCAACCAAATCACGAAAGCCTTTTGGTGGCTCAGGCTCTTTCAGGAAAGCCAATAATTTACCGACTTCATGCAAAGCTTTAACATCATCTTGCCCCATTCCCATCGCAACACGTTTAGCTGTTCCAAACAAATTGCACAACACAGGCATTGAATATCCCTTAGGATTTTCAAATAATAAGGCTGGACCACCGGCACGAAGAGTACGATCTGCGATTTCAGTCATTTCCAGATAGGGATCAACTTCCACACGAATTCGTTTTAATTCACCTGATTGTTCCAACAAGGAAAGAAAGTCTCTTAGATCGCGATATTTCATTTTGTTCATTTGTGTCGATTTTAAGGAGGGAAAGCCATTATAAGCCCTTCCATGAGGGTTACAAGGTAAACGCATAACTTGCCAAAAAGCAATGGACTTAGGGCAATCTTGTGGAATAGATTGCTCAGATGCCGCGAAATAACACAAAACTCAGCCATTCTTTCATCGCCGATTTCGCCCCTGCCCCTATGAAGATGATATATTCATATCTCTTATCATTAATCATCTTTTTCCACGACGCCTGTCGCACGTCAAAATACAGGCGAAGTTCATAGGATAGATAACGCCATCCATCTATTTTGATTGAAAATAAGCGCTGTAGACTATAGAAAAATACCGTTTACACTTAAAATAACGTGTACCTTTATTAATGACCCTTTAGTGCTAGTTTTGTTATGCTAGACGTTCTATGCCATGGAGTCGAAATATTATGGAAAAGTGGTATCTTCTTTACTGTAAACGTGGACAAATCTTTCGAGCAATAGAGAACTTAGAAAGACAAAACGTTACTTGCCTGACCCCCACTGCCAAAATTGAAAAAATCGTTCGAGGTAAACGAACCACTGTTACTGAGCCACTGTTTCCCAATTATCTGTTTGTTTGTTTTGATGAAAATGTCATTCATACCACAACCATTAGTTCAACACGCGGTGTCAATAATTTCGTTCGGTTTAATACTGAACCTGCTGTCGTACCACAGAAATTAATTGATGAGTTAATGTCTATCACAGAGCAAGAATATATTGCACCAGAGACTCCCGTTGCTGGCGATACCGTCTTAATCACTGAGGGCGTTTTCGAAGGTATTCAGGCTATTTATAAAGAGCCGGATGGAGAAGCCCGATCCATTCTCTTCCTGAAAATCCTCAATAAAGAAGTTCCTAAGGCTTTAGATAACAAACACTTCACGAAAATTTAATCAAAAAATGGGCAATTTTGCCCATTTTCATTCTTGGTTATCTGTATTATCCCGATGGATCATATTGCCGTTATTATTGGTACGTCGATATACCCCACCATTTTTCGACGGCGTTTAGCCCTTTTGTTCATGTAACCACTGCGCGACACGTTTAGCAAAATAAGTCAGAACGCCATCAGCGCCTGCCCGTTTAAAACACAGCAATGATTCCATAATCGCGGGTTGCTCTTGCAGCCAACCGTTTTGAATAGCCGCCATATGCATGGCATATTCACCCGAAACCTGATAAGCAAATGTTGGCACACCAAACGTATCTTTTACTCGACGAATCACATCCAAATAGGGCATACCCGGTTTAACCATGACGCTATCAGCCCCTTCCTGCAAATCTTGTGCGATTTCCTGCAAGGCTTCATCACTGTTTGCCGGATCCATCTGATAGGTCATTTTATTTCCCCCTTTCAGATTACCGCTAGAACCAATAGCATCTCTAAATGGCCCATAGTAACAAGAAGCATATTTGGCAGAATAAGCCATAATCTGAGTATTGACATGATTATCGGTTTCAAGCTGCTCACGAATAGCACCGATACGGCCATCCATCATATCACTGGGTGCAATAATCTCAGCGCCGGCTTCCGCATGGGACAGAGCCTGCTTCACCAGAATATCTTTGGTAATGTCATTGATCACATAACCCCTTTGATCAATCACACCATCCTGTCCATGGGTTGTGAACGGATCGAGCGCAACATCCGTCAAGAGACCTAATTCAGGAACCGTATTTTTCAAAGCACGTACTGAACGTTGGATCAAACCATCAGGATTGTAGGCTTCTTTGGCATCCAATGATTTTTTGTCTGCTTCGATAACGGGAAACAGAGATAAAACAGGAATACCCAGTCGGGCAATCTCTTCTGCTTCTTTCAGCAAAAGATCGATTGTCAGACGATACACTCCTGGCATGGAAGGGACTTCCTGACGCCGATTTGTTCCTTCCATAACAAAGACAGGGTAAATCAGGTCATTAACGGTAAGTTGATTTTCAGCAACTAAGCGGCGGGAAAAATCATGACTGCGTACACGGCGCATACGACGACCGGGAAAAACGCCCGGAAATACATAGCTCATACTGTTCTCCTAATATAAAACCCAGCGGCAAAGCACTGGGTTAACCACCTTCGCTTGGTGGCAATGATGTTAACATCATCAATCAATTAGCGGTAATCATGAATAATTAGGATTGGGTTATTTTTTAATGATCATGGGTATCATTTCCTGACTCATCCTCTGCCTTGGCGGATTTACGCCTCCCTTTACCTGATTGACCCACATAGAATTGCGACAACACGATCCCCAATTCAAATAACAAATACATGGGGACAGCCAGCAACGTTTGGGAGAAAACATCGGGTGGCGTTAGTAACATACCCACCACGAACGCCCCGACCAAAATATAAGGACGTTTCCTTTTCAACGATTCCGGTGTTACCACGCCACTCCAACACAGCAGAATAATGGCAATGGGTATTTCGAAGGAAACACCAAAGGCCATAAAGAGTGCCATGACAAAGCTTAAATAATTGCTGATATCCGTCGAGATCACAACGCCGGTCGGTACGGTCTTGATAAAGAAACCAAATACAATGGGGAATACGACAAAGTATGCAAACGCCATTCCCAGATAAAACAATACACTACTGGAAAACAGCAGAGGCATAATCAAACGCCGTTCATGCTTATACAGTGCCGGGGCAATAAATGCCCATACTTGATAAAGGATCATGGGTGCCGACACAAAGATAGCCACCATAACGGTCAATTTAATCGGGGTAAAAAAAGGCGATGCAACATCTGTTGCAATCATATTTGCGCCTTTAGGTAATTGTTCCATTAAGGGCGCGGCAACAAGCTGATAAATGTCATTGGAAAAATAAACCAATGCCAGAAACACGATCAGCACAGTCATTAAGCTATTTAAAATCCGCTTACGCAGTTCAATCAGATGACTGATTAGGGGTTGAGTATCATCCGCAGACATGTTTCAGTGTTCGCCATTTGCTTGTTCAGAGGATTTTTTTTTCTGTTGTGCTAGGTTAGCACTCGATTTTTCTGACATTACCGATTCTGAACTTAATTGTTGTTGTTCCGAATGAGCGTGTCTTGCAGCCGATTGCGGCGCAGAAGCATGAAAATGAGTCTCATCTTCCTCCAATTCCTTCATTTCATCCGGTTTTAATTGATAGGTATTTTTCAATGATTCAGCCGCTTCCTTTAGCTCCTCCATTGATGCCTTCAATTCTGGCGACAACAATTGTAGATCCGCCTTTTCCTCCATTTTTTTCAGCGTGTCCTGAAGTTCTTGCAATTTCAATGCCTGAGCAAGTTCATTCTGGACATTAGCCGCCAAAGAGCGTAATCCCCGGATCCACCCCACCACCGTTTTAACCGCAATAGGTAAACGTTCAGGCCCCAGAACAACCAAGCCAATAATCATTACCAACAGCAGTTCACTAAAACCAATGTCAAACACGGTTTATACCTGCTCTTTATCTTTACTTTTACTCTCTGATTTTTCAGATTGTGCAATTGTAGACTTTTCGGTCAAGTTTTTTGTTTCGAAATCAGCATCCCGGCTCGCTTCTCCCGATTGATCTGGTTTTTCATCATCACTCATGGCCTTTTTGAAGCCTTTAATTGATGCCCCTAAGTCTGATCCCAAAGTACGAAGCTTATTCGTGCCAAACAACAGAACGACGATGACGGCAATAATGAGCAATTGCCAAATACTTATCCCCATACTGATCTACCTCTCATCAGAATATTACCAGTGATTAAATTATAAACCTTATGTTTAAAAATAACGCAACAATACCCAGGATCGTAGCAAAATGCTTTTTACTTACAGTTAACGCTCATGACGACTAACGTTTACTTAAATGACGCCAACCTAATCCCCATGATGCAATGCCAGCGCCGATCATTCCCCAGGCCAGATGCTTCTGATCTATGGTGAGAAACAAACTACCGCAGATAAAAAGGGTGGCACCAACGCCCAGTAAATAAAGAGACTTGCGTTGCTTAAGCTGCTGATCCCTGAATTGTTTCGATATCTGATTAATGCTGGTCTGCAAACGTTGGTGCTGTTGTAACGTGCCATACACCAGTTCCGGCAGCTCTGGTAGTTTTTCCGCCCAATAGGGCGCCTTTTCTTTAAAGGCACGTATAATGGCAGGAAGTCCAACCTGATCATGCAGCCAATCTTCCAGAAAAGGTTTTGCGGTTTTCCACAGATCAAGCTGAGGATAGAGTTGACGTCCCAGTCCTTCAACATACAACAGTGTTTTTTGCAGCAGAACCAGTTGGGGCTGAACTGTCATATTAAAACGACGGGCAGTATTGAACAGGTTCAGAAGAACATGCCCGAATGAGATCTCAGCCAAAGGTTTTTCAAAAACTGGCTCGCAGACGGTACGGATGGCAAATTCAAAATCTTCCACATTCGTATCTGCCGGCACCCAACCAGAATCGACATGTAATTCCGCGACCCGACGATAATCACGGTTAAAGAAAGCAATAAAATTTTCGGCCAGATAGCGTTTATCCTCTTTATTCAAAGAACCCACAATCCCGTAATCAATGCCGATGTAGGTAGGGTCTTCCGGCTTTTCATAACTGACAAAAATATTACCGGGATGCATATCCGCATGGAAAAAACTATCGCGGAAAACTTGGGTAAAGAACACCTGAACTCCACGCTCAGCCAATAATTTCATATTGGTACCCTGCGCTTCCAGCGCGGCAATATCTGAAACCGGAATGCCATAAATACGCTCCATCACCAATACATTCTCCCGACAATAATCAGGATACACTTCTGGTACATAGAGCATCGAGCTATCGTCAAAATTACGACGCAACTGGATTGCGCTTGCAGCTTCACGTAATAAATTCAGCTCATCAAGCAACGTTTTTTCATATTCGCGCACAACTTCACGGGGGCGAAGACGCCGGCCATCAGGTAAAAAAGGAAGCAGATTTGCCAAACGATACATTAACTTCACATCCGCTTTAATGACTGGCAGAATATCTGGGCGTATAACCTTCAAGACAACTTCTTTACCATTTTCTTTCAAACGGGCAGTATGCACCTGAGCGATGGAAGCTGAAGCTAATGGCTGTGGGTCAAACCCGTCAAACCATGTTTCCAAAGGACCTTCCAGGGCGGTTTCAATCGATTTTCGTGCGACTGCACCATCAAAGGAAATCACCCGATCTTGCAGCATCGAGAGCTGATCTGCGATCGCCGTCGGGAACAAATCACGGCGAGTAGAAAGCATCTGCCCCAATTTAATCCACACGGGACCAAGTTCTTGTAATGCTAAACGTAAACGTTCGCCGAGGGGTTTATCCTTGTGCTTATTCGGTATCCAAAACAGTAAATAACGCCCAAAACGCAACGGCCACGTCAAACGAATAGTGGGAATAAGCTCATCCAATCCGTAGGAAAGAAAAACCCGGATGATAAAATACAGTCGCTTAATTTCACTGGGTGTCATGCTTTCCCTCCAGTGCTGCCAGCCGTTTTTCTAGCTGGTTTATCTTATTGGCAACGGCATTAACTTCTTCACTGAAATAGGCCACTTCCAACGCACTGGGCGCCAGTTTCCACTCTTCTGTCAATGATTCAATGAAGTCTTTTTTCTTGCTTGCCATGGTATTGCCGACAAATTCAACGCTTTTCTTCATCATCCGGCTGACACCTTCTGCGGCAATATCACCAACATAAGGGGAAAGATAATGAGCGGGGTCCCACTCTGACATATCCAGTAAAGCTGACCATTGTTGAATAACCTGCATATCCCCTTCGATGACTATTTCACCACTGTTAATCAGGGCGGAAAGACACTGACGATCCCGTAGCTTGAGTAACGCCGGTATCGTCGCTTTCATTGAGCAATCGGCCAGCCCTGAGCATTGGCTCAAAACATCCACCTGCCTTTCGCTGAATATCAGTACAAATGGGGTTCCAATTTCTTTCAACGTGATAGACAGGATCTTACCGGACAGTCTTAAACGGGCAGGTTTTAATACCGTTTCGCGGTATAATAAATGATTCAGCGTTGTTTCCAGAAAAGCGCTCAATATGGTCAACAACGCGTTATTATTGAATAGCCTAGGCGCAGAACTGACGCTATGGCTTAATCGGGGTGTTTCCATTTCAGAATTTGAACCCTTTATGCAGTGCAACAATGCCACCCGTCATATTAGTATAAGAAACCTGGTCAAAACCGGCCTCTTCCATCATGCTTTTTAAGGTGTCCTGATCAGGATGCATGCGAATAGACTCCGTCAGATAACGGTAACTGTCCGCATCCTTCACAACCATCTGACCAATTCGCGGCAAAATATGGAATGAATAAGCATCATAAACCTTGCTTAGCGGAGCCAATACCGGTTTGGAGAATTCCAGTACTAAGAGGCGCCCACCCGGCTTAAGCACCCGGTACATGGAACGCAAGGCTTTTTCTTTATCCGTGACATTACGTAGGCCAAAGGAAATGGTAATACAATCAAAATAATTATCCGGGAAAGGCAATTCTTCCGCGTTAGCCTGGACATAATTGACATTGCCGACAATACCGGTGTCTCGTAATTTTTCGCGCCCAACTTTCAACATTGAATCGTTAATATCGGCCAGAATAACTTGACCTTTTTCGCCAACAATTCGGGAAAATTTCGCGGTTAGATCACCCGTTCCTCCGGCGAGATCAAGCACCTTATGACCACGGCGAACACCACTTGCTTCGATAGTGAAACGTTTCCAGATACGATGAATGCCAAATGACATCAAATCATTCATCAGATCATATTTCGAGGCCACAGAGTGAAACACCTCTGCCACCATATCTTTTTTCTCTTCTTTGGCTACGGAGCGGAAACCAAAATCAGTGGTTTCTTTCGATTGATCTGCCATGTTATTTGTCCGCTTTTTATTCAAAAAAATTTATAGCAAGTGTATCAGCCTTTCCAATAAAACCCTATCCAGACTTCACTCATTCACCTGCAACGATTGGAAGGACTTATCAATAAACTGTGAATCAATGGGGCGTTTCACCTCTACGCCTAAATCACGAAATCCTTCAGCCTGACTAATCAAGTTCCCTCGACCTTCAACGAGTTTTTTCATTGCAAGATGATAACTCGCTTGTGCTTTGTTGAGGCTGTGCCCCAATCCTTGCATATCATCCACAAACAGCCGCATTTTGTCATACATTCTGGCGGCTTTATCCGCAATCAAACGGGCATTTTGGCTTTGATATTCATAACGCCACAAGTTATTGATCGTACGAATAGCCACCAACAGCGTCGATGGGCTAACCAGCATAATATTATGTTTTAATGCTTCATCAAGTAGCTCTGGTGCGTGATTGAGTGCCACCAAATAAGCTGGCTCTACCGGAATAAACATCAAGACATAATCCAACGATCGCAATCCGGGTAACTGTTGATAATCTTTTCGGCTCAGACCACGAATGTGCCCTTTGATCGAATGAATATGCGCCTGTAATGCCTGTGCCCGTTGCTCCTCGTTATCACTATTAAAATAACGCTCATAGGCAACCAGCGACATTTTGGCATCAATCACAACATCTTTCCCCTGTGGCAGATGCACAATGACATCGGGCTGAAAACGTCCACTGTTTTCAGTTTTAATGTTGACCTGTGTCTCGAATTCATACCCTTCACGCAAGCCAGAAGCCGCCAAAACACGCGCCAATACTATCTCTCCCCAATTCCCCTGCATTTTATTGTCTCCTTTCAGAGCCTGGGTGAGATTAATAGCCTCTTTTGCCATTTGTGCATTGAGTTGCTGAAGATGACGGATTTCGTGGGTCAAAGTGTGGCGTTCACGCGCTTCCTGCCCAAAGCTGTCTTGTACCTGCCGGCGGAATCCTTCTAGCTGTTCACGAAATGGTATCAGTAGATTACTGAGATTTTGGCGAGTGTATTCGTCGGTACGGTGTCGATTCTGCTCAAAAATACGGTTAGCGAGATTTTCAAACTGGATGCTCAATCGCTGCTCGCTATTGATCAATAAATGCTGTTTCTCCTCCGCCGCTAATTTGTTTTCTTCAAGCCGAGTGCTCAATTCCCGCAACTCGGCTTCCTGCACCCGATTAACTTCACGTTGAGCCAAGAGTGCCTGATTTAATTGATCGCATTCAGCATGCCAATAGTGGGATTGTTCCAGCTTTTCATGACTGACGGCCAATTGGCTATATAATTCGCGCAGCGCCTGCTCTTTTTGCTGGATTTTCTGATGGACAGAGAGCCAGACGAAGATCCCGCCGCCCAATAATCCACTTAAGCTACCAATCAACATATATAACCATTGGATATCCACCAGTACACCCTCACTAACACCATTGCAGCCAAACTTCGGTTAACGTCTCAGGTTCACTCGCCTCAATGTAAGTTAAATAGATGCTGTATAGATGTCCAGAATATTCACGCGCTTTCTTTCAGTTTGCAAAGCAGCTCGCAATGGCGCCATCAACTTATCCCATCCATTCCGCCAGCCAACGCAAGCCAAATGCACCTGGTGCTAAAATACCAAATGCCCAAATTAATGCAGAAGTAAAATTAGCTAGCTGAAAATGACGTTTTGGCATGGCACAGATTCCGGCCACCAGTGGTACAACGGCTCTCAATGGGCCAAAAAAACGCCCAATGAAAACGCCCCATACTCCCCATCGTTCAAAAAAACGATGGCCGCGAACTAACGTTTGCGGATGACGAGAAAGTGGCCACATTTTACCGACATTCTCTTGATAATGGGCACCAAACCAGTAAGAAATCCAGTCACCAAAGAATGCGCCAGCAGCAGCAGCAGCCCATATTGGCCAGAAAGTTAAATCACTTTCACCAATCAATGCCCCTAATCCCAATAAAATGATCGTTGCTGGCAATAATAAGGAGATAAATGCCAACGATTCACCCAATGCAAGAAGGAAAATGATGGGAATTGCCCAGGCCTCATGGGCCTTTACAAAGTTTGTCACTAATTCGATGATTTCATGCAGACTCACATTCATCTTTCCTGTGTTATTCGTCATACATCATGGGTTAGCACTGTACAACCAAACCAATGCTAACCAACTGTTTTATTCAAGAAAATACGCTTTTAGCTTTTCACGCGCGGCGGCATTAAGTCCGATATCTTTTTCCAGCCAAATGTCCACGCAGCCATAACATCGATTAATACTGTCAAGGGCTGTCAGTAAAAATTCTTCCCGCACTGAATAAACATAGGCAAATTTTTCCACGACACTGTCGCCCATAATCTTGGCGTGTTCACTCAATAAATAGTCTCGATACGGCGCCAACGTCACATCCGTCAGTAAATAATCTTCCATTACCGTATCCAGATCCGCACCCAATGCGAGTAAAACCAGTGCAGAACCCACTCCAGTCCTGTCTTTACCCACTGCGCAGTGTTGTACAATTCCACCTTTCTCGGGTTGCAGCAATAATGTGGCTAATGTTTTATAAGCAGGATTGTTAATGGGCAACAATTCGTATAAGCGTGACATAAATACTTTGGCATCAAATTGCGCCAGTATCTCCTGATCTAACTTATCCAGATTAGCACTCACTTCTTTGGCTAGAGGATTAGCAGGTGCATGATGGTAATGCGCGCCATGCCATATTTGATCCGGTCTATCTATGATTTCACTACTATCGCGATAATCGATGATCTGAAAAAGATTTTGCTTTATCAGAAAAGCCTGATCATTTTCTGTCAGCCTGTCCAGTGAACCGGCACGAAAGAGTAAACCTGACTTAATTCTGGCGCCATCATGCAGCGTCTTATTACCTAAATCACGGAAATTAATGCCACCATTCAGAGGAAGTAGCGAAGGGTGAGGTAGAAATGTTGTGGTCATAGTCACTCTTATTGAAATTAAAAGATATCCTTTACCTTCCAAGCCACTGTTTTACTAGTGATAACTTGGAAATGATGGGGAACAACGCCTTTGAAACCTAATGAACTGATGCTACCGATTATTATTCATCGTTATTAATACAATCCGCGATGACATTATCAGATTTTGCAATGAAAGGACGTCCAGATCGCATAAACAACAGGGTCAGCCTGTTCTGACCCTTGATAAAAAGTTTTACAGCAAGCGGCGGGCTGCTTCAACAACAATCCCCAATGCATTACTTTCCGTTTTTTTCAGCAACTCAACATCTGGGATTTCCTGTTGGGTACGGTTAACGATAACCCCTGCAATCATACCCGCGCGTAATCCCTGACTTGCACACATCGTCAGCAATGTTGCGGATTCCATTTCGAAGTTCATTACGCCCATTTCTTGCCACTCTTTCATCGAACCCTGGAAACGACGAACGACACGGCCGGAATAGGTATCGTAACGCTCTTGTCCCGGATAGAAAGTATCGGAAGAAGCCGTAACCCCCACATGAGTAACAGAACCTGATGCTTTTGCTGCTTCGTACAGTACATTGGTACATGTAAAATCAGCAACCGCCGGAAACTCCATTGGTGCAAAGTGCAAGCTGGCACCGTCCAAACGAACCGCAGCGGTGGTCACTAAGACATCCCCCACATTAATATGTGGCTGGATCGCCCCTGTTGTTCCAATACGCAGGAAAGTACGGATACCCAATTGTGCTAGCTCTTCTACAGCAATTGATGTTGAAGGGCCACCAATACCGGTAGAACAGACGACAACCGCCTTACCATCAATTTCTGCCCGCCAGGTTGTGAATTCACGGAGGGAAGCCAAATATACTGGGTTATCCATGAGTCGCGCAATTTTTTCAACACGCTTAGGATCGCCAGGCACAATCGCCAGCGTTGCACCTTGTAGGTCGCTTTTGGTGATACCTAAGTGAAAGACATCAGACATATCAGACTCCTCAACGGACATGATTCAAAATACAGATACCTAAATCTAGTCAATACTCTGACATTTTTTAGTGATTAAAATCACTTTTAATTGAACAAAAAAAGAAATGATTTCATATATTTGTGACAAAAATCACACTTAAAAAGAAATAAAGACGATGCGTAAAGCGCCCTCACACGGGCGCTATCACTCTTGACATAACATTTGCATGTGACATCACAATTGGATGAAAAACCACATCAGACGACATGATCAAACTACATGATCAGGTTGAGAAGCAATACACCACATAATCCAATGCCCCATGCAATGGTGGTCGGAATCGACCAGATAACAACCTGTTGTCGTACATTTTTAATGCCCATCATCCGGTTCACTACCCAGAAAAAACAATCATTAAAATAACTAAAAAACAGTGTCCCTACCATGGCAGCCTGAGCAGCAACCAACATATTCACATCCGGTATCTGTTTGATCACCGGTGCCGAAATAGAAGCCGCGGTTATCATGGCAACTGTCCCTGAGCCTTGAATGACACGAATCAACGTTGCAATGATAAATGGAATTAAAACGGGTGTTATCGGCAACTTGGCAATATATTGCGCCAGTATTGTTCCTGTCGAACTTTCATTCAGCACGGCGCCTAAAGCCCCCCCAGCGCCTGATACCAACAAAATAATGCCTACGCTTTTTAACCCGGTTTCCAAATGTTCAATCACGTCATACTTACTGACGTTTGGCACAAGCGTATAAACTGCCAGTAATACACTGATTGCCAATGCAATAATGGGGGAACCCAGAAAATTAAAAATCTGAAAATAGAAATCGTTTTCCTTTCCTGCAAATTCATCCGATTTCAGTAATACCGCATTCATGACACCAATTAAAATAAGCACAATCGGCACAACGATAGGCAAAAGGGAAAGAAACAGACTCGGCAGCGATTTTTGCTCTTTTTCTGCCATATACTGTTGATGCACTTGTTGCAAGTTTTCCGCCGGTTCTTCCATATCATTGAGCTGATACTCAGGATATTTCTTTTCCAGCCATTTTGCATAACACGTCATACCAATAACACACGGAACAGCCAGTATCATGCCCGTCAACATCATTGAGCCTATGCTCACGCCGAATATACCGGCGACACCAAGAGGACCTGGGGTCGGGGGAACAATATGGTGAGTCACCACCAGCCCTCCCGCCAATGAAACCCCTAATGTCAGGACATTACGTTGACCTTTTTTGGCCAATGCCTTTACCAGTGGATAAAGGATCACAAAAGCTGAATTCACAAATATAGGGATACTGACAATATAACCGGTAATCGCCAGAGCCCACTCTTCACGCCTTTTACCCAGACACTTAATCAAACTATAAGCGATTTGTTCAGTCGCGCCAGAAACCTCCAATATGCGTCCCATCATGCATCCCAGCCCAATCACAATACCGATATTTCCCAGGGTTGTTCCAAACCCTTTGGTAATCACATCAACAACACCACTCATCGTTAAGCCACCCGATATACCAGCGATGATCGCAGCAATGAGCATAGCTATCAGTACATGAACGCGGGTGCGTAAGACCAGAAAAATCAGCGTAAAAACCGCCACCCCCAATCCAATAATTGGAATGTAAAACTCCATCAAAAACCTCATTTCAATTTGTATTACTCGCGATAAATACACGAATGGCGTTGGTAAGGCCTCAGCTCCGGGGCGATTCAGCTCCTGATGATTTTTAAGCATTCTTTCGCCCCTTATACTTGCTTCGCAAGTCAAAACAGGAATATTAAGGGCTAGCTACGAGCAACAACAGCAGGCGTGGCAGGACAGTTACAGCAGCTTGCAACATATGTTCGAGACTATCTCACAGGAGCTGTATCGCAACAATAGGGTATGTCAGTACTTGAGCAGCAATGTCAGGCGGTTAATACTGCTCGTGAAGCAGCACGAACGCCAGCTGCATCTAGAAAACGAACACGCTATCACGATCAGAAAACCGGCGGGCTGCGCAAAATCAGACGTATTATCGTCGCTCAAACGGTAGATCCCTCCAGTAAAACCCAAGTGATAGCCGCGTTATTGGCGCAGAATTTCAATCTATCGGGTCGTCACCCGGACAAGATGTTATTTATTGGATGCCGGTTATTTCCATGACGAGGTGATTGCTGAGACGCAAAAACATCCGATCTTGCTGTTTTGTACAGAAAATTCAGACCGACAGCGTACACGAAAAATCTATCCCAAATCATTATTTGCTTATGATGCTGAACAAGACGGCTATATTTGCCCTGCCCATCATCAATTGCCCCAGCAAAGAACAGTGAAAGCCGCTGAAAGAACGAGAACCTATCGGGTTTATGGTGGTGCTCCTTGTAGTCAAGGTTCGCAAAAAATCGGCTGTACCAATGCCAAAGGGGGAAGAAAAATAAAACGTTATCAGGAAGATGTTAGAAAAAATGACCTTAACCTTTTGCGACACCCTCGATAGGGCGGGGAGCAGTCACTAAATATCCGGATAAAAGTGCTTCAATGGTTCCATTTGCTGATGAAGAATGCGGAGGACATAAATGCCATGAGGCTGTGAACGATAAAAAATTGCATGTTTAAGATGATCATGGCGTCGAAGCCCTTCGGCAATCTCTGGACACTCATACCCTATCAGAGGGTGTTCTGCAATGGCGAGCAAAACGTTATGCATACTTTCTGTATAGTCATCGGCTTGTTCTATACCAAAATTCAGCAAGGTGTATTCAAAAATTCGCTCGAAGTCCCCTGCTGCAAGGTTAGAGAGCTTATACATTGTGTTTCTGCTTTACTTTAGCTGCGATGTCATGAAGTGATAATGAGCACTCGCCACTTTGCTCACCGGCTTCAATTGCCATTTTTAAAGCAGTAATTTGCTTTTCCTGTCTTTCTAGTAGCCGCAACGCAGAACGAACAACTTCGCTTGTCGAGCCGTAACGACCGGACGCAATGAGTTGACAGACAAACTCATCTAACTGTGATCCGATAGTAACACTAGTAGTACGTGACATGTTTTCACCTATGTGTGAATAGTTAACACAACAATACTAAGCAATTCGCAATCCAAAATCAAAGGTATCGCAATTTATCCCGCGCGATAACTGCACATAATGTATCTAAAGCCTTTGATAACCTTTTATATCCTTTGAAACCATCATAGATAATCAAATTCTGAATTGATGCGCCTTGTATTGGTAGTATTATCATCTAAACGGTTTTCAATATAGAAAAAGATGATGGCACGTTACGACATTCCTGATGACGCATGGATAGTAATAGAACCTTGCCTGCCCCCTATTCATTCAAAGCGAGCAGGACGTCCACATGTTGAACACCGCCGTGTGATAAATGGGATGTTCTGGGTATTGTGCTCTTGGGCACCCTAGCGTGATTTACCTGACCGCTACGGGTCTTGGAAAACGGTCTATAACCGATTTAATCGTTGGTCAAAGTCGGGCATTATCAACACGATATTTAATCGGTTACTGTCCACTCTGGATGAAAAAGGGTTGATTGACTGGGCTGAAATTTGCCTGGATAGTAGCCATATTAGCGCGAGTAAAGATGCCGCCGGCGCGAAAAAAACAGCCCGATATCGCTGACGAGCATGTGCTGGGTCGCTCACGCGGTGGTTATGGCACCAAAATCCACCTGGCAACCGACCGAAAGGGTTTTCCCCTCAACTTGATAGTAACCGCTGGGCAAGCCTATGAAAGTCAATCGGCCATCCCGTTGCTTGATGGCATTGGCGTCCAACGCAAAAATGGTTTCATGAAACGGCGCGGTAAAGCGGTACTGGCAGATAAAGGTTATTCGGGCGGAAAACTCCGCGGTTATCTGCGTAAATTGAGGATAAAGAGCATTATTCCTTATAAAATCAATGAAAAAGGCAGTACTGATGGTCGTACGCAATTTGATAAACAGGCTTATCGTGACCGCAATGTGGTCGAACGCTGTTTCAGTTTTCTCAAAGGAAATCGGCGTATTGCAACACGCTACGAAAAAACTGCACGAAACTACTTGTCCATGGTGAAATTAGGCTGTATTCGACTCTTTTACAAGCGGTTATATAATTAACCTGAGATCGGTTTAAGCCATCACCCGAAGTCCTGTTTTTTCAGCGCTTGTGATATTGAGTGATGGCTTTTTGGGTTTTAAGCAGTAAGCGATTAATCCACCTAATAAATTCAGCATGAAGCCATGCAAACTACGATGGCGGGAATGCTCAAGTTGTGTGACGTTCTTAAGCTGATCATTGATGGTTTCGATGATGAACCGTTTAGCTAACATGGCTCTATCCCAAGCCGCTAATAACCTGGGTTTCATGTTTTTCCGTTGCCCTGTCATTAAGGTTATTCCTTCTGCTTTTAAGTCTTCCGTTAATGCCTTGCTGATATCGCCTTTATCCGCATAAAGTTTATCTAAAAGTCCTTTTGATAATTCTCGAACCGGTGTCCTATCATCAACATTCGCGGGGGGAGTTTTGCCGCCACAATTTCACCAAGATGATTAATAACGAGGTGAAGTTTAAAACCATAGAACCATCCCATCGTTCCTTTTCCTCTCGCCGCCGTCTCTTTAAACACTTTATGTCTTGGTATTCTGAGGTTGTGACACACTTTAATACTGGTTGAATCAATAAATTCAATACCTGTCGGCTTGCCTTTAAGATGCGTAAAAAACGAACTCAATGGGATAAGTACCGTTGGCATGACCTCAAGAAAACGGGTGTAGCTGAGCAATGTAGGAAACGCTTTTCTATGATATAAGCAAATGAATCCAAGATAAAAATTCTTGAAATCACGCTGGTGTGACATATGAAAAGCAATAATAATGGTCATAATTTCACTCGTACTCATTCGTCCTTGGCGTAAGCGTTGACGTTCACCACTCTCAATCAGATACTGTTGCCATTGAGGCATAAAAATCTGACAAAAATCGTCGACATGACAATATAAGTTGACTAAATTACGCATAGCGGGTTCCTTTGTGAGAAGTCATTCTTGGTCGACAGATCTGATCACAGAACTCGCTTTTAGTTCCCTTCTTTTTATCCCGAGTTCAGGTTAATTAAGGGACACGGCCTAATACTACAGCCGTAATTGCTCTGTAACCCTATGATCTTCTCGGCGATGATAATGACATTGTTATGCCCGGTATTGATGCCGTCGTCGCCAGTCTGACCAAGGTAAAATCTGTTCGATTGTCTTTCCCGCTTTTTCCATCAGTTTTGACAGTAGCTTACGGAGTTCCGCTACACTGAGCGGAACCCGACCTACCGGTGTTTTTTTTCTCCTGTACCCGCAGAACCGCGAGGACTGCATGGGCCAGTAACGACAAGGTAATATGCCGGTGCCAACTCTGCCACCGCCGCACTTCATAGTGATCTAGCCCACATTCCCCTTTGGTTTCCTCAAAGCCACTTTCGATTTCCCAGCGACAACCCGCTACCTGAACCAGCGTATTAAGATCAGCCTGTTCTCGCAAGGCATACACCACATAGTAAGCCCGTTCCTGTCTACTATCCCGGCTGCGGCGAACCAACAGATAATGACCATAACGCCGCTCCTCTTCACTGAGCTGTAAACGCCATAATGGCACAACAGCCCAGTCATACTCTCGCTCACCTTTTGTTCCCGTTCCCGCTGAGCGTGTTTTCCAGTCAGTGGCAGTCAACGTATCGGCAATCCGTTCAGCACGGAGATATTTGGGTCCTTGCCACCATAAAGGGGTATTACAGGGAATGGCTAACACGAAGGGCGGGTGTCGGGACTCCAGCCAGACCCTCAGACGACGGTCACGGCCATACACTTCATCCGCGGTCACCCAGCGACAGGGCACGCCAGCATCCCATGTCCGTTCCAGCATCTGCCGGGCTAACTGGGGTTTCGTTGCAAACGTGACACTGGCCGGGATACCCGCAGCTTCACAGCGGGCACGGTCATCGGTCCATTGGCGGGGCAGGTATAAGGCCCGGTCAATAAAAGCATGCCCGCCGTGGCCGGCGTAACACAGAAAGACGCCTATCTGGCTGTTTTCTACCCGTCCAGCGGTCCCACTATACTGACGCTGTACCCCGGCAGAATGGGTCCCTTTTTTGATAAAACCGGTTTCATCAAGGATAAGAACTCCCTGTTCATCGCCCAAATGTTCGGTGACATAATCCCGCAGGATATCGCGGGCCATCTCGACATCCCAATCAGCGCGTTCCAGCAAATATTGAATGCCATCGGGAGAACTTTCCCCCATCCATTCAGCCAGTTGCCAGCTATTCTTACGTTCAACATCACTGAGCAATCCCCGAAGATAGGCGAGGCTGCGTTGTCGCGGGCCGGTAGAGTGAAATAAGGGAGCCAGACGGGCATGTAATGCCTGTAGCGCCTGTTCCCAGATTTTGGCAGGGGATGGCATGTGACACCGCCTTTTATTTAAGGAAGAAGAGCCCTATCATGGCACAATATGGATTACGACTGTAGTACTAATATTATCTCTCATCAATTTACTCCGTTCTCAATCGTAATATTTACATAAAAAAACACTTCAATCGTTATTTAATACCTTTTATTTAACACAGCTCTGATATTAACTTAAATACACGGAAATTTTCATTACAGGATAAGAACTTCTATTATGAATTTTCGCCATAAATACAAATAACAAGATCCTCTATGAAAGGTTAAAACCATAACAATATTATTGTATTAACCAGAAAAAACAAACCCAACAAAAAACAGTTGAAAATTATTATTAAAATAATGATAATTCCTTAAGAAGAAATAAAATTATAAGTTTAAACTTATTATATATAATCCAGAGTGGAAATAATAAATTATCATTAGTTCGTGGTTTCGCATAATAATCTACCATCTTGATTGTCAAGTATTGATAGCATAGCTTTCATCATATGATTGCTGCGTACTTAGTACTCCGTAGCACAAATGAACTAACTTACGCATCTCAACGCCTAAAACCAACATTTTTTCCTTTATTAATAAATAAGTTATTGGAGTTCATCAATACTGACTCTATTTTTTGTTTTTCCTCGTCGTTCATAGCTGCCATGGCGTTTACGGTAGGGTTTACTGGCAATCTGGAGATGTTACCATAAATCGCCTCCATCACTTTTATCTTTATAAATCAGTCTATAAACCGTCTCATAATGTAAAAATACTGCTGGAACTGGCTGGATTCGATGCAGGCAATCACCCGGGCAATTGTGTCATGTACTGGTATTCCCGCTTTGAACAGTCCTTTCTTTTGGAACCATTGCAAGTGACCTTTGTCATAATCCTAAGTATATTATCATCCTTCAGCTCCAGCAATAACAGCGCAAAAATAGACAAAAAAGAATATCAAAAAGGAGATATTGGATTTTAAAAGATTGTCTGTTGTCTTCAATTTAGCCGAAATACAGTCAAAAGTTGTCAATATCCATGAGAAAGTGTCCAAAAAAAGCGTATAAGATTATATCTGCTCTTGTAGGTCAAATCCGGTTTTTGTTAACAAAATCTTCACGATCTTGCCCTGATGTAAGAAGCCGAAGATTTGTTGGATTCACTAATTTCATATAATGGTACGATATAAAAAATAACTTCATCCCTTTAGGGATGAAGTTATTTTTTAATGATGTTACATGGTTGTTATATATAAATATATTGGATTACTAGGCTCAGTTAGTAGCTTTACTGCCATTATAGAACTTATTATTATTAATAACGGTTTGATAATCTTTGTACCATATCTAACAGCAAATTTGGTACCTAACTGGGCTCCAATTGATGCACCTAAGGCCATAGAAATAGCTATTGAAAAAATAATTTCACCTTGATGTAAAAAAACGCTTAATGAACCTAAATTACACGCAACATTAGATAATTTCGTATATGACATTGCATTAATAAGGTTAAATCCCATTAATAAAATGAACGAAACGATGAAAAAAGATCCAACTCCTGGCCCAAAGACACCATCGTAAAACCCTAGAATGGGAGCTACTAATAATGCGAAGCTTGAATAAGTTATCTTAGCTTTTCTTTCTTCCTTATCTAACTTAGGAGAGAATAAAAAATATAAAACAACAAATATAAGTAATATTGGGACAGATATTTGCAATATATATTTAGGAATAAAGCTGATTGATATTGCCCCTATTATTCCACCTAAAAAAGACATAATAGCTATCGGAGTAGCCCGTTTCCAATCTATAAGACCTTTTCGTGCAAAAGCAATTGTAGCAGAAAAAGTTGCGGCTGATGCTTGTAACTTATTAGTAGCTATAGCAGACACTGGGTTTACCCCAGATAAAAGTAAGGCTGGTAATGTTATTAATCCTCCTCCTCCTGCTATCGAGTCAATGAAGCCAGCAATCATAGCGATTATAGTTAAAATGAATATAATATCGTAATCCATTAATTTACCCTTGAATAAGAAGAGGTTGCTCTCTTAATATAATGGGGTTTATGTCACTGCTATATCCAAACAAACGAATTAATAACCGACGATTATCTTTAATAACATCTCTGCAGTGTAGAGATGTGTTATTATTAATAATAATGGTTTTATTTGGGGATAAACTTACTTTTATCATTTTAGCTTCATTTACAAAAAGTTCAAAATTTTTAAATGCTTTTTTTACAAACAAGGGAGCATTTGGATTTACAGTGAATCTATAGGAATTATATTTCATTGAAAATCTACCCATTTTATCAATATCTAATATTGATGTGTTTTTTCCTTCAGCCCCTTTTCCATCAGTAAAAGTCTCACTTCTTGTGAAATCAAAGTTTTTAGTGGTTAGGGCTAGAATTTCCTCAAAATTAAGTTTGTTCAGTATAGGCGCTATAGGAATTATCGTTGTTGGTTCGGATAGTGGATTAAATTTAGCTGTTAAGATAAGTGAAGATGGCGCTGGAGAATGCCCATCTTCAGAACTTGTTGTACAATGATAAGGAGCTTCTGTATGAGCACCAAGAGCAATACCAGAGTGAGAGCTTTTATCAACATTTTCAGGTCGTTCTGTTGCTAATTTATTTGCTCCCCCACCTTTGAAATTGGCAACTAATCTCATTATTTTCCCATGATTATCTATATCATAAGCGAATGAAGACTGCTCAACTAAATGTAAGAGAATTTGATTCGAGGAAGCTAATCTTAAGCATTCTAAATCGTTTTCTAATTCCTCTGGTGATGGAAGAAAATCTGGTATTTTTTTATTATATTGAGTATTTTTTTCGTTTATATGATTAAATACAATGAAACTGGTATCCTTGTTTTTAAATTTATTTATTTCATATATGTTGTCTTTTTCTAATGTATCATAAATTTCATTTGCCACTTTTTCAGCAAACTCGTTACTACCAATAGATTGTGGCCCCCCCCTATCGCTAGTTCATATGATTTCTTGTGTAAGAAACTAGATATTTTTGATGGGAAATTTACAGTTGACTGGAATGATTCTAAAGTCATTTTTTCCGTTCCATGTTTTAGATTTTTTAAGATGTATTTTATGTGTTAGTTCTATGCGTTTGTTTTTCGTTCTGGATGTTAATACTGTGCAAATATTTTTAGTTAAAAATAATTTATTATTTGATTACATATCAAACAAGTTAATGTGATCAGATATCTGTCTGTGTGATTTTACTTAAATTATTTCTGCTTTTTATTTAAAAATTCATGCTCCCACTGATATTATTTATATGAAGCTCATGAGTGATTGGTATTTCACTTATTGAAAATAATATTGTTTTGGATATCTTGTTATTAACCCGACGACAGTTTACATCGCCATAGATCTAGCTCCCATGCGGCTTACTGCCACATAGATTCCAACCTAAATGTCCCACGGGTTAATAGTTAGATTAACCTCTGCAACATTATCATAATGAAAATAAATTAAATGTATCAATAAATTTTAACATCTAATTTTAATTATGTGATGATTATCACTTTTTTTTGTTTATATTTTTTACTTTTTCTATTTCATTTCTTGGTATTATATTTTTATATCTTCAATAAATACAGATATTTATTCTTTATTTTTTTGCTTTTTATATATAAAATTTTATATGCGTTACGGTTACTATATTGTAGTTATTATTAGATTAATATTGACATTCATTTAATGAATAATTTACTGACTTTTGGTGTGTTAATATGAATATTAACACGTAATAGTGAAGTTTTTTGATTATGACCATAAAGGGTTAATTTGATATTCTCATTTTTTTGAAGGACTATCAGAATAGCTGTCACTAATTTCACTTTCGGTTTTATATTTTATATTTTATATTTTTCAATGGAGACAGGTGTTTTTATCTTTATTTTAGGTTTTTATATATAACGTGTTATGGTTCTTACATTGTAGTTATTATCAGATTAATATTAGCATTCATTTAGTAAATGATTTATTGATTTTTGGTGTGTTAATATGAATATTAACAAGTAATAGTGAAAATTTTTTGTTGTGACTCTAAAGAGTTAATTTGATATTCTCATGTTTTTTTGAAGGGGTATCAGAATGGCTGTCACGATAAACGTCGCTTGCTGATATTGCGACCAAATCGAACCTGTACGCAAACCAGAATAAGAGCATGAACGTTTACTTTTCACTCACTGGTTCAAACCCCGATTCCAGGCCGTGTCCCTTAATGCAAATTGATAGTATTATCATCTGAACTGTTTTCAATACGGGGAAAAAGATGATGGCACGTTACGACATTCCTGATGACGCATAGATAGTAATAGAACCTTGCCTGCCCCTATTCATTCAAAGCGAGCAGGACGACCACATGTTGAACATCGTCGTGTGATGAATGGGATGTTCTGGGTGTTATGCTCAGGAGCACCGTGGCGTGATTTACCTGACCGCTACGGGCCTTGGAAAACGGTCTATAACCGATTTAACCGTTGGTCAAAGCAGGCATTATCAATTAGATATTTAATCGGTTACTGCGCATTCTGGATGAAAAAGGCTTAACTGACTGGGCTGAAATTTGCCTGGGTGGCAGCCATATTCGCACCAGTAGTAAAGATGCCGCCAGCGCGAAAAAAAACGCCGCCGGGACTGTCGCCCTCAGTGTGGCGGAACTGCGTAATCTGCTGTCAAAATTGATGGAAAAAACGGGAGACACCGTCGAGCAGATTTTACATTGGTCAGACTGGCGGCGGCGACGCCAATACTCCGCACAACAGTGTTATTATCGAAGCCGTGGTAACCTTATGATTACAAAACACTTACGACTGTGGTACTAGTGCGTTCTGGTGCTCTTTTTCGGCTTCCTGTGCCTAAACCTGTTCATTAACGGGCATTCAGCAAAATTTTTCGTTCAATGGTTTGTGCGATAGCGTCGGCTTTCCGTTCCGGTGACAATGTACAGGTGAAATACTCCCCCCAATAGTGTCGGGAATCCGCAGAACCAAGCAAGATCAAACACCTTTTATCCCGTCTGGCGGTGATGATACCCCCCTAAAATCGGGTGAAGTCAATTTGATACGGTACTGACACTCATCCAGCGGATTCACGCACCAGTCCTTACCTAAATGGTGGGAAAAAGCGGCGGAGCCAGCCTATGATGGATTGAGTTGAGGATCAGGGGAATGGGTTATTTTTTACCCGCCACATTGCATTGATTGCATACTGTGGCGGGTATCTTCGACTTATTTCAGTTTAAACTGATGACAAATCACTGAGTGACGGAGGAACGCAGACGTTTAGCCGCTTCGACCATGTTTGCGAGTGCTTGTCTGGTTTCTGTCCAACCACGGGTTTTTAAGCCACAGTCCGGGTTAACCCACAAACGCTCAACCGGAATACGATCCGCTGCTTTGCGTAATAATGCCTCAATCCATTCAACACTCGGTACATTTGGTGAGTGAATATCATACACCCCCGGTCCTATTTCATTTGGATATGAAAAATCTTCAAACGAATCCAGCAGTTCCATATCCGAGCGAGACGTTTCAATGGTGATCACATCCGCATCCAGTGCAGCAATGGACGGCATAATATCATTGAACTCGCAATAACACATATGGGTATGGATTTGGGTGTCATCTTTCGCAATTGCCGCACTCAATTTGAACGCATCCACCGCCCATTCCAGGTATTCCTGCCACTCTTCTCTGCGCAGTGGCAAACCTTCTCGCAATGCTGGTTCATCAATCTGAATAATGCCAATACCCGCTTTCTGCAAATCATCAACTTCATCACGCAATGCCAGCGCAATCTGTTTAGCAATGGTTTCACGGCTGACATCTTCTCTTGGGAATGACCAACAGAGAATGGTCACCGGCCCCGTTAACATGCCTTTGACGGGTTTATCAGTCAAAGATTGTGCATAGGTCGCCCAATTAACCGTTATCGCTTCTGGACGGCTAATATCACCAATGATCACCGGCGGTTTTACACAGCGGGAGCCGTAACTTTGTACCCAACCATTTTGGGTAAAAACATAACCCTCAAAGTGCTCACCAAAATATTCCACCATGTCATTACGTTCAGCCTCACCATGTACCAGCACATCCAATCCCAGATGCTCCTGTTCTTGAATCGCCTGTTTGATATGTTCACTGATATTGGTGCGATAGTGTGTACTATCTACCCGGCCTTTTTTGAAATCGAGACGCAAGCTGCGAATTTCCGTGGTTTGCGGGAATGACCCGATCGTTGTCGTCGGCCACAACGGTAAGTTATAACGTTGGCGCTGGAGTTTGGCGCGTTCAGGATATGCCTGATGACGTTCACTATCCTGCGGCTGAATCGCGGCAATACGCTCTGCTACCGATAGATTATTCACCCTTGTTGAATGACGACGAGCGCGAATAGGAGCACTATACGTTTCAAGTTCAGCCAGTTTACTGCCTTCTGGTGCATTTAATGCCCGTGATAACAAAGAGAGTTCCGCACATTTTTGCAAAGCAAACGCAAACCAGCTTTTCACTTCTGCATCCAACCCGGTTTCATCGTTCAAATCAATGGGGCTATGAAGCAATGAACAGGAAGTACCGATCCACACATCTCTCTTATTGATTAAAGGGGCAACAAGCTGATATTTCTCACTCAAATCAGCTCGCCAGACATTGCGACCGTTAATTACCCCCAATGAAAACAACCAGTTTTCCGGCAAAGATGTATCTAAATGCTCAAGGGAATCCTGCCCTGCCACTAAATCAACATGCAATCCTTGTACGGGCAGCGATTTTATCGTTTCCAGATTGTGACCAATGCTATCGAAATACGTCGTCAGCAATAATTTCACGTGTCCTTCAAGTGATTGGTAAGCAGTGGAAAATGCTGCCAACCATTCTTCCGGGAGTTCCAATACCAGAGCAGGCTCATCAATCTGCACCCATTCAAGGCCACGTTTTGCCAGTTCTGCCAGCACTTGCTGGTATACCGGAAGAATATCCTTTAAGAGCGACAGGCGATCAAAGGTTTTGCCTTTTACCTTCCCAAGCCATAAATAGGTCACTGGTCCCAAAAGAACGGGTTTGACTTTGTGTCCTAATGCCAGAGCTTCATCAACTTCATCCAATAATTGCGTCCAGCCTAGCGTAAATGCCTGCCCTTCCTGAAATTCTGGCACGATATAATGATAATTCGTATTGAACCATTTGGTCATTTCCGAAGCCGCCACCGGCGTACCTGTTGGTGCCCGACCGCGGGCAATACGGAACAGCGTATCCAGATCAATCTTACCATCTTCATTTTGATGACGCGGTGGCACATTGCCTAATAACAAACTCGTGGTCAATACTTGGTCATACCAGGCAAAGTCACCAACGGGGATTAAATCAACGCCCGCCTCTTTTTGTTGTTGCCAGTGACGTGCACGTAATTCACGCCCTGTTTCCAGCAATTCCTGTTGGGAAATTTTACCCGCCCAATAGTTTTCTTGCGCCTTTTTTAGTTCTCTTTTTAATCCGATACGTGGAAAACCTAATGTATGATTCAAAACCGTCATGTCGTCACCCGTGAAATTTTAGCCGTCTAGATGTTTACACTTCTATAATCAACAGGTAATGTATAAACCACAAGCGCAAATTATTCATTATCATCTTGAAGGTTTTTCATGATCGAAATAAAACATTTAAAAACACTCCAAGCCCTGAACCATTGTGGCTCACTGGCGGCAGCAGCAAATTACCTGCATCAGACGCAATCCGCTCTTTCGCATCAATTCAGTGAATTAGAACATCGGTTAGGGTTTAAGCTATTCATTCGCAAAAGCCAACCCTTGACGCTGACGCTTCAAGGAAAGGTATTATTAAAGCTGGCAGATCAAGTATTACCCTTGATTACCGCTTCCCTGCGTGAATGCAACGAACCGGAAGAGACAAATTTACGTATTGCCATCGAGTGCCATAGCTGTATTCAATGGCTGACCCCTGCACTTAAGCGTTTTCGTGAAACCTGGCCGCAGGTGAATGTGGATTTCAAATCCGGCGTGACATTTGATCCCCAACCCTCACTCCAAAAACGTGAACTCGATATTGTTCTGACATCAGACATTATTGCGGACAGCCAATTACACTACACCCCGCTGTTTGATTATGAAGTGAAACTAGTCGTTGCACCGGATCACCCATTAGCAAATAAACGTCATATCTGCCCACAAGATCTTGCTGATGAAACTTTGCTGATTTATCCCGTCCAGCGACAACGTTTTGATATCTGGCGGCGTTTTCTCCAGCCTGCGGAAGTAACGCCGACATTAAAAACGGTCGATAATACACTGTTGTTGATTCAAATGGTTGCAGCCCGCTTGGGTATCGCCGCATTACCACATTGGGCAGTAGAGACATTCGAGAGACAAGGACTGGTTGTCACCCATACGTTAGGAGAAGGGTTATGGAGCAGATTGTACGCCGCCTGCCGAGAAGGAGAACAGCGCCAACCTGCTATTGATACGTTTATTCGTTCTGCGCGCCAGCACGCGGTGGATAATTTACCCTTTGTGAAGCGGGTTTCAGTATCCAGCGGTGATGCACCCAGAGCGATGCAACAATCAGGCTGCCCCCAATGGTGAAATTCAGCCAATTAGGGTGCGCCTGCCAAATGGCAAAATTGACCAACAATCCCGCCGGAACCAGCATGTTATTCATAATCGCCAGTGTTCCGGCATCCACTTGGGTTGCCCCATAGTTCCACATGAAGTAACCCATCCCCGATGCCCCGACACCTAACCAAATCAACACGCCCCACTGGCTTTCAGTGGTTGGCAATTTTTGCAGATCACCGAATATCAGCCAGCCAATGCTGGCAATAACACAGGCGCCCAAATAGAACCATGAAAATGCCACGTGCTGCGGGATTGGATGAACTTCCATCAAACGCTTATAACCTACCTGGCCAATCGCAAAGAAAATATTGGCCAACTGCACGAGTACCAGGCCAATCCAGAAATCTTCACTCAATTGGTCATAACGAATAATCGCGGCACCTGCCACAGCCAATAAAGAACTTAAAGCATACCCCCAACGCAACCGCTGACGTCTCATCAGATCATAAATCAAGGTGACATAAAGTGGCGTCATGATGGTAAACAGTAAAAATTCTGCCACGGTCAGATAATGATAAGCATGAAAGACAAACAAATACATCACACCAAGCTGACAGGCGCCGACGGCCATATAGAGTGAAATGACTTTCAGCGATAGCCCACGCCAGCGCAAAAATGGCAAAAATACCATTGCCGCCAACACGACTCTGACAAGCACAGAAAACCAGCTATCAACCTGACCAGCGAGATACACACCGATCAAGCTAAATGAGGCAGCCCACAAAAATGTTGTGATCGTTAACAGCCACATAATTTATTGATCTTTTACCTTTTTATTGTTCTTTATCCACTAAAAGCGCTTCTAGCAAATCCAGATCATGCAGCAACGTTTGAAGTGTTTCATTACTAATCTTACGGGTTGCACGCAAGTGATACAGCTCGCCTCGTTCAGCCCTTAATGCCGTCAAACGAAAACGACGCTCCAGATCTTCAACCATAAGATTGTGCTCGATTTCATCCGTTCCTGCGGTACGACGCCGTAAAGAACCTGTGACGCGAGAAGCCACTTCACCGATAACTTCGGCATCCAGTTTTTCTTCCGTACTGGCCGACAAACGCTCTTCCATCTTATTCATACTGATAATAGCCACTTCGGCCATTGCTGCTTTTGCCATTCGGATTTCATTAAGATCTGCCTGCTTATCACCAACGGTCATGCCACGCAAGAACAGAGGCAACGCGACAACCCCGACAAAGAGGGAGAACAAAATCACACCCGCAGCAATGAAAACCAACATATAGCGTGCCGGGAACGGATCACCATCCGGCAAGAAAAACGGCACAGACAGCGCACCGGCCAGCGTAATTGCACCACGAACACCAGCGAATGAGGCTAACCACAGCTCACGGGTCGTATAGGAAGCAAATTCAAGTGGTTTTTTCTTTATCAATACCTTGCTGATATTTTTCATCAGCCATAACCAACCGAACCGCAGTAATAGCAGCGCAACGTAAATGATCCCAACCGCGGCGAACAGCATCCATGTTTCAACCTGTGGGTCAAGATCGGCCTCAGCAACCGACGTTTCCCAAATACCGGGTAATTGCAGCCCCAGCATGATGAACACAAGGCCATTGAAAACAAAGGCCAGCATTCCCCATACGTTATCGGCACGCAGACGCATATCCAGCGGTGCATTACGGATCACGCCCGCCTTACTGATTGTCATACCGGCGGTGACCGCAGCCAGGATCCCGGATACCCCCAGATGCTCAGCAATCATATAAGAGGCGAACGGTAACAACATCATAAACATGATTTGGGTTGCGGGATCGTCTCCACTCCAGCGGCTCATCAATCGCAGTGACTTACTGTACAGCAGTGTGACGACGATACCCGACACCAAACCACCCACCGCGACTTTGATAAACTCGATGGTTGCGCCAGTCACCGTAAAAGCCATCGTTCCCATGGCAATTGCCACGGCGAATTTCAGCGCCACCAGACCAGAAGCATCGTTCATTAATGCTTCCCCTTCCAGCACACTCATCATGTTTTTAGGAATACGTCCTTTTCCAACAATCGAGGACAAGGCCACCGCATCCGTTGGCGATAATACCGCCGCCAGTGCAAAAGCGGCAATCAGTGGAATACTCGGCAATAACCCATGAATCAAATAGCCAATGCCAACCACGGTCACCAAAACCAACACTAAAACTAATATAACGATTTCACGCCCATGCTGGAAAAACTCTCTGGTCGGCGTTTTCCAGCCATCAACAAACAATAAAGGCGGGATAAGTAAAACGAGGAATAATTCAGGGTCGAAAGTAACGTGTAGTCCAAAATAAGGTAAGGCCAGCAACGCTCCCATTGCTATCTGCACTATCGGCAAGGGGATACGGAAAGGTATCATTTTAGTGAGAACACCAGAAACTGACACCACCAAAATCAAAATCAAGATAGTAAAAAATATCTCCATGTTACCCTTACAAATTGCCAAAAATCCGTCGGTGAAAAGATTGTGACTGTTTTTGATTATTAATAACAGCGCTAATACCCATAAATTTTACAGCTATTAGAAAAAACCAAAAAACAATCACATTATGAGTCATCAATCGATAGAACTCCTTTTATCTATTTTAGACTTATCGGCAAGGGGATGTGAAAAATCAGGCTATTTTAGCTTTCTCTTTCAAAGAGAGGGAAAATACCTATTTCAAAAAGAGGGAAAATGCGCAAACGCTATCGCTTACGCATCATATTTTCATTAAGCCACTATTTTTAATCAGATAGCCCAATTTCCGGCATAAAAGACAACTAACACGGCAGCAAGAATAACGGTACCAATATTCAGTTTACGCCATTCGCCCGAAAAAATACGGCCAACAACCAGTGCACTGAAACCTAACATAATACCTGTCACAATATTACAAGTGAGTACAATAAAGACGGCGCACAGCAAACCCGACATAGCATCGACAAAATCATCAAAGTTTAGCTTTCGTACATTACTCAGCATCAATAACCCGACATACATTAAGGCGGGCGCAGTTGCATAGGCAGGCACCAAATACGACAGCGGAGACAGGAATAGAATCGACAAAAACAAAATACCCACAACAGAAGCCGTTAAACCTGTTTTACCACCGACCGCAGTTCCGGCGGCGGATTCAATGTACACCGCCGCGGGGGAAGCACCGATGATGCCCGCAAAAATACTGCTAACAGAGTCTGCTGTCAGAGCCTTACCGCCATTCACGATCTGGTCTCTCTTATCCAATAAATTTGCCTGCCCCGCTACAGCCCGAATCGTTCCCGTTGCATCAAATATTGCTGTCATGACCAATGCCAGAACACTGGGTAAAACAATCGGCTGTAATGCCCCCATAATATCCATGCTGAACATCAGGGACAGGCTATCTTCCCCTAATGTCGGCATTTTAAAAAATCCTTGATATTTAACGGCCGGATCAAAAATCAAACCGAGAATAGATATCACGATAATCATCAACAAAATACTGCCCGGCACTTTCTTCCGTTCCAGACCGATAATTCCCGCCAGCCCCAATATTGTCATCACCACCGGAAATGCCGTCAATGAGCCAAAGGCAACCGGTAAACCCGCATGGGGATTTTTCACCACCAGACCGACGCCATTGGCCGCAATCAACAATAGAAATAACCCGATACCAATGCCGGTTCCATGTGCGATGCCCATCGGCATATTACGCAAAATCCATGCCCGTATGCCTGTCACTGAAATCACCGTAAACAAGCACCCCATCAGGAATACCGCACCCAGTGCCACAGGAATGCTGACCTGCTGTCCTAATACCAAACTAAAAGCCGTAAATGCAGTCAACGAGATGGCACAGCCAATCGCCATTGGCAAATTCACCCACAACCCCATCAATAACGAACCTATACCCGTCACTAAACAGACAGAAATAAACACAGCGGTATGGGGAAATCCGGCTTGCCCAAGCATTCCCGGAACCACAATAACGGAATAGACCATCGCCAAGAATGTCGTTAATCCAGCAAGAATTTCCTGACGCACCGTCGATCCACGTTCAGTAATCTTAAAATACTTATCGAGTTTGCATTGAGTGAGTGCCTGCTTGCCAGACATGTTTTTCCCCTGCTTTTGTTGAATATGCCGCATAAAAAATCGCTCACTTTTTTCCTCAAACCCATCTAAACGAAAACGATTACGTCATAAGTTCACAATATCAATGCGGGACTCGCGAGTTCAGCTATTCGTTTGCGCAATCGTTTGGCTTACTGGACAAAAATAAAGTGAGAAAATTTGAAGCGGATGATTATCCAGTGAATCGGGGATAAGGATCAAGCGATAATCGCCAATTTTATGCGGCCTTTGTGTTTGACCTTGTGTAAAATCCCCTCAGTTCGACATCTGACTGGTTCATTAGGATATTGACCCTTTCTGTAAGATTTTAGGAGATAAATCATGACAACTTATGCCCTGGTAGGCGATATCGGTGGTACAAATGCACGGCTGGCATTATGTGATATAGATACTGGACAACTGAGCGCAGTTGAATTTTACCCCTGCGCACATTATGCATCACTTGAAATTGTTATCCGCCAATATCTGCAACAGCAAGACTGTGACGTCAATGATGGCTGTATTGCCATTGCCTGTCCGGTGACCGATGACATTATCCGTATGACCAACCACAGTTGGTGTTTTTCTGTTAACCAGATGAAAACATCTCTTGGCTGGGAACGTTTTGAAGTGATTAACGATTTTACCGCCGTTTCCCTTGCTATTCCGGTTTTGCAGACAAATGATGTGATTCAGATTGGAGGAAAACAACCTCAAGCTAAGCGCCCTATCGCCGTTTATGGTGCAGGTACGGGGTTGGGAGTTGCCCATCTCATTCATACGGGAAATCAATGGATAAGCCTACCCGGTGAAGGGGGTCATGTCGATTTTGCGCCAGACAGTGAGGAAGAAGATCATCTGTTAAACGTTCTACGGAAAGAATATGGACATGTCTCCGCCGAACGCGTTCTTTCCGGGCCAGGATTAGTGAACATCTATCGTTCTCTCCAGAAGCTGAATAATCAGTCTGTCGAAGATCTGACCCCTAGCGATATTTCTGATCGCGCATTGAATGGCAATTGCCCTATCTGCAAACAAGCATTGGAACTCTTCTGTCGCGCATTAGGTCGTTTTGGCGGAAACTTAGCGCTGAATATCAGTGCCTTTGGGGGCGTTTATATTGCGGGTGGGATTGTTCCCCGTTTCCTTGAATTCTTCCAGACATCAGGATTCCGGCAGGGATTTGAAAACAAAGGCCGATTTACCCATTATTTACGGGATATTCCGGTGTACCTGATTACCCATGATAAACCCGGGTTATTAGGCGCGGGTTCTTATATTCGTCAATTATTAGGCAAGGAAATTGGGTAAATAACCTCAATATATTTGCATGACAAAGGTATGGGAATTTTCATTCCCACCTTTTTAAGTTAATTTCTGTTAAAAAACATTAAGTTTGCCGGGTTTTAAATTTAAGCTAAAATTATCTAAATATTTAGTTTATGACACGATAAAGCTAAGTGTTAGCTGGCTCAATTATCCCCTTAATATTACCATCTTCCAACTTAATTACACGATCAGCAATATGGAAATAAGATTCATCATGGCTAATAACAATGACCGTTTTGCCTCGAGATTTTAGTTCAGGCAAAAGCTCAGTATAAAATAATTTTTTAAACACAGGATCTTGATCCGCAGCCCATTCATCAAATAAATATACTGGCCGATCTTCTAAGTAAGCGGAAATTAAAGCTAACCTTTTTCTTTGTCCTGTTGAAAGTTCAATCGTGGAGAATTTACCATCAACAATTTTGACTTTATGACTCATATTTAATGCTTCAACGTAATAAGTTGCTTTCTCTGTAACATTTGTGTTTGTATCTAATAATTGATCAAATAAATAATAGTTGGAAAAAATTGCAGAAAAATACTGACGATAGTGTTCATTGTTAGACTCATTCATCTTCACACCATTGAGAAAGATAGAACCAGACTCTTGCTCAAATAAACCAACTAGTAGCATAGCAAGAGTAGTTTTACCACAACCATTACCACCAACAATAAATACAATATCTCCTTGATATATTTTTAGGTTCAAAGGGCCAAGTATGAACTGATGTTCTTCTTTATCTTTAGTGTAGTGATGTGTAATCTCTTTTAGCTCAAGCACCAAAGGTTTTTCACTTAAGAATGGGTTGGTTGTATTAATCTCAAGCTGTTTGTATTGTAATTCATTCAACTGGCTATCAAGTTGATTCATTTTATTCAATGAAATTTCCGCTTCTCTGATTTCTGGAATTGCCCCGATAACTTCGCTGATTGGGCCTGTCAAGAATAAAACGATCAGTGCTACTACCACTAAGTTAGCTGGTTCTTGAGGAAGCCAAATAGGGACAACAAACACAATGATACCAATAATTATATAGAAAGCCACGGAGCTTGCATTTAATACCCATGCATAGCTATTAGTGGCTTTAATACAAATATCTTTGAACTTTCTAGCGTCTGGAGATATCACTTTATCGATGAAAATATTTCCTTTTTGTTTATTCAATTTCAGTTCCTTACTTCCGTCTATTAAGCTCTGGAAATTGAAGTATAATTTATCTATTTGATCCCGCAATTCGTTCATTAGGCGTATAGGCCGTTTTTCTAGAATATAGAAAATATACATAGTAAATAAAGAAAGAATAGTCAGAATGATAAATAGTTGCCAAGAAATAAAAGCCAGGTAACCCAAACAAGCGATAATCAACGTGATATTTCCAAATGCTGTCGGTGCTAACATAAAAGATTGTACAAAGACATCTACATCTTTAGTTAAAACCGCCAATAATCCATGCCTCCCTAATTTATTAATTTTTTTGAATGGAGCTTGTAATATTTTAATACTTAAACTTAAACGCAATGAATAAATTGCTGATTGAGTTAAATGTGATAATGTAATTTGCGATAAGGTTTTGCTGAAAAAAAATATAATACACGCACTAAAAAAATCCCAGATGAGAGATCTAAAACTAACTATTTCTGTAATCCCTTTACTAATCACACTGATAACATAAGCACCAGAAAAACCACTCATTAGAGCACTTATTGTCGATAATAAAAATAAAACCCAAGATTGGCGATACAGATACATTACCAAAGTCATATAAAAACCATTAAATAAAATTGTAGTTAATACAGACTATATACTTATTGAGCAATTTACAATACTTGCCTCTTATTGTGACTCAAAAAATGTAACACAGTATCTAATTGAACAACAGATTAATATTTTCGACTTAATAACATTTAGTCAGAAATTGTTTAATAGTGAAAATATATAATAATTCTTTCTTAGATATCTGAAAAACCATCGAAGCTATATTTACAAATGATGACTTCTTTTCCATAAGGCTAAGAATCACACTTTTCATGATTGTAGTGGATCGAAACGTTTTTCAGATTTAGAGTCACCTATCGTTTTTCGGTTCAGCTTTTTGATTCGTGTACGATGAGTTAAATGAGTTCTCTCTTTTCGTCATATCACAACAACTAACTATCTAATACATGCCCCTCTTAAGCGTAAGACATCTAAAAAAATCAATAACTTCTTGAGATATTCCGGGATATCTCCATTCAACCCAATTGCGCACCAGCCTCCTTAATTTTGGATAATTTTCGCTCCTCATCACGTGATAGAGTAGAGTGGTACGAAATAGATAATGAAAAGCCCCGAATTAACGGGGCTTACAAACTTAAAATTTACAAAAGTCTCTATGGTATTTTTTAAAACGGAATATCATCATCAAAATCCATTGGTGGCTCATTGCTCTGTGGCGCCGGAGATTGTGCCGGACGAGATGAGGCCATACCGCCACCACTGAATTGTTGAGATGCCTGTGGCTGCTGTGGTTGTCCCCAACTACCTTGTGCTGGTGTATCCTGTGCTGCGCCACCACGGCTGCCCAACATCTGCATTGTGCCACCGATAGGGTTGACCACAACTTCGGTGGTATAGCGGTCTTGACCGTTCTGATCCTGCCATTTGCGAGTCTGCAAAGCGCCTTCAATATAAACCTGAGAGCCTTTTTTCAGATATTCACCGGCAATTTCTGCCAGTTTGCCAAACATCACTACGCGATGCCACTCGGTTTTTTCTCTCATCTCACCGGTTTGTTTATCGCGCCAGCTCTCAGACGTTGCCAGAGTAATATTGGCAACTGCACCGCCATTCGGCATATAGCGAACTTCCGGGTCCTGCCCCAAATTACCCACTAAAATAACTTTATTTACGCCTCTGCTGGCCATTGGGAATACTCCTGATGAAATGAATTTTGCTAAAAATGAACTTCTCTGATTATAAGCAAAGTAGTTTACCATGCGAGGACTAAGTTTAAACATAAGCTCATTATATTATACTTTGCGAAGCGCATCGTACTCTGTGTTGCAATGGATACAGTATGATTCTCCGTTAAGCACTGTATATCTACTCAGCCATATTTGTGCAATAATAACGCGTTTTTGAGTTTTGCACTATTAATAAAGTCTTGCATTATCAATAACCTGGGAAGTGATATGGATAACATCGAAGTTCGGGGCGCCCGCACCCATAATCTTAAGAATATCAATTTAGTTATTCCCCGTGACAAACTGATAGTTATTACTGGGCTATCGGGTTCAGGTAAGTCCTCTCTGGCTTTCGATACCCTGTATGCAGAAGGCCAACGTCGTTATGTTGAATCTCTCTCTGCCTATGCCCGCCAATTTTTGTCACTGATGGAAAAACCGGATGTCGATCATATTGAGGGATTATCCCCCGCAATTTCCATTGAGCAAAAGTCCACTTCCCATAACCCGCGCTCTACAGTTGGAACAATCACTGAAATTCACGATTATCTCCGTCTGCTCTTTGCGCGCATAGGTGAACCCCGTTGTCCCGATCACGATATTACGTTGGCGGCACAAACGATCAGCCAGATGGTGGATAATATTTTGGCTCTGCCAGAAGGACAACGACTGATGTTATTGGCTCCAGTCGTTAAAGGACGCAAGGGAGAGCACACCAAGCTACTGGATACGCTCTCTGCACAGGGTTATATTCGCGCTCGTATTGATGGTGAAGTGTGTGATCTTTCCGATCCACCAACACTCGAATTACAGAAAAAACACACTATTGAGGTCGTCGTCGACCGTTTCAAAGTACGAGCAGACCTCGCTCAGCGATTAGCGGAATCATTCGAAACTGCGCTGACACTTTCCGGTGGTACGGCTGTCATTGCCAATATGGATGATGATCAGGCCGAAGAATTGGTTTTCTCTGCCAATTTTGCCTGTTCAATATGTGGCTATAGTATGAGCGAACTGGAACCTCGCCTGTTCTCTTTCAACAATCCTGCGGGAGCCTGCCCAACCTGTGACGGTTTAGGTGTTCAGCAATTTTTTGATCCTGAACGTGTGGTGCAAAATGACTCTATTTCCCTGGCCGGCGGCGCTATTCGAGGTTGGGATCGCCGTAATTTTTATTACTTCCAGATGCTACGATCACTGGCTGAACACTACAAATTCGATATTGAAGCGCCGTTTAATCAATTAAGCCCGGCGCTTCGAAAAGTCGTTTTATACGGTTCAGATAAAGAGTCTATCGAATTCAAATACACCAATGATCGTGGTGATGTCACTGTTCGTCGCCATCCGTTCGAAGGCGTTTTGCATAATATGGAACGCCGCTATAAAGAGACAGAATCCATCGCAGTACGGGAAGAACTGGCAAAATATATCAGCAATCGCGCTTGTGTTTCTTGTGAGGGTACGCGATTGCGTAAAGAAGCACGTTATGTCTTTATCGAAAATACCACGTTACCGCAAATTTCGGATTTCAGCATCGGCCATGCGATGGCGTTTTTCCAAAATATCAAACTCAGTGGACAACGTGCCAAAATTGCTGAAAAAGTTCTGAAAGAGATCCGTGATCGCCTGAAATTCTTGGTTAATGTCGGATTGAATTATTTGACGCTTTCCCGTTCGGCTGACACCCTCTCAGGCGGAGAAGCTCAGCGTATCCGCCTGGCAAGCCAAATTGGAGCGGGTCTTGTCGGTGTGATGTATGTGCTGGATGAGCCTTCTATTGGTCTGCATCAACGAGATAATGAACGTTTACTGGAAACATTGCTTCACCTGCGCAATTTGGGTAATACCGTTATCGTTGTCGAACATGATGAAGATGCTATTCGCGCGGCTGACCATATTATTGATATCGGGCCAGGCGCGGGGGTACACGGTGGCGAAATTGTTGCCGAGGGCACAATCGCCGATATCATGGCAAGCACCAAATCCCTGACAGGAAAATACCTGAGTGGCCAACGTAAAATTGCCATTCCAGAACAGCGTGTACCAGCCAATCCAGATAAGATGCTGAAATTGATTGGCGCAAAAGGCAACAATCTGAAAAAGGTAACATTAACACTGCCTGTTGGCCTATTTACTTGTATCACCGGTGTTTCTGGCTCCGGTAAGTCGACGCTGATCAATGATACGTTATTCCCTATCGCGCAGCGCCAGTTAAACGGAGCAACCAATATTGATCCTGCACCTTATATTGACATCCAGGGTCTTGAACATTTCGACAAAGTGATCGATATCGACCAGAGTCCGATTGGCAGAACGCCTCGTTCCAATCCTGCCACTTATACTGGTGTGTTCACGCCGGTGAGGGAATTATTCTCTGGTGTTCCTGAATCCCGCACCCGTGGCTACACTCCGGGGCGTTTTAGTTTCAACGTTAAAGGTGGGCGCTGCGAAGCCTGTCAGGGCGATGGGGTCATTAAAGTTGAGATGCACTTCTTGCCTGATGTTTATGTACCTTGCGATCAATGCTGCGGTAAGCGTTACAATCGCGAAACGCTGGAAATCAAATATAAAGGCAAAAATATTCATGAAGTGCTGGATATGACCATCGAAGAGGCGCGTGAGTTTTTCGATGCAGTTCCTGCCCTTGCCCGTAAATTACAAACTTTAATCGATGTTGGCCTCTCTTATATTCGTCTGGGTCAATCCGCTACAACACTTTCAGGCGGGGAAGCACAACGGGTAAAACTGGCGCGGGAATTGTCCAAACGAGGTACAGGCCAGACATTGTATATCCTTGATGAGCCAACAACTGGCCTGCATTTTGCGGATATTCAACAATTACTTTCTGTTCTACATCAACTACGGGATCAAGGAAATACCATTGTCGTTATCGAGCATAATCTGGATGTCATCAAAACGGCTGACTGGATTGTTGACCTCGGTCCCGAAGGTGGCAGCGGCGGCGGTGAAATACTGGTATCAGGGACGCCAGAAGCAATCGCTATGTGCGAACAATCTCACACTGCTCGTTTTTTGAAGCCAATATTGAGAAAGGTTAATTCAATTATCCCGCCGCTAAATTAGCTACCCTGCTCCCCACTTGGTGGGGAGTTTTTTCGTCATTTCATCACACATTGTTAACTAAATTTTCCTTTATACACGGAGGAAGAAAGTCTTTTTTCACTATTATTTCGAATAAATCCCCCCTCCTTAAATCAGTATTTTGTATTGTTGTTCTAATATTACTTATAGTCACATTGCTGACATATTCATTCCATCGTGTTATTACATATGCTTTAAATTTTTAATGGAGATTAAACATGTATATGTTTTTACCGTTCTTGGTTGCGCTGGTTACCATCGTTACTGTCATTACTAACAAGAAAAAGCTGACGTATACGCTTTGGTTTACTTTATTCATCATTACGGTGTTTTGGTTTAAATATCATGCAACTGATGCATTGAATTTGTCTTTCTAATCGGAGGCCGTTATGAATAATACAATGTCAGCACCGCGTAATATTAGCCTCGCAATGACCTTGAATATCCTTGGCTTGTTCGGTATTAGTGTAATTTTGATCGTCGCGTTTTATTATCAATTAGCGCGTTTTGAACTTCCCTGCCCATTATGTTTATTACAGCGCGCAGGCATTATCATGATTGGTTTTGGTTTTTTGTTTAATATTTATTTCGGTATAAAAAACGCCCACTACAGCCTCTCACTGCTCGGCTGTATTGTGACTGGTTTCATTGCTATGCGTCAGGTTTCTCTCCATATCCTGCCGGGAGATATGGGGTATGGTTCCACGTTCTTCGGACTGCATTTTTATACCTGGGCTGCTATTTTGTCTATTCTGACCATCATTGCTATTGCCGCTATTATGCCTCTAAAAGCAGGAAATATTGATTCAGAAAAATACACGCCTCCCACATTCGGCAAAATAGCGATGGGGTTATTTGCATTTTTAATTGCAGCTAATCTGATTTCTACCATATTGGAATGTGGCAGTGGACAGTGTGATGATAATCCAACGTTTTATCAGTTACTGAAGAAATAATCTTTTCCAAACTAACATCATTATTAAAGTAGAAAGCTCTGAATTTATGTAGCCTTCTACTTTTTTCACTGTTTTTTCAATCTGACGCTTCGCGGAAAACCCACCCAAAATACATCCTGAGCTTAGCGCTTCAGCATCGCCGCATCAATGAGATAACAAATTTCATGTCATCAAACAACACTGCAACTTGAAACGCTATCAGTAATATACATTACCGACTCACTGCGGCAAATGCTTCAACAATACGTTGTACATTATGATGATTCACGCCTGCCATACAAACTCGGCCTGAACCGACCAGATAAACGCCGAATTCCTTACGCAATCTCTCGACCTGTTCCGGGCTGAACCCGGTATAACTGAACATACCACGCTGTTTCAGTAAATGGTCAAAGTTTTTCTCCGGCAAGGCATCTTTTAATGCGTTTACTAATACAGTTCGCATTTCCAGAATACGCAAACGCATCCGTTCCACTTCTTCTAGCCATTGATTTTTTAATTCAGCATTACCCAATACTCTGGCAACAACCTGCGCCCCAAAATTTGGCGGGCTGGAGTAAATACGACGGATACCGGCTTTCAATTGTCCTAAGACATTTTCAGCCGCGTTTGTATCGTCACAAATCACGGATAACCCACCCACACGCTCACCGTACAGTGAGAAAATTTTCGAAAATGAGTTACTCACCAGACAAGGTAACCCTGCATCTGCCATTGCACGGATCGCATACGCATCTTCTTCCATACCATCGGCAAATCCCTGATAAGCGATATCCAGGAAAGGGATCAATTCGCGTTCTTTGGCAACCTGAACCACTAAATCCCATTGGTTATTGGTCAGATCAGAGCCTGTAGGATTATGGCAACAAGGATGCATCAAAATAATGCTTTTACCAGGCAATTGCTTGAATGTTGCCAGCATTTCGTCGAATCTCACCCCTTTATTTTTATCATCAAAATAAGGGTAATAGTTCACTTTGACGCCAGCGCCAGCAAAAATAGCAGCATGATTTTCCCAGGTTGGATCGCTGCACCAGACTTCAGAACCAGGGAAATAACGGTGTAAGAAATCAGCACCCACTTTTAATGCGCCCGAACCGCCCAATGTTTGAACAGTTGCGATGCGACGCAAGCTTAACAATGGATGATCTTGACCAAATAGCAATTCCTGAATTGCCACTCGATAAGCAAGCAAGCCTTCCATCGGAAGATAAAGGGAAGCAGACTGCGGCAAAGTGCGCATCTGTTCTTCAGCAGCAGCGACAGCTTTCAATTGTGGCGTTATACCCTGCTCATCGTAATACAGCCCGATGCTCAGATTAATTTTTTCTGCACGAGGATCATTTTTGAATGTTTCCATCAATGACAAGATAGGATCACCCGCATACGCATCAATATTCTGGAACACTACGTTACACTCCTTGCTCCGAGTTGATAAAAGATGCAATCAACAATATAGCTTATCGGTTTATTCGTCTAGATATTCCATGACGACGCGTGAAGTCAGCTTTGTCATTAACTCGTAGGCGCTAATGCCTGAATGTTTGGCAATTCTTTCCACTGGTAGAACATTTCCCCAAAGGATAATTTCATCCCCAACTTTATCCTGACATGCAGGCCCCAGATCCACAGTGATCATGTCCATGGACACGCGACCAACCAGCGGTACTTCCCGGCCATTAATAAATACCGGTGTGCCAGCAGGTGCACTGCGGGGATAACCGTCACCATACCCCATTGCCACAACGCCAAGGCAGGTATCACGTTCACTACGCCACGTACCACCGTATCCTACTGATTCCCCCGCTTTATGTTTACGTACTGCGATTAAGCTAGATTTTAGTGTCATCGCAGGGAGTAAATTAAAATCGGCCGCCGTTTTGTCCGCTGTTGGTGAAGCGCCATACACCATAATGCCGGGACGAACCCAGTCCAAATGTGCCTGTGGCCACAATAAAATCCCCCCCGATGCAGCAATAGATTTTTCGCCGGATTTATCCGCAACAAATGCCAAAAAGCAATCAATTTGTTGTTGGGTTATTGCCACGGCAGGCTCGTCTGCATGGCTAAAATGACTCATGATATTAACCGGTTGTTCAATGTTACGGCAGCGGCTCAGGCGTTGATAAAACGCTTCTGCTTCATCAATCCTCACCCCCAGACGATGCATACCGGTATCAAGCTTCATCCAGACTTTCACCGGATGGGGTAAATCCGCCTGTTCTAATGCCTCAAGCTGTTCAATACTATGCACCACGGTTTCAATATGGTTGGCGACTAAAACCGGTAAAACAGTAGCTTCAAAAAAGCCCTCTAGTAGCAAGATGGGTTTGACTACGCCTCCACTGCGTAAGGCAAGGGCTTCCCCGATGCGAGCGACACCAAAACAGTCTGCCTCTTCCAGCGTGGCAGCCGTTTCTAATAAACCATGTCCATAGGCGTTTGCTTTCACAACGGCAATCAGTTTACTGCCAGGCGCTTGTACCCTGACTTGTTGCAAATTGTGTCGCAGAGCGCGGCGGTCGATAACAGCAGTTGCCGCTTTCATTTCATCCCCTTTTTTTATGATTTTCCGGTCAGGTTTGATCAATAACAGCCTATCTTCACTGTTGATAATTTAGTCAGTTAAACAAGGACGATAGGCTCTCAGATTTATTCGTCACTGTAACTTGGCCCGGCATAATTATCGAAGCGTGACCATTGACCATTAAACGTCAACCGGACTGCCCCGATAGGGCCATTACGCTGTTTACCAATGATGATTTCTGCCACGCCTTTCAGTTCACTGTTATCGTGATAAACTTCATCCCGGTAGATAAACATAATCAAATCAGCATCCTGCTCGATAGAGCCTGATTCACGTAAGTCGGAGTTAACCGGACGTTTATCGGCGCGTTGTTCCAGGCTACGGTTAAGCTGAGAGAGTGCGACAACCGGTACTTGAAGCTCTTTCGCCAGCGCTTTCAATGAACGGGATATTTCCGCGATTTCCAGCGTTCGGTTGTCAGATAAAGAAGGAACCCGCATCAATTGCAGGTAGTCGATCATAATCATGCTCAGCCCACCATGTTCGCGGAAAATTCGCCGCGCACGGGAACGCACTTCCGTTGGTGTCAAACCGGATGAGTCATCAATATACATGTTGCGTTTTTCCAGCAAGATCCCCATCGTGCTGGAAATTCGCGCCCAGTCCTCATCATCAAGCTGACCAGTTCGAATACGTGTTTGATCTACACGGGATAAGGATGCCAGCATACGCATCATGATCTGACTGCCTGGCATCTCTAAGCTGAAAATCAGAACAGGTTTATCCTGCATCATAGCGGCGTTTTCACACAGGTTCATCGCAAAGGTTGTTTTCCCCATTGAAGGACGCGCCGCCACGATAATTAAATCTGACTTCTGCAATCCTGCGGTTTTTTTGTCCAGATCCTGATAGCCGGTAGAAACCCCTGTCACGCCATCATGTGGGCGCTGATAAAGCTGCTCGATTCGTGCAACGGTTTCTTCCAGGATCTGTTCAATCCCTCTCGGCCCCTCGTCTTTATTGGCCCGGTTTTCTGCGATCTGGAATACGCGTGATTCTGCCAAATCCAGGAGCTCTTCACTGGTTCGGCCTTGTGGATCATAACCCGCATCTGCAATTTCATTGGCTACCGCAATCATGTCGCGTACGACCGCCCGCTCGCGGACAATATCCGCATAGGCATTGATATTCGCAGCACTTGGGGTATTTTTTGATAATTCGGCAAGATAGGCGAACCCACCGACATTATCGAGCTCACCATTTTGTTCAAGAGATTCCGATAATGTGATCAGGTCAATGGGTTTGCTCCTTTCGAGCAAACGCTGCATTTCAGTGAAAATACGTCTGTGTGGTCGGCTAAAAAAATCATTGCTGCTAACCCGCTCGGATACATTATCCCAACGTTCATTATCCAGCATCAAACCGCCTAACACGGATTGCTCTGCTTCCAAAGAGTGTGGTGGAAGTTTCAGCCCTTCCACTTGGCGATCTTTTGGTTCAGCCATACTGTTGTTAGTTGGTTTTTTCCCAGCCATGTACCACATCAATCCACTAAACAAAAAACGAAATAGCGTATCAGTATACGCCATGAAAACAGCCTTGAGTAATTATATATAGTCTGTAATGATTTCCGATAAATTCACACAGGTTGCATCCATTTCATTGCAAACGTGCGAAGCTGTTCCCAATATTTCCACTATAACGAGCGAGTGACCATGGCAAAACATATTGAATTTTCCGCCACTGGCGGCCCAGAAGTACTCCGATATTGTGAATTTATACCTGCTGATCCGGCACCTGATGAAGTCCAAGTCGAACATAAAGCCATTGGGGTTAATTACATTGATACCTATTTTCGCAGTGGATTATATCCGTTAACTGATTTGCCATCCGGCCTGGGAACAGAGGCTGCCGGCATTGTCACCAAAGTAGGTGCCAATGTGACATCCGTTAACATCGGTGATCGCGTTGCTTATGCCCAATCGACAATCGGTGCTTACAGTGAAGTGCATAATGTTCAGGCGAATAAGATCGTTCTTCTGCCCGATGCCATTTCATTTGAACAAGCAGCCGCTTCCTTGCTGAAAGGTTTAACCGTTTACTATTTATTTTTTCTGACGCATAAGGTGCAAAAAGACGACGTTTTCTTATTCCACGCCGCAGCCGGAGGGGTTGGACTGATTGCTTGCCAGTGGGCGAAGGCATTGGGAGCAAAATTGATTGGTACTGTCGGCTCTGATGAGAAAGCCGCACTTGCCCACGCTGCGGGCGCGTGGCAAACCATTAATTATAATCGCGAAAATATTGTAGAACGTGTTCTGGATATCACTGGCGGGGAAAAAGTCGGGGTTGTTTATGATTCTGTAGGCAAAGCGACATGGTTGGATTCATTGGATTGCCTGAAGCGCCACGGACTGATGGTCAGTTTTGGCAACGCATCCGGGCCAGTGACCGGGGTCGATTTAGGGATCCTCAATCAAAAAGGCTCCCTGTTTGTTACCCGCCCCGCAATTAATGGGTATATCACCACTCACGAGGAATTGAACGAAGCCAGCAAAGCGTTATTTGACGTCATTGCAGCGGGAAAAATCAACGTTGATGTGCCAGAAAGCCAGAAATTTCCGCTGAATGAAGCAATGGCAGCACATCAAGCATTGGAGAGCCGCATGACTCACGGCTCCAGTTTATTGATCCCATAATGGCAAGCACTGTTCCTGATTAACGGAATATGTCACTCGGTGCGGGCATGAAAGAGCCCCGCGCCTTATGCTTGTCCAGACCTGTCTGTCCGGCCATGTAGGTGGGGAGCATTATAGATTCGTTAGCACACAATCGTGCAATGCATTTACCGTGAGCTGAAGTTCTTGCTGGCGATTTTGCCAATCTTCTTCACACCCGCTCAAATAGCTCTCCCGCACATCGATCAAAACAATAGCCTGTACGACTGGAAGGCGGGCTGCAGCCCAGCCGGCAGCGACATCCTTAGCGACAAACTCTCCGGTAACAACGGTTCGCCACATACGTGCCAGCGTTAGCAGAACATTGCGCTCATCTCCCTGTAGCGTTTCAAGTAAAACCGGCAGAACCTCTTTAATCGCCCGGCGAATGTCTGATCTTGGAATAACGGGTATAAGACGACTTGCATCCGGACCGAGCAGAGGTATTGCTTCCTGTCGTGATTGAGCCAACACCAAAGTAAGTTCTGGATCACAAACAGGTTTGGGCGTTTTCCCTTCTTCATATTCGTCACGCAGCCACTCGCCATAAATGAATTCGCTCCGGGCAGGATAAGGTGATGCAATAAGATCGGTGCGCAAGAAAACAATCACTTCAACAGGGCGGCGTCCATCAGGATCAGCGGGATAGCGACCCGATATCATCATTAAATCGGCAGCAAGACTTTCCCGAATCTCAGATGTTATTGGCTGGTCAATAACCACGAGCAAATCTACATCGCTACGGGGACGAAGGCCACCAACCACGGCCGAACCATGCAGGTAGACTGCTACCAGCGATTCCACTAATCGCTTCTGGACTATCAACAATACCTCAGCTGCCTCGGATGGAATTAGCAACATCGTCAACCCTATTTTCCGAATACGCCAAAAGACTTGATTAACAAAACACCTGAGCGGATTACATCCGCTCTTTCACCATTTCCAGGGCTTTCTCGACAACCATAATATCAGCGCCTGGTTTATGGGCGTTCTCACTTAAATGACGACGCCATTGACGTGCCCCCGGTATTCCCTGAAAGACTCCTAAAATATGGCGAGTAATATGGCCCAAATAAGTGCCTTGAGATAATTCCTGTTCGATATAAGGATAGAGGGACTTAACCGCGTCAACAGTATTGGTCACAGGAACGGTGTGATCAAAAAGCTCACGATCCACATGCGCTAGAATAGAGGGATTTTGGTAAGCTTCTCGCCCAATCATCACACCATCGATGTGTTGTAAATGTTGTTTCGCTTCTTCCAGCGATTTAATACCACCGTTAATAGAAAGGGTGAGTTGCGGAA